>CAVUHI010000013.1:0-96400 GCA_963741295.1 Candidatus Bathyarchaeota archaeon
TATCACGGGCAGATTGCACAGACATTATTTGTCTTTGAAATATGATTTCCCAATGCCTCCTCGAAGTGGTTGTTTCTTCTGCCCTTTTAATTCAGTTTCGAGATGGAAAGAGTTGTATGAAAATCATCGAGACCTTTACATGAAAGCAATGTTGCTAGAGGAAAACTCCAAGCACTTCCCAAAACAAAAGTTAATGAAATTAACACTTCGAGGGTTGCAGGAAAAACTTGAGAGTAATGAAGAATTGCCGAACATTCACGTCAAACGATTATGCAGCAGTGAATGCATAATTTAGTCTTTCTAAATCTCGTTTAGATGCTTCATAATCTCTTTCAATATTGGTTCTATTTCATTCTTGTTTGCTATAGAAAGAAATGGGTCTCCAGTATGAACACCACTTTCGTACGCAAATCCAAAATTTAGCAGACCGTTTCTAACGTCCGTTCTGTTAGGAGGTTGTCCTATGATATTGAAGTACGCTTTAACATCTTTTTGCGTATAAAGTTCTGAGGCAATATAGGAAGCTCCGAAGTAAGGCAGTGCCATCTTTTTTAGACTTAAGTAGCTTGTAACCTTTGATAGCAATAAAGAGCAGTTTATTTTGGGAGAGATATTCTTTCCGCCAATCACAAATTATTTGATCGGATGTTTTTTGATATGCTTTCAAATTACTGATATCCTCTATTTTTCTTGCTAATCTGTCAAAAAGATTTTTTATGTCAACATGCCTTATCCCAATTGTCATATGACAGACTTCAGTAATTGTTTCGATATTCTTGAAAGTCAAGGGTAAAACATTTAGACCCTCTGTTATTTTTTGTCTTAATGAATTATAAGTATCAGCACTCAATTTTTTTGACCACCAAAATTAAAAATATCTTATCCAACGGTTTTCTTGTTCTCGTTGCATATTCCGTCATATGTCTTAAACAAGGACCAAATTCTTTATGCCATTGCCTATGCCCGTTTTTTGGGATCTGCGTAACTTCAATTAAAATATCAAAATTTCTAGCGAAATTAGAGTATCTGCCCCCCCGTTGGGGGCACTTTCTGGCGCCGCTTCATTTCGACCGTTCCATACTACTTTCTGCTTAATTCTTGGATTATTGTTTTCAGAATTATAGAATGGTAAATGCAGCATGTAAGCTATTGATTTAGAAAATAAGAGTTCGACCGCTGGGCTTTTTTGGATAAAAGGAAAGCTATTAACATATTGATTCATTCGCTTAATGTTTTGGCGTACTTCTTGACATGTGCTCATGCCGTGGCATCTTCTCCATCCACATTGCTCAACCATTGTTCAACAATTTGCTTCAGTAATTCTGCTGGTGAATTCATGTTGCTTTTTGCCATTGAAACTAACTTTTGATAATCTTTTTCATCAAAATCAATAACAAAAAAATGCAAATTACGCGGTTTTAGTTTTAGTATTGTCTTTTCTGCTGTGTCGACTGACATCTCTGGATTTTCGTTAAACGTGCTAACTACATCTCTAAAATCATGAGTAGAAAGACCAATAAGTTGATTGACAACCGATTTCAGCTTTTGTTCATTTTTAACAAGTTTTGATAGTCTATACGCTGTATCAATTCGGTCGATTTTTCGAGATTTAATTAAGTCGATTACGTAGTCGGGCAAGATGAGAATTTGAAGAAATTCTCTTACCATTTCCCTAGATAAACCTGTTTTTTCTGCAACCGCATCTTGAGTGCCATAGATACCTTTTAGGAAGTTAAAACATTGAGCAAGTGTGAGTAAGTCAACAGTACGTTTATGCCTCCTCGTATTGCCAAATATTAGCGCCAATGCGCTTTCTTCATCCATTTTGGCACCTCAACTAATTTGATAAAACCCTTCAGTTTTCAAATAGGTCAGTAAGACTTCTGTCGCAATTTCTTCGGGTTCTCTCGTTCATATTTTTCACTTGCTCTTTTCTAGAGCCTCTGCAGCAGCATTTGTTAAATCTAAGGTAATAGTTCTAAACTTAAGCTTCGTTGCTTCAGAAACCACTTTCTCTGCATCCAAATTTGGATCTTCAATAGCCGATTGAATAATTCGATTACGGGTTTCTTCTTTTAGGTGTTTCTGTTGGACTTTTCTTGCTATTGCAATCGCTCTTTTTTCATCAGGATTTGTGCTGGATATTCGGACGGCAGTAGGTCTCGAAAGTTTTCCCCTCTTCAACCATCTTCTTAATTGGGTCTGGAACTGCTGCATACCCTAAATAATTTCTAACGGTAATTTCCGATACACCGATCTTTTTTGCAACCGCTTTTATGCTACCCAATTCTTTAAGTAAATATTGTGCAACATCTGTTTTATCCCTGTAATCTAATTCTAAATCTGTGTATGTTCTTAATAAATGAATAAGAAATAGCGTCGACTGGATTCATTGCTTTCTTGAGAACTATAGCCGGAATAGTTTTCATCTTGAGTTGTTTACAGGCAAGAAACCTTCTTTGACCAATTATTAGCTCGAATTTACCCTCTTGATTAAGAACTGGAAAAACAACTACAGGTTGTTGAACACCAATTTCATCGATGCTCTGTGCAAGCTTATCTAAATCAATGTATGTATCAATGGTCCTAACATTTCTCTTGCTTACCGTTATGTCTGCAATTGGAACTGGACGCATTCCTTCGTTTTCAATCAAATTGACACCCACTTTATGTTAGAGTATAGAATATTAATTCTTTGCAGTAAAAATCGGGTTGATCATAACGGTCCAGAAAACAATGATAAATAATTGAAAGATACCTTTCATGTAACTTCTTGTGCAGGCACCAAGACACTTGAAAACTAGTTGAAAACTTTAACAAGCTATTTGAGACCTCTACGAAAAGTACCGTTTTGGCTCTAAACTCTTCAAAACGCCTCGGAATTTACTTATTCGTGGTATCCTTTCAGCTTTTCAGTAGCAACAAAGACTTCTTCAAATAGAATATCCTTAGTCAGTTTTTTATTGAACTTAATAACGATAAAAATAGCTCAGTATATCATTTAATATTCCTTATTTTTTTCCAAGATAAATAAACCTTTTTCTGCGACAAGTCTGAACAAGGTTAATCAGTTTAGATATTTTTCGAAATATCCGCTTTCTGAATTGAGATAGAAAAATCCAGAGTATTTCCGAATGGTTGGTCTCGGCTAACGGCAAATTCTTTCTTGACCCTTTGATGATTTCAGATGATTGCTTTGGAGAAATGTTTCTTTAAGCTTGCACATAAAACATTCGAGGACTTTTATTAGCTTTGCCACCTTTAAATTTTCCATTCTGAATAGGGTTAACTTTGTCGGTTGTTTCCTGGAAGTTGGCTATCGGTTGGTAGAACAACAACAGTGAAAAAATGGTTGTTGTTGTTCTTCTGACTGTTGAAAGAAGAAGAAGGTTGAACAATTGCTCTTCTTCTTCTTTCAGTTAATGTTCGCTTCTGATTTGATCGGTAGAACAACAACACGCCAAAATTGCAGTTGTTGTTGTTCTTTCATCGAAGAAAAGAGGACTGAGAGGCGGTTTTCGTGTTTCCCTTTGAACTTGTTGCAGGGGTATCGTTTGAAAATTCAGCGGTTTAGTTAGAGAAGTAGTAGTCGAAGTGAAATCCTCATCAACGTCGACTACTACCAGAACTCGATCGAGACCATGCCACTTCAAACTACCCCAAAAACTATCCCACAACTAACCCCTGAACAGGTGCGGTCTTTATCGGTAAGAGAAGAAGAGCGAAATTTTTTTTTGTGTCTTCTTCTTCTTTCAGTTAACTTCTTACTTCTGACTTAGTCGGTAGAACAACAACACGCCACTCCATCTGCTGTTGATCTTTTTTCTAACGTTTGAATTTCAAAAAGCACGATTTGAATTATTTCTTCTTGTTTATTTTACCAAAAAGCTGTGTGGCTAATTCTAATCCGTTTGTTCGCGCCGTTGTTCTTCTAGCTCTTCCTCGGCTAATCGTCGCAATTTAGGATTAGCAACTGATTTGCCAAGATGTTTCATAAGAACGATGAATTCAAAGAAAAGCCTCGTAAACTCTCGTCGGTAAGAATTCTGCAATAAATCAATTAAGTTCTCACCACTCAGTATTTCCTCGTCCGTCTGCCGATTAATCGATTTATGTTGCTTCTTCCCAGCTGCAGTCGCCATAAGCAGATTCTTGTAAGCCTCGGGCGGATGAGAACAAATTATGCGGGCAATGATTGGGAATATCTGCCAATCCCGGGATAGTGGGCAACAAGCCACTTGCTTTCTTCAAAAAGTGCATATTTGAGCAAGTGTTCCTTGTCTGAATAGAAACTCTAAAATTTCTTCTTGCTCTTCCTCATCGAAGTGTTTCCAGTGTTCCTCTATTTGAATATCGGTTAACTGCATGTCTTGCCAATAAAGAGAACTGGCAACATGGGCTATTGTTCCTAATGAAAGTGAGATGGTATAGTTTTTTTGTTTGCTTTTTTTCTGTCATTGTTTTTAGTGTAGGTTATGGAGCCATCTTTGAGTGAGTTTGTTGAGGCAGAAATGGATTGTTCCATGGCTTAGTTCTGGCAATTGCTTGTATAGGTCGTATTCTGTTTTTGGGCCTTGCTCGGCTATTATGGGATAGGATGAGTTGTGTCTTTGGGATTTCGCCTGTTTCTGAATTAGCCTGGTTAGCCATATCTCAGTAACCTATTGGGATATAGTGGAGCTTTGCTTAAATAATTATCTGCCAATATTATCCCAGTTAACTGCTGAGATGAAAGAATGAGCATACCAAAAATCGTCGAACACAAAATAATTCAAATGCGAAAACGCGACGGTCAACACAATACACCTTAACTCTTCCAAAAGAATTCGCCGAAGACTCTAACAAAAGAAGGCATCAAGTCACTATACATTGTCTTTGACAGGGGACTTGGCGCGTTCCCAAAGATACCTGGCTTCACAGAAAAAGCACTAACAACATTCATGCAAGAACATTCAGAGCTCCAAAAACTCTTCACCAAAACATCTGAAACAGACTCTATAACTAAGCGATAGGTAAGAAAGAAAGAGAATGACTGGATTAGCAGAGCAAAAATCTAAGGCAACCACATAATTAGGAGGCAAAGATACGACTTATAACGCTGAGCCTAATTTGGCAGAAAGCTCTGCTGGATCCATCCCTATTTGTCCACAATGTGGTTCTAAGAGAAAATGGCGAGACGGCAATGCGTACACTCGGTTTGATGACAAAATTCAACGATGGCTCTGCAGAGACTGCGGACTAAGATTTTCAGATCCAAACGACCTTTTGAAGGCTAAGCATAGCTGTTGAAACAATTGAAATGATTGAAACAAAGCAATTAAAAGCCCTTGAATAGCATAGTTAATACTCGCCAAATATGCGCTAGGGAAGCGAAAAATTTGACGTCTGCAACAGAAATAAAGACTGTTGCGGGAGAGAAAGAAGGAGCTAATAGAGTATGCATGGCGATGCAAGAAGAAGGGCAATAGCGACAAAACCATAGCACAAAGATGCTACATTCTTAGAATTTTTCAGCAAAAAGGCGCTAATCTTAACAACCCTGACAGCGTTGAGACAATTTTGGCAACCGAACCTGAATACAATGATAAAAACAAGCCCAGCAAGAAGTACAATTCAGTAAAAGCATATGTCACGTACACTAAAACAATGAAGATCTATTGGGAACCTATCCGAGGTTAAATATGAGCCGAAAGATGCTTTTATTCCGACAGCTGAAGAACTTAAGCTTTTTATTGATAGCGCAGGTCACCGCTTAGGAACATATCTCCAAGTATTATACGATACAGGCGCAAGACGTGGTGAAGTAGCTCACATAAAATGGACTGACATAAACACGCAAAATCGCACTATTTCAATAAATCGACCCTGAAAAGCATTCACGATGTCGAACCATCAAAGTTCCTGAGAGCACATTAATTAGGATTCAAACACTTAGCCACAAATACGACCCTTACATCTTCTGCCCTAGATCAGAAAGTTTAGGCTCGCAATTTCTAATCGCTAAGAAAACGCCTATTTAGAGAACACAACAATCCGACGATTAAAACAGATACATCTACACTTGTTCCGCTACAACTTCGCCCATAAAATGATAAAGCAACAAAAACATCATGAAAGAAGTTCAGCAAAAACTAGGTCATAAATCATCGTCAAGTACAGACAGATACACCAACACAGTTGTCTTCAATGAATTAGATTATGAAACAGCAAGAGCAATAACAGTAGAAGAAGCGGAAAAACTCGGTCAAGAAGGCTGGACAAAATACGACCAAATAAACGAAGTTCATCTATACCGAAGGCTAAAGCCATGAAAAAGTCTATTATTAGTTCAAAAAGTCTACTTTCAAAACAATTTGACACGTTTATGCCGAAAAGCTCCATGGTGAAATGTAGTTGAATCATCCAAGCGGTAGTCATTTAGATAATGCAAAAAAATAACTGAATTCTTTTTTACGAAATGCTCACGCAATACCTAAGGGAAATAATGAACATTTAATGATAATTGTGGAAAAACCTCATATTTTAACATACAAAAAAGAGGTACAGTTAAAAGCCTTTTATTGTGATATGTACAAATTATTAACAGGTTGAATTCATGAAGTTCGCAGAAATCGCTATCTTACTCAGAGAAATCGTGGACAGGTGCCCAGGGCTTGACGGAAGCACCATAACTTTGATTCCACAGAAGGCTATGTATCCTCTGTACAATGGATACCACATTAACATTAAGGCAAACCTTTCCAAAGAAAGCATGGGTAACTTAAGGAAAATTGTAGAAGGCCACGACTTAGTCATGCAGATTAAGTCAGACGCAGTTATAGTTTACGAAACAAGGTCAACCTAAGCTTGAGTTTTTACTGCTTTTACTCAGAACGTTTGGCTTCTGGATATGTCTTCAACATAGCTGTTTGTTCCGTTGTTCATTTTCTGCTCACTTTTTCCGGTCTTTCTAATAGCTTTACGTCTAGATTCAAAATTAACGGTATTCTAAGCAAGTTAGAACAGGCTTTTCACAGAGTCTCGCTTGTTGACTAAAAGTTTCTTAACAAAAAAACAAATAAATTGTTAAAGTAAAATAAGATTCCGCAGTATGAAGTTACATGCCATTTAGGTTTAACAATACAGACTGAATCAGCGACGATTTCATCGCCTAATAGCCGTTTAAGCGGACTACTTAGGAGATGCTAACGTTCTGAATATCAAAGTACCGTTTTGCCAAAAAGCGCAAACGTTCGGCGTTCTTGCCGTTCTTACCTATCGCGACGCCCTTATCCTTGGGGTTGACGGTTATGACTGCCATTTTTTTGCCATCAGTGCGTTCGGTAACGCGGATTTCGCGAACAGCTGCAGGTTTTAGAGCATTTTTCATGAATGTTGCTGGGTCTTCGCTGTACTCGATGATTTCGTGTTTCTTGCCTGTCATTCGTTCAAGGGTATGGATGTTTCGTCCGCCCTTGCCGATGGCAACGCCCACTTGTCCTTGGTTGACGACAAATATCGCTCGTTGCTCAACTTCGTCGACTATGCAGTCTTTAACGCTTGCGCCGCTGATGCTTTCAAATAGGGCAATGTATCGCATTTCGTCGCAGGTAATTTTTATGCCACTCGTTCTTTTTTTTCCTCCATTTTTTATTATTGTATCTGAGTTTCCTCGGTTACTTTGAGAATATCTGAATCCCCGGTTTCGCGAATGCTAAGGGCAGAAATAATAAAGAGTTTTTTGCAGACTTCAGCTAGATCCATTGATCCACCTTTGTAGGTTATGACAGGGACTTTAGAGATTTCTCCATAGTATTCTATTTGTGTTTTTATGTCTTTTGGACAGTTTGAAGCTAAAACAATCATCTTAGCTTTGCCAGTTTTGGCGTTTTGCAATGCAACGTTGGTTCCAAAGGATACCTTTCCTGTTTTCACTGCAGACGCTAATGCTTTATCTATGTCTATCATTCTGTTTTTCCTCCTTCTTTTTCTTGAATTTCAAATGTTGACATGTACAGTTCAACTAAGCCAGTGCCGATTGGTATTGATTGCCCAACTATAACGTTTTCTGTTACACCAGCCAAAGGATCACTTTCACCTTTGACAGCGGCTTCAACGATGTTGGGAACTGTGATTTCGAATGCGGCGCGGGCGAGAACACTTGCTTTTTTGCCGCTGATTCCGTGTCTGCCGATTTGCTGTACGTCGCCTGTGGTAGTCATCATGTCTGCTACAAGCATTACGTGTCTAACGTCTACATCTAAGCCTTGGTCTTCGAGGACTCCCTTGGCTTCGTGTACAAGTGCGTTTCTCGATGCTTCGACGCCCAGGGTTTTAGCGATTTCGTGAATGTTGTTGGTGGTTGTTCGTGAAGTATCGACGCCTATAACTTCTAGCACTTTTGAGAGGTTTGAGCCATCAGTGCGTATTACCCATTCACCGTTCTCTTCAGTAACTAGGACACGTTTGATATCTGGAACACCTTTAACTTGGAATCCTGGAACTTTGGCAAGCATACGTTTGAGTTGTTCTGCTTTCTTGGGTTTAATCTCGACAGTTGTGTCTGTGACAGTTACGGTTGCGTTTTGCAATTCCATACGCTCTTTTAACTCATCCATCGTAATAGCTCTGTCATCCATCATCTGTTTGTTTAACTCGATGATTATTGCTTCGCGAACTGGGTCTTCGTAGATTGCTGAAGCTAAGTTTTCGACGGAAGTGTAGATAATGTTGCGTGCGACTTCAACTGCACCTTCTTTGCTTTTTGCGTGGTCTCCTTGTAGGAAGATGGTCATGATTGGGGTTGAGGGAATTCTGCGTGCGTCCACGATTTCGATGAGTCGGGGTAAACCTAAGGTGACGTTTTGTTCTTTGACACCTGCATAGTGGAAGGTTCTGAGAGTCATCTGTGTACCTGGTTCACCGATTGATTGAGCTGCAACGATACCGACTGCTTCTCCGGGCTCCATAAGGGCACGTTTGTATTGTTCAGCTGTTTGGGTTGCTGCTTTTGTTACGCTTTTTGCTGTGAGTTTGTTCTTTGCAAAGTTTGTTTTAAGTTGGTTTAGCAGGATAGGGGTTATTTGGTCTTCAACGTTCTTAAGTTGCTTTTTAATGTGTTCTGCAGATGCGATTTCGCCTTTTTCTTCGCCGATTTTAATCTGGTCGATTAGTCGGCTGACGTTGACTGCTTTGCCGTGGTCACTTTTTGCTGGATCCACACCGTCTTCTCCATACCGGAATTGTATGATATCACCGGCGGAGTCACGGACAGTGCTGTCGTACTCTAAGCGAATGTGTTCTAAGGCATTAATCAATCGTCTTTGCATGTAACCGCTTTGTTGTGTGCGGACAGCTGTGTCGACTAGACCTTCTCTGCCACCCATAGCGTGGAAGAAAAATTCAATTGCGTCTAAGCCAGTTTGATAAGAGTTATAGACGAAGCCTCTTGCTCTTGGGCTTGGGTCGCCATCAACGAAGTGTGGCAGGGCACGTCCAGCATATCCTCTTAGGATACGTTTGCCTCGGACTGACTGTTGACCGACACAAGCGGCCATTTGACCGATGTTTAAACTTGAGCCTCTTGCACCAGCACGGGTCATGACGATGCCTGCATTTTCCAATGTGAAGTCTTCATCTGCTATTTTGCCTGATTCGTCTCTGGCTACGGCAAGTTCATGCATAACATAGATTTCGAATGATTCCTCAAGTGTTTGCCCTGGCAAGCGTGGTAAGGTTCCGTTGCGGAAGTTTTCGATGTGTTCGTCGATTTTCTTTTGGATGCGATCCATGGTTTTTGCCATGCGGCTGCGAGCTTTTGGCGAGAGTACGAGTTGGTCGTATGTGTAACTGAAGCCTCGCATCGAGATGAATTGTTTGAGTAAATGTGTGACTTTGTTTAGGAATTCTCGTCCGGCTTGTGTGCCGTAATCTTTGATAATTCTGTGAAGTAAGCTTTCGGATTGTTCAGAGCCGATCGAACGTCTGTCGATGATGCCTGAGACAAGTTGACCGTTCTTGACAACTACGTAAGCGTCATGTTTGCATTCTTCTTCTTCGCATTTTGTGCAACCTTGGCAGATGTTAGCTTTTAGTGAGTAATTGAGTGTTTTGGGTAGGTATAAGCTGAAAATTTGTTTGCCTGACCACATGGGTTCGGGTGTCGTAATTTCTGGTTCTGGTACGGGCCCAGTATAGTTTGTTGCAGTAAGGAGCCGGTTAACTTGGCTTCTTGTTAGGAAGTTGGCTCTTCTTGTGAAGTAGTATGCGCTTGTGATGAAGTCTCTGATGGCGCCGATGATTGGTCCGCCGAATCTGGGTGAGAGGATTTGGTCCTGCACTTGCATGAGCAAGAGTGATTCTGTTCGTGCTTCTTCGCTCTGTGGAACGTGTAGGTTCATTTCGTCGCCGTCAAAGTCTGCGTTGTATGGTGGACAAACGCAAAGGTGTAGTCTAAAGGTCTTGTAGGGCAAAACACGTACGAAGTGTGCCATGATTGACATGCGGTGAAGTGAGGGCTGTCGGTTGAAGATTGCGATGTCGCCATTTTTGAGGTGACGTTCAACTATGAAGCCTAATTCGACTGCTTCCGCGATTTTTGTGCGGTCAACGACGAATTCGAGGCGGATACGTTTTCCGTCTGGGCGAATGATGTAGAGTGCGCCTGGGTAGTTTTCTGGACCGTTAATCACGAATTTCTTCATTTCTTCGATGTTCCAAGCCGTCACTTTTTCGGGGATAGATAGTCTCATGGCGACGTCTTGTGGAACACCTACTTCGTTTATGTCAAGGTTAGGATCTGGGGAGATGACTGTGCGGGCTGAGAAGTCGACACGTTTACCTGAGAGGTTGCTTCTGAAGCGTCCTTCTTTGCCTTTGAGACGTTGGCTGAGGGTTTTTAGCGCTCTGCCGCTACGGTGACGTGCAGGAGGAATACCGGATGCTTCGTTGTTGAAGTAAGTTGTAACGTGGTACTGTAAAAGTTCAGAGAGGTCCTGGATGATGAGTGTTGGTGCACCTGCTTCCATGTTTTCCTTCAGACGCTGGTTGATGCGGATGATGTCGACGAGCTTGTGAGTTAAATCATCTTCTGAGCGTATACCTGATTCCAGCGTGATTGAGGGACGCACGTAAACTGGTGGAACTGGGAGAACTTGGAGAACCATCCATTCTGGACGGGCAACTTTTGGGTTGAAGCCCAAAATTTCTAGATCTTCATCAGAGACGCGTTCGAGTCTTTCACGTATCATGCTTGGTGTTAGGGGTTCAGATCCTGCTTCAGTTTGCTCTATGAATTTGGTTGGTTTCTCGAAGGTAATTTTGAACTGTGCTGCCGCGCAATAAGGGCATTGTTTAGCTTTGATGTCAGTTAGGATTTCTTTGTAAATTTCATCTGGAATCGTTCCTAGGAGATCGTTGAAGCGTTCTAGTCTTTGGCGTGCTTTTTTGGATGCATCTTCTGAGAGAAGAATGCGACCGCAAGTACGACATGTGGCTTTCAAGAGGTCGAAAATAATCTTTGTGAATTCGATGTGGACGATTGGTACGGCAAGTTCGATGTGGCCGAAGTGCCCCGGACAGCGGATGGCTGTATTACCGCAGGTTTTGCATCTTTGTCTTGGTTCAAGGGTCCCGAGTCTGCCGTCCATTAAGCCTGCCGTGATTGGTGCGCCGTCTTCATCGTAGGTATCAGGTGTTTGGATTTCCACGACTGATTGTTTACGGAGGTCTTTAGGTGAGATTAAACCGAATGAAATTTCGTCTACTATTTTATGAATTAATTCTTCCTGTGACATGTTAGGCCTTCTCCTTTAGTCTTAATTTTGGTGTGATGCATAAGCTCTGCAGTTCTTGCAGCAGAAGCTTGAAAGCGTATGAGACGATGACTGGTGAAATCTTGGCTTTTTCGTCGCATATCTTGCAGACATAACGTCTTTGCTTCATGTCGAAGTAAGCGATTTGTCCGCAGTTCTCGCAGATGTAGAGAGTGTACTTGTCAGATTCTTCTAGCAGCCTGTCTCTTAGGAGCATGGCGGCTCCGTGTCCAATGAGGCAGTCTCGCTCCATTTCTCCGAAACGTAGACCACCGCCACGAGCGCGTCCTTCTGTTGGCTGGCGTGTGAGCATTTGTACTTGTCCTCTTGCTCTGGCGTGGATTTTGTCAGCGACCATGTGGTGCAGTTTTTGGTAGTAGACTAAACCAACGAATATGTCTGCGACGAATTTTTCGCCTGTTGCGCCGCTATAGAACACTTCACTTCCTGTGTGGCTGAAGCCGTGTTTTACTAGGTTTTTGCGTATTTCTTCTGGTCCTTCGTTTGAGAAGGGTGTGCCGTCTCCTGGTCTGCCTCTTGCTGCTGCTGCTTTGCCACAGATGGATTCAATGAATTGTCCGATTGTCATTCTTGAGGGGATTGCGTGCGGGTTGATGATTAGGTCGGGGACCATGCCGTCGTCAGTGAATGGGAGGTCTTCTTGGGGAACGATTAAGCCTATGACTCCTTTCTGTCCGTGGCGTGAGGCAAATTTGTCTCCGAGTTCGGGGACACGTTGGTCTCTTACGCGGACTTTGACGAGTTGACTTCCTTCTCCGGACATCGTAACGAATATGCCATCCACTATGCCTGTTTCGGAGGGGCGCATGTCCACAGATGTATCACGCATTGAGGGTCCTTTAACTTCAAATTCTTTGTATTCTTCAAGGAACCTTGGAGGACTGATTCTGCCTATTAGCACATCTCCGCCGACCACTTGGGATTCTAAACCAATTATCCCGTCGGGTTCGAGGAGCCTGTAATATTGTTCGCCTCTGTATCCGCGGGTACCTGGTTCTGGAACAGTGAATTTGTCTTTTAAGCCACCGAGGTATTGGCGGCACTCGGCTTCGTAGATACGGTAGAAGGTTGAGCGTGCTAACCCGCGTTCGATAGATGCCTTGTTGAATATGATGGCGTCTTCCATGTTGTAGCCTTCGAAGCTAAGCACGGCAACGACGCAGTTTTGTCCAGTTGGGCGTTGTTTATAGCCCATGACATCCATGTTTTCTGTTTGCACCATGGGGACTTGTGGGTAGTGTAGAATATGTGAGCGTGAGTCGACGCGGTGATGGAAGTTCGTTCCGTAGACGCCGAGGGCTTGTTTAGCCATTGCAGCTTGGTATGAGTTTCGTGGTGACTGATTGTGTTCTGGATAGGGAATTGTTGATGCACAAATTCCAAGGATCGTGAACGTTGCAATTTCTACATGTGTGTTTTGTGGAACTATTGCATCGTAGGATAATGCGATAAAGGCGTTTTCTTCTTCTTCAGCATCCAAATACTCAACTAAACCGTTCTTGACAACGTCTTCCCAAGTCCATTCGCCTAAGCCGATTTTCTCAAAGTGTTTTGATCCAAGTTTTGCAACGCCGTTTTCAACGATGATTAGTGGGCGTCTTACTCTGCCTTCGTCGCAGTTTGCGTGGACTTCTTCGGTTTCTGTTTGAGCTTTTGAGAAGTAAGTCACGTTTACTTCCGTTGATATTTCGCCTGCTCTGCGTTTCTGGCGGAAGGATTGTACCATTTCTTTTGGGTTGTTGCAGTAACCGATTATGTTGCCGTCGACGAAAACTTTAGCGCCTGAGATACGCAGTTCAATGCTTGCTTCGTATGCTGGTACGGTGCCCATTTCAAAGAGTAATTGTTTGATTTTGTCTGGGTTTACGCCGACTGCGATGGAGGCTGATAATGCGAGGTTTTTTACGAGCCCGCAGTTTGAGCCTTCAGGGGTTTCGTTAGGGCATAATCGTCCCCAGTGGGTTGGGTGTAAGTCTCGGGCTTCGAAGTTAGGTTGGCTTCTGCTTAAGGGTGATTGCAGTCTGCGAAGGTGACTGAGGGTTGAGATGTAGTTTGTTCTGTCGAGGAGCTGCGTGATTCCGACTCTGCCTCTGCCCCAGTTGCCAGTTGCCAACGCATGTTGGAAACGTTCGGTAATGATTCCTGGGCGCACGGCTGCGGAGACGGTGATGATTGGGCCTTTAACGCCAATGCGTTCAAGCTGATATTTTATGTCGCGTGTTAAATTGCGGAATGAGACGCGGAAAAGGTCTGCGAGCAATGGACCGCCAAGTCGTAGACGTTTGTTCTTGAAGTGGTCTTTGTCGTCTGGTTGACGTCTGCCTGTTTTTAGTTGGATAACGCGGTATGCCATTTCGCCTAGGAATATGGCTTTCTCGCGGCGGTTTTTGTCGCTTCTTCCCAAGTGTGGAAGGAAGTTTTTGTCGAGGGCAGTTTCTGCTTTTTGAAGTCGGTATTCTTCGACTTGTCCGTGGGCAACACGGTTGCCTATGAACAGGATGGCGTCTGAGGGTGTGTCTACGCCGATGGCTTTCTCAAATGAAGCTGATAGTTGGCTTTGGGTGTCGCTGTCGAGGGAAACTGCTTCCGCAATGTCTTTGTCTTTTTCCATGGTTAACGCGCGCATGATAACGACGAATGGGATTTCTGTTGGAACTCCTGGCATGGTAACGTAGATTGCATCGTCTGACTTGAGTTTAAGTTCGATCCTGGCTCGGAAACCAACGGTTGTTGAGAAAATTTTTGCTTGATAAACTGGCGATGTGCCTTTCTCATCTATGTCAACGATAACACGGTTAGGCGCCAAGTCTTCCATGGCAACGATGACTCGTTCACTGCCGTTAACAACAAAGTATCCTCCTGGATCGTCTGGGTCTTCTCCAGCTGAAATGAGCTCTTCTTTGCTGAGTTGGCTGAGGAAGCAAAGTTTGCTCTTCAACATAACAGGGATGTTGCCGATGTAAACAAGTTCAGTGTCCTGTTCTCTTCCGTCCACAACAGGAGTCATTTCCAATGCTATGGGTGCAGAATACGCTAAGTTGCGTAGTCTGGCTTCCATTGGGTAAATTTCATGTTTTGTTCCATCTACTTCAGTGGCGTAGGGACCAGTAATGCGTGACTGTGGGTCGATTACCCAGATTTGTCCTAGCTTCACTTTGTAGGGGCTTTCTGGAACTTCGATGGGGATTTCTGCGACTTCATCCACGACTTCTTGGAGTCCATGATCGATGAATTCGTTGTAACTGTCAAGATGCTGACGAACTAGGCCTTTCTCATTGAAGAAAGTTTTCAAAAGATAATGGATATCTTCTTTTTGTACATTAGTCAAGTTTTCAGTTCTCCCATAAATTTAAGATATAAGGATGCCTGTGAGTTTTGGTTAATTGTGTTTTCACTTTTTCATTTCCTCCGATGCTGGATAGTTCCAACTCGAAAAAGGGTCAACTAACTTTTCTAAGAGCACAAACACAAGCCGCCTACGCTGCATATAAACTTTTTTATGCATAATGAGTCTAAACTGAATCTCTAATAAACATTCATATAGCATCTAGTTGAAAAAATCTTTCGCTTACCGTTGTATGAAAGAAAAAGTTCACTCCTTAAGAGCTAACATTGAACGTTTCATTTAGTCGACGTTAAGACGCTTGGGAAATCTCTTTTTAATAAACAAAGGCTTTGTCTAAGGCTTCTTTAAGGAAGAGAATAGGGAACAATATCTTCGTGCGAAACTAAATTACACCAAAACAAATGAATTCCAACCAATTAATACCTAGCAATTTTATAGCGATTTCTTCCCAGTTCCCGCTTCCTTTTCTCTTGAGCTTCAGTCAACTTGGAATTCCCATTCTTAACCTCATAAGTCGTGGGCTCTCCAACTTTATTTCCAAAGAAATCCCTTTTTTGAACCACAAAATCGCCGTCCTTCCGAATCTTTTGGCAATCATGACCCTGCATGGCTTGGTCAAAAGCAAAACGGTCCTTAGCAATAATGCCCTTTACGCTTCTTTCTGTCTGGGTGAATCTTCGAGAAGTGTTACCAAAACCCATGGGTTTCTTGATGGTTGAGGTTTTTTTGCTCAATTAGTAGGACCTTTTGTCTCCATTTATTGAAAGGATGACTTTTAATCATTACCGTTTGATTATTGCTACATCTGCGTCATGGTGACCCATTTTTTTGGTAATTAATGGCAAGAGATTTTTGTCAGCTTCGTACCCAACACTGTTCCGCCCATTTTCAATGGCAACTTTAACGGTGGTTCCTGAACCCAAGAAGGGTCTAAGTACGGTTTCGCCTTTAACGCTAAACATTCGTATCAACCGCTCTGCAATTTCTTCTGGGTAAGCAGCGGTTCTTCGTTCCAACTCGTTTGAAGTTTGCCTTGTGCCCTTCAAGTTCCAGATTTGGCTGAACCATTCATTCCGTTGTGTCTTAGTGAAAGCGCTCTCATAACGCAAGATATCTTTGGGCTCGAACTTTCGAAGTTCCCCTTTTCTAAAAAGCAAAATGAACTCACAATCAAGGGTAACATAGGCGTTTGGAGGAAGGAAACCTGAGCCCAAAAAGGCACCTTTACCCTTGTACGCGGGCTTGTTGGTGGGTTTTTTCCATAGAATATATGGTAGTGTTATGAAGCCGATTTTTTCGCAGATCTCAGTTATTCGAGAATGGTTTGGGAAAAGGCGGAATTTATCGTTAATGCTTCGGGTTGCGTCACCGATGTTTATACATGCGATTCCGCCGTCAATGAGGACCCGGTAAGTTTCAATCCAAACCTTCGCCAAATAGTCGTGCATGGCAGCATAGATTTGGCGCACAGTTTCATCGCTGCGGTCTGCTTCTAATTTCTGGAATAATTCTGCAATTTCAGGGTCAGCATTCCGGAAGAGCGCATCCCACATTTTTATCATAGGGTAAGGCGGGGAAGTGACCATCAACTGCACGCTCGCGTCAGCAAGTTCAGGCATTTGTTGGCTGTTGCCAAGGATTATTCTGTGCTGGGTCTGCATTGCCTCTTAGTATCGTTTCATTGGTGTTTTACTTTTGCGGTAGACGGGAAATGATTAATAAGTCCGAACCCAACCAATTTTGTACTGCAACATAGATGCTACGGTAACCAAGCTAGGTCAAAGGTGAAGGACTCAAGATCTCGACGCTTTGACTCAAGCGCCCAAATGGGAAATCCTTTCCCTCAGGGGTTCGCAGGTTCAAATCCTGCCCGTAGCACCAACCAAACCTTTGGGTTTTAGGAAAATTTTATTACATCTCAATGCTTGTAAAATGTAACTTTAATTGGTGACTTGATGGTTGGACAGGTTTTCACCGATGACGAAAGAAGAAACCTTAGGGCAATAGCCGTGGAGCTGCATGGACTTCGTAAGCTTGTCATGGAACTTGCTGAGACATTGGTGAAAATGAGCGACAAGGAATTCTTGAAGGGCCTCAACGCAAGTCAAGATGGCGTTGGAGAAAACAAAGTGTTAAATTATAAGGAAAAGTTGGAAAAGCAGATAGACGTTGCGGAAAAAGAATTTCGCTCCTGATTATGCACCACTAAAAAATGTTATTTTTGCGTTAAAGATTTAGAATGAGAGTAGAGTCTTATTGCAAGGACTTCAACCCAGAGCAGAAAAGACCCAGTGGTTATGCGTTCCAACAACCCACGGATGTCAGAGTTAACAAGCGCAACCGTTGCAAGCCCAAACACAAATGTCACCGCGAAGATTGCCAACGAGAACTTGTCATATCCCTTCCATCGACTGTCTTTTTTTGCGCTCCGCCAAAATGAAAGCTCCAAAGCGAAGATCAGGGGAACAACCAGTGCTCCAACGATGAGATGAAGTTGACCGGTCAACGATACGGATTTGCCGCCTACGTCGAGCGGGAAGAAAAGCGTCCAAGCTACGCCCAAAATGCCGTTGATCACTAAGGCTACAAAGATTACGTTTCTCGCCCAACCCTTCTGCAGGTCATAGAACATTCCAAGTGCGAATGGAATCGTCAGGATGTTGTAGATGACGAATATTGCGTTTAAGAGGTAGAGGTTTGGGGCGCCCTGCTGGATGAGTTCACTGACGGTTTTTCCGATTTGAGAATAGGATGAATCCAGTATATTGCCAACTACCAAAGCTGTGATGTAGACTATTGGAGCTAATATGCCGCAGAGAGCCAGAATCTTTAGCTTGTTATTTGATTGCACCATGAAGGGTCACACCAAATTTAGGTATTATTTGATTTAAAATTTTTGGAGAGGAAATCGCTTCTATAATAAAAATCGGTATCTTTAAGTAGCCAAAAAACTCCAGCTTAGTTACTAATTTTAGGAGATAAATCATGAACACCTCAGAGGTTACTAAAGAAATTTTAAACAAGTATTACGAAGAACTGTCAAAAAAAGGAGACTGGCACTCCATGTTGACTGGAGATATCTTGCTTACGGGCACAATTGCAAAGGAGTCACGGGGGAAGGAGCTTTTTGTAAATAACAATTTCTTCAAAATGGTTACGGGCTTGAAAGTGAAAGAGATGATTGTAGAAAACGAGTCTGCCTGTGCAGTAATCAGTTATGACCTCATGCCGCCCAAAGGCAACAGCTTTCAAAGCGAGGTTGCGGAAATCTGGAAAGCTAAAGATGGAAAACTTGAGTCTTTAGCGATTTATTTTGATACGGCTGCTTTTCAAAAAGCGATGACATAGGAAAAGGTTTTTCAATTAATTTTTACAAAACCCAGAATAACCAAGCCGAAAGACTACATGTGAGGCTAACACTTTGACCACCCAACAAATTACATGGGACTTAACTGAACTTTTTACGAGCGTAAATGACTCTAAAATTGATCAAGCAATCACAGAAGCTAAGGCTATGGCAGAAGGGTTTGAGAAGACCTACCGAAACAAAATAGCCAGCTTATTACCCGAAGGTTTACTGCGCTGTTTTAAGGAAGTTGAGGCGTTTGACGTTAAATTCAGTGATATAACCTTGTTTTCGAGCCTCTCATTTGCTGCCGACATGACCCAGCCCCAAGCACAGGCACTAAATGATAGAGTAGACAAACTCTCCGCCAACATTAGCAAACAATTAGCATTTTACTCGCTAGAACTCGGCGCCTTAGTCAAGAGTAGGCCCCAAATAATCAACGAACCAACCTTATCTAACTACAAGCACATGTTAGAGCGTGCTCAGCGCCGGGTTGAACACCAACTCTCCGAAGTAGAAGAACAACTCGTAATAGAGAAGGATCAGTTCGGCGTAAATGCTTGGGAGGAATTACAGAGTAAATGGCTCAACACCCGCCTCTTTGAAGTGATGGTTTTGGGGGAGAAAAAGACGCTGAGTTATGGCGAGGCAAATGGATTACTTCCTCATCCTAACCGTGCTACACGGGAATCTGCCAACCGCTCAATCTACGGATTGCTCGGAAAAGATGGTGAAGTGTTCTCGGCCGCGCTAAGAGCTATTTGCAACGATTGGGTAACAGTTTCTAAAAGAAGAAAATACGCTTCGCCCATGGAGTCCAGTTTAATCAGCAACGATACCCAAGAAGAGATCGTTAGCAACTTGCTAAAAACCATCGAAGAGGGAGCAGTGTCTTATCGGCGTTATCTCAAATTGAAAGCCAAACTGATGGATCTTCCAATGCTGGGCAACCATGACATCGTGGCTCCGTTGCCTGATTCGCCAGAAATCAAATTCACATTCCAACAAGCACAAGACTTGGTCACAGAAGCGTACAGCCGCTTCGACTCCCAATACGCCATTGCAGTCAAAGAAATATTCCAAAAACACCACATAGATGCTACTCCACGCTTTGGAAAACGCAACGGAGCCTTCTGCGCAGGCTACTACAACGGCAAATCCGCCTATATCCTTCAGAGCTTCAACGGTACCTTAACCGATGCCTTCACGTTGGCTCATGAATTAGGGCACGCAACCCATGATGGGTATGCTTCGAGAAATCAAACGCTATTGAATATGAGTATACCTTCAACTGTGGCAGAGACAGCGTCAATTTTTGGTGAATTGCTGCTAACCGATCTATTGCTGGAAAGCGCAAAATCAGATGCAGAACGCAAAGCACTTCTGTGTATTATTTTGGATGAGGCTGGGATGACAACTTTCCAAGTTACGGCACGGGTTTGGTTTGAGCAGGCACTCTACGCATCCATCGAAAAAGGCGAGTACTTGAATTACAAAACTATCTGCAGCCACTGGTCTAAAAGCCGCGACCGCATCTTCGGCGACGCCGTCACATGGTTCCCCGAAATGGAGGCTGAGTGGACCATGAAAACCCACTACTACATGGCAAACTACCGCTTCTACAACTACCCCTACGTCTACGCCCAAATGTTCGTTTACGCGCTGTACGAACGGTACCTAGAGGAAGGCAAAGCGTTTGTGCCCAAACTCGTAAAAGCTTTGTCGGCAGGAGGCAGCGTGTCGCCACAGGAAATTGGCGAAATCGTTGGATTAAACGTGGCAGACCCAAGCTTTTGGAAAAGCGGCTTGAAGGTGTTTGAACGGTTCATCGCTGATTTGGAAAAAATCATTTAACGCTACAGTTGTGGGCTTGCTTTTCCAAACCATTTAGTGAACCATTGAAAACTGCCACATTCATCGTTCGATGGGCAGGTTAAACAGGGAAATTCTTGCCCAGCCGCATTGACTACTGCGATTATTTTTTCTGCAGATTTCTTGTCTGTAATTTTTCTTATTTGGTTTTCAAATTCGCCTGGCAAATCTAACCCTTCTTAGAATCCTAACAGAGCCAATGTAATCAAGATTACGCCGAGGGTAAACGTGTAGGCGGCAAAGTAATAGAACCGTTTCGTTAGCACCAGTTTCTTCACAAGCACGATAGCTAAGTAACCTGCACCAACCGTGAATACTAAACCAATCAAAAGATCAAATGAACTAACGCCGATGCCTTGAGCAAAACTTCCCCGCTGTAGATACGCTTCAACAGCCAAGTCACCTATGATCGCTGGGATTGAGAGCAGGAAGGAGAACTTGAAAACAATCTCTCGCTTCACACCTTGCAACAGCCCACTCGATATAGTTGAACCACTTCTGGACAGTCCTGGAAAACTGGCTGCTCCCTGTGCGGCGCCCATGACGAGGGCTTTGCGGTAGGAGATTTGGGTTTGGTTTTCTTTGCCATATTTTGAGGAGTACAGCAAGACAGCGCCGATTAGGAAGGTGATACCAATGATTAGGAGTGTTTGATAGTTGTCAGCTAAGTACTCGTCGTACAGGAACCCGATTATTCCCGTGGGAATGGTTGCGACAATTATGAGAGGGATGAATCGTCCGTATTCTGAATGGAAATCCCGATGAACCAAAGCAGTCAAGACAATTTTGATGTCATGCCTAAAATAGAATATTACAACTCCAAGCGTGCCGATGTGTAGAAACACATTAAATAGCGGGGTTGCTTGAAAACCAAGAAAATGCTCCGTGATTTTCAGGTGAGCTGTGCTGGATATTGGAAGCCATTCTGCGAAGCCCTGTATTAATCCAAGGATTATTGTTGTGAGGAGTTGGTCAAGCAACTTTGGCACCTTGATTTTCCTAATTTTAAGACAATCTATCTAATAGCTTTTGCAGGACTTTAGCAAATTTTGGGTTGTCAGAATTTGGTTATTGTGGTTTGTTGAAGTCAAACACCTTGAATTTAAAAAAAAGAAAAATGCATGGGCAAAAAAAGCCCGATTTACTTCTTTTCTTCTGGTTCTTGGAAAAGTTTTTTGATTGCGCCGATTCTTGCTTTCTGCGCTAGCACGTCGCTTGTCACGACTGTTATAGCTTCTTCAGGGCACCATTTGACGCATTGGGGGCCTTCGGGTTTGTCTTTGCACATGTCGCAGACGTAAACGACTTTGGTTTCTGGATGCAGCATTATGGCGCCGTAGTCGCAAGCTTCGATGCACCAGCCGCAACCGTTGCATTTGTCCTTATCCAGTACGATGTTGCCTGTGTCCTTGGATTGCGTAAGTGCATCTCTTGGGCATGCAGCGACGCAAGCTGGTTCTTCGCACAATCTACATGTTACTGCCATGTTAGCTAACTGGTTAACTCGGACTACTCGTATACGTGATTTGAGTGGGTTGAAGACTTTTTCTTTGGTGAATGAGCAAGCGTACTCGCATATTTGGCAGCCGACACATTTTTCTGGGTCGGTGGAAACGAATTTTCTTTCGTGGATCTTTACCATTTTTATGCCTCTTTTCCTTCGATGATACCAGTGAATTCTTGCAGACCTAATTCTTTGAGTTTAGCGCTGGTTGGAATTCCTTCGACGTTCCAGCCGCGGGCTTGGTAGTAATCGTCGAGAAGGAGGTCGAGTTCGTCTTGGGTTACGACTGCTCCTTTAGCTGGTCCATCGTCTGTGATAGGTTGATTCATAACTTTCCAGGGTAAAGTGTCGTCTTTTCGGCTAAAGCCTTCGCGTACGTTGATTAATTTGGCAAGGGCGTTTATGCGTTCGCCTGCGATGCTGAGTTCTTCAGGTGTCATTTCGTAGCCTGTAACTAGACTGTAGAGTTTAGCCATGTCAGGGAGTTCCTTATAGAGTGTTCCTTTGGCGTTCTTGCAGATGATGAGTGAATCGATTAATGCGTAGATGTCTTCGGCGTCTTTGACTATTTTGCCGCGGCCTTTTTCAGCTTTCATTCGGTCAACTTTACCCTTTAAGTCAACCGTGTAAGCGCCGCTTCGGTTTTGGTCTGCTCCACGGAATGAAACTGCTGAGGCTAAAGCGGCGGTTTTTAGGCAACGTAAATCGTAGCCTGATACTTCTAAACCTTTGATTTGCTGGGCAAGCTCACTTGAGTTTTTGCCGATTTTTTCGGCAGCTGCTTTTACGCCGTCTGCGAGCATATCGCCGATTCCTTCGCGTTTCCCGATTTTTTCGATGAGTTGTATGAGTGCGTCTGCGTTTCCGAAGTGGGCATCTAATCCGCCGAGGTCTTCGTGTGTTAAGATGCCTTTTTCGTGGCAGTCCATGACGAAGCTTACGGTTACGCCTGCGCTTGTTGCGTCGAGGCCATAGAAGTTGCAGAGTTCAGCAGCTTTGATAATTGCGTCAAGTTTGTCAACGCCACAGTTGGGTCCTAAAGCCCAAACATTATCGTATTCCATACGTGCAAGCGTGCCTTTGTAGGGACCTTCCTTTATGACTGCTTCATGTTCACATCGCATGGCACATGAGTTGCAAGCGATGATTTTTACGATGTAACGCTCGTTGAGTGTTTCGGCGCTGACTTTTTCAGCGTTTTCAAAATGAGCGTTGTTAAAGTTGCGTGTTGGTAAACAGTATAATGCATTTTGAGTCATGATGTTTTCGGATGTGCCCAGTGTGCGGTATTTTTGGGCGGCTGGTCCTTTCATGCGTTCATGGAATTCTTTAACCATCGTCATGAACTCGTCAGGTTTTGCCACGGCTATATCGCGGGTTCCTCGGACCGCGATGGCTTTGAGGTTTTTGCTGCCCATGACTGCACCAAGTCCTGTTCGGCCTGCAGCACGGGTTTTCTCGTTAATGATATTGGCGATTTTTGAGAGTTTTTCACCTGCTAAACCGATTGAGGCGACGCGAACGTAATAATCGCCGAGTTCGTTTTTGATGGCGTCTTCGGTTTCAAAGGGTGATTTGCCCCAGATTTGGGATGCATCGAGCAGTTGGACAGATTCATCGTCGATCCAGAGGTAAACTGGTTTTTCTGCTTTACCAGTCAGGATTACTGCGTCGTACCCTGCACGTTTGAGTTCGGCGCCGAAGGTGCCGTGGCTTACAGCTTCTCCGACTGCGTTAGTTTCGGGTGATTTAGAAATGAATGCGTGTCCGTTGCCGCCTGTTGGAAACATCGTTCCAGAGATTGGCCCAACTGTAAGTACAATCGGGTTTTCTACGCTCAAAGGATCCACGCCTGCTTTTGAGTTAGATAGATAGAGTTTCATGCCAAGGCCGATGCCGCCGATGTATTTTTTGGCGACATCTTCGCTTAATTTTTCAGTGCGAGTTCTGCCTGTGGTTAAATCAACATATAAGATTGTTCCTGCGTAACCTAGCAAACCTTGTTCTCTCCAAGAGTTTAGAATATTTAGAGCGGTTGAAGAATATATTAAGTTAATGGGTTCTTTGTTTGAAAACTCATGGCTTTCCGAGCAGTTGCGGCGAGCGTCATGCATTGTCAGGCATAACGCTAAATGATGTTTTCTCAGGCAAAAACGCATGTAAACAGAGAAAAGAAATATCAGAACCTAAAAACAAACACATACCCAGAGCGGGAGGAAAAAGATATGCAAGTAAACGTCCATTACATTAGCTTAGTAAAATCATACACAAACACAAGCCAAGACGAATTCACGCTCCCAAACGGCACCGTACTATCGGAACTGCTTGACAAAATCGCCGCAGACTATGGCAAACCATTCACCCAAGAAGTCTATGACCCAGTCAAAAAAGAAATGAAAGCATCCTTTGTTGTAATGGTCAATGGCGTTTTGATGGATCAACTCCAAGGTATAAAGACGCCTCTCAAAGATCGAGACAGCGTTATTTTGATGTCGTTGATGACGGGTGGCTAAAATCATAGTTTACCTTAAAAGCATAGACCAGCTTATTTCTGATTGAAAAAATGACCAGAAAAAGAATTTCCTTGCTTTACTATGGATTCTATTTTTCCGTCTCACCTTTTTTGTTATTTTAGCACTAAACATGCGAGTTCTCTGGATCAGCGTTATCATGGTTTTCGTTTATGGATTGGGCATTGCTATACCAATCTACTGGAACTACCATTACAAACACTCTAGTAAACGAGAAAAGGAGCTGATGATTACCCAAAAACAGATCAACCACTACTTATTACGACCGATGGTACACTCCAGCAAATTCAACCGAAATAGATTATCAAATTGAACGAATTAAGAAAAGAAAAAATCATCAGTAAGCTGATGACAATTAATTAAAAAATAATTGTTAAAATGAAAAGAAAGAAAGCGCTTAAAGCGCAAATTCAGTTTATTTTGCTTTGTTGGTTTCTTCGGCTGTTTGGAATAGGTTCTTGACTGCTTTCTGTCTGTATTTCTGCGATAATGTTTCTGCGCTGACAAATGATAATGCTTCTTCGGGGCACCATTTAACACATTGCGGTTCTTTGGTTTCGTTGTCGGTGCAGCTGTTGCACGTGAATACTACTTTTTTGTCTGGATGCATGTTCATAGCGCCGAATTGGCACGCACTAATACACCAGCCACAACCGTTGCATGCGTTTTCGTCAACCCTGATTATACCGCTATCACAGTCTTGTTTTAGGGCATCTCTTGGGCAAGCAGCTACGCATGAGGCGTCTTCACAGTGCCTACAGGTAACTGCAAGGTTCACCAGTGGACCTAGGCGCATGGCTCGTATGCGTGATTTGTTTGGGTTGAAGGTTTTTTCGTTAACCATGCTGCAAGCATATTCGCATACTAGGCATCCGATGCATTTGTCTGGGTCGGCTGTTACGAATTTTCTGTCTTGGGGACGACCCATCTTAGTTTCCTCCCACAGCTGCAACTGCCGCTTGAGGCTTGGCTTCTTTAGCAACTTTCATTGCATCTTCAGCAATGTAGGCTAAATCGCCTAACCCTAACGAGTTAAGTCTCTCAACAGTTGGTATACCATCGGCGGTCCATCCTCGTGAAGCATAGTAATCGTCCAAGCCGATTGCCATTTCTTCGTCATTGACGCAGACCCCTTTTGCTGGTCCTTCGTCGGGGACTGGAAAATTCTTTATCTTGTATGGAACATCGTCGTATTTGCGTGTGCCTTTGCCTTCGCGTATGTTGAAGAGGCGTGCGAGGTTTTCTATTCTGTCGCCGTCTTGAGTCATTTCTTCTGGAGTAATTGGGATGCCGGTTGCTAGGGTGTAATAGTTGGCAAGGTCTTTCCAGCCGTCGTAGTATGTGCCTCTGCTGAACTTGCAGACTATGAGAGAGTCGATGATGTTGTACATGTGGCTCTCGTCGGTGATCATTTTGCCTCTGCCTTTCTCGATTTTGAAACGGTTCACTTTGCCCTTAACGTCGGGTGAGTAAGCCCCGTTTCTAAGGTGGCAGGCGCCTCGGAATGAAACTGAGAAGCCTAGTGCTGCTGTTTTTAGTGTTCTTAGGTCGTAGCCTGGAAGTTCTAAGCCTTTGATGTGGCAAGCGTACTTGTATGCGTCTCCACCGATTAATTCTGCTGCTTTTGCGACTCCTTCTGCGAGGATGTTTCCCAGCCAGCCTTCACGTTTGCCGATTTTATGGATTATGGCGATTAGTGCTTCTGCGTTGCCGAATTTAAGGTCAATTCCATCTGTTTGTTCCTTTGTAATTACGCCGTGTTCGTAGAGGTCCATGGCGAATGCGACGACGACGCCGATTGAGATGCCGTCCATGCCGTACTCGTTTACGATGCGCATGGCTTCAATAATTGCATCTAATCTATCAACTCCACAGAGTGGTCCCATGCTCCAGAGACATTCGAATTCTAATCTGGAAGTCGAACCTTTGTATGGTCCTTCAGGAACGACTGCAATGTGGTCGCAACGCATCCCGCAAGTTGCGCAACCCACGATTTTCTTGACGTAATGTTCGTTTAGGTATTCGCCGCTGACTTTATTGGCGCCTTCAAAAGTGGCGTTTGTCCAGTTCCTTGTAGCCAACGCCGAGAGTGAGTTGAGGACGAGAACGTTTTCGGGTGTGCCCAAGGTCTTGTATTTCTTGGTTGCTGGACCCTTCATGCGCTCATGGATCATTTTGATGTATTCTTTAAAGCCCTCCATGTTGGCAACGTTTACGTCTTTTGTTCCTCTTACGGCGACTGCTTTGAGGTTTTTGCTTCCCATCACTGCGCCCATACCGGTGCGTCCGATAGCGCGGAACTCGTCGTTTATGATGGCGGCGAACCTACAGAGTTTTTCGCCCGCTTCGCCAATGGCTGATACACGAATATAGAAGTCTCCAAGTTCGTCTCGGATTTTGTTATCGGTATCGTTTACGGTGGCGTATTTGAGGTATTCGCCGTTTCGGATTTCCACTTTGTCATCATCAATCCAAAGATAAGATAATTTTGGCGCTTTACCAGTAATAACTACGGCGTCGTATCCTGCACGTTTTAGGTCAGGACCGAAAAATCCGTGAGCTTTAGCTTCTCCAACTCCTCCAGTGGCAGGTGATTTGGAAACTACCGCGTAGCCGTTTCCAGCTGTTGGACCCATGGTGCCGCTGAGCGGACCTGTACAGTAGATAATTGGATTGTCTGGGTCGAATGCGTCAGTGCCTGGTTTGGAGTTGTCCATAAGTAAGCGGATACCTAAGCCTATTCCGCCTATGTAGCTTTTAGCCATCTGTTCTGATAATGGCTCGGTTCTTGTTTCCCCAGTTGTGAGGTTAACATGTAATATTTTTCCTGCGTATGAGAACATGCTTTTTTCCCTCAATGTTGGTTAATCTTAGAAGGCAAGTGAAAACTATATTAAGTTAATGGCATTTGGGTTTAAAAAAACACGGTGAAATACGTCCTGTTTTTTGTTACATAACGCAATTTTCAGCCCCATCCAACCAGCCAGAAAGCGAAAACTTAAACCCGCACGAACCAATCCCATAAAGAAGGCGAAAAAAGTGAAGCGAACCGACAACCTAAAACAAGCAGCCCAAAAACAGGGCAAACAGACCAACTTCGTAATCTTCAACCAAACCAACCTAACCTATTTCACCAACTTCTCAGGTGCAACCGCCCTCCTAATTCCCGAACAAGGCGAATCAATTCTTTATGTTTCAGGCGTAAACTATGAGCAAGCAAAAGCAGAAGCCAAAGGCGTAACAGTTGAGCTTTTGAAACGAGGCGAAAACCTGATGGAGAAAATCGCTAAACAAGCCCCAAACAAAAAATTCTCCGTAGACACCTTACCTAGTTGAAAGTTGGCGTGCTCTGGCCAAGGCGGTGGGCGGGGAGGAAAAACTTGAATCGGCAAATAATCTTATTCGTGAGCTTCGATGCGTCAAGGATGCTGAAGAAATCAAACTTATCCGAGAAGCCTGCAGAATTGCTACAGTCGGCATGCAAACTGCAAAGGAAATAATGTGGCTTGGAACAAAAGAAAAGGACGCCGCAGCGGAAATTGAGTATGCCATGCGCAAGGCAGGCTCCGACGGTGTAGCGTTTGAAACTATTGTAGCTTCAGGTCCAACTTCGGCGTATCCTCATGGCAGCAACCTTGAGCGAACCATTCGAGACGGCGACTTTGTCATAGTGGACATAGGCGCAACTCACAAATTCTACCGCTCGGACCTCACCCGAACTTTCATTGCCAGCAAAGCAACCTACCATCAAGCAGCAATCTACGACGCAGTAAAGCTTGCACATGAGAAAGCTCTTGAAACAATTAACCCCCAAATTGCTGCAAGTGAAGTTGATAGAGCCGCTAGGTGTGTGATTGAGAAAGCCGGGTTTGGCGAGTTTTTTGTCCATAATCTTGGACATGGCGTCGGTTTGGAAGTTCATGAAGCACCCATTTTAAGTCCTGATAGCAAAGACGTCTTGGCGGTTGGGAACGTGGTAACGGATGAACCGGGAATCTATGTACCGGGTTTGGGTGGGGTTCGAATTGAAGATACTGTGCTTGTCACGAAAAACGGCGCTGAAGTCCTGACTGTTGGGCCCTGCATACCATAAGTAAACTAAATTAGGCGCTGCAACCTCTTTTATTTGAGAGTGATTTTTTGTTAAGTAACCCAGCAGTCATCCTTGTAGATGTGCAGAACGATTTTTTTACAGGTCCATTGAAAATTAAAAATGTCAAGAACATAATCGAACCCCTCCAAAGGCTCCTTGTTGCTGCCAGAATAAATCAAGTGCCCGTCTTATACAGTATCGACGCTCACTACCCCAGAGACTTTGAAGTCACCAAAAGATGGGGCATCCACGCAATAAAAGGCACCCCAGGCGCCCAAGTTATCGCCGATCTCAAGCCCGACGAAGGCAAAGACTATATCGTTGAGAAACGCACCTACAGCGGCTTTTACGAAACAGGTTTAGAACCCCTCTTACGCAGCCTCTATGAGGGTGAAGGTGCAAAAACCCTAATTTTAGGTGGCTTACATACCAACATATGCATCCGCCACACATCAGCAGACGCTTTTTTCCGAGGCTACCAAATAGTAATCGCCAAAGACGGTGTAGAAGCCCTTACGCCTCAAGACCAAGAGCAGAGCCTAAAATATCTGGAGTACGTTTATAACGCAAAGTTAATGGCGGCTAACGAGATAATACAGGAAATTGTGAAGTGAGATTATGGCGAAAATACTGGTTGTTTATGATTCTAATTCTGGAAACACGGAAAAAATGGCGTTAGCGGTGGCGAAAGGAGCAGAAAAAGAAGGCGATTTAGAAGTTTCAGTGAAAAAAGCTGCAGAAACAAAGCCGAGTGATTTGCTCGCCGCGAACGGCATAATCATGGGGTCACCAACATATTTCGGGCAAATGTCCGCTAAACTTAAAGCGCTAATCGACCGATCCGAACAGGTCCACAAACAATTAGGCGGCAAAGTCGGCGGCGCATTTACAAGCAGCGGCGGAACCTCTTCCGGAGCTGAAACCACGCTACTCTCGATAGTGCATGCTATGCTTATTCACGGGATGATTGTTCAGGGCAGAGCGGACGATGCACATTACGGGGTTGCAGTTATGGGTGTCCCAAGTAAAGAAGACCTTGTGGATTGCGAGGAGTTGGGCAGAAGGGTCGCAACTTTAGTTTTAAAGCTGCGTCAAAGTTAGCAATTGTCTTTTTGTGCTAAATTTTTTCTAAGCACCCTTTTACAATGTATTTATGAATCCTCTTTACCAGTTGATCATGCCCAAGTGTTAGCAGTAAAAGAATGGAATGAAGGTATAACAGCAACTTGGCTTGCCACAACAATAATTGATCCCAAGAGTGGCCACAGTTTTTATAAATCCTGTTAACGAATCTGTGGATATAAGGCAAACTCACTGCCAAAGAGTATGGGAATAAATTGCAAAGGCTTGTTTTGGTTGTTTGAAGAAATGACTTCGTTTTCTATTTCCGTTTTGAAGTGGTTATTCTTTGATTGATGCTGTTGTGTAGAATTGGTTTGCATTATCATCAGCATCATCATCTTCTCCGGGACTCTGTTGGGTATGCTTTTGTATTTATTCCTGATGGTATTGGCGTTACAATTTGGGTTTGTCTTCGATTGTTGTTGCAACCGGTCCGCAGAACACAGTTGCAGCAGCAGCAGCAGCAACAACAACAACTTCTACCGCCTACGGTTGGTTAAGCGCCTGTCATCAATTCTTGTTGCTTAATTGCATGTAGCCCTTGTTTTCTTCTCTAGATTAATGGAGTAGGATTATTGAAAGAAGAAGAGTGAAATTTTCAGGGAACCACCGTTTTTCTTCTTCTTATTGTTAAGGTTAAAAAAAAGTGATTCTGCTAAGCGCAACCAATAAGCAATCAAGAAATGGTTAAAGTCCTAGCCAGTTTCTATAGGTCTCGACAACAAAGGCCAAGGCAGCGGCCAATGTAAACAATAAGCCACCAAATATTCCCTCGCAACAATCAGCGAAAGCAGCACTGTCAATTCGTTGAGACCATTCTCTTAATGTTGATTTATTTTGAGCATAGATGTAACCAGAGAGCGATGCATTTTTTCTATGCCGCATGAGCACATTATTAATACTAGGTTACTTAGCTAGTCAATGAATAAGTAGCATTCCTGAACTTAACGTGACAAAATTAAACTATCTCTTTGGAGTGTCATTTTTATCAAAAAAACAGAAATAGAGAAAACAAAATCTGTAACAAGGAGTTTACTTAATGTCCAAAGTTGAAGAATCAGTCATTACAGTTGCGATTGGCGCTTCCGCTGGCGGTTTAGAAGCCTTCAAAGTTTTGTTCGAATGTTTGCCAGTCGATACGGGGTTGTCTTTTGTTGTTATTCAGCATTTAGCGGCTGGTCAGGAGAGTATGCTGACCGAGATTCTTTCAAGATTAACCAAAATTTCTGTCCAATTAGTCAAAGATGGGATGCCAGTTGAACCGGACCATGTTTACGTTATTCCACCTGGAGTAACGATGACTATTGAAAAGAATATTCTCAAGCTTACCTCGAAAGGTAAGTCTCTGAAACCTATTGATACTTTCTTTGTTTCCCTGGCTGAAGACTTGAAGAGTCAAAGCATAGGAATCGTACTTTCAGGCACAGGCTCTGATGGAACTGAAGGTCTAAAAGCAATCAAAGCTCATGGAGGAATAACTTTCGCACAAACTCCCGATTCAGCCCAATATGGTGACATGCCCCAGAGTGCAATTTCAGCAGAAGCTACGGATTTTGTTCTTTCCCCAGACAAGATTGCATTAGAGCTGCAAAAAATCGCTAAGAACCCTCACCTAGCACGAAGTGAAATCGTTGCAAGAGATGAAACCGAAACAAAGGGAGAAAAACCAAAGAGGGAAACAGCCTTAAACGCAATATTTACCATGCTAAAATCTAACTGCAATGTTGATTTTTCACACTACAAAGAAACAGTCGTAAACCGACGTGTCACCCGCCGAATGGTAATTAACCAAATAGAGAAAATGGATAATTACACAAAGTTCCTGCGGACACATCCAAACGAGTTGGAAGCATTATACAATGACATGCTAATAGGAGTAACGAGTTTTTTTAGAGAACCTGAAACATTTGTTACGCTCAAAGAAACAGTGTTTCCAAGTTTAGTCAAAAATCGCCTGCCAAAAGAGCCTATCCGGGTTTGGATTCCAGCCTGCTCAACTGGAGAAGAAGCATATTCATTCGCCATAGCAATCCAAGAATTCCTTGAAGAAAACTCCATAACTGATCTTCAAGTTCAAATTTTCGGCACTGACATAAACGAAAAAAACATTGAAAAAGCAAGACAAGGAATCTACTCAACAACAATAGAATCCGATGTCAATGAAAAACGACTAAAACGTTTCTTCAAAAGCTCCAATGGCAACTATCAAATCTCCAAAACCATTCGAGACAAATGCGTGTTTGCAAAGCAGGACATAACGGCTGACCCGCCATTTTCAAACATGGATCTTATCAGTTGCCGCAACATGCTCATCTACTTTGATGTATACCTCCACGAAAGAGTAGTGCCTACGCTGCATTACGCCTTAAAAATGGGTGGTTTTCTTGTTATAGGACAATCTGAAAGCATCGGAAAATTCACCCAACTATTTGAACCTGTAAACAATAAGAGAGCCATCTACATGAAAAAGAGAGCCCAACCCCACGTTAGTTTTGGTCTACAAGCATCAGCACCTTATTTAAAGCGTAAAGAGGGCAAAGAAGGCGAGAAGAAAGACACTCTTTCAGTGTTGAAAGATGAGGTTGACCATTTACTAGTCACCGACTATGTTCCTGCAGCATTGTTGGTTAATTCTGATTTGGATGTTCTGATTTTTCGGGGAAATATTGCACCATATGTATTGCCCGAATCGGGTTTGGCGAGTTTGAATCTGGCAAAGATTATTCGCAAAGAGTTAAGGTCTGAAGTTCAGACGATAATCTATAGAGCAAGAAAAGAGGACAAACCGGTAAAAGAAAACTCCTTGAGGTTTGAATATGCTGGAGAACAGAAAGCAATCAACATTCAGGTTGTGCCGATGCATGTTGAACAGTATGAGGCGCCATTTTTCCTTCTATTGTTCGAAGATGTTAGTTCAGCCGCAGCGCTCTTACGCCAAACAATGGAGTTAAATATCACTCCTGAAGGCCGGGAAAACGTTAAGGACCGCCAAAATAGAGAGCTCAGGGAAGAGTTGGATTCAACTAAACAGACTTTGCGGAGAATTATTGAAACTCAAGAAGCAACAAATGAAGAACTAAGAACCACCATGGAAGAGGCACAGTCGAGCAATGAGGAGTTGCAGAGCACAAACGAGGAATTGGAAACGGCGAAGGAAGAACTTCAATCCAGTAATGAAGAGTTAAAGACTTTGAATGATGAGGTAAAGAACCGAAATCAAGCGCTTGCCCAGTTGAATGATGACTTAACCAATTTGAATAGAAATGTGGATCCAGCTATTGTCATAATTGATAAAGGCTTAAAAATTAGGCTGTTTTCGCCATCAGCGCAGAAAATTCTGAATCTTTCGCCATCAACGATTGGATTGCCAATAACGACTATCAAACTGAACGTAATAGTTGAAGACTTGGGCGAAATAATCTCAGAAGTAGAATCAAAATTAAGCGGTATTACCCAAGAAGTGAAGGATGCTCAAGGTCATTATTTTGATATGAAAATTCGACCTTACATAACACAAGAAGACCGGATAGATGGAGCTGTCTTGTCCTTTGTAGATATTGATGATAGAAAAAAACTTGAAAAAGCTCTGCGTCTAGCTGCTATAGGCGAGACTGCAGGAATGGTAGGACATGACATTCGTAATCCACTTCAAGCAATTACAAGCGACGTCTACTTGGCTAAAACAGAGTTGGCTTCGACACCCGAGAGCGAGGAAAAAAAGAACGCATTGGAAAATCTGCAAGAGATAGAGAAGAACATTGATTACATTAACAAGATTGTTGCTGACCTTCAAGACTATGCGAAGACAATTGATCCTACGGCTCAAGAAACGGACTTAGAAGCATTATGTAAAGAGTTACTACTAGGAAATAGGATACCTAAAAATATCAAAGTTTCTTGCAATGTCGAGAAGAATGCTGAAAAAATCATGGTTGACGGTTCTTTATTGAAGCGCATTCTGGGCAATCTAGTTACTAATGCGGTTCAAGCTATGCCCAACGGAGGAGAACTGGCTATGAGAGCACGCCAAGAAGCAGGCGACAGTGTCATCACAGTTCAAGATACGGGCATTGGCATACCTGATAAAGTCAAGCCAAAACTTTTCACGCCGTTCTTCACTACTAAATCGAAAGGTCAAGGTTTAGGATTAGCAGTGGTCAAGCGTATGACTGAAGCATTAAACGGAACAGTGACATTTGAAAGCAAAGAAGGGGATGGCACAACTTTCATTGTACGTTTTCCACCCCAAAAAACAAGAGGTAAATTGGCTTTCAAGTAAGTTAGTTTTCCAATTCTTGCTGAGCAAAGAATAGCTTGGAAAATGGTCAAACAGTTAAAAAAGGGCAAATCTTATGTACTGAATTTCTAATTTCATAATAACATGTCTGGCAAACGAGCGATCAGAGGTTCCAAGTCTGATGAAACTTCTCGAACTTTAAGCAAATCGCCTGAAGTTGCCGCTTACGACAGTTGGGTTGACGCGTTTAGGTCTGATCGCAAGCAAATCGTCACCTTTTTCTCAAGAATGCTGGATGCATTTGTGTATTGCAGAATCATAACTGATGATACTGGACGACCAGTTGACTATGTTTACCTAGGTTTAAACGATGCCTATGAGCATCTCGTAGGCATTAAGAGAGAAAAAATACTGGGCAAAAGAGCAACCGAAGTGTTTCCAAACATAATGAAAGACCCTGCTGATTGGATAGAAACCGTTGGAAACGTTGCTCTTACTGGAAAAGCAACAACTATTGAAACCCTTGTACCTACCTCAAATATTTGGATACGTGCATCGATATACAGTCCACAAAAAGGTCACTTTGTGGAGATTTTTGAGAATATCACAGAACGCAAACAATTGGAAGAAAAACTTGACGAATACACCAAGAACTTAGAAAAGCTTATTGAAGAACGAACTACGCAGCTCAAAGATTCTGAAAGGCTTGCGGCGATCGGTCAGACTGCTGCTATGATTGGGCATGATATTCGTAATCCGTTACAATCTATTCTCAGCGAATTGTACCTTGCAAAATCTGAACTTCAAGCCATAGCTGAAGACGAAGTTAGAAAAAACTTGATTGAAAGCATTGAAAACATCGAAAAAGACCTTGATTACATTAACAGAATCGTGCAGGACCTTCAAGACTACGCAAAGCCAATAAAAGCAGTCGTCGGAGAGGCCGACTTGAAAGAGGTCATTGACGAAGTGGTAAAGAGAAGCAGTGTTCCTAAAACTATCATAGTGAATACCCGTATAGAGAACGACGCCAAGAGGGTAACAGCTGATCCTGATTTGTTGAAACGGATACTGGGCAACTTGGTTACTAATGCGGTACAAGCTATGCCGGAGGGAGGAAAACTCAATATCAACTCATACCAAGAACCAGGAGATACAATAATAACGGTCCAAGATACGGGCGCAGGTATCCCCGACGCGATAAAACCTAAACTTTTCACGCCATTATTCACAACCAAATCAAAGGGTCAAGGTCTTGGACTAGCTATTGTTAAGCGGATGACCGAAGCACTAAACGGCACAGTAAGCTTCGAGAGCGAAGAAGGCAAAGGAACAAAATTCATCATACGTTTGCCGCCCCAAAAAAATGTGAACGGTAAATAGGGTTCAAGAAAGGCTATGTCTGCAATTCTTGCTTATCGAAGATGTTTTCAGTTTTGAGGCTTTACCTATTTTCTCTAACACACGATTAGAAAGAGCTATGCTTAAGGGATGTTTTCCCATTTACAGCTGAAGCCCCAGTATCTTTTGCTTCCCATCAGAGAAGAGAGTTGGCACGGGTTTTTGTGCGGATGTTTGGGGAAAAGCAGAAAAACAAAGTCCTAAAGTGCGAAGAGGGTTCTTAGAGTTTTATGACTGAAAGAAGAAGACAGCCACCTGCACACATCACAGTCTTCTTCTACCCGTAAGCTCGGTATTCTTTAGTGGGTAGAACAACAACAAGCAAATTTTGTTTGTTGTTGTTCTTTCAACTGGAACCCAAGTTGAAAGAAGAAGAAAGCTGGAAAAAATTTACACTTCTTCTTCTACCTGTCTTTTTTCCGTTAATTTTGAAGAAGAACAACACTTCGCAGGAAATTATACTGATTTTCTTCTTTTGCCCTTCGAAAAAAGAACCCGTAGACTGGCTGTGTTTTTCCTAAGCCCAAAACTTTGGAAAGTATTTGATTCGCGCTTTCCCATGGACGCTATGTCGGCTTAAATAACATTGCATAGGTTTAAAAATTGACCAATTGAAGTAACGTCTCCAACCGTTCACCACAACTTTTGGATGAAGGAACGAACTCGAAATAACCTGGAGATAGAGCTCCCCTGCCAAGTTTCGGCGCATTAAATATAGCGTCTATCTTAAAAACTGCCGATTCTATCGCTATTAACTCAAAATAAATAAAGATAGACCGAGTGGACAGATATCCAAACGGTTGAGGATTCCAGCTATTGCGCGTTGCTGGTGACGTTTTATATCTTCTTGCGCGGCTTATAAATTACACCTGCAATGAATAAAACAACCCCGACGATGGGTAATATGAGTACAAATTCTTGATGTCTTGCAAAATAGAGGACAAGTCCCACAATTATTAATATTCCTCCAATTCCAAGGAGTCGTCCTTTGTTTGTTTGATAATAATCTTTCATGTCCACCACTTTTCCCACCTCCTCGTCGCTTCCAATCTTGCTACTTCCATTTTGTTAGTATTTCCTCCCTACGGAAAGTCGCTGTGCTGACAAAGAAAAGCGCCACATCAACCACTAAAAGTATACCTGAGATTATGAGCAAGCCGTTCACATCAAGGGTTATTATGCTTGTCTCGCTGAGAAGGTATATGCCAATGAGTGGAAATAAAATAAAAACTCCAAAACTGTTCGCGCTGCGCACATCATTAACTCTCGCTGAAACAATGACGCTGAACAAAACACTTAGAACAATGGCGACCGGCATCAGAACCAAGAGCAAAGTGGCGATGTTCCAGTTTGGAAAATAATAGTAGCCAAGCGTACTGAAAGTAACTTCATCAATGCCTACCATGAAGACTGCTGCAGCCGTATACATTGCTATTAAAGTTGGGATAACTGCGGAAATGGCTTTTCCAAGCAATATTTCTCCATCCGTAAGGGGCGTGGCTAGAAGCGGTTCCAGACTCTTCTCCACTTTCTCCCCAACTATACTGTAGGAGGCAATTCCTAAGGGAGCATACGCTGCTCCTATAACTAAAAAGAAAGAAAAGGAGGTAAGCAAATTTGGAAGCACACTTGGCGCTGCGAGTCCGTGGTTCACTCTTATTTTTAAATACTCAAGTATCAATGGGAACCCGACCGAGAGAAGAACTGGGAAGATGATTATTGAGGGCCAGACGTTTTTTACTCGCCTAAATATTTTGAAGTCCCTGGCTGCTATAATCCACGCTTTTGAGAGTCGCATATTTATTTCCTCACAATTTTTAGATAGGTATCTTCCAAAGTTGAGCCCACCACGTTGATTGATCGGACATGACCGCCCGCCAGCACTATAGCTTCTATAACAGGTGAATTCTCCTTGTCTGGGTCTTCGACGTCAAATGTTATCGTGTCGCCGCCAGTGGACAGGTTTTTGAGCGCCAGTTTTTTCAATGCCCCCAAAACCGCATCGTTTATTTGCTGGTCCAATCCGATAACTGTCTTCCTGCCGCTAACTGACCTTTCAAGATCCAGCGGAGTACCAATTGCCCTAAGATTCGTATTCATTATTGCTACCCTGTCGCAGATTCTCTGCGCCTCGTCGAGGTTGTGGGTGTTTAGGAAGATTGTCTTCTTCTCTTTTTTTAGTTGAAGAATGAAATCTCGGACTGTTTTCGCAGCTTCAGGATCTAGATTTGCGGTAGGTTCGTCCATGAAAAGGACTTGCGGTTCATGAATTAGTGCGCGGGCTATGGCGAGCTTTTGTTTCATGCCCTTGGAAAAGGTCCCTGCTAAAACGTCTCTTTTATCCCAAAGCCCTAACATCTCAAGAAAACGTTTATTGTTCTCTTTCCTTTGGGTTTCCGTGCAGTCATATATTTTTCCATAGAAATCCAAGTTATCATAAGCGGTTAAATGTTCAGATAACCCAACGTTATCAGGAACAAGCCCGATGATTTTTCTAATTTTTAAAGAGTCCGCCTTATTGCCTATTTCGTAGCCGCCTATTCTGGCGCTTCCACTTGTGTTGGATATTAGGCAACAAAGCATTCTGACAGTTGTTGTTTTCCCTGCACCGTTCGGACCGAGAAAACCGAAAACTTCACCATCATCTACATGCAAGGTGAGGTTGTCTACAGCTGTTAGGTCCCCAAATTTCTTTGTTAGGTTTTCAGTGTCAATCACAGAAATCCATCATCCAAGGTCTTGCTTCAATGAGAAGTAGAGTCGACATACACATAAATCTCTCTCCAAATATTTTCCACAAGCAGATCTGAGGAATTGAATATGGTGAAAGATTTGGAAATTACCAGCAGAGAAGTTACCTGGAAGGTTGATGATATACTTGTTTACGGAACAATCACCACCCCGGTAGGTATAGCACCTAATTGTGGAATTGTCTTTGTAGCTGGCAGCGGTCCGACCGATCGCGATTGGTGTTCGCCTCTTTTGCCTGGAACCAACGGCAGCGGCAAGTTGTTAGCTGAGCTGTTAGCGCATGAGTGTTTTGTTACTTTAAGGTATGATAAGCGTGCGTCTGGACCACATGTCAGAGAGAACATTTCTAAGTTGATTGGCAAAATTAGCATGCAAAGCCACCTTGACGAGTTGTCAGGGGCTGTGGAGACTCTAGTTTCGGACGAACATGTGAGGGAAGACTGCATTTTTGTGCTTACCAACAGTGAGGGCACCATTCATGCCTTGAATTATCAGTTGCAAGCAAAGAGTCGACGTTTTAGAGGGCTGGTACTTACTGGTGCGCCTGGAAGAGCTATTGGCGTAGTTGGTCGAGGCCAGATTTTGGCACAAGTCCAAACGTTGCCCAACGCGGAAGACATCATGAAGCAATATGATGAAGCAGTCGCCGCTTTTGTAGCTGGCAAACCAATGATACCTGATGCATCTCTTCCTGAAGGAATTCGGATGTTACTCTTAAGCTTGGCAAGCCCTGCTAATTTGCCGTTTGCAAAAGAACTCTGGATCTACGACCCTGCACAGTTCATTGCCCAAATAGATGAGCCCATTCTAGTGTTGATTGGTAAAAAGGACATCCAAGTTGACTGGCAAGCCGACGGCAAAGCCTTGGAAGAAGCAACTGCCAAAAAAACTAACATGACCTACCTTTACCCAGAAAATGCCAACCACGTGTTAAAACACGATGAAACACCCAGAGAACAACTCACTGCACAAGCAGCCTTACGCTACAATGCATCAGACTTAGAACTAGACCAAGAAACCACAAGTAGCATAATTAACTGGATAAAAATCCAAATAAAATAAAGCTGCTTGGTTTAAAATTTCCAAGCCATTAAACATTTTATATAATTTGGTTCCTGATTACACAAGACTTTAATGCTATATCGATAGATCCGTGCAGTTAGCCAACCACTGCTTGTAACCTCTCTGTTCCTGACTGATTTCTTTCGAGCAAAAGGTTGAGTTAAGCAGATCAAGCCATACGCTGACAAGGGTAGCGCAAAAGTGGGAAACGCCTTCTCCTTGTTAGCAGCCAGACCCGCCCAACTATCTGCTTCTGTTGAACTATGCCTGGTTAGCTTATTAGCGCTCGAAATAATATAAAATAATGTTGTCACAAAATGAAACAACAAAAAGCTAGTTGTCCTGAACTATCATAAGTGTCAGAGAACTATTTACTCCCGCTATCGGTTTTATTCTTAATTTGGTTATTTCTTTTAGCTTATCGATGGAATTTCCTTTGATTTTAATTAGAAGGTCGTAGACTCCGTATAACGCGTGAGCTTCTTCAACGCCATCAACAAGCTTTAGGCTTTCTAATACATTATCTTGCGCACCTAAATCGGTGTTAACTAAAACAACTGCAGAAATCATATGTCAATCCTCGTTATTTCTCATCTATCCTGAAACAGCATAATTAAGATGTGTTGTTGTATGCGTGAAGCCACAAAGCGCTAACTAAAAAACGTGAAAATTCCAACTTCCAATCTATTCCTAAGCCTGCGAGTGCTATAGGTGAATTACTTTAGAATTAGGTGGTCTTTATGGTTTGATTTTGGCTTGTAGACTATAATTTGATTTTGTTCTTCAACAACCGTTAAATCATGTTTTTTAGTAATTCCTTTTATCAGTTGTCTGCAATCATTGTCCAAAATTGTTTTTATTCTAATTTTGTAGCCGGTTGACAATGTATCTGCGGGGTTTGGCTCCAATAAAATAAATGAATTTGAATCCAATTTACATTCGGTTAATAATGACTTAAGGAAAGTGCTTGCTTCGTGTTTGTTCATTAGGAAACGCTCTAAGTCAGTAGTAGTAATAACAACTTTAAAGGTTTGGGAAAAGAGTGCCTTTGAAAAATAAAGAGGTTCCAAGCTTGATAGATTAGAACAGCTAACCTTGAGTGAACGAGATAATTGGTGGGCCCGGGGCGATTTGAACACCCGGTCAACAGATTATGAGTCTGGCGCTCTAGCCGGACTGAGCTACGGGCCCACAGTCAGGTTCTGCTTGATATTGCTGTTCCAAACAACATTTAAACATTTTTCCGCTCGCTGTTAAGCAACCAAACGGGCAAGAGGTCAGGGTGTGCCGAACCATTTCTCGTACCATGCGTTAAACATTGATAGGCAATCTTTTTGCCATGCTTGTTCGCCTTCGTCTTTGCGGAGGCAGTTGACGAGTTCGAGGTTATGGGCAATTTCTGCTTTTGCCTCCTTTAGTATCGCGTCGACGTCGTCGAGCATGTCGTTGCCGCCAGTAGAATATTCATTTGTGGTTTGTCTTAGGAAAGTTCGTTTGTGCTTGATTAATTCTTCAATTTTGCCCTCACTCATAGTCGCACCAGATAGGAATTGCTGTTTGTCGCCATTTTAACGTTGCGTTCGCTCGTAATGGAAGAGGTATTCTTGGGCGTAGCCGGCGTAAGCTCCAAAGTAGCTTCTGGCAAAATCACCGATTTTCTGGTATTCGCCGTTAGTTAAGGAAGTGTGGCTTTGCAGTTTCTTCACAAAAGGTTCAGGCAACTGGTCGGCGTAATGGTTTAGGATGACACGTTTAACCCAAACGTCAACTGGAAAAGCCTCCAGTTTCCGCAACGAAAAAAGTAACACGCAATCAGCCACCTTCAAGCCCACTCCAGAGAACTCTAAGAGTTTTTTTCGGGCTTCTAAATATGGCAAATTCTTCAGGTCTTCGAGGTTTATGTTTTCGTCATGGATTTTTTTGGCTGTGGCATGCACATACTTCGCTCTGTAACCCAAACCGCATTCCTGCAAGCCGTTCTCGCTTGCATTAGACAAGTGTTCCACAGTTGGAAAAGTGTAAAAGTCCATACCGTCGAAAACTTGTTTTTCCCCATATTTGATAGATATTTTTTTGAGCATCAGTTCGATGGCGGCTATGCTCTTGTAGGTGGCGCAGATGAAGCTGATGAGGCATTCCCAGGGCACCTGCCGAACAATCCGCAGTCCCTCAAACCGCTTCAAAGCTTTTTGAATAGTATCGTCTTTTCCGATACATTGACCAATTTCTGCTAAATTGTCGGTTAACCCAAAATAGGTTTGGATAAATTCTTTGTCGACGTTTTCAAACATGCAATTCCGAGCCATGTTGGCAAACCTTAACCACGTTATCTCCAACAACTCCATACCACCAGCCATTAACCTTGCGCCATCTAAACACTTGTCCGCAGCAAAGCGAAAAATCCAAATCAAACGCAACACCAAGCCGCATACAAACTACTCCATAAACTTCTCTGCCTTAGGAATCTCTGGTGACAGACCTTTTCGCTGCCGCAAATCAGCGACAACTTGCAAGGTGAGTTTTGTGGGCATCTTTTCCCAATGGTCAAAGAACGTTTGCCAAAATGCTCGTCCGGAGGTTGCTGAGCGGAGTTCTTTTGAGAAGTCGAAGGTTTCTGAGACGGGGATGTAGGCGCTGATTATGTTGAGGAGCCCTTTCTGTTCGAATAAAGTGACTTTTCCCCGTCTCATCGCGAGCATTCTTGAACATTCACCCGATAATTCGCTGGCAACTGAGATGATTATTTTGTAGATGGGTTCTAGAAGGGCGGGTTCGGCGGTTAGGAAGCTGCCGAAGATTGCTTTGCCGATGCCATGCATTGCTTCCGAACCTTCATCGATGCTCGGGTTTATTTGCAAATCGATTAAGTTTACCTTCAAATGCCTAACGGGTTCACCGCAGAGTGGACCATCCCTGCAAGCGTACTCAAACCCAGCGATGATAGCCTCCAAAACCTCTTCAGAAACCCCTTCCGTTTTTCCATTTAAATCCAAAAGCACATTGCGATGCTCATCCACCGAAAGAACATTACCCGAATCCGTATCCGCACGATGCTCGTTCTCTTCGGTTTCAGGCATAACCTGCACCCAAAAACAGTTCTGTTTGTTGGGACTTTTTGCCAAAGCAACAACGCCTTTTTTCTGTACGGTCTCCGAGTAAACGACTCTGGGCGAAGAAACTGTGACATTGAGTCCATCACTTTTTAGTTGGTGGACGGCTATTTCCAAGTGCAATTCGCCCATGCCGCTGAGCAGGTATTCGCCGGTAAGTTTGTCTGCGTTTACTTTGAGATTGGGGTCTTCAGCTGCAAGTTTCTCAAGTGCATCAAGCAACAATGGTATTTCTTGTGGGTTTTTGGGTTCAACTGCCAAAGTTACCACAGGCTCAGAAACATAGCAGATGCCTTCAAACGGTACCATGCCCTCTTTATGCGCTAAATCAACGAGGGTTGCTCCAGCCTTAAGCCTTCCAGTGAACGTAAAAGAAGCTAAGCAGCCAGCGGAAACCTCGCTGACTTCTTCGCGCAGCGCGCCCATGTCGATGGAGACTTCTTTAACCTCTGTTTCGGATAAGGCATCAACAAGATGCAGCACGTCACCCTTCTTGACTTTGCCAGAGAAAACTCTTCCAGTGGCTATGGTGTTGCCGTTTGAATCCGCATGCACATTGGTAATGAACAGCACGGTTGGTGCGTCATCGTTGCATTCAACCAGTGCTTTGCCGATTGTGGAGTCGGTTTGTCCATCCCAAATCGTTTCAGTGCGGTAACCTTGCGCTTCTCTTGGGTTCGGAACCACATTAATTGCCATTTCAAAAATTGCTTCGTAAACGGGCAAGCTTTTTTGCAGTTTCATGTGTTGATTGTTGGCGTAGGCTTTTGTGATGTCTGAAAACTTTACTCCTTGCCGCTTCGCCATGTTCATCGTGAAACCCCAACCGTGCAACGCTGAACCAAAAGCCACATTGCCCAATGAACCTCCGATTTTCCATTGTTCCCTAAATGAAGGCTCAGCGTAGAGTTCGATGAGGTCGTTGAATCGGCTGATTATTTGATCAAGTTTCTTTTGGATTTGCTCCTCGTTCAGTTGTAGTTCGGTGATTAGGCGGTCAACTTTGTTTATGAAAAGGACGGGCCGAACGCGTTCTTCGAGCGCTTGTTTTGTGACGATTTCGGTTTGCGCCATGATTTCCTCGACTGCATCGACAACAACGACTGCGCCATCGATAACGCGAAGAGCCCGAGTCACTTTGCCCGTGAAATCTACGTGCCCGGGAGTATCAACTAAATTTATGACATAAGGGGTGCCTGCGGCTTTGTAGAGCAGGCTGATGTTAGCGGTTTTTATAGTAATCTTGCGTTTTTGCTCTTCCTCAAGATAATCGAGCACACGTGCCATGCCCGCCATCTGAGTCGAAAGCAAACCAGCACCAGCAAGCAAAGAATCGGCGAGAGTGGTTTTGCCGTGGTCAATGTGTGCAATGATGCCTATGTTTCTGATGACCTCTTTTGTGGCCATAAGTTGCTGGATTTCGAGGATTTGTTTAAACCGCGGCATATCGAACCCTTTAAGATAAGTTTAAGTTGGAACTAAGGTTCCTATTCAATTTAAAAGTTAATGTAGCTTTGCACCTAAAAAGGACTAAAAAGAATTGAAGCCACTGACCACAGTACCCCTTGAAAACCTCAGTGAGGAACCTTACGCATCAATCGTTTGTTATCCCAGAACGAACCCCACAGAAATCCAGAAACGCATAGAAGAGTTGCGGCAACACGGGGTTTCAGCGATTGAGTTTGTTGGAAAAACCTCGGCGTCTAATATTCCTGTTTTGGGGAAAGGTTACGTCGGTGTTGTGGTGGTTGCGCAGGTGAAAGGGCAACGGGTTGCGTTGAAGATGCGTCGAATCGATGCTGACCGTACGGACTTTACACATGAAGCCGAAATGCTCCAAAAAGCCAACGCAATCGGCGTGGGTCCCAAATTTATTGCTGCAAGCACCAATTTTCTTTTGTCCCAACTTATTGACGGGGATTTGCTTGAGGCTTGGCTTGAAACCCGCCGAGATAAAGAGCTTATTCGCAAGGTTTTGGTTGACATTTTGGAACAATGCTGGCGAATGGATGCGGCTGGCTTAGATCATGGGGAAATAAGCAAAGCACCCAAACATTTGCTCATGGATAAGGCAGATAAGCCGTTTATTGTGGATTTTGAAACAGCCAGCATAATGCGAAGAGCAATTAATGTCACGTCGGTTTGTCAATTTCTTTTTATGGGAAACAGCAGGGCAGCAAAAATGCTGGATGAAATATTCGGCAAGAAAAATAAGCTGGAACTAATTGCTAATTTAAAAAATTTTAAGAAAAACCAAAATAGAGGAAATTTTGAAGGCTTACTTGCGATGTGCCTCTCATAGTTTGTCTATTAGTTTTAAATATTTAGAGAGTTAAATTGGTTTTTCGGCGTTTGAATGAGCGGCATTGCTTTCGATGGGAAAAAGGTTGTGTTGAGTCAGGAGCGTTGGCTTCATATTATTTTGAGGCATCCTGAATTGAAAAATGTTTATGAATTGATCTTAGAAACGATTTCGCAGCCTGATGAAGTCTACGCAGATCCAACAGGAGCTTTCCATGCCTTAAAAAGAGTGAAAGCAGTTACTGATTTTCTCGTTGTTATTTACAGCGTTAATGGTGAAGGCTATATTAGAACGGCGTACTATACGAGTAACATAAGAAAAACAAGGAGGTACAAGACATTCAAAAAGTTAATACCATTCTAGACATTGATGTTCGAAAAGTGCTTGAGCAAATCGAGAGAAAATACTGCTTGAAACTACCGAGGACAGTTATAACCATAGACTACGACGAGAATGTTGGCGACCTCTATATTAGATTCAAGAATGCCGATACCACTGAAGGCGAACCTACAAGACGACGGAAAAGTAATAGTTCACTATGACAAGAAAGGCAAAATAGCTTCCATAGAAATCGGAGACATAACCAATCTTTAATCTCTCATAAAAAAAAACAAAGTGTGAAACTGGCCTTGCTCGAAGATTGGCAAGAAAGAATAGTAGTTGACCCCAAAATATTGGCTGGAAAACCGGTAATTAGAGGTACTCGACTATCCGTTGAGTTCATTTTAGGTCTTCTAGCTAACGATTGGACAATCCAGCAAATACTGAATGAGTATCCCCAATTGAAAAATGAAGACGTAATTGCCGCTTTGAAATATGCAGTTTAAGCAACAATATCCTGAAGTCTTTTTTGTTTGATTGCTTGTTTGAACTCCATAGCTATGCGTCTACCCATGTACATGTTTTCGCCGTACTTCAGGTAAGCATAAGGTGATGTGCCGATGCCCACGTTGGTTCCTGCGACTATGCGTGCGCTGATTTCGAAGGTGTAGATTTTCGCTTCATCAGTTATTACGGTTTCGAGGCAGAAGGGTCCGATGATTCCAGGCGCGGAAAGTTCACGGGCTTTTTTGTGGACGTTATCACCCATGCGCATGATTTCTGGCAGGAGCGATTCTCGGAGCACTATGGGGAAGTTGCCGATTACGGTATAGGTGGGGTTGATGTCTATTTCGAGTTGTTGCCGCGCGGGGATTTTGCCGATACTGTCCACAGCGGATTCGTAGCGCCTATCCATGGCTAAAAGCTCTACGTCATCGTTTAAGATGCTGCTGAAGTAGCTTGGGTAAACGTTCACACCCAACGCGTATTCTTGAAGATGAATACTTGGCAAATCTTCTTCTGTAAGCATGCCCCGTTTTACCATTTCTTTGAATTGTTTATAGAAGTTCTCTGGCGAGTTGGCAAGGAAGTAGCCTCTGCCTCCTTTGGCCCCTTGAAGTTTAGCGATAATTAAGCGGTCAATGTCTTCAGGAGTTTTGAAGGTTGCTGGCAACAGAAGCCCTGCTTGACGGAGCCATTCTTCCTGGCTTTTGCGGTTAGCTTCCCAATGAAGCAGTTGGCGGTTGCCGAACATTGGCACCATAAGGCTGTCAGTCAATTGTTCAGTGCTCAAATAAGCGGTGAATGAGCCATGCGGAATCAAAACCACCTTGAGTTTTCGCAATCGCTCCTGCATTTTTTCGTCTAGCAGTTCAGTGAAATCTTTAACAATGATTAATTCGTCTACGAGCGGGTACTTTTGGTACATTATGGCATCTTTTTCTTTGCAGATGCAAACGGTTCGGAAGCCTTCTTCTTTGGCGCCCTTGAAAATGTTCAATGAACTATGTGATCCCAAAGTACCGATGGCAAGTTTGCTCTGATCGTATTTTTCTATGATTTTGCCAACTTCTTCGGTACCAATCATGTTACCACTTCAGCAAGCCGATGTTTCCTAAGAGCCCTTTTAATCTCCATAGCAACGCGTTTGCCTGGACCCACCTCTACGCCGTACTTGTATTTCATATAGGGGGAGGTTGGTTCAACACAGGGGCATCCTGGAACACGAGGGCTAACATCGAAGACACGAAATTCTAAGTCTTTGGTTACAGCACCTTGGAGCGCAAAGAGTCCAATCATGCCTGGCGGGAACTCTTTTCTGCAGATTTGCACCCACTTTTCCGCTGCTTCGAAGATTTTTTCGAGCTGACTCTCACGCATTGTGACGCCCATGTGGCCAATTTCGATATTTTGGGTCGCAATGTTTAGTTCAAGTTGCTCTCTTGCAGGAAGGTCGAGAACACCGTCGAGGTCCGTTTGAATTCTTCGGTCAAAACCCAACAAGTCGATTTCATCGCTTAAGGGTGACCAGAAATAGTTAGCATTGAATTTGGCGCCAATTACATATTCTTCAATAACTGACTGGTTTAGTGCTTCCCTCGTGATTATGCCCGCCTTTATGCGTTTTTGGGCTTCCCGTTCATATTCTTCAGGCGTAGAAGCGTAGAAGAAGGCGCGTTCGATTGTTCGGCCTTTCTCTGGCACTTTCACTATGACTGGGCAATCAATTTCTTTGGGGGATTTGAAAGCTTTGGGGATTGTTATGCCTGCTTCTTTGAGGAGCCAGAGCTGGTTTTTTGGGGCGTTGCGTTCTTCGGTTTTGAGCAGGTATCGGTTGCCCATTAGGGGAACGGTAAATTTTTGCTCAATGGCTTCGTAACCAGCATATACGCTGAAGGAGCGGTTTGGAACAAACACAGTGTTTAGGTCGGTTAGTTCCTTGACTGTTTCGGGGTTGGTTATGTCCGAGAATTTGTCGAGGAAGATGAATTTGTCAAATATATTTCGGTAGTATCGTGCGTAGGTTTTTTCTCTGCCTTTTTGGCAAACCACAACGGTTTTGAAGCCTTCCTGTTGGGCGCCTGAGGCGATTTCAAGTGCAGAGTGAGAACCCAAAACTCCAATGTGGATCTTCTTTGGGTCGTACTTTGCGATTGTTTCTTTTATTTTCTCGTTCATCATCATACTCTTTCACTCATGTACGTTTTATAATCGTCAATTACTTTGGCAAGTTTGGGAGTATCAAACAGTTTGTGCCCTGTCATCTCGTTTGCCGCTGCCATGTACATTTGGCTTATGATTGTTTTAAGTTTGGGGTCAAGTTTTGGCGGCTGCGATTCGCAGAGGGCTTTCCAATCTTGGATGCCTTTGGCTTCAGCTTCTTTTTTGGCTTGCTCCAAATCGCCATACCAACTGGTGTTTTTGTAGAATTGCCTAGCGACTTCCTTGCTCACGTGCACACCGTCGTAGGTGAATCTGCATTCGTCAAGAGTTCCAAGCACATCAACCACCATGAGTTTTCGTGTATCGTCGAATGCTAACTCAATTTTTCCATCTTCGTTTTTTAACCCGGCGTTCGATGCAGCTTTGGTGATGGTTTCATCCGCTTTTAGGAGAGCATCTTTTACATCAGCTAATTCCTGTTCGGTTAATCCAGCGATTTTCTTGGCTTCAGTCCACGTTACGTAACGGTCTGTTTCTTCCAACTTCGTGCTAACATCAAAGATTGGTTTGGCTAAGTTTTCGCCTGGTTTGGGCTGGTGGTCTAAGCCGAGGTCTTTGAGAGTGATTTTTCCTTGGGCGAGCCGTTTGAAGACGGATGAACCTTCGGGTAAGCCGTTGCGGTAGATTATTTCGAGAGGGATAAGGCAGTTTTTCAACGCTGAAGTGTAAAAGCTGTAGTCATGGACAATCTTGCCGTTGGCTACGCTTGTTTTGGGTTTGTGAACGTTAACCAAAGCCACTTCCATAATGCAGGAAGGATTTTTCAACTCACCAACCTTAACAGCTTTGCCCTTTTCGTTAACTAAGCCCTTATAGTGAGTTTTAACACCTGTTTTTTCCAACTGCTCAAAACAGTAAGCACCCATAAGGCATATCGCGGCGCCTTTACCATCAATATGATCGGGCAGTTCGCCCCAGTCAAAAACGCTGTAGCGGTCAGAAAATAGGAATCTGCCTGTGCCCATGGCTGTTTGGGTTGGTTTCTGTATAACCTGTAAGTCTTTCACGCTGCCCATTTTAGTTGCCTCAGATTGTTTGGTAAATAGTTGTTTTTGTACTTATATCGCTTTATCTGTCGTTTTCATCAAAAATTGGGGCAATCGTATATTTGGATCTTGTTAGAAACTCATTGAAGAAGCTTATAGGAACAGGTCACGACGGGGGGTTTTTTAACCCATTAAAAGTTGAAATTCTGAGAAGATAAGCACATCGTTTTTCTTTGACAACACCAAACATGCTTATAGGCTCAAAAGTGAAAACATGCCCGATGAAACCCCAAGAACAGTTTACTGGCTGAACAACACGCTCTACCTAAACATAACCAACCAATGCTCCAACAACTGTTTCTTTTGCCTCAAACGTTACAAGCTGGGTGTCGGGGGCTTCAACCTCAAACTCACGTCAGAACCAACCGTTGAAAAAATCACTTCTGAACTATCCGAGATTTTGCACAAGAGGTGTTGGGATGGGTTGGTTTTCTGTGGTTTCGGTGAGCCAACAGAGCGACTTGATGTTTTGCTCGAAGTTGCAAAGTGTGTGAGGCAGCATTATGGGAGGCCATTGCAGATTCGTTTGGATACGAATGGGCATGGTTATCTTTTGAAACCTGGCAGGGATGTAGTGGGTGAGTTGAAATCTGTTGGAGTCAACAGGGTCAGCGTTAGCCTGAACGCTGGCGACAAAGAAACTTACGTTGAAATCTGCAAACCCAACTTTCCCGACGCCTATGAAGCGGTGCTGGAATTCATTCGAAAATCCAAACTGGTGTTCGAAGTTGAGGTTTCGGCTGTGCGTTTGCCAGAGGTGGATTTGGCGAAGGTGCAGGCGGTCGCCGATGGTTTAGGAGTACCGTTTAAGGTTCGAGAGTACATTCCCTGTTTCTACTGACATTAGCCAACAAGAAAATCGGTTTTAGTGCCTGTACACAAGGCAAAACACTACAAACCAATCGAAAATGTTTTAAACACAACGCGCCCACGCCATTTGCTTGGAGACAAAATCAATGAGGAAGACATCGCTCTTTGAATTCGACGTGCCCAGTTACCGAAAACGCTCGGTCGGTCTTACTTCACGCAATAAACAACCAAGATAAAACAGAGATTTAAGGTCATTAACCTAAAATCTATTAAATAGCAGTTTTGCTCTAAGTCAAACGGAAATTTTTCGTCTTTTAACATAAAAAGCGGCTATCAGCGATAAAACAGCAACCAACAAAACGGCGCTTAATGCAATTAACCAGGTGGGAAATTCTGAGGTGTGGTTAGCACTTGAGAATTCCACCACTAAATCTCCAGGTAACGCTTTGCCAAAGATGCCAGGATACTCTGAATGCATGAGGACGCTAATTACTGTGGTTGAGTTTTCGGTTGTGGTTGTGTAGGTTATGGGTTTCCAATCTCTTGCAACGCTGTCGGGCGGTGCGGTGTAGGCATTAATATTGGTGAAGTTAGTTTCCATCCGCACTGTGAAGTAAGCTGATGAATTCTCGTTTTGCTCCGAGAGGTAGGGGCTGATGTTTAAGTCGTATAGGAACAGGTAGCTGCTATTCACCATCTCAAGCGGATGTTCATAGTGGATTCTCAAAGTAAAAGAGCCTGAAACGTTGGGTAGAACACTGTAGATCATCCACCAGTCGCCTATCGCTGTTTGATGTAGAGCGTCAGGGTTTGATTGGGTATAGTTGCTCCATCTTAGTTCTTGTCCATCTAACCAGACATGGATGTTGGTTGTTCCCGGTGGCATCGGGTAAACCATTGGCATATCACCGTTAAACTGATTTTGGATATAAATGGGATACTCGCCGTCGATTTTTGCCCAAAGCGTGTCGTTAACGCTTGTGATGGTGTAGTTGACGTGTTCGATTGGCATGGATAACGTGGGAATCAAGCCGTCAGAGTCTCCCGAGCAGAAAGGAACAAACTGCAGAATAGCAAACATTGAGGCGAACAGCGATAGAATAGCGATTATCGAGAATATTTTTTTCCGCATGTCTGCCAACCGATATTCTGCTTTGGGTTGCTTTTATTTTTTTGCAAGTACTACCCAGAAACGAGAAGATTTTGGGTGCTAACAGATTTGTTTTTATTAAATGCTTTTTATACCTTAGTAACAAGAATTTTTCAGCAATTTTCGGTCGAGAAAATGGGTACATGCGAAGAAAAACCAGAGAAACCAGAAGCGTTCGGGGAAGAGGAACGTAGCAGGCGTGTGCTGGTTGGGTTAGCTGTTTGGTTAGGCATAACCATACTTGTCAGCGGCATACTTGACATATCTGCTAAAGGTGTACCACTTGGCTTCACGATGCCAATTTTGAATGCGCCTGCAACTTTATCCATGGTGATATATTATGTTGCCATCTTAACCGCGGCAATCTACATCGGCGCCGTCGGCTTAAAGGAACTGGTTTTGGAAAGACGTTTCAGCGTCGAATTCTTGATGGCGGTTGCAGGTTTAGGCGCACTGTTCCTCGACTACCGTTTCGAAGCTGCTACTGTATTGTTCCTGTACTGTTTGGCTGAGTATTTTGAAGGTTACATTCAGGATAGGGCAAAAAGAACTGTTGAAAAAATTTCCAAGTTCATTCCTGAAAAAGCTCGTGTTTTGGCAAATGGACAAGAGGAAAGCGTAGATGTTAACCTGGTGGAAACGGGAGCGGTTCTGCTTGTTAAGCCTGGAGAGAGGATTCCTTTAGACGGCAACGTAGTGGAGGGTTTTTCCCATGTAGATCAAGCTTTGGTTACAGGTGAATCGGTCCCTGTGCCAAAAAAAATTAATGACTGCGTATTCGCCGGCACCCTAAACACGTCTGGAGTGCTCAAGATCACTGTTACAAAGAAAGCGACTGAAACTTTGGTTTCCAGAATCGTTCAGTTGGTGGTGGAGTCTCAGAAGAGGAAAGCAACTATAGAGGGACTGGTCAACCGGTTCGCCAGAATCTATGTCCCCATCGTAATTGCTTTGGCAATTTTCACTGCTGGAGCCTTGCCATATCTTGTCGGCGGAACATTCCGAACATGGTTTTACCGTTCACTCATCCTGCTGGTTGTTTCTTGTCCAAGCGCCTTCATCATTTCTGTGCCAGCAACAGTCTTCATTGCAATAACAATCGCCGCTAAACGAGGCGTAATAATCAAGGGTGGAATTTTTATTGAAAAGCTTGCAAAAGTCCGCAGAGTTGTTTTTGATAAGACGGGAACATTGACGCTTGGACGCCAAGCTGTACATGAAGTTAGGCGGGTCGACCTATCCACTGCGGAGGATGAAGCGATAACATACGCCGCGGCATTAGACCAGTTTTCTAATCATCCTATCGCACAGGCGATTGTTCGAAAAGCAATGGAGCGAAACATTGACCTAAGCAAAGTCAAAGTTACCGATGTCGTCGAGGTTCCGGGCAAAGGCATCGTCGGTTTAGTTAACGGCAAGCACGTAGCCATCGGCAACCTAGAATTCATGCGTGAACTTGGTTGCGACTGCACCGAAGCCTTTGAAATCAGCGAAGGAGACACCCATACCGCAGTCTGCATTTCAGTAGGCAAAACAGGTTTGGCGGCGGTTTGTGTCATTGACGAAGTTAGACAAGACGCACTAAGAGCTATTCGCGCCCTAAAACAGAGTGGCGTGAAGACTGCAATGTTAACTGGGGACAGATCAGAAATCGCAAATGAAACTGCTATAGCGCTTGGCATTGACGAAGTCCATTCGGAACTATTTCCCGAAGATAAGCTCCAATGCATCGAGGATATGAAGGGTAAAGAAGGGTTGGTGGCGATGGTTGGCGACGGCGTGAACGATGCACCTGCATTGGCGGCTTCCGATGTTGGAATCGCCATGGGGGCGCGAGGAGTTGACGTTGCTTTGGAGTCAGCCGACGTTGTACTCGTGAAAGATGAGTTGGCACAAATTCCTTACCTGCTCAAATTGAGCGATAAAACAATGAGTATTGCAAGGCAAAACATCGCTGCTTCCTTGGTTGTAAAATTAGTTCTTGGCGCCTTGGGTTTGATGGGTTTAACGCCACTGTGGTTTACTGTGGCTTCTGGTGACGACGGAGTAACCATGCTGCTACTTCTGAACACTCTGCGCCTAGAAAGAATAAAATAACTTTTTCTTTTCCATTTCGCCGCGGAAACTTTAAGAGCACATTCCCTCAGCATGTTGTAAAGACCAAGGCAAGGATCGACCAGCATTGAAATTTGGAATAATGACGCGGAACATGGAAGCATGGAGCTCCACACAAGTCCGAGAGGCACTCACCAGGCGAGGCATCCCATACGAATGCTTCACTTTTCCACGACTTGTTGCGCGTTTAGCCTATAGGCCTTATTTTAAAGTTAACGGAATTAGCATCCTCGACGATTTGGATGCTCTTATCATTCGCCCTATCGGACGAGGGTCACTTGAAGAATTGGTTTTCCGCATGGATATGCTTTACAAGCTGGAACGCAAAGGATTCTACATGGTGAATCCGCCAACAGCCATTGAGCACTGTGTCGACAAATACGACATTCTCGCCATCCTAGAAGATGTAGGCGTTCCCGTCCCACGCACCTTAGCCACCGAAAGCGTCAATGAAGCCCTAAAAGCCTTTAACGAACTCGGCGGCGACATCGTCGTCAAACCAATCTTCGGCTCACGAGGACAAGGCGCCACACGAGTAAACGACATCGACATCGCTGACACCGTCTTCAAAGCCATCACCTTCCACCACGGCGTAATCTACATGCAGGAATTCGTTCCCCACGGACACTCAGACATACGCGCATTCGTCATCGGAGACCAAGTTGTCGCATCTATGCGCCGTGTAGCGACAGGATGGAAAACCAACTATAGCCAAGGAGCAAAACCGGCGCCAGCAACAATCAGCGACGAATTCGAGGAAATGGCTGTCAAATCTGCTAAAGCGGTGGGCTGCAAAATCGCTGGCGTAGACATCCTTGAAGGACCGGACGGACCACGAATTGTTGATGTGAATAGCCAGCCGGGATGGAAGGGGTTGCAAGTAGTTGCAAAAGTTAACATTGCGCGAAGAAATAGTCAACTTTGTCTTGAAGGAACTGAAAAAGTAACTATTTCCAAGAAAGGATCTGTGTGTAGGGGTCGTCGGCAACCTGAGGAAACGAGACTTCTTTTCCTTCTTTAATGAGAATTCGTTCTTTATTTTCGGTAAATTCTCCCTAAAAAGAATGCTGAAAGCCCATTCTGGTTTAATGCTTTAATTATTTTTTCTTCCGCTTCAGGAGCAACAGCTCCCAAAATCGTGCCCGTCGAAGATATCGCCAGCAACTGGTCATCGCTGAGCTTAAAGTAATTCTGCAATGCCAAAACTTCTTTGTCAGGGGCAATTTTTCCCAATCAACCTAAAACCCAACCTTTGATGCTCCAGCCAACTCGTTGAGCGCTGCCACAAACCCGCCTTCCGTTGCATCATGCATCGCATGAACACCTTCAACTTCGGCAAGTTCAAAGCTTCTTTAACGCAACTCTGCATGTAAACCAGTTTAGCGAGTTTTTCTTGTTTGTCGGCACCGAAAAGTTCTTGCGCCTTTTCTTTGTGGGTGAGCGAGAAGTTGGTGACTGTTTCTAAACCCAAGCGGTTTAGTGCACAAAATCAAGTCTCCTGCCTTGGCGTTTCCGGCGTAATCAACTTTTTTGGGTTCTACGGTTCCATAAACGGTGCAAACTCCAAGCATGCCATTGAGGCTACCGTACATGCCTGTGTGCCCGCGAACGATGGCAATGCCCAATTCGTCGGCGGCAATGCAGGTTTGTTTCATGATTTTCTGGAAAACCTCGGGTTTTGTTCCTCTTGGTCCAAGGAGGTTGATGGTGCAGAATTCTGGTTTAGCCCCAAACAGTGCTACGTCGGAAGCGGCATAATTAATCAGCAGCCACCCAAACCATTCCTCAGGCACACCAGTACATGGGTCCGTTGCAACCGCCACATACTTGCCATGTAAAAGGTGAACTCCTGCATCGTACCCAATCATGGGCGGAACGATGACTCGGAAATCCTTCTTTATGCAATTTAAGATTTTTTGAGTTCTTCGGTTGCGAGTTTGCCCATTTTTTATCCTTACATGTATGTTTAGTGCTTTGCTTTTCTGCAACAGGAATATAGACGAATATGCAAATTACCAATTCAGGCACCATGTAGCTTCCATTATAGAGTGTTGAGTAAACCAATGGATTCATTCCTGCGGGCGCAAAATTGGCAAAGTAGACTGCGCCTGAAATGAAATGCATCAAAAACCGCACCGTAACAGCAACGACAACACCGGCAACGGGCGTAGTTTAAAACTGCGGAAGAAACCTGCAAGCCCAAGGCAGCCAAACGCCAAAGGATAGTCAAGCGATGAACTGAGCAGGGTTAACAATAGATGGCTAAAATAGCAAGGTTCAACAACTCCGTAGATACGGCGCCGGCAAATATCCCGATTTTCGGTCCCCTCCGAAGTGCAAGCCAAAAAATAGGCACCATGACGCTAGGTTAATGAGCCACTTTGCGGCAGGCTGAAAAACGAGTGGCTAACGAGAGCTAATGCCGCTGCCATGGCGACAAATATTATTATTTCTGCAAGGATTTTTGTTGGAAAAATAGTTGGACCTTTAGTTTGAAAGATATTTTTTCTAGGTTGTTCAGTATTTTGATTCATTGTTTTTCCCTCCGCCAGTATTACCTGGTTCAGGTTCCTAAGGGTCGACAGCAAAATAGCCATCCTCTCAGCCAGGTACTTTTCCCAGCTCCCCAAGAACTAAAGGGATAATGTCGTTTTGTGGCATATTAGTTTTGCTAATGTGATGGATGTGTGTATTTCTTGTTAGTTGTTGCCGAGAGGTTATTTTGCCCAACAACTTTTCTTGTTTTTTGTTTAGGAAGCAAGAGAAGCTTGGTTAATTACTTGTTAGAAATGTAAAAATTTATTTACTTGTAAAATATATTGGAAAGTTATGAGCGAACAAGTTGAGGACATAATAAAAGTCTCATCTAAAGGCCAAATAGTAATTCCCAGAGAGGTCCGCAAAAAAATGGGTGTGAAAGGCGGCGAGAAGCTGTTGGTACTCACTCGGAATGGCGATATACTGCTCAGAAAAACTAAAGAATTGCCCATTGAGGACATAGCAAACAAAATTGAAAAAGTAACCAGCGAAGAATCAATTGATGTTGATACAATTGTGGCTGAGGCAGTCGAGTGGGCAAGAAAGTCAAAGTAGTCTTCGATACCAATGTTTGGCTTTCAATCTTCATGAAAAAAATTCTAACTGATGAGTTTTCCAGAGCAAAACAAGGACTGATTGTTTACGTCAGCAAAGACATTCTTTTGGAAATCTCTAAAGTTCTATTATACCCAAAAATCGCTGAAATTTTGATCAAGGCAAACGTAAATGAAAAAGAAATTCTCAGAGTCATCGGAGAGAATGCAACTCTTGTTAGTCCCAAGTTGAAATTGCAAATAATAACTGAAGATAACGACGATAACAAAATATTAGAATGCGCCCTAGCATCAAAGGCAGATATCATCGTATCAGGAGACAAGCACATCCTGAAACTAATCAAATTTAGAAAAACAAGAATACTTACTCCAAAAGAATTTTTTGATTATATCAAAAAATAATCCACGACTTACTGTTTTCTCAAAAAAATATTGCCTTCACTAAGCATAGGACGTAGGGTAATGTTTTTAGGTGATTTTCCTGTTTCCCTAAGCCATTACTACCGAGGACAAAAACATGCAGCCTATGCCTAAAGAATACACCTTTACCGAAATCGAACGCAAGTGGCAGCAGAAATGGGAAGAAATGGGCATTTACCACTACGACTGGAACGATAAGCAACGGGTTCCATTCAGTATTGATACTCCGCCGCCTTATCCTTCAGGCGAGCTCCACATGGGCAATGTTCTCAACTGGACTTATTTTGACATGGTTGCGCGCTTCAAACGCATGCAAGGATTTAACGTACTGTTCCCGCAGGGTTGGGACTGCCATGGTTTAGGCATAGAAATTCAAGTTGAAAAAGCGAGAAACATCCGCAAACGCGATGTCCCACCAGATCAGTTCCGTGCTTGGTGCATCGAACTTGTCGAGAAATACATCGCCATGATGAAGGAAGGCATTCTCAAGATGGGTGCAAGCATAGACTGGACCACCGAATACAAAACGATGGATCCCGACTATTGGCGCCGCACACAATTGAGCTTTGTACTACTTCACAAGAAAGGTTACATGTACCAAGGTACGCATCCAGTGAACTGGTGCCCGCGTGACGAAACCGCCATCGCGGACGCCGAAGTCGATCACATAAAAAAAGAAGGCACCCTACATTACGTACGTTTCCAGCTAGAAGGTAGCAACGAATATCTATTAGTCGCAACATCACGTCCAGAATTCATTCCGGCGTGCGTTGCTGTTGAAGTTAATCCAAAAGATGAACGTTATAGCAAGTACATTGGCAGAAAAATCGCTGTTCCTCTCATGAATCGGGAAGTAACCATTATCGCTGAGGAATCGGTGGACCCTTGCTTTGGCACGGGTGTGGTTCAGATTTGTACATACGGCGACAAGGAAGACGTAAAAACCGTCATCAAACATAAACTCCCAGTTATCAGGCTCTTAACCGAAAGCGGCAAAATCAGCGAGGCAGGCTGCAAATACGCAGGCTTGTACGTTAACCAAGCACGCGCATCAATCGTTGCTGACTTAACCGCCGCAGGGTTATTGGAAAAGACTGAAAAGATTCAGCATGAAGTCGGCGTCTGCGACCGCTGCAAAGCCCAAGTCGAAATCTTAGAAGTTAAACAGTGGTTTATGAAAACCATGCCCCTATCCGAAGCGGTCGAAAAGAACGCTAACGAAATCCCCTGGTACCCAGACTACATGAAAAACCGCCTTATCGATTGGACACGAGCGCTTAGATTGGGATTGGGTTGTTAGTCGCCAAAGACTATTCGCCACGCCGATTCCAGTTTGGTATTGCAAAAGCTGCGGCGAAGTCATCGTTGCCCAAGAAAGCTGGGTACCCATCGACCCAAGGATGGAGAAACCAAGAATCGACAAATGCCCAAGATGCGGCGGCAACGAATTCACGGGAGAAACCGATGTGCTTGATACATGGATGGATTCCTCAATCACCTGCGCAGTTCACGCTGGCTGGCCCGACCGAGCTGACTGGAGACACCTGTTCCCAGCAAGTATGCACCCTTCAGGCACAGACATCATCCGAACCTGGGCATACTACCTAATGGTACGCCACCTAGCCCTATTCGACCAGCGCCCTTCAACAGCGTCCTAATAAACGGCATGGTTCTAGGTGCTGACGGAAGAAAAATGAGCAAATCCCTCAAAAATTACGCAGCTGCACCCGAAGTCCTCAACAAGAGTGGCGCTGATGCGACTCGGCAGTGGGCTGCTGGCGGAGGAGCAACAGGCTCAGACATACCTTTCCGCGCCCAAGATGTCGAATACGGCAGACGCTTCCTTGTTAAACTCTGGAACGTCGCAGGCTTCGCAAGTAACCTCTTAGTTGACTATAAACCCCAAGAGCAAAATGACACGGTTGACTTGCAACCTCTCGACAAATGGATCACAAGCAAAACCGAGAACCTAATCGCAAAGGTAACTGAAGCCTTCGAAAAATGCCAATTCAACATCGCAGTCGAAGACATCCGCAACTTCACATGGCATGTATTCTGCGACTACTACATTGAATCAGTTAAGGATCGACTTTACCGAGTAGAACCGGAAAATTCAGCGCGAAGGCAAGCTGCTCAACAAACCCTCTACAATGTCTTCTACAAGATTTTGCAGTTGCTAGCTCCGATTACGCCGCATTTAACTGAAGAAATCTATCAAAACATGTACGCTGAAGATAAGGGCTCTAAGAGCTTGCAAATCACATCTTGGCCAAAAATAGACAGCGCACTTGTCGATAAGGTAGCAGAAGAGGAAGGCGACAAAGTGATGGCTTTAATTGAAGACGTACGAAGAAAGAAAGCCGCTCAAAAGTTGCCGCTGAACATCCCCATCCTGTCCCTTGAAGTTTACGCCACAAACCAAGCAAACGCCGACCTAATCAATGCAAGCAAAAACGACATCGCAGGAACCCTCAAAGTTGTAGGTGAATTCAAAGTTATTCCCCAAACGGGCAGGGACAAGAAGTACCGCAGTTTCCAGGAGTAACTCCCGTTGCTGTTTTTGGGGCGGTATCTAAAAAATGAAACGTGTCGGGTTAATTGGGTGCGGCGCCATCGGAACAGTTTTAGCTGAAGCCATCGACCGCAAACTGGTGGTCTGTGATGAGCTGGTAATTTTCGATGTGGACACCTCAAAAGCAGAGAAACTCAAAAACCAAATAAAATTCTCAGTAAAAATCATGCCAAACATAGAGGAGCTACTTGCGTCCAAACCGTCAATAATTGTTGAGGCAGCATCCCAGCAAGCCGTACGAGAATACTACAACCAAATTTTAGCAGCAAACGTCGACTTCATAATCATGAGCACAGGCGCACTTTTAGATTTAAACACGAATACCCCTAAACTTCATTTTCCCTCAGGCGCCATCGGAGGACTCGACGCGCTCTCCCCCGCTGCCTTAGCTGGAATCGACGAGGTCACGTTGACTAGCCGCAAACCCCCCAAAGCGCTGGGAAAAACCAACAGCCAAGAAGAAACCATCTATGAAGGTCATGCAGAGGAAGCGGCGAGACAGTTCCCACGCGAAATGAACGTTGCAGCAACATTAGCCTTAACCGTTAAACCAGCCAAAGTGAAAGTGCAAGTAGTATCCGATCCAAACGTCGTACGCAATACCCACCAAATCCACGTCAAATGGCGCTACGGCGAAATGACCATGCAATTCGCCAACGACCCGCACCCAGACAACCCACACACAAGCGCACTCGCCGCATGGTCAGCCATAAACCTGCTAAAATCACAACTAGAAAAATAAGACTTCGCTGCAGTAACCCTCATTTTGTGCTAATTTCTATTTTTTGCTCATAACTCGCTTATTACTTATTTTCTCGTCAATTTGACTAACAGTAGAAAAACGAAGCTCTGTATTGTCAACTCTTAATAGAAAAGTTCAAGCTAAAAAAGAATAAAAGAGATTAACCTTAGTGTCGTACGCTGAAAAAAAGCTGATGACAAACTAGAACTTTATTCTTCTGTAGAGTTGGGACAACTTTAAAGACGCCGCATCCACATAAAGAGAGAAACTGACAGTCAAAGTAAAAACAAACAAAATTTAAACAAAAAAGAAAAGAAAGAAGAATACGGTTTTATTTTATTCAGTTGTGTTTTCGTCGTTTTCTTCTGCTTGGGGGGTTTGGTCGCTGTTGTCCGCTTCCGTTATCAGTTCCGAATGTGCCGCTTGGGGTGCTTCTGAAGGGTGGGCAGGAATGTGTGCCTCCCTCTACCAAGGAAATAGTTTCTATTGCTGGTTCTTCAAGGACTTTTTCAAGGGTAGTTTCGATTGGAGCTTGCTCTGTTACTTCGAAGTCTTGGAGTGGAGCTTCAATTACGGGTTGTTCTTCGTGGGCTGCTTCTGCAATTGGCTCGGTTGCGATGATTGTCTCTGCTGGAGCTTCGATTGGTGTTTCAATTATTGGGGCTCCTTCAACAACTGGAGCTTCAATTGTTGGAGGTTCAACTGGTGCAGCTTCAACTGCCGGAACCTCAATAACTGGGGCTAATTCAACCGCGATTGTTGGCTGCTCGATTGGAGCTTCTTCTTCAACAACTGTTACTGGAGCTTCCTCAACGATTGCGGCTGGCACTTCAACTGGAGCTTCAATTATTGGAGCAGCTTGGATTACTTGTTCTTTGACTGTTGGCTCTACGATTACTGCTTCGGTTACTATTTTATCTGCTGCTTCTGGCTCAGCTGCAACTACTTGAGCCTCTTCCACTGGGGCAGCTTCAACAATTGGAGTTTCTTCAACGATTGGAGCTTCAATTACTGGAGCTTCTAATATGGCTTCAACTGCTGGAGCCTCAACAATTGGAGCTTCCTCAACTGGGGCAGCTTCCTCAACAATTGGGGCGGCTTCTGCGACGATTTCGACTGCTGGGGCTTCTTCAACTGCGATTGTTGGCTGCTCGATTGGAGCTTCAACGATTGGTGTGCTTTCGATTATGGGAGCGGTTTCAATTGGAGCTTGTGGGGTGGCTTGCTCAACTTGAGCTTCCACTGGGGCCTCTAAAGGGACCGCTATCTCCATTGGAGCTGCTTCTGCAACAGGAGCTTCAACTGGAGCAGTTTCTGCTGGAGCACACTCAACTGGTGCAGCTTCGACTACTGGAGCCTCTACGGGAGCAGTTTCAATTACCGCTGCTTCAACTGGAGCGGCTTCTTCTATGATTATTGCGGGAGCTTCTTCAATGACTACTGCGGGAGCTTCAGCGGGTGTTTCAATTATTGGAGCTTGTTCAGCTGGGGCTGTTTCGATGATTGTAGCCTCAACTATTGGTGTAGTTTCAATTGAAGCAGTTTCAGTTATTGGAGCTTCTGTTGGGGCTTCGACTGGAGCTTCAACAATTGGAGTTTCTTCAACGATTGGAGCTTCAATTACTGGAGCTTCTAATATGGCTTCAACTGCTGGAGCCTCAACAATTGGAGCTTCCTCAACTGGGGCAGCTTCCTCAACAATTGGGGCGGCTTCTGCGACGATTTCGACTGCTGGGGCTTCTTCAACTGCGATTGTTGGCTGCTCGATTGGAGCTTCAACGATTGGTGTGCTTTCGATTATGGGAGCGGTTTCAATTGGAGCTTGTGGGGTGGCTTGCTCAACTTGAGCTTCCACTGGGGCCTCTAAAGGGACCGCTATCTCCATTGGAGCTGCTTCTGCAACAGGAGCTTCAACTGGAGCAGTTTCTGCTGGAGCACACTCAACTGGTGCAGCTTCGACTACTGGAGCCTCTACGGGAGCAGTTTCAATTACCGCTGCTTCAACTGGAGCGGCTTCTTCTATGATTATTGCGGGAGCTTCAGCGGGTGTTTCAATTATTGGAGCTTGTTCAGCTGGGGCTGTTTCGATGATTGTAGCCTCAACTATTGGTGTAGTTTCAATTGGAGCAGTTTCAGTTATTGGAGCTTCTGTTGGGGCTTCGACTGGAGCTTCAACAATTGGAGTTTCTTCAACGATTGGAGCTTCAATTACTGGAGCTTCTAATATGGCTTCAACTGCTGGAGCCTCAACAATTGGAGCTTCCTCAACTGGGGCAGCTTCCTCAACAATTGGGGCGGCTTCTGCGACGATTTCGACTGCTGGGGCTTCTTCAACTGCGATTGTTGGCTGCTCGATTGGAGCTTCAACGATTGGTGTGCTTTCGATTATGGGAGCGGTTTCAATTGGAGCTTGTGGGGTGGCTTGCTCAACTTGAGCTTCCACTGGGGCCTCTAAAGGGACCGCTATCTCCATTGGAGCTGCTTCTGCAACAGGAGCTTCAACTGGAGCAGTTTCTGCTGGAGCACACTCAACTGGTGCAGCTTCGACTACTGGAGCCTCTACGGGAGCAGTTTCAATTACCGCTGCTTCAACTGGAGCGGCTTCTTCTATGATTATTGCGGGAGCTTCTTCAATGACTACTGCGGGAGCTTCAGCGGGTGTTTCAATTATTGGAGCTTGTTCAGCTGGGGCTGTTTCGATGATTGTAGCCTCAACTATTGGTGTAGTTTCAATTGGAGCAGTTTCAGTTATTGGAGCTTCTGTTGGGGCTTCGACTGGAGCTTCAACAATTGGAGTTTCTTCAACGATTGGAGCTTCAATTACTGGAGCTTCTAATATGGCTTCAACTGCTGGAGCCTCAACAATTGGAGCTTCCTCAACTGGGGCAGCTTCCTCAACAATTGGGGCGGCTTCTGCGACGATTTCGACTGCTGGGGCTTCTTCAACTGCGATTGTTGGCTGCTCGATTGGAGCTTCAACAATTGGTGTGCTTTCGATTATGGGAGCGGTTTCAATTGGGGCTTGTGGTGGTGGCTTGCTCAACTTGAGCTTCCACTGGGGCCTCTAAAGGGACCGCTATCTCCATTGGAGCTGCTTCTGCAACAGGGCTTCAACTGGAGCAGTTTCTGCTGGAGCACACTCAACTGGTGCAGCTTCGACTACTGGAGCCTCTACGGGAGCAGTTTCAATTACCGCTGCTTCAACTGGGCAAGTTTCTATAACTGGCGCTGTCTCAACAGGTGTAGCTTCCACTGGGACCTCTAAAGGGACCGCTTCTACCGCCGTCGGTTGAACTGCTGGAGCTTCCATTATTGGAGCTTGAATTGGTTGGGCGCATGGATAAATTTGGTCGATTGCTTGTTTTATTATACCTAATTCGTTTCTTGTTGTTTCAAGAGTGTTTGAGAGAAGGCTAATTTCTCGACCGTAACTTTCCTCGTCGATTTCTCCAACAACATGTTGGATTTCGTAGTTAGCGAGGAGGGTTTCTAAGGTTTTTAGTTGGCCTTCTAGTTCCAGGGTTTTTGCTTGCATTTTTTCTGCGAGGTCTTTTCGTTGTTTTTCGATTTCGACTATTGCTGAGCTGATGTCGCCGGTGAATGAGTCACGTGTGGCTTGTGAGATTTTTCCTGTTACAAAAAGGTTGTCTAAGGCTTGTTTCTTTTTGTTAGCTATTTCATATTCTTCATTTAATCGTTTAAATGTATATTTCCATGAAATCACGTTTAGGGCACCGTAGCTTGGATAGGTAAAATGAGAATTAACGTTTGTTAACATGCACGTATATCGCTAACTAATAAATTCGGGCTGGTTGTCAGAAAAATGGAAATTTTAAAGTTAAAACTGATTGGGTTTGTATGGGTTTATGTATATAAATAGTGAAATTTTTCTTGAAATTGAGTCCAATAAAATGACACTTCCATGTTAACTATCTTATGTGCGAAGGTATGTTATGTGGTCATATATGGAAAAGTTTTTGGGAGCTTCGAGATTTTTTTTATGTTGAAGGAAAGCAGGTTAGTTGAGGCAAAAACTATTTTGTTTATACTATTTCTGTTTTCGTCATAACATATTATTCTAAATCCGAATAAGTCTTATATATCTAAACAAGAATAAACAACAAGTGAGGAATAAGTAACATGGTAGCATTGACAATCACAGTAAACGGAGAAAAATCAGAAGCAAGAATAATCAAAAAAATGCATGAACGCGTAATCAAAAGTTTCATGGACACAATCATAATGGCTGAACTACAAAACGGACCCATAAGCGGATACGACGTCATCTCATTCATACATAACAAATTCGGCTTCCTCGCCAGCTCAGGCACGGTCTATTCCCTACTATACTCGCTTGAACGCAACGGCCTTAGTCGAAGGCGTCTGGATCGAACGAAAAAGAGTCTACAAACTCACAGAAAAAGGCGCAAAAACCATCGCAACCATCCTCAACTCACAGGAAAAAATCAAAGGCTTCATGTCAACAATCCTCAAAGCCCAAATAACCCATTAACAGTTTCTTTTTATCACTAAACCAATAGAAATACTAAAAAACCCCTTCGTGTTTTCCTATCAGCCGCAACGAATCTTTGCGGGTCCGTAGCTCAGTCAGGCTAGAGCACCGGACTTTTAATCCGGGGGTCGCGGGTTCAATTCCCGTCGGACCCGCCAGAATTTCGCTTGGTTTTACGAATCCCAAGTTTTCTTGAGAATAACTTGTTTTCCGCAAGATAGAAAAGAGCATCACCGACTTACAATTATGCCAAAAACCACAAAAAAAGCAGATACCTCTGGCTTGATGAATTAAGCACAAAGAAGCAGCCCAAGCCGCAAAAGACGGCACGGTTGTGATTTTTCCTGTTGGAAGCGTCGAGGAACATGGCGACCATTTGCCCCTATGCACTGACAGCATCCAACCCGAATACATTGCCCTAGAAGTCGCCAAGAAAACCGGCTGCCTAGTTGCTCCTCCTTTAAGGTATGGAATCTGCAATGCCACCCGTAACTTTCCCGGAACAATAACGATACAGTTCGAAACACTATACAAGATAGCGCATGAAATTCTATCTGAGCTAATTCGCAACGGCTTCAACAGAATAATCGTTCTAAGCGGTCATGCGGGAAATTCGCACATGGTTGCGTTGAGGCTTGCAGCACAGGATGTCGTAATACAAAATGATGAGGCGGGGGAAGAGGGGAAAATTCGGATTATGGTTTTGTCAGACTTTGACTTTGCAGAAGAATTAACACCCAAATATGCCAAAGAAAAAGACGGGCACGCAGGCACACTTGAAACATCCAGAATGATGGCAATTAAGCCAGAACTGATCAAAGCAAAAGGCGAAGCTAGTGTTTGGCGAATGCCACGTTTTGAGGTTGTTGCGCACCCAGAACATTATTTTCCAAGCGGAGTCAACGGCGACCCCACAGCGGCATCTGCAGAAAAGGGTCAAAAAATAAATGAGTACATCAGTTGAACAAGTGGAGAAAATGGTAAAAAACATTAAAGAATAAAAAAAATGTTTCTCAGCAGGACACAAAGAAAAAGGAAATGTTGTAAAAAAACTCTAAGATGCGATTATTTCTTCTTCGCTTTTTCAGGAGTCTTTACTGGAGCTTTGGGTGCAGCGCTTTTTGCTGGAGCTTTAACAGGCTTCATTGGTTCCTCACAACAAATCAGTTCGCATGTTTCGTCGCATTCGCATGGATTCTCAATCAAAACAACAAGACCGCATTCATCACACTTATACTGTTCACCTTTCTTTTTTGCCAAAAAATCACCTTCTAAAAAGCCGCTATATAATGAATTGTTTTCTAAAAATATAAGAATTTCGAATTAAAGCATTTTTCTGGACAATTAGTCAAAATTATTGACAGATTAAGAAACAGCTAATATCACTTTAATGAGAGGGGTAGCAACAAACACAAAAAAAACAAGCAGAATGTAACTGTCAACGTTAACAAGAACACAGCATCATCGCCATCACCCCTATAATTGAGCACCACCAAAAACCAAAATCTGCTCTAATTTTTCCGCTAACCTCTCTACAGAAAAAGTTTAAAGGCTAAAGAAAAGATAACTAGTTAGTGATTTTATGCAGTTTTTTACAGTTACAGACCAATATAGTGTTAAACATAAAGTTCTCGTAGTACCTTTAAACCAAAAAGAAATGACCCAGTTAGTTGGGGCAATGCGAGAAATGTATGCCCTCAATCTCAATTTCATCTATAATTCAAATTGGACATCCCTACATGGTTGTAAGTTTTGGCGGCGACGCATGGAAAACAGCCATAGCCCTTGACAAGGAATCTGATGATGGACACAGAGTTGGGGATGAACTTAGAGATCGGAGATGTTTTAAACGTGATTTTAACCTCTGAACCCAAAGCCCTAAGTGTTTCCAAAGAAAGAGTCTACATGAATGTACCTTTAGAAGCCGTTTTAGCATTCAGTATCCTATACACTGCAGACATAGCAGAAAACTATGCATTGTTCAAGATGATTAAACAGCCCAAAGGCGAATAACGTCATGGTCTAACGCAGGTAACGCAGGAACCAATCAGTTGAGAATTTGGCGACTTGTTCAAGCGTGCCTGGTTCCTCAAAAAGATGCGTTGCACCAGGAATAATGACCAGTTTTTTTTCAGCAGTCATTTGATCCATTGCTTGTTGGTTTAACTCAATCACTTCGGTATCTAAACCGCCCACTAATAACAGAGTTGGCGCCACCACACTCGGAAGGTATTCTCCTGCAAGTCAGGGCGTCCTCCACGAGAAACCACAGCCGCAATTTCATTTGGAAGTTTTGCAGCCGCAATCAAAGCCGCAGCCGCCCCCGTGCTTGCCCCAAAATATCCGAACGGTAACTTTCTTTGTTTGAGGGTCATTTCTTAAGCCATTCTGTTGCTCCAATGAGGCGTTGCCAGTAAGGAATATTGAACCGGTATTCTGCAGTCACTATATCTGTTTCTTCCTCTTCTTGGGTAAGCAAGATCAAAGAGCAATGTTCCGATGTTGGCTTTGTTGAATTCTTTTGCAACGTATTGGTTTCGGGGGCTAAACCTGCTGCTGCCGCTTCCATGCGCAAACAACACAACCCCTTTAGCGCCAGGCGGCAAAGTCAAAGTGCCTTCTACAACCACGTTGCCTAACGGGAATTTTCATTTCTGTTTGATCATGAATCATAAATTAACCATCCCTGTTGATTTACGCAGTGTTTTTTCCTTGCTTTCCTTCAGCAGCATAATTACTTCTTCATCGGAGGTTTGGGAAAAATCACGTGTAGAATTCGCCTATTGCTTGGAAATATTCAGGAGTATAAAGGCAAACAACGCGATCAGCTATTTTTTCTAGTTCTTCAATGGTTGAAGGTGGACCCACAGGAACAGCAACAGTTACACTTGCGGCGCCCCTGTTTTTAACTGAAGCCAACGCAGCTTTCATAGTTGACCCTGTAGCTATGCCATCATCAACAACGATAACATCAAGACCCTTCAAGGTTGGGGTAGGAGGTGTCTTGCCTGTACAATTTTAGCCTGCGCCCGATTTCATGTTTTTGACGTTTAGTTTCTATCTCGATGTATTCGTTGCTAACGCCCAAGTATTTGATTAATTGGTTATCGAGAATCGCGGTTCCATCTTCAGCAACAGCGCCAATAGCCAACTCAGGGTTTTCTGGCGCGCCAATCTTTCGGGGGATAATTACGTCCAGCGGCAGGTTAAGTGCTTTGGCAATCTCAAAACCTACCACAACTCCGCCTCTTGGAATCGCCAAAACAATTCCATTTTTCCCCGAAAAATCCTTCAATGCAGAAGCTAGACGTTTACCAGCATCAACTCTGTCAGTAAAAAAAGTCATTTGTATTCCTCAAAAGTATCCTTACTAAAATAATAAGTAAATTTAGATATAAAAAGTGGTTGACTAAATCTTGCAAATCACAACTTCTAACTTATTTTTTAGAAAAATAAGAGGGCATATTGGACCTAACAGTCAATCTATATGCATAAACCTATTGCAGGTAGGTCATTTTGGTTTCCAGATGACCAATAGCATTTTAAAGATGCAAATTACGGTCTTTTTGTCAAAACCAAGTTTTCTTTGTCAAAAGCGTATTCGCCGAACCTTGCGGTGTAGTAGAGTCTAAGGTATTCTGCAGCGAAGCGAGGTTGGAATGGCAGGTCCTGTGGCAATAGTTTTTCTTTGACTTTTAGTTGTTCTTCGATGGCTGCTTCTGCTAATGGATAGTTGAGCAGGAATTCTTTGCGTTCACTGTAAACCGCTAAAGTCTGCACTGCTTCTTCCACATATGAGAGGTATTTGGGCAGGTTTTCCATTATCTGGTTGATCTGGTAGTTTGATGGGTTAGCGAGGATTTCAGTGGCTTTCTTTAAGCGGTCACGCAGGGTGCTGTTTTTCTCCCACAGATAGTCTTTTGTGGGTAGCAAACGATCGATTGCTTCTTCATCGCTGATTAATCCAGAATACAGCATGGATAAGATATCGTTGGCAATTCCTGATGAATCCTTGAACATCATCCTTCAATGCGATAACATCGAAAATATCCACTTTTTCTTTTTCCGCCCTCTTCTCAGCGGTGCTTTCATCGATTCAGCTTTCTTGGCGTAACTAAGTACTTTAAAGGTGTTTTCACCGAAAACAGATGGCAAAGTTTCGCTTTGGCTACTTAGATTAGCTATCGGGTCAAGTGAAGTTCTTAAGGTATCTCATGGACGCTTGGATTTCAGCGCTATATTGACGCTTCCAATTGTTAAGCGAATTATATAATGCTTCGACAGCTATCCAAGGAGCTTCTTTCTTCTGCAAGTTTTTCCTTTGCAAATTCTACTGCTCGGCTTTTCTCTGGCAAGAGAAGGATCATACAGTGGCCTGATGATGCCGTAGATTGGTTCAACAACCTTTATCACTTCTCTTGTAAGGGCTCTTCCAGCTTCCAAAACCTGTTTGATAGCTTCGATTCGCTTTCCAGCGGCATCTCGTTTTGGTAATTAGTGTTCGCTGTGGGTTTTAATGGTTAAGCCTGCATCTTTGAGTTTTCCAACCCAATCAGAGAACTCGCAGGTAGCGAAGATTTGGTATTCAGACAGTATCTTGTTGAGTTCTGCTTCGGCAGCATCTTTATCCTTACTTAACTGGTTGAGTTCTGCGAATTTCTTGTCTAAATCTGACTGGTCAAGTTCGCGCAGTGCGATTTTTTTAAGCATTTCATCAAGGGAATCTTTAATGAGTAAGCCTTTACCTTCAGGAGCCGTAACAATCACTGGAATGTTCTCTTTTACGTTGTCTATTTGGGCTTGGAATATGCCTAATTTGTCTTTTAGCGACTCTGCTTTTTCTTTAAGTTCCGAAAGTGATGTAGTTTGCTTGGGTGTAGTATCTATAAACATAATGGGCAACGTTAGGAGTAATGTGGCAAATATTCCCAGCACCATCGTGATGGGGCTGACGTCAGCTGTAAATGCTAAAGGTCACCTGAAGGGAACTTAACAGGATAAAGAAGACTGCTGCGGCAAGGGTTGCAGTGAAAATCTGGAAGAATTTGTCGCCGGCACCGATAATTCCTTCTTTTACGATGAATCTTGTGAAGAAAATAAGCGTTAAAGCCAACCCGACCACTATAACGGCGAACATCAAAATGCCCGGGATAGAGTCTCGGTATTGTGTAATAGCATCGCTGATAGTCCGTCCTGGCAAATCAGGAATCCAGGTGGTTTGTCCAGCAATAGCATTGAGAACATTAGACAATTCGTATAGACGGAACTGTGTCATAGAGGCAGTTAAGTCCTTGGCGATTGAGGTTAAAGGAACAAGCAGTGGTGGAGCCGAACCAGGTTCAAGCCACCAATCCGACCTGACAATTGGTAAAACAGTGTATTGATAATACTGCATGATCTGTAAAGGAACAGAAAGCAACACGTAATAGATTACTGTTAAGCTTACATATTTTTTGAAGAACACTGCCGAAGCCAAAATCAACGGGATAGCCAAAAAATAGATTGACCCCACAAAAAGGCACGCAACCGCCAATATACCGAAGTCAACGGCAAGGGCACTTTTGTAGCGGTTGAAAATTGCTGGTGCAGCAATAAACAGCGCCATCCAAATAACAATGAATGCTACTCGAATTGGGAAATCGCCGAGAAAAGAAATAAAGTAAAAGGGAGGCAGAGCCAGATGGTACATTAAGCCTAGACCGATAATGACTCCGCCAATGGGCATACCTATTCGGGGAATCTTAAAAGTGATAAATGCCACCAAAACGCCGAGGAAAATTGGTAGTGGCTGAGGAAAAATCGGCAGAACCGACATTCCAGCCGCCATTGAGACAAGGGTTATCGCAAAAGTAAGCATCTTTAGCGAAGAAGGTTCAAGGTTACGTTCTTGTTCTTCTTTTTCTTTCCGCTTTTGCTTTTGAGAGCTTATACCAAGAGCTAACACCGGATATTTTTAGGGAGGGCTTCTTCACTTCAATCGACCTAAAACCTTATTTTGCTTAAACTCCTCTTAAAGCTTATGCAGGTACCTCGGATGAACGATGTCAAAGAGACTTTTGATGTATTAGCAAGTGTTGAAAAGCACATAGAATCGCTAAAACCGTTGTTGCCCAAGCAAGCTTTGGTTTGCATCGGCGAATACCCGATAAAAACGCTTCTAAAAGAAACAGGCATCAGAAAACAAGGAGCGTTGCCGATTTTAATTGAAAAATCAAGCGACGAAATCTACAAATGGCTTCCAAAAGGGTACCCAGCTCACTTCATTTTGGGATTCGAAGACGCCCACATCGATACCCATTTTTGGTACAATGTCTACCTCGCAATTTCAAAAGATAATTCGGTAATTGAAAGTATAAAGAAAAAAAATGTTGAAAAACTCCACAGCGCTATAATTTTCGCATCGATTTGGGATGGAATTGGCAGCGCTGCCATGCCCACTTTGATAAGCAAATTTAAAAATGAAAACATCGATTCCCTATCAATAGCGATTTTGCCCTCAAAAATACAACCCACAGATGCGCACTTCAACGCCTACGCTGCTTTACAACTGTGTTTGGATACTGATGGAGCAACAGTTTTGCTCATGGAAAGGGACCAAATTGAAACCTATGAAGGGGTTGATCGAAAAGGCGAATTAATTAAGGGCAATATGCTTGCCAATTACCTCTTAAACCTGATCTTAGAAAAAGACGCCGCAGTTTTAGAAATCTCAGAGTTATCGAGAACTTTTAACATTAAACTATTCACGCCGGTGGTAATTACGGGAGCAAGCTACAGGATTTATGGTTCATTCGAGAACATGCTAAACACTGCTTTCATGAAGCCTTTCTTAACGTTTGATATATCAAGCACTTCATTATTATACGTACTTTTGCGTATGCCTTCAAGCATGAAAGATTCGTTGCCCAGAGGAAAAATAGAGTTAGCGATAACAAACTGGTTCAAAGAAAAAACAAATCTGCAGTCAATCTACATAACAGAACCCATCTACACTGAAGATATGACAGACAGAATAGATGCAGTGTTGTTCTTGGGTGGCTTTGATGCAAGCAAGATGATGAATAATTTTGAGCAGAAAGTTAAGTCGCTCAAGATGCTTGCAGTTGAGAGGGGTTTCATGACGGAAAATTGGAAAGTTATCACAAAAATCGAACCTGAACCCAAAAAAGAAAACGCTTCCCAGCAAAACGTCGAGACAGCAAAAGAAACTGAAGAACCCCAAAAAATCGAGGAGCCGACGACTCAGATTGTCTCAGTTGAGATAGAAAAACCTGCCGAGAGTATAGTAAATACAGAAGAACCCAAAGTTGTTGAAACAGCTCCTAGTTGTGGAAGCACCCCAAAAAGCAGAAGAAGCTGCGCCTGTGGCTAAACCGAAAAGAACTTTTTTTAGAAGGAAAAAAGCAAATCCAAAATAAAAATAGATAAAAGATAAGGAGCTAAAAACTCCTTTTATTTAACTTACTTTTTGACTTCTTCGCTGCCGTTGTTTATTGCTTTGATAATGTTGCTTGCGTATACGCCGTGTTCTAGTAGGAATGAGCGGGACAGGAATCTTTCGAAGTCGCTGGATTTGCTGTAAAGTAGTTGCATTTCGTCGAAGGATTCCATATCATCGGGTTTTCCTCTTCCGCCAACCACCATTACTCGGGTTGTCCATGCGTCTCTTGACTCGATGACTCGCACTGTGATGGTTCTTGAGACTTCGCTTGTCACGTAGCCTGCGAGTGCAGTGTAGATTTCTTGTGAGAGGTCTTCTGACCACATGTGCGGTGGAGTTGAGATGGTTACCCAGATGTAGTCGGTCTTGTAGGTGGGTTTGAATCCCATGACACTTGGAGTTTTGAATGCTCGGATAACGCTCTTCATATAGTCTTTGAAGTGGTCCATGTCGAGGATTTGCTTGAAGATAACGTCACGGGTGAGGGTGTCTTCTTGTTCAGTCAGGATTTTGAATACGATTTTTAGTTGTTCGTTTTCTGTTAAGTCTGCGGTTTTTTCGAAGTATGGTTTTTGAGAAGTTATTTCGGCGATTTTAGCGTTGTATTCATGGTGTAAATCAACAATCTTGTTTAGTCGCTTGCGGTATTCGGATACTAGCTCGAAGCGTTTTGATAATTTCTCGTAGAGTTTGATTGTGCTGTCAACTTTGTCAAGGTTTTCGACTGCAAAAGCCTCTTCCTGCTCTACTCGTTTGAGTTCGCGGTCAATATCCAAAAGTTGCTCTCGGGCGTAACGTTTGCCGCTGAGGAACTTGCGGACTTGCCGTTCCATCTTGGTTTTGTCGAATTCTTTGCGTTTCTTGATTTCTTGTACTCTCATGACTTCGTTGTCGAAGTTACCTCTCTTCTGCATGCGTTGAGATAAAATTTCGTTGACATAGGTTAAGTGTTCGTCAATCATTCTGGATTCGTCAGCAGGCGTTCTAAGCATGAGTTGGATTATGAGGTAGATAGTTCCGAGTTCGGTTTGGATGGCTTTTAGGTCTTCAAGTTCGGTTTTGCATTCAGGTAACACTTCGTAGTATCGCATTAATGCGTCTGTTAAGTACCGGGTTTCATCGTAGAATTTGAGGATAACCAGTGATCTTTCTGCGAGTTCAGCGATGTTAACGAGGTCTTCGAGGACTTTCTTTTGTCTTAGGGTGAAAATTTGTGAGCTTGGAATTAGCTGGTTTAATCGTTCAACTATGACTGCTTTCTTTGCAGGGAATTCTAAGTGTGTTTTTGTTAGGTTAGTGAGTAATATTTCGAGGTTGTCGAGTTTTCGGTTGCCGTCTTTTTTCAGTGTCAAAGCGATGATGGATTCTTCGATTGGGCCTATCTTACCCATGAGCTTTACTGTGGATAAGAACCTTGTTATGTCTTCTAGCCAGTTTTTAACCTGTATCTCGGTGCCTTTAACGTGAAGAATTGTATCGTCTTCGAGCCTTGGGTTGCTGTTGATAATAGTTTTTAGCTTTTCTTCGAACTGTTCTTCGTTGAAAGTGCCTGTTTTTATCAGGTAGTTTTTGAAGAGGTCGCGGGTAATGTCGCTGTCCACTTTGATGACGTTGTTAATTTCTTCCAGGATGTCGAGTTTTTCTTTTCTTGATTCCTGAAGCAGCTGCATGCCTTCAAATTTCAATTTGTAAGCCATAATGTAGTCTTCAACTGGATACGAAACTTTAGTCATGCCCAATGTATGCGCTGAGTTGTTGGTTAGTCCCACTTCGGTGCCTATGCCGCCTAATAAGTCAGCTAAGTCAAAGTCCATCAAAACGTAGAGCAAGTCAACGACCATTTGATCCATTTCTTGTCTTGCGCTTACGATGTTGCCGACTTTTGAGAAAGCAGGTAATAGTGGTAAGTAGATTAATGCGTTTAGTGGGTTTCTGTAGATTTCGCCGAATTCATTGATGACGTATTCATTGTAATCCTTGTTAAGTATTAGTGAAAGCTCATTCATTGCAGTGAAAGCTGAGCATCCTTTTGCTGGAGGGTCATCTCCACCACACGGTGTGATCACGAAAGCAATTATTGCCACTCCCGAACCTAACACTTTTCGCAGGTGCCTAACGAAGTCAAAGAAGATACCGCTTCCAGTGCCACCGCCAAGTCCATAAACCACAACTACTGTCGGGGTAACGATGGATGATAGGGCTTGTTCTTTGAATGCGTTTATGCAGTTGCGGATGATGCCAAGTTGGTAGTAGTTTAATGCGTAGATTGCTTTTGCGAGGGCTCTTCTTCTTCCTGCGCCGCCCGCCATAGGTGGAATAGCCATGGTAGTTTGGAGCCAAGGAACGAAAGTTTCAAGTTTTGAACCTTCCCCTACGAGGTATTCGCCGTATTTTTGGTTGATGAAGTCGAACATGGCTTCGGCAGTTGGGAACTTGACGGATTGAGCAATTAGCCGCATTCGTTCCTGTGGGATGCCTGCTTTAATCATGGATTTGACGATTTGATCGTTGGTTTCTTGTAGGCTTCGGATTTCAGGGTCAGCAATGTCGATGGCTAAAAGAGAAAGACGGGTTAGGTCATTCTCCATCAGCTCTCTGGTCTTTCTATTGGTAAGGAAGGTTTCGACGATGTTGGTGCCTGCTGAACCGAGCCCAATTAACTGAACGCTATTCTGGTAGATTCTCGTGACTATCACATCCCAACTAATCTTTTCAATCTGTCTTTAACTGATTCTAAGCTTGAGGACATTGATCGGTCAATCTTTGATGCTCTTAGCGTTAAGCCTTCTAAGTCTTTGATTTGGTCTTCAACCACGAGTTGGAAGTAACTGACTTTTCCACGTACTCGCAAAAACAGAACCGCAAATATGACTGCTACAACCGCCAGAACAACCATAACTGGTATGAAAAGCGTTTCAGTGGAAGAGGTTACTGGTGCGTTGGAAGCGTTTAGACTGTTTAAGAGAGTTGTCGCATCGTTAACGTCACCTGCATTTGCTATTGTTCTAGATGCGTTAAGGACGTTTGTGAAAATATCGATGTATCCTTGAGCAACACCGCTTGAAATGAGTCCCTTTAGTTTTGTCTCTTGTTGGGAGTATAGAACATTAAAGTTTGCCAAGTTTGCGCTGGTTGCTTGAACGGTTATTTGGTCAAGGGGAGAACCGCCTGCTCCTGCCGATAGGATGACAACGTTAACTGTTTGTGCTACGTTTGAAGCGCTGTTAGGCATTTTTCCATAAAGAACCATGTCGAAGGTTCCTACGGTCCATTTGAACGTTGTAGATTGTGCCGCTGGGTTGTATGTGGAGCCCATATCATAAGTTGAGGTTTGAAGGCTCCAGTAGCCGCTTGGGTTAGAGGTTGATTTTTGCAAGTTCGTTGTAAGTTTTAGTGTGTCGGAGCCTGGTACGATAACGTTGACGGTGAATGTTACTTTAACGTCGGTTCCTGGCAACACTGGCGCTAAAGTATTAGTTGTGTTCGTTGCCGGATCGTATTGTACCAAAAGTTGTCCTGTTGAATCTTCAATTTTGTATGTAGTTATCCATGATCCTGTACCTACAGCGTTGACTGTCGGTGAAATGGAAATTATCATCATGGTTGTTAATATTAGTAGGAGACTTAATGCTAGAATTTTGTTGTTTTTCAATTTGAACCCTCCCGAATTTTTCTATGAGATGATACATATAACACTTGTGCTTATCCGCTCAATATGATGGTCAAAAAACAATCTTTCGGCGGATTTACTCTACTTAATCGGTTGAGTAAGCTCTTTGTTGAGTAAAGGATAAGTGGTTTTCACCGTAATACAAAGTAGCAGTTGACCTATAATGGAAATTATAAACGTTCGTTTACCTGAAAAAATCACTTCAGATTTAGATAAACTCGCAAGGAAACATAGCCTCACACGTTCAGAAGTCATGCGTCAAGCGTTAACCATCTACATTCATTTAACTGAAAATGTCGGCACCATGTTAAGACCCATAGTTTTTCAGGTGAAACCTTCCCAAATAACATACACCCGAAGAGGCGACGTTTCGATCCTAAAAGTCCCCACTGGACATGCCATTGTTGCAGGCTCTACGTCAACGGGTGCTGTTGGACCCAAAGAGATGGATAAAGTCAAGGTCGATGGACAGGTTTTGGGGAAATTTTTGGCAAGAGTTGCCTTAATGGATGTTACGGCAACGGGAGCGTTTCCTGTCCTTTTATCAGTTACATTAGGCGTGGAGAAGGAACCCACCGGCAACTCAATACTTGAGGGAATAAGACGTGAAGCCAGAAGCATAGGTCTTGACCCAAACCAAGTGCTGATGGAGAATACGGAAGATAATTTTGCAACCGTCCAGACTGGCGCAGGATTAACAGTGGTTGGTTTTGCAAATGAAGACGAACTTAGACTTGGAAAAACTTGCCCAGGCGACTTGATTGTTGCAATCGGAAAACCTAAAGTTGGAGACGAAGTGATTGCAGCGGAGGCGCGTGGCGAAATTGCAGACCTCAAAAACGTTACTCAGCTTTCACAGAGAAAGTACGTTCATGATATTTCGCCTGTCGGCGGGTTTGGGATTGCCAGCGAAGCAAGAATGATGGCGTACGGCGTTGGAAGGCAACTGAAACTTTTCGAGACACAAGGGTTGGATTTGAATAAGTCAGCAGGTCCAGCCACGGTTATTCTAGCTACAATCGATAGAGAGAAACTTGAGGATTTAACTTCGTTCATTCCTAAACCGATTAAAGTTGTAGGAGAAATACTTTAACAACAAGAAAATCAATTTTGAGCAACCTTTAGCATGTGTCCGTTGCGGTCGATTTCTCCGCTGCGAATCCGAGTTGTGGAAATTGGAGTATTGTTTTCTGCTGGAACCATGTTTACAATGACTATTTCAAGCGGAGCAAGCCCGGACATTCTACGTTTTTCATTTATTTTTTCGGCGGTTTTCTCGGTTTCTTTGCTTACAACCAATGCTTCTAAGCCTTTGCTTGAAATGGTTAATCCAAACGGGTCATCCAACGGCACTATTTCAACTTTTCCATCCAAATCAGACCTTCTATAAAAGCAGCCAGTTCTCTTCGTCTTTCATTGTAGGTGCTGTTCCGTGGGGTTTGCCCATTTTTGAAACAAACTCGTCAGAAGATAAGCCGATAACAACTTTGTCGCCAACTTCAAAAGCTTTATCAAGCAAGGATTTGTGTCCTCTATGGAGCTCATCAAAAGTTCCTCCGACTGCGACTTTCTTGAATTTTTTCATTTTATCAGCCTAGCGCCTTGAAAATCAATCTTGCTAACTATCACTTGTTGTTGGGGCAAGGTTTGCTTAAAAGCTTCTGCTACCGACGTCAGCGTTCTTTTCATGTACTACAGCGTGGACGGCTTCGCCAATCATGTTTTGGGCTGCACCTACTGCACCAGCCTTCTTCGCTGACTCTACGAGTTGACGGATATTTTCAGTTGCAAACCCAGCTTTCTGTGAGAAATCCCAGCAGCATTCTAGAAAATTCTCTAAGGTTGGCTCTGCGAGAATGGCTTCTAAGGTTTTTTTTCCGTAATTATTAATTTCCTTCTTTTTCTGCTGCGAGGATAATACCGGATTTTTTGGGATTTTTGATTTGAAAAAACCAGCCACAACCATGTAGTCGGGGTTAATAGGTATTCGGTCAATTTGGCAGATCCCAGGTGCGCCGGGTTCAACCACAAGAACGCAACCGCCGCTAAAAGTTAAGCGAACTTACAGTGCCTAAGCCGGTTTGACACTGAATTTCGGCAACATGTGCTATTTTGCCAATCTGATTGTACGTTAATGGCAAACCAAAGCTTCCCTAAGCGCCAAGCCAGCCGTTAATGCTCCTCCTGCACTTGTCCCAAATCCTGTTCCGATGGGCACTTCAATTTGGTGTTCAACTGTAACAGCGTATTTTGTCGGTTGTTTTTGCCAGAAGCGTTTCCATTACATGCTTAGTTGTTTTTGCTTCTGCAGGGCAGGTTTGGAATTAATAAAAACGTTAATGATGTTTTTTTCTGCTTCTTCAGCTGTTACTTGGTTGTGACGCCTTTTTCAAGCCCAAAACCTCCACCTATAGCACCAACTTTCTCCAAATCAGCAATCGGTTTGCCATCTTGGGTGTCGCAGATTTCAAAAAAACTGGAGATTGCCGCTGGTGCGAAGGCTTTAGCTTTTTTCAAGGTTTGTCACTTGGTTTTCCTTGCGTCTTAAGCTTGGGAATGCTCTGTAGCATGCTTTGATGACTGGTGGTCCAACAAGTAAAATGAAGGGAAGTTCCGTTGCGAATGTCCAGACAAAGATTGGAAGAACGAAGGTTGCGGAAACTGGACCGCTGATAAAGTACGATAGGAAATAAGGACTAACTGCCCACACTGTAACTGAAAGCAAACCAGCACCTGCAGCTTGACCAATTACTGCGGCTATCGCGTAACTTCGCCATTCTTTCCAACGGAAATGCAACCACAGCGATAATCGATAGACTAAGTATAACTGTTAAAGCAAAAGCGAGGAGGAACCATTCGGCTGACAAACCTGTTAAGTAAGGATAAGTCTGGAAGGAAAATTATCGCTGGTATTAGCAGAGCAATAGCTGCTATTGTTATGCCTGCCATCGCTTGTTTTAGGCTTATGTTTCTATGTGCTATGTATCCGATTAAAAAGAACAGTATGAAGTTTGGTGGTACTCCTGCTGAGAGACTTAAGAGAGGGATGCCGTGGACAAACATGTCTCTTATGAAGATGCCAATTGCTCCGCTAATTCCGCCAACCCAAGGACCATACAATACGGCGAAAATTGCAGGTATAACAACAGCAGGCAAAAATCCGATACCTAAGAAAGAGAAATTGGCGGTTAAGATTCCAAATGCAGCATAAAGTGCTGCACAGATACCAATAACAGCGATATCTTGTGTTTTAAATCGAGTATTCAATCGTTATCCCTTTGAACTTTAAGCTTAACTTTCAGAGAACGTGAGTGCCAATTAAGGATTCCGTTTATAACGTTTAAACATGATTAAACGGAAAAATCAAAAGTTTTAGGTTAAACACAAAGAATGAAAAAGACAGAAAATTAAGAAAGAAATTAACTATTTTTTGTGCCGTTTGATTCTTTCTTGACGCTGCGTTTTCTTGCGCCAATCTTTCTTTCGCTGTGTCTGCATAGAGAATCTTTCTTGGCGGGGAACATCTAGCTTCCTAAACCGAGACACGTTTCCATAGAAAGTTTCAGCGGATATTTTGTTATCTTTCAAATCTTGAATGTTCTGGTTTAATTCCTCTTTAGATTCAGCGTCACTTGCCTTGTCGAATGCTTCTTCATAAACAAGGTATGCGGCATGGAACTGAAAATTCGAGAGGTCATCGATTAAAAGTTTCTCTATTTTTGGGGGGATGATTCATATTGTTGTTTTGCTCGTTTGGTTGTTCAGTCATGTTTATCCGTCTTTTGAATAGAGCAATGATTGTTTTTCACCCTTTTAAGGATGTGCCTATTTTTCTGGCAAAAGAACCCTTGCTTTCTCTGGCAACCTGTCGATTGCGTTAAAGATGTTTTCTGATTTTTTCGGCGTCCTTCTCCAACTCTTCTGGATCGCGGGACTTGAGAAATCGTGGTAAGCCTTTCCATGAGTAAATCCCTCATCTGGCTTCATAGGAATAACATGCACATGCAAATGGAAAATTACTTGCCCAGCCGCCCACCCATTATTCTGCACAATCGTGATTCCCATCAGCAGACACTCGCATCCCTAACTGCGACTTGAGCAACCCGCTTAGCAATCTTAAACAGGTAAGCGGCTTCTTCCTCAGGAATCTCATAGATGTTCTCATAATGTTTTTTAGGAACAACTAATGTGTGTCCCTCGTTGACTGGGCGATTACTCAGAAAAGCCACCACTTGTCATCTTCGTAAACTATGTTTGCAGCGTTTCTTTTCGGATTATTTGGCAGAACACGCATTCGGACATAGCGTCATACCTTTCAGCGGTTTATTGGTAGGATATAGCTTTAATAGAATTTAGCCAGTCAATAATACTTTATGGAAACTTTAGTTGATGACATCGGCAGTTTTCCTTTGCCAGCTGGAATTAAAAGAGAAAACTATAGCAGAGCATATGAACTTGCAAGAGAAGCTATAATCAAGCGGTCAAGACCCCTCAAAAAGACGAGTTCACACTAAAAAATTTCTATGAGTAGTCCTGGATTCGTTTAGGAAAAAATTGGTCGAGTGGCTTAGATGTGGTTAATTTTCCTCAGCATTACAGCGGCATCAAACAAGTCGGCGACGCAGTCCACGCAGCTATGGAGAAAGGGCTCTTTTATTGTCGACCAAGAAAAGGCTTTTCTCCCAGAAATCTATGTCTTAAACCAAGAAGCCAAACGCCTAAGCGAAGAATTCGGCAAAAAAATTAGAGCTCCGAGTCTCAATTTTCGGTCCAATCGAGCAGTATTTGGCTGAAGTGGGAGCAACAGCTTTCCCTGACGTACTCGACGGATTTGCCCAAACAATAAATCGCTTCGCAAAAAACAGCATCTTGAACACCAAGTACATTGAAACGAAAGTGATTTCCATCGATGAACCCAGCCTCGGCCACAGCAGCTTCTCAGGCACCCCAGAGCTGATTCGTGAAACTCTTGAGAAGAGCCTATGACTTTCAAGGACCAACAAAACAGATTCATCTGCATTTCTCATCAGGAGTGCACGACCTATTAGCAGTCAAAGGTCTTGATGTATTATCGTTTGAGTATGCGGCTTCCCCGAAAAACATCGATGATGTCCCAAAGAGCGTATTGGAAAAAGCCGATAAACAAATCCGCGTTGGCATCGCCCGAACAGACATCGACGCCATATATGCTGAACTCTACGAAAAAGGCATCACCAAACCTTCAACCGAACAAACCGTTGAATCTACAGAAACCATGAGAGAAACGGTCGAAGTTTGCTAAAGAAAAGTATGGCGAGCGAATGACGTTTACGGGTCCTGATTGTGGTTTGGGAAGCTGGCCCAGTCAAGAGGCAGCTGCATTGGTTTTGAAGCGGTCTGTTGAAGCAGTAAAAGAGAACTCTAAATTCTAATTTTATTTGGGTAAAATAAGGGAGAGAAGAAAAAATCTTCTTATTCGGATGTTTGTTCTGATGGCTAGGTGGCAGGGGTTCCTCTTGGCAGTGGTTTCTTTTTCGCCAGTAGCGTTTTTCTGTTGCGCCTGGGTTAAGTCTTTGAAGCCGTAGGTTCCAATTGGTGGCCAACCTGCTTCAGGCATAGATGCTGGGATAAGCATGATGGTGTTTGTTTGTGATTGCTGACCTAACTCGTAGAGTATGTTCATCCATCTAAGTCTTAGACCCTCTGGGCTTGATTCGTAGGCTTTTGCTGCTTCAATCATTTTTGTTGATGCTTCGAACTCGGCTGTGGCTAAGGTTACTCTTGCAATGCGTTCTCGTTCAGCTTGTGCTTGGCGGCTCATAGCGTCTTGTAGGTTGGCAGGGATGATGACGTCTCGGACTTCAACGGAGGTGACTTTGATTCCCCACGATTCAGTTTTTTCGTCGATGATTTCACGCAGGCGGGCTCCAACTTTTTCTCGTTCCGCAAGCAACTCGTTGAGGCTAACTTTGCCGATGACTTCCTGAAGGGTTGTTTGCGATGCCAATTGTGTAGCTTGGTAGTAATTTTCAACTGCCAACACTGCCTTCTCCAAATCTACAGGCTTCATGTACAGGACTGAATCAACGTTTACTGGCACGTTGTCTTTGGTTAGGGTGGATTCTGTGCGGAATTGTATGGTGTCTAGTCTTGTGGAGATTTTTAGGGGTGCCCGATCGATTAATGGAACAAGATAGATGATTCCGGGACCTTTCAAACCCACGTAGCGTCCAAGCCTTAAAACTGGCATGCGTTCCCATTCTCTGAGCACGCGGATGCCACTTAACAGGAAAAGTGCAACAACAATAGCTATAAAACCAATAATAGGAGTTAAAACATCAACCAATCTTCATTCCTCGAATAGTGGTATGCAATGCTTGGAGAATTAAGCTTTTTGCTCGATTGGTTTAACCACCAAAAACATGCCTTCCATGCCCACGACTTCGACGGCTTGACCTGTTGCTATCTCGCCGTCTTTGACGGTGGCTCCCCAGAACTCTCCCATCACTCGGACTTCGCCTTTGGGTTTAAGGTCGGATGTTGCTATGCCTTTGGCGCCGATTAAGGCTTCTTTGCCTGTTTTTACCCGTCTAAACTGTGCTTTAACCCCAAAGTAGAATATGATTCCCACAATTATAGCAACAATGATGAGGGTTATTCCAAGGGTTAGCTCAACCGAAACGGCTAATCCATAGAAGTTTGTTCCTGAAATTGCAGCAAAAAACAGAAACGCCGCAATAGTGACTAAAATGCCTACTGCGAAAGCTAATCCAGCGTGCATACAAACACCTCAACTATTGTTAGTTTGAATCTGCTTATAAGGTATTTCAGCCAAGCCTTCAGAAACAAATGTGTTTTTTAGAAATAAGATAAAGAACCATAAAAAATCTAATTTTAATTTATTACGTTAAAAAAAAGAAAAAGATAGTATTTTAGTTCCAATTTTCGTTAATGAATAATCGGAGCGAAGGTTCTTCGCGTGGCGCGATGCTTATTTGGGGCATTGGGGAGGGTCGTCTGCGTAGTGGTGGGGCGGGCATGGGAGATGGCGGTTCAATCTCTAATGGTGCACGGTTTATCAGTCTTCTTCGCCTCCGTGAACGGTTGGAACGATGGTTGTTTCGATGAGGTTTTCTCTGCGGATTATTGTTACTTTGGTTTCTTTGTCGATTACGTCTTCGGCGAGCAGCCTTGGTAGGTCGTAGAATTCGGTGACGGGTTTGCCGTTGAATTTAACAAGTACGTCGCCCATAGCTAAGCCTGCTTTGCGTGCGGGGGATCCTGCTTCAACGCTGAATATCATTACGCCTGTTTCCTGTTCGAGTCCTGCTTGTTCAGCTATTTCTTCTGGAATGGCTACGGTGTTGGCGACTATGCCTAGGTATCCTCTTTGCGCCACTTTTCCTGTCATTAATCGATCTGTTATGGTTTTGACTTTGTTTACGGGGATGGCGATGCCTCTTTGCCAAACATAAGCGGTGTTTATGCCGATTAGTTTGCCTTGGACGTCGATGAGTGGTCCGCCGCTGAAACCGGGGTTGAGTTGGGCGTCGGTTGCGATGACGTTGTCCATTGCGGTTGATCCTCGCCAGCCTCTGATGGTGCTGTTTACGCTGGTTACCATGCCGCTGGTTGCGGTTGGTTGATTTCGGTTGAATGGGTTAGCCAGAGCCAGAACGTATTGTCCGACGTTTAGTTTTTCTGAATCTGCCAATTCGATGGGTGTGAAGTCGCCTTTGTCTGCTTTTAGTACGGCGATGTCGTTGTATGGGTCTGTGCCGACGATTTTTGCGTTGAAGGTTTTTTCTCCTTGCCCGATTTTGATGTTGTTGCAGCCTTGAAGGACATGGTTGCAGGTGACTATGTAGCCGTCTTTGGTTAAGACGACACCGGTGCCCCTTGACATCTGCGCTTTAACGCTCACCACCGATTCTGAGGTTTTCTTGATTAAGGTGCTCGTTGCTTCTGAGAGCGATTTTAGGACTTCTAATGGGTTAACTAATTGAGTCATTTTGTTTCCCTGAAGCACTAATAGTCAAAAAGGTATTTGTTGACTAAGGAATACAAAGACTTAGTCACAAAAGTTAGGCTGGCATCATGGAGCTGCCAAAGTAAGCTACATTTCTTGCCATGACTTGCCGTGAAGACTGCGAGGTTATGCAGAGCTTGCCGATAAGCGCCATCAACTGGTATGATGCTTTGAGGGCCACGTTTACGTTGTTGCTGGTTAAGAATTTGGCTTCGATGTTTAGTGCAGTGCCTTGGATGTTGGCGGCTATTTGGATGGCGCCGTCCTCGGTGATCCATTTGAGGGTTACGCCTTGATTGTTTTCGGATATGCCGAGCCAGCGGAGCATGCCGAACCATTTGCCTTTGAGCGATGGATGAGTTGCTGGGTCATGAGGTCTGAGGGCAGAAAAGTCTGTATGAGAGGAGTGGTTGGGGTTTCTTTGTGTGGCGTGTTAAGTTTAAGTTCGGTTATTTTGGGGTTTACTCGGTAGCCTTCAGGTTCTTTTTTCACGATGCCTTCTTCTTCGAGGTGGCTTAGGATGCGTGAGAGTGTTTCAGAATGCAAACCTGTTCTGCGCTTTAACCCGTCGAAGGTGAAGGTGGCTAACTCCTCGGTTTCAATCAACGCTAACACATCAGCATCGCGTTCGCTAAGGCTGTAGTCGGCGTCGGGGCTTTGCCAATTAACATTCAGAACAGGTATCATTAATCAATGGAGTGTTGAAATGTTGCTTTTGAAGGTTACTCATCGATCTTGCTAAAACGATGGTAGGCTAGTTGAAGGTGATTTGTTGCAACTTTAATGGAAAAGCTTAGCTATTTTCCTTTTAACCCTGTTTTTGCTCTTGTTTTTCTCTTTTTGTGTGGGTGTGGGGGGCTAGAAATGCCACACTACGCTCGGGGGTTTGGTTTGTTGGCTTTTTTTGGTTTGAGTTGTTTTTCGGTTGTTTTTTGTGTGTGGGAAGCTGATTTGGTTCACTCGGTAATGTTGGATTTAATGTTGGGATGTGTGGGTGTAGTGTGGGAGTATGTTGGTTTGGGTTGGTTGGTGGTTGTTGGGTGTTGAAGGATTAAGGAGCTATGTTTTGGGTTTGTGCGGATTGTTTTTTGAAGAGATAGAAGAAGGCGACCGAGGCGAAGATAGTTAGGGTTATTTCGGTCGTCAGGATGAAGGGGTTTGCTTCGACGGCTTCCTGAAAGACTCATCGCTTACCAGCTTTCCTCTTTTTGACAATAGCTTATACAGAATATGCTGGGTCCCCTAGTCCCTTGATGAAAGCCTCGATTAGGATATGGGCTATTAGTTCTATATAGTCTACTCTGAGAGCTTTTATTTGCAACTTTTCGTGATTAATTGATACTTCACAGTGATTCGCTATGTGGAAAACTAAGCTTGAAATGTATATTGGCGTTCTCAAGGTTTTAGCCCAAAATGTTTCAGTTAAAACCACCGATGTTGCAGATTCTCTTAATGTGAGAACCTGCGAACTGAAAAAATGCTTAACATTTCTTTTGAAGCAGGGTTTGGTTGAAGAACGAAAACTAAGCGATAACGGGGTGGTTTACTTGATTACCCAGCGAGGCAGAAGAGTCCTCAAATATTTTAAAGAACTAAAACAAGAGCTTCCTATAGTCGAGTAAACAAAGCGATCATAAGCGGAGCAATAAATCATCACCTTTTCGGTGAACTAAATGACCGACAGCGCATCTAAAACAAAAATAAAAAAAAGTTTAACCAAATTTACCGTTAATGTTGGTGTTATGGATGCGGGACCTAAAGAGACGTTCTCAAAATTTGTTTTAGTGAGGGATTCGGGTTCTGGAAAACCATTTCGATTCTTTGCCTCAAATTGTAAACATTTCCGTCACCGTAGATGTTCATAAAAAGCAAAGAACTAACGTCAACTTAAGAGAAAAAGCCAAATCAACCAAACGACAATAAAACTGAATAATAAAATGAAGGCAACCATATAGGGATAAACTTCTTTTTTCCCTATTTAGTAAACTCTCACACCAACCAAAGTTTTAGCTAAATAATTGGAAAGTGTTGCAGTTTCTATATAGTTACTAAAGAATACTAAGGTATTTCTTAATTGATTCAATGGTCAAAATATAAATCAGGGATGAGTGAACATGGAAATATCAAATGAAACGATAATTTTTTTGTGTCCTGGATGTTTGAAAGGCTTTGAATTTGACCTTGTTGGAGAACACCAATTAGTCGCATGTCCTTTGTGTGGAATAGAGTTTATAACCGTGAAAAAAGGACAAACCCTTCTGCTTGAATCATTTGAAGTTAACCAAATCGAAAACTCCATAGAACAAGCTATGATGAGATGAAATTTTGCGAATAAAATGTACCGGATGCGAAAAAAAATTCAACGTTTTTCCAGAAATCTTTGCAAACTACGAAATAATATTCTGTCCAGTCTGCGGATTACACCATCAAGTTATCAAAAAAACAAACCACGCAACAGTACAATCAATCCAATATGCGTAAATCTATAACCCACTTATTTGGTTGAAGATTCAACCAAAGATAAGAACAATATAGGTCGTATTCAGAAAAAGTCTTAACTATCAAAAGAGGTTAATCTTGGATTATGGAAGAAATAGAAGTCAAAATTCTAGAAGTAAACAGAACAACTCTTGAGAGAAAACTCGCCGAATTGGGCTCAAAAAAGTTTTCGATGGCGACATTGAAACATTGTTTTTAGACTCAAAAGATGGAACAATAGTTAAAAAGAAAGATATCCTGCGCTTGAGGAAAGAACAAGATAAAATCGAGTTGACATACAAAAAAGTCCACTTCACCCAAATGGCCAAAACTGCGGAAGAATACTCTGTTGAAGTATCAAGCCTAGATACAATGAAAATAATTTTAGAAAACTTGGGTTTAACAGTAATTGATGGAACGAAAAAGCATCGAGTCAGCTATACTATAGATGATGCACGCTTTGATTTTGATTGTTATTTGGGTAACTATGGATATATTCCTGAGTTTTTGGAAATAGAGGCTAAAAGCACCGATTTGATCTATAAATATGCAGAGATTTTGGGCTTTAAGGCGAAAGATTGCTTGCCGTGGTCCACTAAAGAACTAATCCAGCACTACAGCGCTTTGAAAAAGAAAACAGAAAAATAAAATTTATGGTGTCTTTTTAGCGGGTTTACGCGAGACCGACTTTACTGACGCCTTAACTGTTTTTGGAGGGACCTGAGATTTTTGAAGAGGTTTCTTGGCTACATTCCAAGATGGGTATTCGCCGTGTTCTTTCTTGAAACTTTCCAGCAGTTCTTGTTGTGCAACCTTCGGGTTATCGATTACCATCCAGCTAATTGACACTTTTTCAAGGAATCCGTCGTTTAGAAGCATGGAATTTATTTTTCGGGTTGTTTTGCCGCCGTATCCGGATAGGTATCCGCCAAAAACTCTTTTTGCTGGTTTCTTTGATTTTCCAATGTACAATATGTCAGAGGTTGGTTTTCCAGTTAGAGTGCTATCAGCTAAAATCAAAACGCTACTTTTATCGTTAAGCAAGGTCGAATACGAAATCCCTTTTATTGGGACAAATTCAACAAAGCCTTGTTGTTTAAGAGATGAAGAATTCATATTCTTTAGTTAATAGCGTGTGAAATTTAACCTTTCCTATATAAACTATTATCACCTATATATTTTATTTTCATAGCCTTAATGACAGACTGCGTGTAATTAAAAACGGAGATCGATTAGAATGAACAAAAAAGTTCCGCTTTTCGAATTTGAGATATTCGTTATTCGCAAGCCAAAATGTGTCGAAACAACCGAGTTATCTAGGAAGCGCGACCGCTAACAAAAAAACTAAAAGAAGCAAAGATTTTTTTAAAATGTTTCCTTTATAAAATACCAGCGGTTATTATTTCCATCCTTAAAATGTAACGATAAAATAACACATGGTAGAGGTTCTTGTTAGCTACAAACAATCTTGATTCAGAGACAAACAACGTCCAACTCCAGAAAAAACTGCTCGATAACCCAAGTTATTTTCTAAACAGGGAACTTAGCTGGATAAGATTTAACGCACGAGTTCTTGAGGAAGCACTTGACTTTTGGCATCCATTGCTGGAGAGGGTTAAATTCATCGCCATCTGCGGCAGCAACCTTGACGAGTTTTTTATGACAAGGGTTCCGCGGTTGATCAAAAAAGTCAAAGCTGGATCTGACGAAAAATCCATGGATGGAATGAGCTTCTTCGAACAGATTAACGCCACACGTAAGGAAATCATTCCATTAATTGAGAACCATTCAAAATGTTGGAGAGATGAGCTTCTTCCTGCTTTAGCAAGAGAAGGAATCCACATTAAAGACTTTAAGGATTTTTCAGAAAAAAACCGTGAAAAATTGCGCGAGTTCCTCAAGTCATCAATTATTCCATCGATTAAAATTCCAAAAGTGGGTTTTGAGAGCGTATCAATCGAGAATTTACACATAAATCTCTTCATTTCAGGGTTCCAAAATCAACACCCAAACTTTTGCATCCTCCTAGATGCTCCGACAGAAAAATTCGGACGATTGATAAGCCTTCCAGAAAAAGAATATGGTGATATTGCAATCGGTGAAACAGAAAATAGAGAACAGCACTTCGTGTTTTTGGAAGATTTAATTTTAAATAACCTCGATTTAGTTTTTCCAACAGAAAAGAACTTAACGGCTTATCCATTCAGATTGACGCGCAACGGTGAAATAGACATCCTGATGGATGAATCCGCAGACTTTCTTAACACTGTACAGAAAAGCCTTTCGATCCGTAAAATAGGATTTCCGACGAGACTCGAATTTGACAAAAAGATGCCCAAGGCATTAAGAGAAACCATATCCAAAAAGTTAGGGTTACCAGATTACTTAACTTACGAGTTTGACGGCCCACTGGGGCTTGTCGACCTCTGGCAACTGCTCAAAATTAATCGACCAGACCTAAAAGACAAAAGCTTTTTCCCATGCCTTTCGCCTCTGATGCTCTCGGAAAACAACATTTTTGAGACTATCGCAAAACAAGACTTCGTTCTCTATCACCCCTATGACGGCTTCGATATTATAATTGACCTTTTGAGGGAAGCGTGTATAGATAGTGATGTTTCGGAAATCTGCATAACAATGTATCGGATGGACCATAAATCCCCGATTGTTGACGCGCTGATTGAGGCTGCAAGGAATGGCAAAAAAGTCACAGCAATAGTTGAGTTAAAAGCCAAATTTGACGAAGAAAATAACATCCTTCTAGTCACCAAACTGCGAAATGGCGGCGTTAACACAGTTTACAATTTTCCGAATTTCAAAGTCCATGCAAAATTATGCCTAATTAATAGAAAAGAAAACAATGGCATTGTCAGGTACTCCCATATTGGTTCTGGAAACTACAATGCTGTAACAGCTAAAATCTACGGTGATATAGGCTATCTTACAGCAAACCCAGAAGTAGGATTGGAACTTGAAGACTTATTCAATGCGATAATAAATGGGGTTCAAGAAAAAGAAACCAAGCACCTTCTCGTAGCTCCAAAAACTTTGAAGAGGGAAATTCTAAGACGAATAGATAGAGAAATAAGCTTTCATCAGAAAACCGGGAAAGGCTACTTAGCTTTCAAACTTAACAACCTAGAAGAAAAAGAGATCATTCAAGCCCTCTACAAAGCATCCATGGCAGGAATCAAGATTGACCTCAATGTCCGAGGTTTATGCTGCTTGCGACCGGGAATCAAAGGAGTAAGCGATAACATTTCAGTAATATCCATAGTTGGACGTTTCCTTGAACATGCCCGAATATACTATTTTAAAGATGACACTGAAGATGAAGTCCTCATCGGCAGCTCGGACATGATGTTTAGAAACCTAAACGAGAGAATCGAAGTCCTCTTATCAGTACCTGATCCCTTCCTTGCGCCAAGCTATTCTTGAAGACATGCTTAAAATCCATCTTCGAGATAACGTTAAAGCAAGACGATTACTCCCCGACGGAACGTACGAAAGAGTCCAAGTTAAAGAAGGCGAAAAAATCATCAACTCCCAAGCATGGCTCATCGAGAACAGGGGCATTTGGAATGAACGAGATCAATAACGTTCAAACATGCCAAACAGACATGAATTACTGCAAATTTGGTTCTGAAGCTATTCTAAAACTACTCGAAGTTTTCGAAAAACAGATCGATGGAGTAATAACAGACAACGACATCGAATATGTCCATAAAACCCGTGTTACCTCTCGCAGATTAAGAGCTACCATGCCTCTTTTCAGAATCTGCTTTCGTAGAAAAGAATTCAAGGAATGGCTTTGCGAAATTAAGAAGGTAACGCGTCTTCTTGGTGATGCAAGAGATTTAGATGTACAGATAGTCTTCGTTGAGCAATACATGGAAAAACTGGTTTCAGCAGCTGAAAAAGCATATGTAAGTATTCTGATTGAAAACCATAAAGAACTTAGAAAAAAGGTTCAACCCTCAGTCAATGCCGGATTGGAGGAGCTAAAGACAACTGAGGTTTTAGATGAACTTCGCCATTTTTGTGAAAAAACCATTAAGGAGCAATCAAAGGAGGCTTTTGACGCTCAAAAGGTTCTGGAGAAAGCCCGTTGGCACATTTCATTTAGGATAGACGATGTCTTAGCAATGGAAAACTATGTTCACTTACAAAATGAAGCTCTAAAGCACCATGAAATGAGAATACGTGCAAAAAAACTCCGATACACTATGGAGTCCTTTTCACCGTTATACAAGAACAAGCTTGCTCAAGAAATAGAAAAAATCAAAAAATTACAAGATATTCTGGGCGAAATGCATGACTGCGACGTCTGGACCGAATACATCCCCAAATTCATAGAGGAAACAAACGCCAAGATAAAATCCAAAGGAAAGAAAACGACAGAAAACAAAAAATTCGAAAAAGCGTTATTAAATTTCTTAATTTTTGTAAAAGAAAAAAGAAACCAAAATTATTCAGAATTTGTTAAATTCTGGGAAGAAACCAAAAGAACAGGTTTTTTTGCCCAACTTAGGCAGACAATCAACACAGAATTCGCATCAAAAAATGAAGAAAGAATAAAACAAGTCCTCATGAATCCCGACGTCAAAATCGCAGTTTTGTCGGATATTCATGCTAATCTGCAGGCTTTGAAAAGAGTTTTTGCGGATGCAGAATCACGGGGGATTGACGTCTTTCTCAATGCAGGCGACTCGATAGGTTTTGGTCCTTGCCCAAATGAAGTCATAGAATTGCTGTGCGAGAAAAATGTTTTGAGCATCGTGGGAAACTTTGACCTAGAGGTTATCGAAGGCAAAGCCAAGGCTAAAGGTGCGAAAAATCTTGCTTTGAAATTTGCTAGAAAAGAACTTGCTAAATCCTGCGAATTTTACCTGTTTTCTTTACCTCATGAACTTAGGCTTGAAGTAGCAGGTAAAAAACTGCTTGTAACGCATGGAAGCCCCGAGTCTATTGAAGAGCATATTTATCAGGATACCCCGATTGAACGGCTGAAAACTCTTGCTGAAGAAGCAAAAGCGGATGTAATTATCGTGGGGCATTCTCATGAACAGTTTTACAAAGAGGCAAATGGAGCCTGCTTTGTGAATCCTGGAAGCGTGGGAAGACCTGGAGACGGAAAGCCGCAGACTGCTTATGCAGTCTTGAGTTTTAACCCTTTCAAAGTTGAGTTAATTCGCCTGGATTACGATGTTGACGAAGCGGCGGATGCTCTTAGAAAAAAAGGGTTGCCTGAAAGTTTCGCTCAAATGTTGCTTCAAGGTGTATCTCTTGATGTAATCATCGAAGAAGATCAAACTAAAGAAGACATGATGATTGAAGATTGCAAGAAAGCCTTGCAAGTTTCGGCGGAAATTTCAAAAAAGTATTGGCCAGACAACAACCATTACAGTCAGGTCAGTAAACTTGTTTTAGAGTTGTTCGATGGATTAATCAAGTGGCATCATTTTGGAATGCGTGAACGTTGCATGCTTGAGTGCGCCACAATCCTACATGATATCGGATTGTCAAAATCGCGGCGTAGTCATCACAAGAAATCTGCCAAACTCATCTTAAATGACCCTCTTCTGCCATTTACTTCCCAGGAAAGACGAATAATTGCCTGCATCGCCCGATACCATCGAAAAGGTCTACCTAAACAAAGTCACTATATTCTTTTGTCTTTAGATCGCAATACTCTAAATAAAATAAAGATTCTGGCAAGTCTTCTACGCTTAGCTGACAGCTTAGATTACACCCATCAATCAATCGTTGAATCTCTAAACATCAAGATGGGCACTAAAAGAATTCAGTTGAATGCGTTTGCGAAACGAAATCTATCTTAGAAGAGCAGGCTTTTAATAAGAAGAAGGATTTGTTTGAAAAGGTCTTCGCTAAGAAAGTGGTGCTGATATGGAAGAAAAAACCGTCAAAGCCGCTGGACATGTAGTTGGGTTTGTGGACATCGGAACCAATGCCGTGCGCCTTTTAGTAGTGAGGATAAATCCTAACTTCTCATATACCATTATCAGCCAAGAAAAAGAGGTCGTTAGGCTGGGTGAAGAAGAGTTCAAAGACAACATTCTAAAACCTCAAGCAATGGAGCGAGCCATCTTTGTTTGTGGAAAATTTGCAAGTTTAGCCAAAACCTATGGCGCCTCTGAAATAATAGCCGTTGGAACCTCAGCCATTCGGGAAGCCCAAAATCAATGCGAGTTCCTAGAGAAACTCCATAACGAAACAGGTCTCAACGTGAATGTAATTTCGGGACAGGAAGAAGCTCGCTTGATTTGCGTGGGCGTGTCAAGCGGAGTAGATATTGGCGAAGAAAAAGCTATTTTCATCGATTTAGGCGGAGGCAGCACGGAAATTGCCATCGGCAATCAGCACGAATGCTTCTCCGTTGACAGCCTCAGGCTGGGAGCAATCAGGTTAACAGCCAAGTTTATCGGCGAAGGCTGGACTGGCCCAATTGAAAATAACATTTACAAGCGGATAAAACAATACGCGCGAAGCAAAGTTCATCCATTAAAACCGAAAGTCCGGGAGTACGGTGCCCGACGAGCATGGGGATCATCAGGCACAATTATTAACTTAGCGGAAATTGCAAACAAACTGTTCAAGAAAAATGGCAATGGGGACGCTCTACTCTGACAAGGAAGAATTTGAAAAAGTTGGCACCGATTCTTTACTCTCTTACCCTTGAAGAAAGAAAAAAGCTGCCCGCAATCAACCCTGATCGAGCTGACATCATAATTGCTGGTGCAGCCACAATTGAGGCAATCATGGAAGAGTTCGGCTTAGAAGAAATCTGTGTTAGCCACCGAGAACTTCGAGATGGATTACTGGTTGAGTACTTGTCGAATTTTGAGGGTTTCCGGGAACTGCAAAGGACACCTATGAGGAACAGAAGCATTCTACATTTGGGCAGGTCATGCAACTTTGACGAGAAACATTCAGAAACTGTGGCTTCTTTGGCGTTGCAGCTTTTTGATAGCGCAAAACAAATTGGGCTACACAATCTCGGCGAGACAGAGAAAGAACTCTTAAAATATGCAGCAACCTTGCATGATGTTGGCGATTTTCTTTCTTTTAATGATCATCAACTTCACTCCCACTATATCATCAGCAACGCTGAACTTCTTGGTTTTGACAAAAAAGAAATTCAAATAATGGCTAACATAGCGCGTTTTCACAGGAAAAAATTGCCTTCTAAAAAAGCATTGAAAACTACAGGGTTAGACGAAAAGACTAATCATGCCATCGCAATTCTTTCAACATTTCTCCGGTTCGCAGAAAAGCTTGATCGAAGTCATTGTTGCCTTGTGAAGAAAGCGGAATTTATTAAAAGAAATAAAGATCAAGTACTGCTCTCATTTTATTCTGACTCAGATTGCAGCTTAGAAGAATGGAGCATCATTCAGAATCGGCAAGCGTTCTATGAAGCCTTCGGAAAGCAGCTGGAAGCTCATTGCATAGTAACGCCTAGCATATAATCAGAATCTTTGGAGGCTTATTCTTTTTCCAGTTCAGCTTTTGCTTTTTCCAAAGCTTCGCATTGCTCTTTGCTTAAAACGGGATATTTTAAATCCAGCTTTTTGATTTGCGACAGTATAATGTCAGAAATCGATGCATGGGTAACCCATTTCTTGTCTGCAGGAATAATATACCATGGTGCCCATTCCGTGCTTGTTTTGTTAAGCATATCTTCGTATGCTTCCATGTAATCCGCCCATTTTGAGCGTTCGGAAAGGTCGGTAAGCGAAAATTTCCATTCTTTATCAGGGTTTTCGAGGCGTTCAAGCAAGCGCTGTTTCTGCTTCTTCTTTGAAACATTAAGGAAGAATTTCAGCACCACAGTTCCGTTGCGAACCAAATGGCGTTCAAACATGTTTATGTCCTCGTACCGTTGATTCCAGAATTGTTTCCCTTCCTCTTCTGGAGGTAATTTTTGCTTTTCTAAGACTTCTGGTCGAACCTTTACTATCAACACGTCCTCGTAATATGAACGGTTAAAAATCCCTATGCTTCCTTTTTCTGGAAGAGCTTTTGTATATCGCCATAGAAAATCGTGATCAAGTTCCTCTGCGGATGGAGTTTTGAAGCTAATAACTTGGCAGCCTTGTGGATTAATTCCGGACATTACATGGCTATTGTGCTGTCTTTTCCTGCTGCATCCATCCCTTGAAGAACAATCAACATCGAGTAAGTGTTGCTTGCCCAAAACAATTCCTGCAACTCAGCAAGCTTTTGTCTATTGCTTCAAGAAGTGTTAAGGCTTGTTCTTTTACTGTTTTTTTCCTTCTTTTTCTTCTTGTTTCTTAGCCCATTTTGGAACCCAACATGAATCATAATCATTCAAATTGATCTTTTTTCCAACGGCACCTTGAAATCTTCTGTGTCTATGGACATACAAAACTTCTCAATGATATATCGATTAAGTCAAACTTGCTTAAATTAGCTATGGACTTTTTTGATACAGTATTTGTTTTCTCAACATCAGTCGACACGAGTTTGAAAAGTTTGGAAGGGAATACGTTCATTATTGAACGTCCATTGAACCAAAGCGGTTTAGCCTAAGGTTATTTTTTCACCTGTCACTATATAAACGATTGATTCGCAAATGTAGACTGCGTGGTCAGCAATACGCTCTAAATACCTAGTCATTAACCCGCTCGATAAAACGCATTTACTATTAGCTTGTTCTCCATTGATTAGTTTGTGAAGATAATCAAAGTACATTTTGTCGACTTCACGTTCAGTTTCTGAAATTGTTTTAGCAAGGATAATATCCTGTTTTTTGAGTGAGTCAATGCTTATTTTGACCATTGAAAGGACTTTTTCACTCATTTCGTCGATGTAGTCTCGTGTCCAAGTTTCGCATTCTTTTAAGCCGATGTAATTGGTCGTTGATGAATGATATGTCAAGGGCATATCTGCCGTATCTTGCAAAGTCATTGCCTATTTTCATGTAGGATTTTATGGTTCTAAGGTCTGTGGCGACTGGTTGGAAACGGGCAATTAACTGAAAGGTTTGATCTTCAACTTTATCAGCCATTGAAAGGAGAATGTCTGAAAATTCCCTGACTTGTTCTTGAACACTTTTCCCTTCGAGGTAGCCATGTATTGATAGAGCAAGGGTCTCGTAGGTTAACTCGCCCATCCTAACTATTAGCACTGATTGTTCTTCTAATCCGCGGTCAATTATTCTGCTCATTCTAATCTCCTATCCGAATTCTCCTGTTATGTATTTTTCCGTTAATGGATTTTTGGGAGATTCAAAAATATCTTTAGTGGATCCAAACTCAATGAGTGCGCCAAAGTACATAAAAGCTGTAAAATCGGACACATGGGAAGCTTGCTGCATGTTATGAGTTACAATGGCAACTGTATAATTTCGCTTAAGCTCCACAACCAACCGTTCAATCTTAGCCGTCGCAATCGGGTCCAAAGCTGAGCAAGGTTCATCCATCAAAATGACTTCAGGCTGCAAAGCGATGGCTCGTGCAATGCATAGCCGTTGTTGTTGTCCTCCAGAAATGCTCGTCCTGGCTTTTTCAAATCGTCTTTGACCTCATCCCAAAGGGTTGCTTTCTCTAGACTACGCTTGACTACTTCGTCGAGATTTTTGCCCTTCTTAGTTCCAGTCAACCTTAACCCAGCCGCTACATTGTCATAGATGGACATGGTTGGGAAGGGATTGGGTTTCTGGAAAACCATACCGACTCTTCGGCGAACCTGCACTGGATCAATTTGTTTGTCGTAGATGTTTTGTCCATCGAGAATAATTTGACCGGTCATTTTGGCGTTTGGTGTTAGCTCGTGCATTCGGTTTAAACAGCGGATGAAAGTGGATTTGCCACATCCTGAAGGCCCAATTATGGCTGTTACGGCGTTGGCTTTTATTTCTATATTTACATCTTTTAATGCTTGCTTTGGACCAAACCAAGCGTTCAAGTCTATACTCTGCATTTTCATGTTTAAGTCAACGAGTTTTTCTTGAGGATCGATTGTGCTTGTCATCTTTTGATTCTACCTCTGGTGGCTAATCTAACAATTATGTTAAGGCTTAACACCATCAAAATCAAGATTAAAGCTGCCCCCCAACCTTGCGCCTGCAAGCTGGCTTGTGGCTGTAAGACTCGCGCCAGATTTCAAGGGGTAGAGCTGCCATGGGTTGGTTTAAGCCTTGGAAGAAGTACCTGTTGCCTAGAATAGTCATGATCAAGGGTGCGGTTTCTCCTGCAATTCGGGCAACGGCAAGAAGTGTGCCCGTCAGAAGTCCTGCTTTGGCTGTGGGCAACACGACGCTCAGCGTTGTTCGCCATTTATGGGCCCCCAACGCCAATGAGGCTTCTCGAACGCTGTTTGGTACGAGTTTTAAGGATTCTTCGGTTGTTCGTGCTACGATTGGAATAAGGATGAAGGATAATGCGATGGCGCCTGCAATGGCCGAGTAATTTCCGATGACCGCAATAACGATCACACCATAAGCTGTGATGCCCACAACGATCGATGGAAACTCGGTTAATACATCGTTAATTGAGCGCATCGCGGTTGCATACTTGTTGTTCCCAAACTCGGCAAGGTATATGCCTGAGAATATCCCCACGGGATGCCGATGAGGCTGGTTAGTCCAATCAAGATAAAGGTACCTTGTATTGCTGGTCCGATGCCTCCGTCAGAATTGTTGTTAATCAGGAAGCCGAGGCTAATTTGCGGTGCACCTCGGGCAATAACTTCCCAGAAGATACTTAACAATGGGGAACGGCGATGATTACACATACGGCGCATAGGATAAAGAAAAGGCG
>CAVUHI010000014.1:0-60349 GCA_963741295.1 Candidatus Bathyarchaeota archaeon
CCCATAACGACGACTTGGACACCAATAATTAGCAATTTAACGACTTCTTCGTCAAATTTCACTTACAGCATGATTGCACCCGATTTAGGTCAAAACAACAGGGCTGGCGATTACCAAGCACTCTATGACAACATTGTTTTCCGGGCTCAAAACAACAACAACGGTCGCACATACAATACTGCTGTTCCGTTTACAGAATGGAGACGCGGTCTATCACAAGTAGCCAAATTAACTACGCAAGGATTATTCGGAAATAACACCAATTTAGCCACCAACGTATTTGTTCAAAACGGCGACATCGTACCTTTTTCAGGTGAATGGTTTAATCCCGGCAACGTTTCACTGTTCTGGGACAACACAACAAACTTGGGAACAATATCAACCGACAGCAACGGATCTTTCAACACAACCTTCATCGTGCCAACTACAACCGTAGGTCAACACACAATTACAATAAACGATGAAAACAGTAATTTCTGCATTAATTTGACCCGCTTACCGATGGTAGCCAACGATTACGTAAATGGATGGCATACATCTAACATTACCATAAACCTAACCCCTGACTATGCCGTAAATGAAACCTTTTACAGTATAAATGGAGGGCCAATTTTTAACGTTACAGCTAACGGGGAACCAACAATAACAACAGAGGGCGGCGACAACACGCTCGAATACTGGAGCACATGGAACGTTTACGGGTCAGGTCTAAGCGAACTTCCACACGTGACTGTTGCAGGAATTCAGCTAGACAAAACTGCCCCAACAGGAAGCATAACAGCAGCTTCAATCACCGACAATCCAATAATCAAGGTGGCTTTATCAGCAACTGATGATTCCACAGGAATTGCACAAATGCGGTTCTCAAACGACAACTCTTCCTGGTCAAATTGGGAGCCATATGCATCATCAAAAACCTGGACACTACAAGACGGAACCGGCCAAAAAACAGTTTTCGCCCAATTCATGAACAACGCAGGTTTAACATCAACATTCAATTATAGGTTGACTCTTGAAACAAAGCAGCCTACAGCAGCAACCCCAACGCCAACAACAATCTCTTCTCCAACACCCCAATCCACAGCAAACCCAACTCCCTCACCTACAACAACCATTTCCCCATCATCAACTCCAACATCTACACCAACCTCTTCTCCCACCCCTACAAATTTACCGATAACTAACCCTTCAATAATGCTTGAAACTCTGGAATCAGTCATGATTTTGATTGTGGTGGCGGCACTGGTTTTGGTAATTGTTCTGATAAAAAAACGCAAATCTGCAGAATAATGGTCTTTGAAAGAAGAAGGGCAACACTTTCCTGTAGAAAACAACCGTTTTTTTTCTTTCTCTTGAATCAAGCTATTAAAAGCTAAGTTTAGAAGCTTATTTAAAAAAAAGCTCGATGCAAGTGTTGCCAGCTTATGCTTCCATTGTTGGCTCAATTACAGCCTTGTTTTCAAACTTTCCTGTCTCAGCACAATCGGTTTTTTTGCCTCTTAACCCTGAAAACACTGCTGCTAAGAAGCACAAGATTGCAGCAAATATGAAGGCTGTCGTTAGAGCGGTCATGAATGGCGATGCAATGGCGTTGGGGAAGAAGGTTTGGCTGGTCAGGGTAGTTAAGGTGCTTTGAGGTAATCCTGCAGCGACTGAACCCATTCCATGCAGCATAGTTCCTATGGGGTTGTAGCCTAAGAAAGCTCCGAATAGAGCTCCTGCAGCTGGGGTATGGCTAAACGCTGAGGCAATCTGTGGTGAGGCGCCAGTATTAGATACTGCAATAGATAGCGCAGTAGGCAAAGTGGCGTTGAGAGAAATGATGATTATTGCAAAGAAGATTGCTTGGCTAATGGTTTGTCCGCAGTTCTGTAGAGTGGAGCGCATTCCTGAGGCTGCTCCTCTATGTTCTGGCGGACAAGAATTCATAACTGACGCCATGTTAGGTGACATGAAGATGCCGTTGCCTATGCCTAAAACAAGGAGTATTAGAGCAAAGGGCAAGTATTCAAAGTTTGAAGGCAATAATGTGAAAACCAGAAACGCAATTCCGGTTATTATCATGCCAGTAGTTGCGAGGATTCTTGCGCCATGTTTGTCAGATAGCCAGCCGCTCAATGGTCCCGTGAGGGCTATGCCTATGGACATTGGAAGCATGAAGATGCCTGCCCAGAACGGTGTTGAGTCGTAACTGTAGCCATGTAGGGGTAGCCAGATGCCCTGTAGGAGCACGACAAGCATAACCATGACGCCCCCTCTTGAGATGGAGCTTAAGAAAGTGGCAATGTTGGCGGTTGCGAACTCCCTGTTCTTGAACAAATCCAAGTTAAACAATGGCTGCTCCACATGTTTTTCGATGAAGGGAAACGCAAACAGCAAGGCGGCTCCACTGAGAAGTGAACCAACTACCCAGGGGTTGCCCCAGCCCATCGGAGATGAACCATAGGGCGTCAACCCATAGGTTATACCTATAAGTATCAGGGTTAAACCTGCGCCGAAGCTTATGTTGCCCCAAATATCCATCTTTTGTTTTTTGCGTACGATGTTTTGTTCTTTAAGTTTCCAATAAGACCAGATTGTACCGATGATTCCGACAGGAACACTGACTAGGAAGACCAGTCTCCAATCAAAAACCGCTAAGACGCCGCCCAAGACCAAGCCAATGAGTGAACCTGCTAGAAAAGCTAGTTGGTTTATTCCTAGGGCTTTGCCGCGTTCGTTTGCTGGGAACGCATCGGTTATGATTGCTCCACTGTTTGAGAAAAGAAACGCAGCACCGACTCCTTGGACGATTCTGAAAGCAATCAACTCGATGGCTCCAGCGTCGCCTGTGTTAGGTGTCAAGAATAACAGGATTGAACCTACAGTAAATATGAGGAAGCCTAAGTTGTAGAGTTTAACTCGACCAAACATGTCAGATAACCTGCCGAAAGTAACCAGCAGAGTCGCCGTGACGATGCTGTAGCCGAACATTATCCAGAGCAGGTACTGGAATGAGGTGAATGGGTCAATGTTTATGCCTCTAAAAATCGATGGCATCGCAATTAAAACGATGGTCATGTCGATAGAAGCCATCAGCATACCAATAGTCGTGTTCGATAATGCAACCCATTTGTACTGTACCATAAATCAACATCTGAATATGTTTTTTTACGCAAAAGGTTGTGTGGATTATAAAAATGTTGCTTGGAAGGTTTGCATTTCCCAAGTTGCTATGAAGTTTTTGAGTTTTCTAATTCTTTGAGGACTCGAAGTCATTTCACGGGGTTGGACCAGTTCCATTTCCAAACGTCGTCATCACAGCAATCACCAGACAAGTTCGCACTACTGAGGCGTCGATTAGGATGTTGAATATTTCTGGAAAGCATCAGCGCCGTTTAATGGCTCAAATTCTAAACCAGTAGGTGGTTACTGCTGAGTTTTATCTGAAGCTTTGGGTTGTTGAATCATCTTTGTGAGCGGTGTATGGCATTTGCTACATTCAAGCATTGCATGTCCACACTCTGGGCAGAACACCTGGTGACGTTGAAGCTGCTCTAAGAGAGCCTGCAGGTTTGAGAGGTTTTGCAGGTCGTAGGCCGATGGAAACTCAAGCTCCCGTTCCACGGTCGGCTGGGGAGGTTTTTGGCTATCAACGATTTCCTGGTAGACTTTTGATATGCTGGTTTTTCCTTCCCGCAACTTCTGCTTCTCATCTTCGCTGGCTTCCTCCAATATTTTTTTGCCCCGCTCCAACGTGCGAGAAGACACCCCAGCTCGCTTCGCCACAACCTCGACCGCTTTCCCTTTGGGTTCTTGTTCAAACTCAGCGTCTTCTGGCGCTACCCCCACCTGCTTGTCAAGTTCGTTTTTGCCACCCTTGGATTGCCTTTTCTTCGCAAGTGCCTTCTCAATTTCGAGTAGCGGTAACGCTAATTCTACAAGTTGGAAGTTATTGAGGTGACGACGTCTTAAGTTTGCTTCAATAACGAATTTTTTTTCCATGAGTTTATCATCGAATTTCCGTACTTCAAAATCTGGCTCTATTCCCAGTTCGATGCAGGCGCGAAAACGGTGGTGCCCATCAAGCACTTCTAAATCTTCGTTTACGATTATTGGGTAATGCTGTCCGTCAGTTTCTATAGATTTCTTGAGTTCAGCAAATTCGTCTTCATTCATTTTTGGCAAAAGTTTATCGTATTCGGGGTTTAAGCGTAAGCTCATGGATACCGCATTCTTCTTTGTAGGATTTGTTATTTAAGTTGAGAGGGTGGAAGTTTATTATAGCGTTTTTTCGTTATGTTGGCTTCAATGTGAAGTCACATATGCTTTTATTTTCACTATGGGTTGATATGGTATGCGTATGAAACCCGCGTAGGAAACGTTTGGCGAAGCAACAGTTAACCAAATGCGGTTCGATGCTCTCCTCTCTCTTCCCCCAAAAGTTTTTAGTGCCGCATCAGTTAACGATATTGCTTCGTCAAACTCTACTTTTCTGCGAAATACCCCCTAATCTGTATCATTTATTTCTTTAAGACGTTTGGGTGTTACCAAATGGCATCTTTCAGTTAATTATCTACTCAAAGATGAGTAGGGAATGATTTGGGAAAATGTATTTATGACCAAAGGAGGGTAAACTTTTTTGCATGAGGGGCTGCAACGTGCTCATTTCACAAAACTCTTTCCTTTTGTTTATGATTCGTGAAGTCCCCCAGCATGCTAAATATTTTATCGACTATTTCGTTTAAGAGGTTTTCCACTAGTCAACCAAACAAAGTCGCTACAGAGAAAAAACCGTTCTCGCAGACCTGAAGCAGCATTGCGCAAGTTATATTAAACAGAATGCACCTAAATTCTGCATTAGTAATAAATTAAAATCTCATCGTTGCGAGAAAACTCGCATATGTGCGATTAACATAATCAAATAAAATATAACTTACATAGGAGTTGCATATTTACGGGAACATCCCAAACATTTACGATAAAGTACGTTGTACACGCTAGATTTGAAATTGAAGGTGTAGTTGAAAAACCCGACGTGATTGGAGCAGTTTTTGGACAAACAGAAGGACTTTTTGGACCAGAACTTGACCTGCGCGAGCTTCAAAAAACCGGGCGCATCGGCAGAATCGAAATCGACCTACATTCTAAAAACGATCGAACCACAGGCAACATAACCATCCCAACCAGCCTCGACCGTGTTTCTACAGCCCTCATCGCAGCAAGCGTCGAGAGCATTAACCGCGTTGGACCCTGCTCAGCTAAAGTAACCTTGGATAAAATCGAAGATATCCGTGAAGCACGCCGAAAAATAATAATCGACCGCGCAAAAGAAATTCTTCACCGATGGAACATTGAATCCATGCCCAGCGTCGACGAAGTCTACAAAGAAATCAGCGACACCATGAAAGTGGGCAAAGTAGAGAAATATGGACCAGAAGACCTTCCCGCTGGACCAGGCTTAGAAGGCGCTAAAGAAATCTATGTAGTTGAAGGCCGTGCAGACGTTATTAACTTAATGCGGTGCGGGATCTTTAACACAGTCGCCCTGGAAGGCGCAAAAGTTCCTGATTCAATCAAGAAGATAACCAAAGAAAGGCCATCTACAGCTTTGCTTGACGGTGACCGAGGCGGCGACTTAATCCTAAAAGAACTCATGCAAGTAACAAACGTAAAGTTTGTCGGTCGCGCTCCACGAGGCAAAGAAATCGAGGAATGCAACTGCAAAGAAATCGCTGAAGCCATAGAAAACAAGCTGCCAATCGCCGAAGCTGCAGGAGCAACCAAACCAACCCCAACGCCACCAGCACCCAAGAAAGTTATCGTTCCCGAACGCGTCAAAGTTGAAGTCCCAGATACCATAGTTCAAGCGGCAAAAGCATTAGTAGGCACACTTGAAGCAGTCCTCTTAAACGAAAAACTCGAATTAATCGAACGCCTACCGGTAAGCCAGCTTGCAGAAAAACTCGGACAGGTAACAGGTGTAGACACAATAGTGTTCGACGGCATCATCACCCAGAGAATCGTTGACATCTCAGCAGACAAAAACATCAAACGCATCGTTGCCTCGCGAGTATCTGAAGCAGTTAAACCAGCATTGAACGTTGATTTGATAACGTTCCAAAACGTTATCCCCCCAGCCTAAACATAATCCATTAGGCTTCGTATTTCTTGTGTTTCTTTCGTTTCTTTTAACAATTCAGCTTCTGTAACGTTGAAAAATGACAGAATTCTTGAGGCTGCCGGCAAAACCTGATTAGTTATGTAGTATTCAACGTCTATTTCTTCGAGCTTGGTGAAAACGTAAGGTTTTACTCGGTTGTAGAGGCGCCCTTGTCCAGTTAAAATCACGTAGCCTACTTTGTCGCCGCCCGTTAGTCGCCAACCCTTTTCTTTGAGCATTTTTGCAGCTTCAACATGGGGTGCTTTGATGGCGTAGTCTTCAGGTGATTTAGTGAGGGTTTTCCAAATAATGAGGTCATGCAAGGGAACTTTGCGATGTTTCAAATCCTCAATCACAGAACGCACGTAATCAATTGCCCTCTTGGGTGAGGGTTCGTTGAGGATTATTTCAAGCACATGCTCCTGCACTTTTTTAGCAACCTCCGCCCAGTCACCGCGAATAACCTCCAAACCCACAATGTCGAGGCTGCCATCCTGACGCAAGCCCGCATATCGTTTTTTGGCTTCAGTAAAGAAAATGCGTTTGTAAACCTCTCCGACCTCCACATCCAATTTGAGATCACGTCTGATTTCTTCTTCGAGTTTCTGGACTTTGGTTTTGTCGTAGCTGAGGAATAAACTGTCAGTGTCTCCGTATACAACTTGGATCTCGGCTTTTTCAGCCATCTGCGACGCCGTCAAAATTATATGCCTCCCCCAAGCTGACGCCGCTTCAGCAACAGGTTTAATGTACCATCGCGCACCTACCCAACCAGCGTAGCCGTAAGCAGCATTCGTTATAATTTTAACCGCTTTTTGCCGTGCATCCAAAACGTGGTATTCGACGGATTTGGGGTTAAAGGACTTCATTTTCTGACGGATGCTACCTCTTACGTTGATTAGGTAGGTGAGAGCTTCTTTGTAGAATCCAGGCGGTGCCTTGCGGAAACGGTACCCAACTTCAGGAGCTACGTAGACGCCGCCTTCTGGTTCAGGCCCTTCTGGAGGGATGTACGTGTCTGGGCTGAGGTTGTAGGTTATCATAATGTTTGGGTACATCGACTTAAAATCTAAAACAGCTATGTTCTCATGCAAGCCAGGCTTCGGCGAAAGAACTAACCCGCCAGCATATGGTCGGTAAGCTTGCTCTATTCGATTGGGGACAAGTTCACCGATTTTCTGCGCTCGCTTGATTAGGAACCATTCAACTCGGAAACCAACCGCCGCCGTCATCACATGATCCAATGGCAGGCTGGTTAAGATGGCGAGTTGCATAGCAAAATCCAAAAGCAACATCGCAGTACCCTGGACTTTGCAAGCGCTATCCAATCCAAACCTCTTCAGTTCCTCGCGCTTTTGCATGTCATCCCAATAATCAGCAAACTCCACATCCTCGATGATGCTCTGCCGCTCTTTTAGCACGCCTAAATGGTCCGCAAAGTTCCAAAGCGTCTTAACCTTAACCTCAGGAAAGACGTCCATAAAATCTGCCAAATCAACATTTACGGTGCCCGTTGTGGAAACGTGTCCGTAAATGCTGGTGTGCGGTTCAAGGTGTGCTCTGTCAAAGTCCAGTTTCAACTTGAGTTTTCGGGTTCTTCCTTTTAGATAAGTCCAGTCTACAGTGTTGGCGCCGTAGCTTGCGATGATGTCAGGGTCAAACTCGCAAAGGTAAGCGATGAAGTCTTGGATGACGGGTTTGTCGTTTTTGTCGTCGCCTGCAATGAACTGTCGCGTTTCACCGTTGCTGTTTGAGGTTGAAATGATTAGGACGGGGTTGCGATCTGGTTTGGGTGAGCCTTCGCGGCTGTAGCATATAATGGAAAAACCTATAACCCTTAAATCTGGAACAATCACGTCATCGAGCTGCTTGGGAGGAGAGTTTGCGGAATAAACCTTGGCTACCCTTATGTTCTCGGTGTTCTCTTCTTGGGCTGCTTCTACCTCATGCCACATGCAGGGCGCCAAGTTGTTGTCGATTAGGTACCGCATGGACGCGCGAATGTCGTCTTCGAAGCAATCATCGACTCCTTCGACGCTTCGAACTTGCTTGGCAAGCTTCCCAGTTTCGGTTGCTACCTTGCAGCAGACTTTTATTGCCGTCACAGGTTTGCCGAATAAGCGGTGGGAAGCAACTTCGACCTTCACAATTGACTGGGCGTAAGTCGTCATGATTGCCTGAACAGTTTTCGAGACATCAAACCCCTCGGCCACCACGGCATAGAAGTAAGCAGTAAAGTTGCGGTCAATAACGAGCACTCGATTGCCAACTGAGTCAACTCCCCACAGCCACAACTCGAGTGTGCCTTTGTCTTTGTCGATTTTGGGGTTAATGTCTAAGAGCCAAAAAACAACTTTCACAAACAACCGCCAATAAAACATAAAACAAGATTGCCCTTAAAGCTTTAGATGCAGCCTTTTTCTCTTAAGCCAAAGTTATTTAGATCCCATAATAGCGGCTCTATAAAAATCCAGGGCGGCAGGCCGCTACATGCTTAAGCTATAGTCAATGTCATGTTAAAATCTTAGTTTGAAAAGTGTCGTTTCTCCTTGTCGCAAGCGCAAATGATATAGCTCAACGCACTGCAACATATCTGTAAGTGAAAAGAAATTGTCCATGCAAAAGTCGTATTCACGTTTACTTGGAGTCGTTGGGAAACCTAACACGGGAAAATCCACGTTTTTTAGCGCCGCCACGTTGGTTGCGGCTGAAATAGCCAATTACCCCTTCACCACCATCAAACCAAACCGAGGAGTCGGTTACGTGCGAACAAAATGCGTCCACGAAGACTTCAAAGTCCAAGACAACCCGCGAAACTCGCTGTGTCTTAGCGGCGACAGGATGGTTCCAGTCGAATTAATCGACATCGCAGGCATCGTGCCAGGCGCCTGGGAAGGCAAAGGCTTAGGCAACCAGTTCCTAGACGAAATCCGCCGAGCAGACGCCCTCATCCATGTCGTTGACGCTTCAGGCGGAACCGACTGCGAAGGCAAAAGCTGCAAACCAGGCGAACACGACCCAATCGAAGACATCCAGTTTCTGGAAAAAGAAATCAACATGTGGATGCAAACTATCCTCAAAAAAGACTGGTCAAAAATCTCAAGAACCGCAGAAACCGATAAAAAAGGACTCGTTCACCATCTGGAAGACCGCTTGGCGGGTTTAAGCATTAAGCGTCAATGTGTAGCTGAGGCAGTTCGAAGAGCTAACTTGAACCTTGATAGACCTGTTTCGTGGACGGATGATGACTTTTACCGTTTCATAGACCATCTTAGACGCATAGCCAAGCCAACACTGATTGTTGCAAACAAAATCGATTTACCCACTGCACAAGCAAACCTCGAAAAAATGAAAAAACTCGATTACATCGTTATCCCGTGCAGCGCCGAAGCGGAGTTGGTACTAAGGCGAGCCGCGGAAAAGCAACTGATTGATTATAGACCAGGCGACAAAGACTTCAAGATATCTCATCCCGAGAAGCTGTCTGCTGGTCAGATTAAGGCGCTGGAGCAGGTTAAAGAAAAAATCCTCAAACCAAACGGCACCACCGGCGTGCAGGAAGCAATAAACACCGCTTATTTCAAACTACTTGACATGATAACGGTCTATCCAGTTGAAGACTTAGAACACTTAACCGACCACAACGGACGCGTCCTACCCGACGCATACCTCGTACCTAAAGGCACCACCGCACACCTATTCGCGTACATAATCCATAGTGAGCTGGGAGAAAACTTCCTCTATGCCATCGATGCTAGAGATAAAAGAAGAATTGGCGAAGACGCCATTCTAAAAGATCGTGATGTTATATCGATTGTAAGCGCCAAAAAACGCTCTTAAACCTTTTTCTTAGGAGCCGAAGCGGCGTTTACGGTGCTGGAACACTCGAATAGCTCTTAAAAGATCGATTAGGCGGAAGTCAGGCCAATAAACGTCCAAGAACAACAGTTCACTGTAGGCTGCTTGCCAAAGCAAGAACCCGCTTAAACGTTCTTCACCGGAAGTCCGGATAATCATGTCAGGGTCCTGTTTAGTCATATGGGAAGTGTACAGGTACTTTTCAAATGTTACCTCAGTGATGTCGTCTATCTCCAGTTCTTTGTCTTGCACTTTCTTGGCAATAGTTTTGGCTGCATCCACGATTTCTGCTCTGCCGCCGTAGGCAAATGCAAAGTTCCAAAAGAAACAATCATAGCTTTCGGTTGCTTTTTCAAGTTCCGCGATGGTTTTCTGCAAACTATCAGGCAGCATATTTGTTCTACCGATAACTTTCACATGGATTTTGTCCTTATGAAGACGTTCGTCTTTCAAGAGTTTACGGAAACGCTCTTCAGCAATCTTCATGATCTGTGCAACTTCATCTGAGTGCCTACCAAAGTTCTCGGTAGAGAAAGTGTAGAGAGTAACGTATTTTACGCCTATCATATGGCTCCAATCTAAAAGCTGCTCAACTGTATCGGCGCCTCCTCCATGACCCCATTTGTCCCTTGTCAGCATGGGGTGAGTTTCATTTTCATTCGCCCAACGTCTGTTCCCATCCAGAATGATAGCTACATGTTCGGGTTTAACGCCATTTTTAACCTGCTGCCATAGCCATTTCTCATAAACCTTGTAAGCGCCGATGACTGATAGAAAACTCTCAAGCACCATTTGGACCTCTCACGTGTGAAGGATTTAGCACATGCTTCTTAGCTTGTACTATAGCTAAAGTTTTGATGGGTTCAATTAAAGTTTCCTCTAAATAAGAGAAAAATAAACCCGGAAAAAATTAGAGTTCTTCAGCTTTTTCTTTCTTCTTAAAAAAATCTTTAGCCGAACGGTTAACTATGTAAATCAGCAGAACAGATGCCACGCCAATTAAGATACCAACTATTATGGTGAACAGAAAGCTTGAGAATATCGGGTCATTTATGCCTATGACTGGTGAAGACTTGTTGTAGTAATAGATGATTACATTTGCTGTTCCTTCCAACACCCACCGTGACCAAGCTACAGAAACAATCAAAGCAGCGTTCCGCAGCAACCTCGAATCCCGCTCAAAATACAATCGAACACTTCTGCCCAAAAGAATGATACTCAAGCCAACTACCAGCAAGTCCTGGACGCCTTTAATGAAAAAAGAAGCTATCTTCGGGGAAATAGCAACCCATCCACCGAAATCGATAGGAAACGGCGCAGCGTTAATGCTGACGCTAGCTATACCCAAATAGACGCTGACGGAAATGCAAAGTATTCCTGCAATAACTGCGTAGTTTGAGATTTGCATAGGAAGCGGCGGCGGAGAATAGTCTCTTACCCATTTATACGCGTCTTTAGTTGCTTTGTCCACACCAAAGCCCTTAAGCAGCAAGAACCCACCAAGGACCAAAACAAAGGCAATTCCGTAATAGTAAATTGTGTTTGGGTAAAATAGGTTGATTCCCCAAAAGATACCAAAAATGAGAACCAGAATACCGGGCAAACCCAAAGCTACACGAGCATACCTTGGGTTATCAACAAGTAAACGGATGTATTTGGTGAAGACTGCAGCGGTTTCTTCGATGGATTCGCTGTGTTTGATAACTATGCGTCTGACTGAGGAAACAGGAACTCTGGATTCAACCAGCGGCAAAACTGCCTCATCTGAGTATCCATCCGTGACCAAAATAACCTCGTTGGCGTTAAAGGATTCTTGCAAGGTGTTTAGTTCAGCAACCAGTTTTCGGTCTGCGCCTACGCCGCCTAGTTCGTTGCCGGAGATGGTTGCGACTTCAAAGATTTCTTCAGGCTGCTTTTCATCGTGTAAACGGTCGTAGAGTCTAATAGCTTCAAACATGGCATTGGCGTCTGGTTCTTCTGGATCCTTTAAAGCTAAAGCTACTGCGCCGTCTAGGTTGGAGGTTCTTCCTAGAAGAGGTGTTTTTATGCCTGCTTTAACTTCCAGATCGCCATCTCTATCAACACATAAAATTAGGATACGCTTTTGCGTCTGGGGGTGCGTTTCCTTTTTAGCCATCGCGAATCTCTATCTTCATTAATATAGGTACTTAACTTTAATCTTGTGTTTCTGAGTCATCCTCTTTGTCGTCGCCGAGCATCAGCTGGAATTCTTCCCAGTTCACTTTTTCGCCCCGTTGCAGTTTTTCTTTAGCTTCTGAACCAATTTTATCTTTTATCTCTTTTTCTTTAACTGCTCGGAGGGCTTGTTCCTCTTTGCGTTTAGCTTGTTCTTCTTTTCGCCTACCTTGCTCTTCTTGCCATCTAGCTTCGTCTTCCTTCCGCCTAGCAATACCAATTCCTATTGATGCGGCCCTCAAGCCTCTATTTTGGTCAATCAACTCCCTGACTTGTTCATACCAAAGTGTATTCTGTGTCTTAGCTAAAATAAACGCTTGATGTAGGCTATCGGCTTCAGCCCTGTCTTTTTTGACGGCATTCACTTTATCCATCATGGCGGAATGCAAGTCTTGGCTTTTCTTGGCTAAATCAGTTAATTCTTTATGGAAAACATCTGCTTGTTCATCGAGCACTTTACGTTGGGCAAGCAGCTCCTTGATTTTTAGATTTTGTTTGTCAATTTTTTTGTAACCTTTAAGCTGCAATTCAAGCTCTTTCACTTCTCCTACAAGGCGTTTCTCTTCCTGTATATCCAGTGAAGTCGTAGAAATCTTCCATTCAACCGCGTCAAGCTCTTCTTGCAATTCGCGTTGGCTAACACGAGGCACATTCTTCCTAAGTTCAGCGATTTTTACATCTATAGCATTTACAGCTTCCATAATTGGAGTAATTTTCGCCCGGATAACATCTCTTTGCTCTTTAAGTAACTTGACTTTTTCGTTGAGAGCGTCTCTCTCTGTTTTTATCTGGTTAACTTCGTCGCGGGTCTTGCGTACCTGCTCATGCAATTGGTTTCTCTTCTCAACAAACTTTTTGATTTGGTTGTTTGCTTCACCAATTTGCTTTTTTATCTTGTCAATCTGCAGGTTGATGTTTCCTTCTTGGCTTGTTTTTTGGTTCTCTGACACGCATTAGCCTCTATGTTGTATAGTTGAGAGTTGTTACCTTAGCTTTGCTCTCGGAATTTATATTGATTTACTTTACCATTATATATTGATACATGTTAAAAAGGCTACGCAACTCCTTTGGAACCGTGTTTTGAGGTTATAATTTTAAATATGTGCTGGCACCATGTTTGGGTGAGATGGAAAGATGAGCTTCAACTACGATGAACTGCTTAAACGAGCCTGCGCTCAAATGCCTCAAGTCGCTGAAAAACGCGAACGACTAGAACTACCCAGATTGTACATCAACACAGTTGGAATGCGCACCATAATTTCTAACTTTAAAGACGTAGCTGATGCCTTAGACCGCGACCCTCAACACATCTTAAAATTCCTAACAAGAGAAATGGCAACTGCAGCCACCTTCGCAGATACCCGCGCCATATTCCAAGGAAAATTCCAGCGAGACAGCTTCGACCGATTACTACAAAGGTACTTGGAAGGCTACGTTATTTGCCCAGTATGCAAACGACCAGACACCAGAATTGTGAAAGAAAAACGCTTATCTTTTCTAGTTTGCAACGCCTGCGGAGCAAAATCATCCATTAAACAACTCTGAGAGAGATATCTTGGAAGTCTACCTTAACATAAAAAAAGCGGGTCAAAACGTAGTCTTGGCAGTTTGCGACTGCGATTTGCTGGGGCGTACGCTTCGGGAAGGCAAAATAGTCTTTAAAATTAAAGAAGAATTCTACAAAGGACGAAAAGCAAGCGTTGATGAAGCTGTGGGCTTGATTAACAATTCAACAATCGTTAACCTTGTTGGAAAGGAATGCGTTGGAGAAGCCATCGCTCAAGGGTTCGTTCATCCTCAAGCAGTGATTAAAATTGAAGGCGTGCCTCACGCCCAAATAATGAAGCTTTAAGAATACTTGATAACTATCAAAAAATTGATTTTTCTCTTCCGCACTTTGTGATTTGTGTTCTGCGGATTGCGATTTTTGTTCGGTTGCTTGTTTGCACTTTGTTTGTGGCGTGTTTTTTGTTGGTTTAGCAGCCGATGGCTTGATATATAGTCTATAAAGACATAAGGCACAAGGTTTAAGTCGTGAGAACACTATAGTATAAACAGGGCAAAATTCGCCCAATCTTTTTTAGAAGGAGACAAAATTTTTGGAACAAACTTCTATGATAAAGACAGACGAAAAAAGAAGCAACTTCAAGACTTTACTGCTGAAAAACCCCAACTATTTCGGAACCCTCGCCAAAAGCGAACTAAAACCAGTATTTAAAATGGTTGCCAATGTAAACTTCGAAGAATTAACCTGCATAGGATTCAACCCCTACAATAACCTCTTAGAAGCGACTGTAGCAATCAAACAGCCAACAGGTTACAACGGAAGCTTATGTACCGCGGGATCAACAGAGTACGTGCGCTTCTTTGTGGACTATGGCAAAGGATGGCAAGACGCTGGATTAATCGGTATAGGAGTACATGACATTCCAACTGGAACCGACTGCCTGGACCAGCTAAACAAACCCCTCACTTATGTCGCAAGCATAAAAATTCAGCCACCCACAGAATGCTGCAATCATCCCCTACTGCCAAAAGTACATGCTATTCTATCTTGGAATTGGATTCCGCCAGCAGGACCCGCAAACGTTGGTTGGCAACCGCCCTGGGGCAACACGATGGATTGCCAAATACAAATTTCGCCACGTCCATGGAGTATCTTTTGTGCAATCTCAATTCTCAATCAAGGCCTAGACAAGAAACTTGTAGTTCCCAAACTGATTGAAGATATTCAAGATGTACCTATTCCATTGCCTGATCCGGCGCCCTACGCACTCCCTGAAGTCGCCAAAATGTATTCAACAAAAGTAAATGCTAAAGGTACCTCAGGAACTTTCAGCGTTGAACCCCACAGGTTCGCCCTCAAACACCTACAACCACTCTTGGCAACTGAATCGTTTGATACCCAAATTCATGCAACCAAAAGCGCCGAACTGGCCACAATGGGCCTAAGCTTTGAATCGATCCTTGAAGCTATCGCACAATTGAACGCCAACGTAACATACGAACAGCTTGAATGTCTGGGATTAGACAACAACATGAGCCGTGTTGCTGCAACATTCAGAATAAAGAAACCTGTAGGATACTCCGGCGATTTATGTCATGCTGGAAGCAAAGAGTACATTGCTTTTTGGGCAGACTGGGATAACAAATGCAACTGGACTTATCTGGGAACCTCCGAAGTCACAGTACACGATATTTCTTCAATTCCAGCTACTGGACTTTGCTATGCTGCGTTTTTGCCAGTTGACTTAACCAAGCAAATTAAGCCATGCACTCAACCCAAGATAGTTCGTTTGCGCGCTGTGCTTTCATGGTCTGTGCCTCCGTCAACGACTAATCCTGATGCGCTCACCTACTGGGGAAACCGCATTGATACTCATGTGCAGATTATGCCGGGTACGCCGTCAACAACAGTATATCCAGCTATTTGGGTACTTGGTGGAATTCCATTAAGCATGATTGACCCCGTCACAGGAATGACCACTGCAACCGCTGTTTTTGCTGACAACGGTTTACCTCCAGATGCGCATAACCGTCCATGTCCCTTCGGTCTTCGAGTAAACTTGAAAGGACCTACATTCCCCGGCTATCAATATCGCGTTCAAGTGAAACGAGTCTCTGATCCTCCACTTGCATGGACAACTATCACTACTCCAATGGTTTTTGAGAAAGCAGATACAAGCACTTACACAAAATATCCTGACACCATTGATGGTTACTTCAACTATGTGCCTTTCTGGGAAAACGTCAATAGTCTGCTGGCACTTTGGGACACAAACGCACTCATGGACGACTCGTGGATGGTTAAATTAGACATTAAAGGAGTGGTTGGAGACGCAACACACGTGATTCTCATTGACAACACTGCACCCATCGTGGACGTCCACATTGACGGTTTGGGCGACTGCAAAGACTTTATAGAAAGCGCTACTATCACTGGAACATTTGTAGCCCGAGACCTGCATTTCGGAAGCTTCCAGCTTAGCACTCTTCCCAACAACGTTACAACTCCGTCAAACAATCCTACCACCCTAACGCCCTCAACTATGCAGACTGCTGTTTCGCCAGGAGACGCCTGGTCATTAAACACAAAAAGCGCCAGTGCAGATGAAACCATGCGGCTACGTGGTTCTGGTTGAAGCGTGGGACAGATCAATCCTCAATAGTGCATCTCAAGGAAACTACAATAGACAATCAGTTGGATTATGTCTGCGAGCAAAAGGAACATGATTTAAATACGAAGCAAGTCAGCGAGTGTTTGATAAATTCTCACACTCTGCGACCACCCTTCTCTTTTTTTTAAGTCAAAAAAAATCTCGGCTTTTCATACCTCTGTTATTACTGCCATTTTCCAATGTTAAACTCAAATTCGTATATGCCGTGTTGAATCTTGATTCTAAATATTGAGATAGTTATCGAAAACTGCTATGATTCAGTTTGCATTGAGAGCCCAAAATAGCCAAGGAAGTCTAACAAAGCCCTAAATTCCATCTGCAATAGATTCGGCAGCCACCTGAATAGCGATTTTTCAATAAATTTAATTAACGATGGCTCTTACATGGTAAATTAAAACCTTTGAGCCCTCAACATGAAAGATTCCCTAAAAAAACTCGCGTCTAAACGTGCCATCGTCGTTGTTCTCGCAGCGTTGCTTGCATTATCGGCATTTAACACTTACCTGATTTTTGTTGGAACACAATCTTCCATGACCAGCAACGCGGTTACCTATGATTATGTGTTGTCTCGAGACGGCAACAACTACAAGTTAAAAAACATGTTAACGGGCTATGTGGCCGAACAATCGGAAAGCGCATCTTCAGCGATTAATTCCGCTTTAGCTTCGGGCAAATCTGTTTACCTCAACCCAGGAATCTACGTCTTAACCGACAACATAGTCATATCAAACAAGGTGAATGCCAAAATCGTAGGAGGCAACGATGCAACAGTAATCGGTAATGGCAATAAAATAATTGTTTACGGCGATAACTATACAACTTCTCAGAACACTCAGATTTCAGGGTTAACCATACTCAATGCCACCGTCAGGGTGGAGAACTCCTTTGGCACAACGATTCAAAATATGGTTTTTGAAAACACTTCAACTGGCATCGAGTTTGTTAACACTCATACCTGGAGCGAATACAACAAGGTGGAAGACTGCCAATTCATAAACGCTACCGAAGGCATAGTTTTCCGAACCCCAGATTTTAATACAGCAGAAAATACAACATCGCAAGCTTCGGCAATTAACGCCACAGGCTCGTATGCCAGCTCAATAATTGAACGCTGCTCCTTTAACCTGAGAGATTTCTCTGTCGGCATCAAAGTCGAAAAATTAGCTGAGCTATCAGACAGTCAAATTCAAGATGTCAGGTTCTGGATTGGCGAAAACGGAAGAGCTAACCAAACCGGGCTTTATGTTGACGGATCAATGTATCAAACATTATTGTTCGGGGTGGTGTTTGAGTCATTTACTCCTGACCCAGTTTATTTGTTCGGAATAGAAATAGGCAACAACTGTAACCCAGCACCTATCCTTGACAGCGGCGTCAGTTTCCTGGGCAATTGGACAACAAAAATCCACGATTCCCAAGGCATATGGCTATCCGGGAATAACGCTCTCTTTAAACGGGAAAACGTAAACATCCCTGTAGGCACCAACGACCACTACGATGTAAACCAGACCATCCAGGTTCGTCCCTTAACAATTTCCTCTTTCAAACCCAAGATTACAGTAGACGGCACCTTCCTCAACAACGAGACCGTGACTGTTCGAATCCGAATAGAATACATTGACAACATCATCTCAAATGCCGTTGTCAAGACATTCACCAGCAGCGGAGCAGTCTGGTTATCCGATGATGACATGATGCAGCTGTTCCCATCCCAAAGCATAGTTTGGGCTATTCTGATAGATGCGAAAACAGGTGCAAGCTCAACAGACGCCATCGTGACCGCAAGCGGTTACGGCACAGCAGGATAACTTTCAAGTTTGTCCTTAAAATAAACGGGAAGGGGCTGGCTACTACCGTTTCTAAATATCCATTAATTTTAATCTATATAAGTAAGAAATCGTAATTATCTATTCAGGTGTTTTTTTGGTTTTAGCAAGAATGTCTATTTGGCACTTTAAAGAAGGAAAAGGCGAAAAAGGCTTCTCCGAACTTGATATTGTGCTAAACACTTTGGCACATCAAACCGACGGATTCCGTGGGGCAATTTCCCTGCTTTCAGATGATGAACCCAACGCTGTAACAATCCTGACTCTGTGGATAGATAAAGAATCATTAGACAGGTCTGAAAAAGATGTATTTAATCAGGCACTCAAAAGAGTCGAAGATTCAATCGATGGTCCCCCGCAAGTTAAAAATTACCAGGTCTTCTCAACAGAGCTTTTTCAACGTTCAAAATGGCCGTTTCGCTGGGCATAGTAAACCCTAACTTCATTAAACATACTCTAGCGTTAACAGCCACCAAGCCAAACAATCATTACAAAAGGGATCAATGAGGGCGTGTAAAACGGCGTGGTGCCACTGCAGTTAACAACATACCTATGAATCCTTGAGCTACTCCAAGATAAAGAGCCTTAGCGTTGAATGCTGCAAAAGTGGCAATCCTCGCAACTAAGGAAAGAAGAGGGAATTGTCTTTTATTCTGGCGGTTTTTCCCAGAGTTCAAGCTTCTGTTTTTTGAGTTCTGTGCGTTTCTTCTGCAGGTAACTATACACTGTATGATGCTGGCAGCCTTCAACAATCATCTGTACTGCGTTTCGTGCTGCGTCCGCTTCCTCGAAACTCCCGATGATTCCAATGGTGTGGCCGTAAACGACTACGTCGGCTTCGGTTAATTCTTCGATTAGTTTTCTGGTTTTTCCGTCTGATCCGATGATTCTGCCCTTTACACGTTTAATGTCGGATTCTGAGCGTCCAAAAATTAGGCGTAGGTCTATCATGTCGAATATGTCGTCTTCGTTGCGTAGGAGTCGAAAAGCGGTTTCAGGGGTGAATCCTCTGCCGATGGCGGTTACTATGTCTTTGGCTCTTAGGAAAACTGAGGGGTCAGGTATGTTTTCAGGAAGGGTTATGGTGACGCTTCCTTCTTTGTCAACGTCTAATTTAACGTTCAGTTTAGTCTCTATTTCCTTCTTTACTTTGCCTTCGGGACCAATTAATATGCCGACGCGTTCTTTAGGTATCTTTACAAAAGTATCTGGACCAGGCATTATTTACCAACAACCATCTTGTACAATTCTTCGTCTGGAATAACCTTAACATCTAACCGATTAAAGAACCTATTCACGTTCGCAATATCACGTTTGATCATAAAGTCCGCTAAAGGATGCTGAATCGACACCGATTGCGAAACATCAAAAACTACGGGTCTGCCCTTCCACATCATGATATTGTATTCGCTCAAATCGCCATGGACGATTTTGGCTTTTTGGTAGAGTCGTTTGAGGTAAGTTACGATTATTTTGTAGACGTGTTCCGGGTTAGCTGGCGGCTGCTCCTTCAAAGACGGCGCACTAACACCTTTCTTTCCAATAAACTCCATAACTACAACGTTACTTTTGACGGCAATGGGTTTTGGTACACGTACCTTTGCCGCGAACGCTTCTCCTAAATTGCGAAACTCCTTCTGTGCCCAAACAGCCATCAATGAGCGGGTATCATGCTTTACATCTTTGAAACGAGGGTCGCCTTCGATGTATTTGTGCATACCCTTCTTAAACTCGGCAGAAGATGTCAAGTAAATCTTGACGGCCAAATCGACGCATTCCTTGTTCGTACCCCAATACACTTTCGCTTCTTTGCCTGAACTAACAGCCCCGTTTAACTCATACAAAATGCCACTGTTGAGCATGTCAAAGACTACCATGCGGGTGGTTTGGTCGAAGACTTCCTCCACAGTTGCGCGTTCTTTAGATCTGTCGTGGTTTAGCATTTTATCTCGGCGTTCTATTCTACGTTCAGTATGCGCTATTCGTTCTTGAGCTTTTCCAGACATAAACTTCAAGCATGTTAACGGCTTTCGGGTTATTAAAACCAGTCGAACAGTTTATACTAAATTTAAGAATTATTTGAAAACGAAGTTTCAGTTATGACTACATTTTTCCTTTTTTGTCCTGTCTAAACCTACCTGTGAGCCTCGGCAAATTTGTTCAATCGGATAATTTTTGACTCGAACAGATGATTTTCAAGTCGTTGGAATGTTAAGAATCGTAGCAATTGCAAAAAAACTGAAAATTAAAGGGTTAAGATACCCTTGCGTCTTAGTGTATCTGCCTGAGAATGAGTGTAACGCCAGGTGACGTCGCCACGGGTTTCGGTTTGGAAATCCCAAGGTGAAACAATGACGATGTCGCCTTCACGTATCCAGACGCGGCGCTTCATTTTACCTCGAATTCTACATAAACGTTCGTGGCCATCCTGGCATTTGACTTGTATGCGATCGAAACCAAGCAGTTTTGTTACGACGCCTAAGACTTCGCCTTGTCCAGGATAGACTAATTCGCCGATTGCGCCTTCACTTAACACTTTTTTCTTTCCCAAACATTAACCCTCATTCGACTTGAAAAAAAATATGTATAGCTTGCTTTTAAGCGTGTTCATCCAATAAGGATGCTTCAGCAGGAAAAAGAGAATTTTCTGCCTTTAAACCGGCTCAATATTAGGTGATAGAAAAAATTATAGATAGCGACACAACGCCCGCTTAGTTAGCGGTTCTGAGAAAATGTAAGTTTAAATCTTGACCTAAATAATACTTAATGATGGAGTTTCAATAAGTGTCCTATGTCTTCAACATCCCATATCGTGATAACAAAAAACTCAAAGCTGTCATGGAAAAAGTGAAAGACGACAAAAAAATTAAAACTTATTGGAAATGCGCGAACGTTATGGCTATTGAACGTATGGGTTACACAGATCATGGACCTACCCACGTTAAAATCGTTGCTAACCTCTCATTGAAATTACTAAGGATTTTGGTGGAGAAAAAACTCATTACTCCAAGCATAGTGGAGAACTATGGCTTGACGACTGATGACGCTGAAGTTGTTGTAGTTTTAGGCTCCATTTTTCATGACCTTGGCATGATTGTGCAGCGGAAAGACCACGAAAAATATAGTGCTTTTTTAGCTTTGGAGTTCTTCGATAAATTCTTAACGCCAACCTACAGCGAAGAAGAAAAAGCCATAATTACCTCAGAAGTGCTCCATGTAATCGTCACTCACGAGGAACCGCCAAGCAACGAACCAACATGCAAAATTTTGACCAAAGAAGCTGGCATCGTTGGTATCGCTGATGCATTGGATATGGAAGCGGGACGTGCCCGAATTCCTTTTCAATCTGGAAAAGTAGACATTCACGCTGTTTCGGCGTTATCCATCGAAAAGGTAGACATAGAAGTTAACGAAGGCCACGGAAAACCCATTAATATAAAAATCAAAATGTCCAATTCCGCAGGCGTCTTCCAAATCGATGAGCTCTTAAAACCAAGAATCGTTAACTCTGGACTTGAACAGTTCTTTCATGTCATAGCGGAAATTACCGGCGAAAAAGAAACTCGGATAATAGAAAAATTCGAAATTTAAGCCACTTGTTTTTGGGCGAAACTATGATTCATGAATACGACGTTGTAATTATTGGCGGAGGAATCGCAGGATTATACACTGCCTTGACCGCATCAGAAAACGCCAAAGTCGCCGTCATCAGCAAAGTGCACGTAACACGTTCACATTCGGTTGCTGCGCAGGGCGGAATTGCGGCAAGTCTTGGAAACGAGGAGGAAGACCATTGGGAATGGCACATGTATGACACAGTAAAAGGCAGCGACTTCCTCGCAGACCAATATGCCGTTGAAGTTTTATCTAAAGAAGCCCCAAACGCAATCTATTCACTTGAGCATATGGGTGTTCCATTCAGCCGAAATTCGGAGGGCAAGATTGAGCAGCGCAGATTTGGAGGACACACCAAAAACTTCGGTGAAGGCCCAATCAAACGTGCCTGCTACGTTTCAGATCGTACTGGCAGAGCAATCATGGATACGCTCTACGACCGCTGCCTCCAAAAAGGCGTAATATTCCATAATGAAGTATTCATTCAACACCTGCTTTTTGCATTAAACAATTGTTGCGGCGCCGCAGGATACGACCTAGCAACCACGAGCCCTCAAATTTTCCATGCCAAAGCAGTTGTTTTAGCCACAGGGGGATGCGGGAAAATCTACAAAACCACCAGCAACGGTTTCGCATCTACAGGCGACGGCTTCGCATTAGCACTTGATGCGCTCTTGCCGTTGGAGGATATGGAGTTTGTCCAGTTTCATCCAACAGGCATCTATGGACTTGGGATTCTCATAAGTGAGGCAGCAAGGGCGGAAGGTGGAGTTTTGCGTAATGGTTTGGGTGAACGTTTTATGGAGCGATATGCGCCAACGCTCAAGGATTTGGCGCCCCGAGATATCGTTTCAAGGGCAATTCTCATGGAAATTAGAGAGGGCAAAGGGATAGAATGGCAAGGATTACGTTTACTTGGACTTACGCGACCTTGGCAAAGAACGCCTGAACCAGAAACTGCCGGAAATCTCATCGTTCGTAAAAACTTACTTGGGTATTGACCCTGCTGAAACGTCTGATTCCTGTTGCACCCACATGTCACTACATGATGGGAGGAATTCCAACTGACGTTGATGGGCACGTTTTAGCAGATAGGACAGGAACTATTTTGCCTGGGTTGTACGCTGCTGGAGAATGCGCTTGCGTTAGCGTTCATGGAGCAAACCGTTTAGGCTGCAATTCCCTAATTGACCTCGTTGTTTTTGGTCGCAGAGCAGGTTTGAGCATTTTAAAAGAGATTAAAGCCAGAATCGTTCAGCCGCTGCCCCTGCAAGCTGAAAACATCGTGGTGGATAAAATCAACAGTTTACTCGAATCCAAATGTACTGAAAGCATCCCTGCAATACGCGAAGCTATGCAGCAGTTGATGACTCAGCAATGCAGCGTTTTCAGAAACGGACTAGCCCTTTTGCAAGCCTTAGCTCAGATTCGCCAATTAAGAAAACGATGTTTAAACTTGGGGTTAACGAACAAATCCAGAGTTTTCAATTACGAGTTGCAAGAAGCTTTAGAATTAAGCAACATGCTCAGGGTTGCTGAAGTCATTGTTTATTCAGCGCTTATGCGTACAGAAAGCCGGGGAGCACATTTCCGCAGCGATTACCCAGAGAGGAACGATGAGGAATGGCTCAAACACACCTTCGTTAATGAGACGCCTACCGGCTTAAAAGAAAGCTACAAACCCCTTGCAGCTGGCAGGTTTGAACTGCAAAAACGGAGGTACTAACATGAAGGTCACCTTGAAAGTCTACCGATTCAACCCCCAAACTGACACTCAACCTCATTACGATATCTTCACAGTCGAAGCGGAGCCAAACGACCGCATCCTCGACTGCCTAAACAAGATAAGGTGGCAACAAGACAGCACTCTAACTTTTCGAATGTCATGTGCCCATGGAATCTGCGGTTCCGACGGATTAACAATCAACAACCAATCCGCCTTAGCATGCCAAAAACTCGTCAAAGACTACGATTACACCAAAGAAATCCTGATTGAACCGCTAAAATATTTTGGCGTTGTCAAGGATTTGATTGTTGATTTGGAACCATTTTTTGAACGAATCAAATCAGTTACTCCACAAACGCCCCAAAGCACAATCGCAAATCTGGAAAAGGAAAGAATCCAAACCCCGCAAGAACGCAGCCAATTCGACGACGCCCTAAAATGCATATTGTGCGGTTGCTGCTACGGCGCTTGCCCAGTCATGACGGAGCAGGACCAAGAATTCTTGGGTCCAGCCGCTATCCTAAGAGAGCAACGTTACATTTTCGATTCCAGAACCTCGGATTCGCAGGAACGTTTGGAAATCCTAAAGAAGCCTCATGGTGTTTGGGGATGCAAAAGCTACTACATGTGCACGGTTGTTTGCCCAAAGAACATTAAAGTCACAGAAGCCATACTTAGAACCAAAAAGAAAATAATCCAAGAGCAACAACCTAAAAGGGAACAGCAAACAGGAGAGAGTTAGGTGGAAACCAGAAAAGAAATCGATCCGTTGGGCGAACGGGCAATCCCAAAAAACGCTTACTTCGGCATTCAAACTTTGAGGGCAACTGAGAATTTCCCAGTTAGTGGACTTAAAGAACCCGTAGAGTTCATCAAAGCCTATGTTCTCATAAAAAAAGCCGCTGCTGCCGCAAACTTGCAGGTTGGGTGGCTTGACGAAAAACTCGCAAAAGCCATAATTGCATGCATGTGACGAAATTCTCGCATGGCAAACTCATTGATCAATTCGTCGTCGACGTTTTCCAAGCAGGAGCAGGCACATCCTTTAACATGAACGTTAACGAGGTTTTAGCAAACAGGGCACTAGAAATTCTGGGTAAACAGAAAGGTGAATACAAAATTGTTGGTCCAAACGACCATGTGAACATGGCCCAATCGACCAACGACACGTTCCCAACTGCTCTGCATGTTTCTGTTCTAATGGCGCTTCAACCTCTTCTTAAAGCACTCGATGAACTTGCCGCAGCTTTTGAGGAGTTGGGCAAGAAGAACGCTTATGTTTTGAAATCTGGCAGAACACACTTGCAGGATGCGGTTCCAGTTACGGTTGGGCAAGAGTTCAGTGCTTACGGCTCTGCAATCGCCAACGCTTGCAATGAACTGCGGAGTAGGCAGGAGAACCTCTATGCGGTTGCTTTAGGCGGAACAGCCACAGGAACAGGCGCCAACACACATCCAGACTACAAAAGAATCGCCATCGCCGAGCTTGCAAAACTTACAGGTTTCCCGCTTAAGCCAGCAAAAAACAATTTTGAAGCCCTGCAAAGCCACCGAGCAGCACAAACGGTTTCCAGCGGGCTAAAAGAGTTGGCATTAGAGCTCATCCGCATCGCAAATGACTTGAGATTGCTCGCATCTGGACCAACAACAGGAATCAACGAAATCACTTTGCCGCCCGTTCAGCCTGGTTCATCGATTATGCCTGGAAAAGTGAATCCCGTGATGGCTGAATGCCTCAACATGGTAGCTTTCCAAGTGGTCGGCAACGACTTATCAACTTCCCTTGCGGTGCAGGCGGGGCAAATGGAACTCAACGTCATGACACCCACAATTGCTTACAACATACTCTTCTCCATCCAAATCCTCGCAAACTACATTCCAGTCTTCACAACCAAATGCGTAAAAGGCATAACGGTTGACGAAAAACGCTGCGAACAATACCTCGAAAAAAACCCATCCTTAGCCACACTTTTAGCCCCCAAAATCGGCTATTTGGAAGCAGCAAAAATCGCCAAACAAGCCCAAGCAGAAAACCGCACAGTAAAAGAAGTGGCGCTTGAAAAAGGACTACTAAAACCTGAGGAAATAGAGAAGATTTTCAGCCGCAAAAACTTGCTAAACGAGCAATAATCCTTGTTGGTTTTGAGGCTTCAAAAATTTGAAGTTCCTAATATATAGGCGGATTCAGGCAATTTAGGAATTAAGTCTCTAAGAGCTAACCTTTCTCTTTTTGTGGATAGAGGGTGACAAAAACTAGGTGAGCTCTTAGACGTTAACTTAACCTTCAAGTCAAGCCTGAAGGCGTCATCATTACCGTCATTCGCACTCAAGATCCCTATCATCCTTGCGTCTTCGGGGCCAGACTCGTCATCGCCCACCCACACACAGAGCATCACCAACCCTCTTTAAACATTAAGGTACAACAACATTTACCATGCATTTGACGTTAAAGTTTAAAGCTTGCAACGTGATTTGCGCATATAAACTAAAGTGACCCTATGCCGTTTTGCCGAAAATGTGGACGCAGACTAATCGAATATAGCAAATGCTGCCTTGAATGTGGAACCTCAACCACCGCTCCACTGATAAAAAGGGAAAATAAACCAAAAAAAGCGCCTGCTGCCCAGTTAGCTACGGCTTTTGCCCCAAAAGTGATAGCATTACCTGCAGTCCCCAGCAAAGTCACTTGCACAAACAAAGTTACCGCTCCAACTAAGGCAGCTAAAACTTTTGCCCCCGCCAAAGCAGATGTTTCCTCTAATGTATTTGTTCAAGTTAAACCCTTTACATCTCCCACGGAGGCTTATCCGCCGCATGAAATCAAAAAAACCAACACATCCATCGAAGAAGACATATTAGCCAACCCTAAAGATTACGAGACTCAATCTTTTGGTTTTAACTTCAAATGTTTACATGGGCATTTTTTACGTGCCGGCAAATCTCTCCCCATATCCAACGGAAAAGCATTCTGTCCCGTATGTGGTGAAGCGCTCAGAAAACCCAAACGCTGTAAACCGCATCAATATGGCAGCTTCTAAGTATAGCTTAAAATCAAGTTTTACCCTTGGCTTGATGTTATCGTTATCAGCCAACATTGTCTTTTAGCGTTTTAAGATGGAGTTTATGGTTTGTTGAATCGGTGAAAGTACTGAGCATTCAAAGATTATTTGGTTAGAATAAAATAGTTTTAAAGATTAACAAAAAAAAAGAAAAAGGGTTGTTGTTTTGTTTTTGTGGTTTGGCTTATCTCTTTCTGAGCATCAATAGAGCCAGAACAATGGCTACTATGATGATGAGGACGAATAGGCCTGCAATTGCTGGAACGAAGTATTGATCTGCTACTGATTGTGCTGGCGTTGCCGTTGGTGCTGGTGTTGCTGCTGCTTCGTTAACGCCGAATGCTGTTCCTGCTGATGATGGACCGTATGCTCCTGAGCCTTCGAAGGTTGCTGTGATGGCGAATGCGCCTGCAATGGTTGGCTTATAGAATGTTGAGAAGACGCCTTCTTGGTTGCTGTAGACTGTGCCTATGTCGACTGTGTTGCCGTTTGGATCAACTGCGGTTAAGTGTACTGGAACTCCTGTAACGTTTGTTGGTTTTACAACGTTGTGCTGGATCATGTATTCCATCCATATGCCTTGGTCTGCGTCTGAGACTGCTGGTGTGCCTTTGAGTGCTGCACTGGGGGTTTGGTCTGTTACTGTGCCTGTGATTGTTACGCCGCCGCCTACTATTCCTTGTGTAGCTGTGACTGAGGTTGCGCTTGGTCCTGGACCCATGACGTAGACTTGTTGGTCATTCATGTTGAACCAGGTGTAGTAGCCGTCTGCCACTGCTTGTTCTTGCCATGAACTCAAGCCGTAGATGTCCCATATGAGTTGTCCTGTTGTTGCGTTGACGCATCTTGTCTTTGCACCGTGGTATGCTGGAGCGTTAAGTGAGTGTTCTTCTTCAACGAGGTAGACTTTGCCGCCTGCTATTGCACCTACTTGTGTTGGGTAGTCACCGTATGCTGTTTCTGCTGTGTATGTGCTGTTCATTGGGTCGTTGGGGTTATTGCCGAATGTGAAGTCAACGTTGCCTGTCTTGAGGTCGTATGCTCTGAGTACTCCTCCGTAGCCTGCGACGTACATGTGTCCATATCCCATGCCGATTGGGCTTGTGAGTCCGGTGGTGCCTGTGTAGAAGTTCCATGCGGGTGTTTCCATTGGTGTTGGGCCCCAGATTACTTTGCCTGTGAGCATGTCGATTCCAGTCCATTGCATAGTTTCTTTGTAGTAGTATACTGCAACGTTAGTGTCTGAGTCGGCCACTCCGATTGTAACAGTGATGTTGCCTGCTGGCGCTGGATATTGTGTGTCCCACATTACTTGACCGATTGGGCCTCTAGTTGCGTTTAGGTTGATTGCCCAAAATTCGAATGGGTCAGGGGTTCCTTGTACGTTAACGCCTGTGCCTGGTGTCTGTAGTAAGCCTGAGCTTTGTCCAAAGATTAGGTCGCCTGGGAAAACTCTCATGATTTGTGGGTTAGCTGCTCCAAATGGGCTGCTCGTGTTGGTTAAGCTTTGTGAGAGTGTTACGTTGAAGCTGTATGCTGTGCTCATGTTATAGTTGCGTGCTCCTGGTGTCCATCCTGTGATGCCGCCTGCAATGTCGTTGCCTGGGAGCATAGTGTTGTTCCAACATGTCAAGTATGTAATGTTTGTAGAGCTTGGTCCGCCGAGGTTGTAGATTAGCCATTCGCCTTGTGCGCCCTGAGCGCGGGTGCCGCTTGGTACGTTTGTTTCGTTGAAGAGTAAGTTGCCTGTTTGAGGATCAATTGCCATCCAACCCGATTGGCTGAATGCTCCATTGCTGTTAGTTGATGCGATTGCGCCCATGTCTGTTCCTGGAGCAATTGGGAACCTTGTTGCGTTAACTGCGGCTGCGGATACGTTAGTGATTGATGTGCCAATGATGGTTGCAGTTGCCCAGAGGTAGTCGCCTGTGGTTCCGTGTTGGTTAGGAGATTCGAAGTCATAGATTTGACCGACAGTTATGCTGTTGATGTTGGGGTTTGTCCATTTTATTTGTCCAGTGCGTAGGTCCATTGCTGCAATGCCGTTGCCTGTGGGTGCATTGTTCTGTGGTACGCTGAAGAATAGTGTGCCGTACATTATGATTGGGTTGGGGAATTTGAGTTGATATTGTGATCCTGAATAGAAACTCATGGCTGTGTTTACTGCGTTGTCTCCGCCGACGATGCCTCCCCATGTGAGTGGGTAGGTGACTGAGACGTGTGCTGTAGTTGGTGCGCTTAGATAGTTGCCGTTTGGGTTGTACTTTAAGTAAGTAGCGCCGTACTCTGCCTGACCTAGCCAGGATGAGCCGATTGCGTACCAGTATTGGTTATTTTCGTTGATAGGCCGTGTCCAGTAACTTACTGGTAATGGTGCTTCTTGGAAGTATGCTGTTGGCGTGTTGGTTACTTCGAAGGTTGTGGTTGCGGTGCTTCCTAGAAAAGTGTCGTTAACGAGTGCGCTTGGGGTTCCGGAGGGGATTACGTTTGTGCCGCCGGCGAGTGTTGCATTTTGTGTTGGGAATGTGAATAGAACGGAGTATGTTCCAACTGCTGTTGGGGTGTATGTCATATATGCTCCCCCTACTGGGTCAGATGTGAAAGGCCCATAATGAGTAGTCGTGTTTGATGGATCGGTGACGTCAAGTGTCATGCCTAGCCATCTGTCGCCTGTTGTTCCTGCGGCAGTTGGTGGAATGTTGTTAATCCAGAAGACAATTACCATTGGTTCTGCTGAACCGAGGCCCCATTGTTGGGGTGATGCGACTACGTATGCGTATGTTTGCACTGTCCATGGAGGTGTGTGTGCTGATGTTACGCTTGCTGAAGCTATTATGGAGAGGATAAAGAACGTAGCTATTATTACTGCTGCGAATTTATTTTTTGTTTTATTCATTTTTTTTCTTCCTTAATTTTTTTTTGAGCTTGAACTAAAACTTATAGCATTTGCTCGTAAGTTAGCTCTCGCCCAACAAACTTGTTAACAGCTAATGGTTTAACTTTTAGTTGCTAACTTTGGTTGAACTTTTTAGTTGTTAACGGATAATACTCAACTACAATCGATTAATAAATATTACTTTTTTTTTCAACAAACCATTCAAAAAAGTGGGAAAGAAGAAAGCAAGCAGTGAGTTAAAGCTTGACGCTGATCTCCACGCCATCGCCCCCCACTTGAACATACCGGCTACGATACTTCCCAGAATTGCGAACATAATCTAAATAATCTACCATTTGGTCAGCGAACACTCCAGCGTTGTCTGCAAAAATAACCGCGTCTTTAGGCAATTTATCTTCCAATAACTTGAGGTATTGAAAATACTCGGTTTTCTCGGCATCAATGAAGGCAAAGTCAAACTGTTCCTCAAATGTGGGAATTATTTGCAAAGCGTCACCAACAATAATCTTAACTTTGGCAGGTATGTTTGCTCGAACGATGTTTTTGCCTGCTAATTCAGCTTCATCCCGATGAATTTCGATGGTAATAATCTCGGCCTTGGAGTCAAGTTCTTTGCCCATCAGAATTGCAGAGTAGCCAATGAGTGTTCCAATTTCCAGAATACTATGTGGTTTTGCCTTGCGGATCTCTTCGACTAAATATTTGCCCTTGTTTGGACCAATTATTGGTAGAAAATTCTTCTCCGACGCCTTCTCAATCAGCCGCAAAACCTCATCTGCGCTAATGACATTTATTGGAGCACTCATATGGGCACCTTGAGCTTATCAATAAAATGTGCTTGCAGCTTTGCGATTTTGGGTGCGATTACGGCTTGGCAATAGGGTTCCTTTGGGTGTTTTTTGAAGTAATCCTTGTGGTAAGTTTCAGCGTTGTAGAAAACCTTTAGCGGCTCGACCGCCGTAACGATTGGTCGGTTCCAGATTTCTTCTTGATTTAGTTCAGCGATTAATTTTTCAGCAATTTCTTTCTGCATTGGGTTATGGTAAAAGATGGCTGAACGGTACTGAGTGCCTACATCTGCGCCTTGGCGGTTCAGCGAAGTGGGAACATGCATTGTAAAGAAAATCTCTAAGATTTCGCGGTAGCTGATAACTTTAGGGTCAAAGAAAATTTGCGCAGCTTCAGCATGCCCTGTGGTGCCTGTGGAAACTTGTTCATAAGTGGGGTTAGGCACGACGCCGCCAGTGTAACCGGGTTCAATGCGATCTACACCTTTAATGATGCTGAAGGCAGCTTCAGTACACCAGAAGCAGCCGCCAGCAAGGGTTGCTACTTCTAAGTTCTTGCTTTCGCTGGGTTGTTGGCTCATAAGAATCATCCTTTAATCTATTGCTGGGCTACTTGGACTTAATTGTTTGTGACTGTCAAGACGTTGCAACTAACCACATTTAGGAGAATGCTCCCGCGGCGTTAGGCGCATTTTCAGGTACAACCTGAGTGATGTCCCAGTACTCAACAATTTTGTCTCCTCTAAAACGGAAAAGATGAACCTGCCTCAAACCTCCAGCGCTTGGGTTGGAGCTTGCGAGTTGGGTATGTACTGCAACGAGGTCTCCGTCACCTATGACTTGTCTGATTGTTAGTTTAAAGTCAGCTTTTGACCCTTTCATTATTCCATCTGAGCCTAGTTTTTGCATGGCAATCATGGCATCGATTAACTCGTTGATGCCGCCTGCTGTGTAAGGATTGTGGGTTGTGCAATCTGGATCAAAGAACAGCAATCCATCCTTTGGTCTACCTGCACCTATTAAACTCAGAAATTCCACGGCAATACCTTTGCGAACCTTGTTAGGGTCGTTTTGTGGCACATCAAAAACAGATTTACCTATCATAGAATTTACCTGAAAAAGCTGGGTAAAGTAGATATTTAAACATATTGAAAACCCATTGTCCCCAAAAAAGATGCTTGAGCTTTTAAGAAGTCAGCGGAATCCATTTTACTTTCTGCATCTTAGTCAACTAGCGAAAATTTCCCGTGATGCCTCAACTTGGAAAAAACTGATGCAAATCCATTAAAATCAATTAAGGTGACACCATTGGCAGCGGAAAGCTTCGGTGTCCGCTCTATGTGCACACTTGTTGAAACACCCGATGTAACGTTGCTTTTGGATGGGGGAATTTCGTTGGCGCCCTACCGCTTTAGTTTGCCGCCACACCCTCTCGAATTCCAAACCATCGCCAAACTGCGCAAGACCATAGGTGAAGCTGCTGACAAAGCTCAAATAACCACCATCAGCCATTACCATTTCGATCACCATACCCCATCCTTCGAGGATTGGGTAGTAAATTGGACTGAAGACGGAGAAACCGCGCGTCAAATCTACCAAAACAAGACCGTTCTTGCAAAAAATCCAAAACAAAACATCAACGCTAGCCAAAGGCAACGCGCTTGGATGTTCCAGAAAACAGCGGGCAAACAAGCCAAAGCAGTGGAGACAGCGGATGGCAAAACATTCAATTATGGAAAAACATCTATGCGGTTTTCTGAAGCTGTTGCTCACGGCTCTGAGGATTCGACGTTGGGTTGGGTCATAATGTTGGTCATCGAACACGATGGTGAACGTTTCATGTTTGCACCCGACATCCAAGGACCAATGTCCACTCACACATTGGAAATAATTTTAGCAACTAAGCCCAACGCAATTATGCTGGGTGGTCCTCCTCTCTATCTGGGGAGCTTCCGCGTTGAGTTGACGCAGTTGGAGCAGGGGCTAAAGAATCTGGGGCGCATCGTTGAGGTAGTGCCTCTGGTTATTTTAGAGCACCATGCATTAAGGGATGAATTGTGGAGATCCAAGATGGAAGAAGTTTTCCAGAAAGCTACCCAATCGGGGCATAGAATTCTGACAGCTGCAGAATTTGCAGGCAAAGAAAACTTGTTCTTAGAATCCAACCGCAAACAACTCTACCGCGACCATCCGCCCTCCCCAGAATTCAAGCAGTGGACCAAAACATTGAATAACAAAAAAATCGAAAAACCTCCAATATAAGCGATAAAATTAACTGGAATGGGCTAAATCGCCTTCTACACGGGTTCTTGCTTGTTGTCCTGGCTCAAATGGGGGATAAAAGCTCAGTTTGCTGTAGGCAGTTTTAGAGATTTTCAAGTTCAATAGCATGTTGGAAAACAAGTATCTCAAAAACTATCTAATTACAGGTGAAATATACTCGGGTAATAAATCACAAGCACCACGAGAACTACGACAACTATCAGTAAACCAGTAACTATCCCTCTCTTTGCGTTGAACGATAATCTGGGTTTTGGAGAATCGTATTCGTTGGGGATTGGATTTATTTTGGCAGCTGGTTGAACTTCAATTTGAGGTGCCGTAGCTTTTTGGGGCAACGCTTTTCCACAATACTCGCAAAAAACCGCTGTATCCTTATTCTGCCTGCCGCAATTTGGACAAAACATAGCTTTCTCCACTACACTAATAGCAAGCAAGGGCAAATAAAGCTTACCCAACCCACAAAATTTCGTTGGGTTATGAATATTAGGCGGCGTATGCTTTTTTGAGGGGGAAGGGTTTGATTTGAGGATTGGTGTTTGTGGAATCGCATGTGAGAAATGCCCAAAAATGGTGAAGGCATCTGCCCCAACGGTAGCGTTGGTTGCGTTGCTCGTGAGAACAAATTCTGCCAAATCTGCAATTGCGCCTACACCAAAGGTGTCAAACTCTGCTTTGAATGCCCCGAGTTCCCATGTGAAACCACAAAACAGGGGCCGATAAGCTACGGTTACTGCCAACATATTTCGGGGAAGCCTTAACGTTAGTTTTAAGTTTGCCGCGGCAAATCTAATTGTGATTGCATATGGGTTCCACTGAAGTTGTCATCGAAGCGAAGGGGTTAACCAAGAAATTCGACGATTTCACCGCCGTTGACCACATAGACTTCCGAATCTACAAAGGTGAATGTGTAGGTTTTTTGGGACCCAATGGCGCGGGAAAAACCACCACAGTCCGCATGATGTACTGTTTTCTGCCCCCAACCGACGGAGAACTCAACGTTGCAGGCTTAAGCGTCCACACACAATGCAGAGAAATAAAGAGCATCGTTGGCGTGGCACCTCAAGAAGACAACTTAGATCCAGATTTTACAGTTATAAAGAACTTAACGGTGTATTGCCGCTACTTTAGCATCCCAAAAGATGAAGCCCTCAAACGCGCAAACGAACAGCTAAAGTTCTTTCAACTCGAAGAAAAAAAAGATGCTCCCATAGCTGCCCTATCAGGAGGAATGAAACGACGCTTGATTTTTGCTAGGGCACTGATAAATAAGCCTCAAATTCTTCTTTTAGATGAGCCAACCACAGGGTTAGACCCGCAGGCAAGGCATCTGGCGTGGGATGAAGTACGCAACTTAAAGAAAAAACAAGTGACGATTATTTTAACTACACATTACATGGATGAAGCCGCTGTCCTATGTGACCGAATCCTCATCATTGATAAGGGAAAAATAATCGAAGAGGGCAAACCCGCTGAACTGGTGAAGAAGCACGTTGGCGAAGAGGTTTTAGAAGTTGACTACGACGAGAAGCTGCTGCCAAGTTTGAAAGAGGCGTTTCCAGATGCAGATTTTGAGCGTTTAGGTGACCTATTACAAATCTTCACTGACAAACCTCACGGCATGTTTGAAGGTTATCTAAAAGAACATCCAATGCAAAACGTAGCCATACGCTCAGCTAACCTTGAAGATGTTTTCCTCAAACTGACAGGAAGAGGGTTGAGGGAAGAATGAGTGAAGTTAACCTGCGCAAATCGCCCGCACGCTTCAGCATACCTAAACTAAGCTTCCGGGTTTGGTATGTTTGGCGCCGCAACTTAGATGTTTTCACTAAAACCATAAAAGTCAACTTTCTCCCATCCCTAATAGAGCCAATTATCTATCTGATTGCTTTCGGTTTTGGATTAGGTGGATTTATCCCGAGCATTAACGGTCAACGGTACATCTACTTCCTTGGACCAGCTCTAGTAGCGATTGCCATTATGAACGGCTCTTTTTTTGAATGCACTTTCGCTTCGTTTGTGCGTATGTATTTCCAAAAGACCTTTGACGCAATCGTAGCCACACCCGTAAGTGTTGAGGAGGTCATTGCTGGCGAGCTTCTTTGGGGCGCAACAAGATCGATGATTAATGCGACAATCGTTTTGGCAGTGATTGCACTCTTTGGATTAGTCACTAGTCCACTATTTTTCTTATTACCGATAATTGCTTTTTTTGGCGGATTAATGTTCGCGTCCATCGCCATGTGTTTCACAGCAATCGCTCCAAACATCGATTTCTTTAACTACCCTTCATTCCTCTTCTTAACACCGATGCTTTTTCTAGCCGGCACTTTCTTCCCTCTAACTTCACCCTCTTTGCCCTCAAGCATCCAAGGCATTGCAATGGCAATTCTGCCGCTAACACACATCGTTAACATAACTAGAGGAATTGTTTCAGGCAACCCAGAACCAATCCTCGGCTTGAACCCGGCTATTTTGATACTGATAAGTTCAATTTGGGTAATTGCAGTTACAATATTCTTCTTCATTCTCAGCATCAACCTGATGAAAAAGCGCTTAACAAGCTAAACCGTTATGCCTTTACCTTCTGCGATTATGAGGTAGCAAGAAGCTAATCCTTTCCATCTGCCCATGCCAAAGCCATTTCGGTAGAGGATGAGAAGAAGCTCAAGGATTGGGTTACCATGGGCGTTAGTGTTGGTGCACTTGTTTTGAGCTTTGATGGGCAATATACTAAGAATGGCTATTTACAGGAAAATTGAGCGGTTAGGTTTGGAAGTAGTAGACGAAGAGAAGCTCAACCTTTCGACTACTACTTCTAATCTTGAGTTGCCTGAAGAGCTAGCAAGTGTTGAAGAAGCGCTGATAAAGCTTTCAGCTGCTTTGGCTGTGCTGGAAAAGCGGGGTTTGGAAAAAAGCGATGTTTTGCGATTGCAAAACACGATTTTAGGCGTCAAAGTCTACAAGGAACTTTTAGCGGATTACATTGATTATCGAGGTCTTGAAGCAGAATTGGTCGAGCTAAAGAATATGCCGAACTTTCAAAGAAAACCCAAGGCTGATACTCTTTAAAATCATTAAATGCACAGCGTACTTCTGGACTTTTGCAAGGAGTAATCAACCGAAAAATGTGTTAGCTTCGCATAGAAGCCAAAACTTATTTTTTGTGCAGCTTTTTCGCTCAAAGGTCTTTTCCTCGACAATGGCAACTCAGTTTGGGAGAAGAACAACAACACTGATTTTTTTGTTGTTGTTGTTCTTTCAACAAGTCCAAGTTAATCAGTTTTTGCCAAATGGGCCCTTGGCAACTCCTTAGGCAGCGTGAGCTTAGATGTTAGAGTAGAAGAAGAAGAGTGGTGCTTGGCATCTTCTTCTTCTTTCAATAAGCCCAGATCAAGAAGTTTTAGGTAGATAGCGTTCTCGCTATATTTGCCGTCAAAACTAAAAGATAGCACTCTAAAGTTAACGGTCCCTGACTTGTACCAGTCGATTAGTTTCTGCATTTCTTCCGTTGACCAAGGATGCCCCTTACCAATCCAAAAGCCTCCAAGTCTCCGAGTAATGAAAAAACAATCCAAATGCTAAGCACTAATTGCTCATTAGCCTAACACGCCAACAAAACTACTTCTTTTTTCTTTCGATTTGAGTATTTAACCCTATTTTCCTTGCAAACTCCAATTCAGCCTCCGCTTGAGAAATCTTTCTTAAGGCGTTCATGTGAGAACGCATAACGTCGGGAGGATCTTTTTTGATTTCTCGGCTTATACGATAATCAGACAAACCACGCTTACTGAGCCGCAGAATTGTCTTTTCCCTCTCAGTCAAACCCACAGCATAACGAACCAGTCAGACACAATCCTTCTTAGACAATAGGTAAATTGCCAATAAACAACCTTAAACCTCTGCACAAATGGCTTATTGTCGCAAACACGACAGCACCCAAACCCAGCCAGCCACAAATAAATAAAATACAAAGGTTCCCTGTGGTGCACTCGAGTGTACAGAGGATAAAAAGATCAGACACATGGAAAAAACACGAGGGTCTTTCAAAATTGGAATAAGATGAGACCATTTCCTCCGGCTGAGTGTACCCTACAACATCGAAGATTGTTCTAAAATCTTTTAAGCAAGGTCAAAACAAATGGTGATGGGTACAAAAATGGCAAAAAGATTTGCTGCAATTGTCATTATTTTCAATGCGATAATGGGCTTTTTTCTGTTTCTGTCCAATCAGTTAATGCTCCTTAACTTAAAAGGATTCATTGTTCAACAAATTGATATTTCGGCAATTGGCATAAGAGCTTATCAACCTGCAAGTTCTTCACCAGCTCCAATTATAGATACTGTACCAATCTCAAACCTACCGTTCTATGCCTTTTTGTTTTCTTTGGTTGTAAATGTGTGTTTCTTAATATTACTCCTAAGAGAAAAAGAAACAAAACAGCCCTCTTCTTAACATCAATGACCTTTTTCCCACAGTTGGGTGTTTCCTGCTATCCCTCGTCAGTCAAGAAACCATGACAAATCCCAGACAATAAAGTTTGACAAAAAGCTATTAAGCAAAATTATTCTCATAGCATAATAGGTAATTAAAATGGCAAAGAAATTGTTGGTAACAATCATCCTAACAACAATCTTACTGCTGATAATAAGCATACAAGTTTTTGCAGAAGTAAATGCTAATCCTCTTCCCCCAGCTTGGATGAACCCCCAAATGACAGTAACTATCCACTCTCCAGGAAATGGAACAGAACAAACTCTACCACTTCTTGTAAGTTTTACAGCAGAAGGAAGTCGTGATTTTGTGTTATCCAGCAATCAAACAGAAGATTGGAACAGGGCATTCTTTTACACAATTGACAATGAGAATATGGCAACCTCAGCCCACAGATTCACAGAAATCGAAGGCCCAACAGATAAGACATCCATAGCAACAGACACTAGGTTTAGTGGACAAGCATACATAAGCAATTTAACTGATGGAACCCACAGAATAATAGTCTACTGGGGGGTAGATGTGAATGTTGGCACTCCTCATGAACAAATTGTTTACAATTCATCTTGGTCAGCAACTTCTCAATTCTACGTAGGTTCACCAACTGCACAACCCTTCACAGAACCTAATCTTCTGACTGTTACACTGTTAGTGGTTGTATTTGCAATAGTGGCTGTTGCTTCAATTTCGGTGATTTACTTTAATAGAAGGAAAAGGGAAGCCAACAAATAAGCAAAAAAATTACTAACATAAGAAAAATGTTCATTACCGCTTCGTAAACCTTTAGCCGCTGAAAAAACCTAACCTACGAAGCGTAAAAAATCGTGTGTGTGCATTAAATTTTAATCCAAACCAACCAACCAACTACTTCAACGTACCGCAGGGGCACGGAAGAAACGCTCTATTCAGCATAGACACGATTTCGCATATACATAGTAAAATACCATATAGGTATAGTCGGAATCGAGTATACTGGCTTACTGAAGAAACGAAAAGAAAGATTGGACGCCGAGAATCCCAGCCCTCAACTTTTGCTAGTCCAGAACCATTGACTATTTTTGGGAGGTTAGTCAAGGAAGCTTGACGACAACGCTTTTTAAACAAGAGAACCCACTTTTATAGTGGCGGTATTGGGGATGATTCGCAGAGGAATACTAGTAATCGTTGCCTTAATACTACTATCTTCGACCATAATTCTTGTGGAGTTTTCTCCTGTGGTATCGGGAAACCCCATGATGTTTGACGCGTTGTTTGGCGAAAAAGCTCCTCCAGGCATAACAATTTACGGCAATGGCACCGTGGACGGGACGGACAGGATAATTCAAGCTGACGACAGAAACTACATGCTGACAAGCGATATTTCTGAAAGCGTAACTATTCTCCGAGACGGTATAATCCTCAACGGAACAGGACACACCCTCCATGGAAAAAGCGGTCAAATAGGAATATTCATTCAAGGAAGAAACGGCATAACCATAACAAATTTAGGAATAGAGGGCTTTGAATACGGCATAAAACTCACCTGGCGACACTACGGTGACTATGATGGAAGAACCATTGCAATCACCGATAACATATTCAGGGGGAATAAAAACGCAATATCGTTTTCAGATCATCTACAGGGAAGCAATATAACAGACAACAGTTTCATAGCCAACACCTACTGCGTCTCTGGAGCGGTTGGTATAGTCTTTAGAGGCAACAGGTTTATCGACAACGAGTACTGTATGCCGCCTGACGAAGGCAGCCTCAACGAAGTCGACACTTCTAATATGGTTAACAATAAACCCGTTTACTACTGGATTAATGAGCAAGACAAGACTGTGCCCTCTGATGCTGGATGGGTTGTTCTTAAAAACTGTAAAAACATCACTGTTCAAGGCTTGAACATTACCCGTTTTGGCGGCGAAGTACAGCTCTACAACACGACTGGTTCAACAATCAGGGAAAATTCTCTATCCAAAAGTGGCATCTCTTTACAGCGATCCAAGGGTAACGTCATTGAAGAGAATAAAATAGTGAGTTCCCTCCATTATGGCGTTTCCTTGAAATCTTCAGGTGAAAATCGCATAACAAATAATCAAATAATCGATAATATAGAAGGCGTGCACATGGAATCTTGCAATAACAACACTATTAGCCAAAATTTGTTAACCTCAAATTCAGTAGCTGGACTATACATGTCTTTTTCATACCTAAACGGCTCCTCTTCTACGACCCTTGTGAGTCAAAACGTCATCTCAAAAAACGGCATCGGCATACACATTTACTCCAGCAACTCGGCCACCATTGTCTTAAACAACATAACGGGTAATCTTGATTGGGGCATGAAGCTAGAGAACAACCCGAAAAACAACGACATACACCATAACAACTTCATAGGCAATAACGTCACCGATAAACTGCAAGTATGCATTACGGGTTTCTGGATTCAAACGGATAATGGCAGCAGTATAAACGGAAAGTACACACCTCCACGCAAAGCATTTGTTGCTGGGGAAGCCAACAATTGGAACAACACTTTGGATGGCAATTATTGGAGCGACTACACACCAAGGTATCCGAATGCTACTGAGGTAGACAATACAGGTGTTGGCAATACACCATACTACATAAACGAAAACAACATAGACCAGCATCCACTTTTGGCTCCAGTTGATATCGCCGACACCAACCTATTGTCGCCCTACCAAGGAGCAGCAAGTGAAGATATATGGAGTGGTGTCACGCAGAGTATACCAGTTTTACTTGCAATAGCGTCGGTAGCCATTGTCGGATTAGGACTGGCGGTGTTCTTTTCGAAGCGTAGGAGAAGAGTTGGATTAAATTTTAATCTTCACGCCAACCCGGAGAGCAAAGTCTAAATCTGCTTGAGCTCGCTCGATCTTGCGCAAGGCAGTTAACCTTGATCGAGTAACGTTTCCAGCATCAACTTTGAGCTTTCGGGCAATCTCATAATCCGACAATTTGCCTTTTTTTAAGCGCAAAATTTGCTTCTCACGCTCAGTCAACGCCAAACTAAACTACAAGCTCATAGATGCCCCTCAAAAAACAGCCTCCAAACCAATACAGAGAAATGAGCAAAGGCAAAACACTTCAGAAAAAAAGAGTTGAAAGAGAGGATATGGGAAAAGTCACCTGAAGAGTCGTTATAAAGATTTTTAACTTTAAAGAGTATTGTTAGCAATAAGAGTTGAAATCATGCGAATCGTTGTACGAATCGGCGGTTCAGTCGTTGCAAACCCAATCAACACGGACCTAATGAGCAAGTACGCTGATATAATCAAAGCCATAAAACAGCAAGGACACGAAGTTGCTGTAGTTTTGGGAGGCGGGGCTTTAGCACGCGAATTCATAGGCATAGCCAAAAACCTGGGATTGGACATGAACGGGCAGGACGAGATTGCAATTTCCTGTTCGCGGTTGTTTGCTCAGTTGTTTCTCAAAAAACTCGGCAACGTCGCTTGCAGCAAAGTCGCCATAACACTCGATGACGCAGCGATGTGCCTTGCGGAAGGGAAGGTTGTTGTTATGGGCGGGTTGAAGCCTGGAATCACCACCGACACGGTTGCAGCTTTAGTTGCGGAGCGTGTTGATGCTGAGTTGCTGGTTAAGGGAACAGATCAAAATGGAGTCTACGATAAAGACCCAAGAAAATACCCTGACGCAGTAAAACTTGACAAGATGGTGCTAGGGGATTTAACCAAAGTCTTCGAACATAATGAGCACAAAGCTGGAATTCACCAGATTATTGACCCTGAAGCTATCAAGGTTTTGATGCGAAAACCGTTGAAGATTATCGTTGTGAATGGGTTTGTCCCCGAGAATATGTTGTCAGCGATTAATGGCGAAAACGTTGGAACCGTTATAACATAGTTTCCAAGTTTGATGGTTAACCCGTTCTTTTTTTTCGCTGTCTGTATTTTTCTCTTCTATAGATATCTCAACGAGTAATGGAAAAAAATACTCTCTTTCCTTTTTTGTGATCTAGCTATTCTTTATAAGAAGGTCCTAATTCCATGATAAATCAAACATTTCAAAAAGAAGCGAAAAAAATGTCAAAAACAATTCCAGTCGTTGAAGCAATCAACGTCACAAAAACTTACATGCTTGGAAAAGTACCAGTAGAAGCACTTAGAGGGGTAAACCTCAAAGTTGAATCAGGAGACTTCGTCTCCATTCTTGGACCGTCAGGAAGCGGCAAATCAACCATGCTGAATCTGATAGGCGCCCTGGACAAACCAACTTCAGGAACACTGCTAATCGATGGCGTAGACATCGCCAAACTAAACGATAACCAACTCGCAGAACTAAGACTAAAAATCGGGTTTGTTTTCCAATTCTTTAACCTGATTCCAAGATTGACAGCTAAAGATAATGTGGAGCTATCGATGTCGATAGCTAACATGACTAAAGCTCAAAGAAAACAACACGCTATAGAACTTCTCGAGACTGTCGGCCTAAAAGACCGTATCAACCACAAACCAGCGGAACTTAGCGGCGGCCAACAGCAACGAGTAGCAATTGCACGTGCACTCGCAAACAATCCCAAGTTCCTGCTGCTTGATGAGCCCACAGGCAACGTAGATTCTAAGACTGCAAGTGAAGTTTTAGCTTTAATCGAGAAACTTAACGTTGAAAACAACGTTAGCATTATCATGGTCACTCATGACCAGAGACTGGCGCATGAAGCAAAAAGAACTGTGCAGATGCTTGATGGGCTAATTTCAAATCAATTGGTGAACCAACAATGAAGACTATAGATATTTTTGGTTACTCATTTAGCGCAATCAAACTTCGCAAACTTAGAGCCGCTTTAACCACTTTGGGAGTTGTCATAGGCATCGCTGCCATAGTAGCATTGCTGTCGATTACTCAGGGTTTGCAAGCCACCATAACTGGTCAGCTTAATCAGGGCTTATCAGCCAACACCTTAATCGTGACACCTGGCAGTGGAGGTGTTTTTGCTGGAGCTGCAGGGGGCGGTGGAGGCGGACAAGGTGGCGGCGGTTTTGGTGGTGGAGGCGGCGGAGGAGGCTTTGGAGGAGGGGGAACCACAGACAACTCAGGGTTCAAATTATACGTTAACTACACAAGCGAAATAAACGCATTATCGCCAGACATAGTAAGTTCAATTGCCATCATAAGCCGCACAGGCTATGTGCAAACGAGCAATCTTAACCGCACAGCAACAATCTATGGTGTCGACTTCAATGAATATTCGCAAGTTTACACGACAACTTTCAAAGCAGCAAGTGGAACAATACCCACCAATCCATCAGACAACCAGGCTGTGGTAGGCACAAGAGTAAATCAGCCGGGACAAAACGGCACAATTTTCTTCGGCGCAGGGGACACTATTAACCTAACTTGGACTAACGCAACAGTTTTGCCCCCTGTGAACGAAACCTACACGGCTGACGTTACAGGCGTACTCCCAAGAATAGGCGGGTTCGGCATCGGTGGACCATCAGATACAGGAGTTTATATACCGCTGAATAAGGCTGAGAGCTTTTTTGGAACCAACCAAACCGACATGATAATAGTCACGTTAAAAAATAGCGATAACGCCACCATAACAACTGTTACTAAAGCCATAACTGACCACTTCAGCAACCAAGTATCTGTCATATCCTCAACAGCTGTTCTAAGCCTTCTCACAAGCATCTTCAGCCTATTGCAATTGTTCCTCGGCGGCATCGCAGCGATCTCTCTATAGTTGCAGGCATCGGCATAATGAACATCATGATAGTGTCACTGATTGAGCGCACACGAGAAATCGGCATCCTCAAAGCTTTAGGCATGAAAAGCAGAACCGTCTTAACCATTTTCCTTGGCGAATCAGTGATAATCGGCTTAATCGGCGCTGTAGTAGGCATAATACTTGGATGGATCTTAGCAAACGTTACCGCTCAAGTCTTAGGTTCGGGAGTGTTCGGAAACGGCGGAGGATTCAGAATAACACCACTATTGACCCCAGCGGTTCTGGTAGGTGCCTTAGCCTTCGGTGTCGGAGTCAGCGTAATCTTCGCCCTATACCCCGCTTGGCGCGCATCCAAACTCAAGCCAGTGGAAGCCCTCCGATACGAATAGGCGCTCTACACCCCAACTTTTCTTTTTTTATTTTTTTGTTAACCCACATCAGTTTTAAGCAAGACCAACATATCGTATCCTCAGGTTTCTCCATGGTAAGACGCTTGTACCCAGATCAACCCGTCGTAGGCATCGGCTCAGTCATAATTCAAGACGGGAAAATCGCACTGATAAAACGGGGCAATGAACCCAGCAAAGGAAAATGGACAATACCGGGTGGATTGGTGGAACTCGGAGAAATTCTCGAAGCAGCAGTCATCCGCGAAACTAAAGAAGAAACGCTTCTCGATGTCGAAAACCCCCAACTAATCGACGTGGTGGATAACGTAGATTTGGATGAACAGAGCAAAGTAAAATATCACTACGTTATCATCGACTACCTCGTCCACGTTAAAGCAGGAACCATCCAAGCGGCAAGCGATGCCGAGGAGTTACGTTTTGTACGGTTCGACGAAGTGGAAGATTACAATTTGACCGCTTCTTTTCGAGTATTCTTTCGCAAAAACAGGGAAATATTACAGAAACTAAATTCTTTTTAACTCTTTTTTGTTCCAATATGAAATGCGTAACCCAAAGCTAACGCTGCTTTACTTGCCTCGTTAAAAATCTCTCCTGCAATTGAGAATTTGGAGTCACCGAAGCTATTCACCTCAAAACCCGTTGCAACCCACACTAACATAGTAGCTATGAAAAAAACGTATAGCATCAATGAAACTTTCGGTGGCTTCCTTGGATATACCTCTCTTACCCCAAGCAAAACCCAACCGCCAAGTGCAGCAAACTGAAAAATCCTCAATTCGTAACCGAAAGATGACGCTGCCAAATAATACCAAACAATCTCGTACAAACTTAAGAAAAAAATCACCGTCAAAATGGCGTAGTAAAGAGGTTTCCAGAGAATTCTTCCTTGTAGAAAGAGAACAAGTCCAAAACAAACAATGCCGGTTATCACAGTTGAGATACGGATATTAACTAATGAAAAGACAAACCGCATCCCATTGATTGAGATAACATGAGTCGCCAACAGTATAGAAATAGATGCGATGATGATAACGATGACTACAAAAATGTTCAGCAGATTCTTTTTAAAAACCATTTAGAACATCATAGGGCTTATTGTTCCTGTTTTTTATAAGCGTTCCCTCAGAGCGTTTTACGGACTAAGGAGAGAGCTTTAATTATTGAAAAATAGGCGTGTTTCTCCCAGCGTTTTTATGTCTAAAGCTCTTACTCTTGCAACTATGGGAAAATCCCTGACCACTTTGCCCAATGTGAGGCAATGGTGGGGTGGCAAGTCGCGGGCAATTGACCGAACCGTCTCAGCATCCACACGAGCTGCCCTTGAAACGACGTCGAGGTCGTGTTCGTTGGTGAAGTTGAAGAGGAAAATGTTGTCTGCTTGGCGGTAGATGGTTTCTTGGATGGTGTCGGGCTGGTTGGTTATGAAGGTGGTGAAGATGCCGTAGTGGCGCATGCGGGTTACAATGTCGTCCCAGTAGGTTTCTCGTAGGTATAGGTGGGCTTCTTCGGCGAAGAGGAAGACGGCTTTGAGTTTCCAGTTTGAGAGGGAATCGACCAGTTTACCCAAGACGTATTCAACTACGATTTGGCGGTCAATGTTTGAAGTATTCTTGAGGTTGACAATGATTGCGCCGCCGCTGTCTTTAGATTTCAAAATGCTCTCATCAAGCAAAGTTGATTCACCCAAACAATCAGTGAAGAACCCTGAGTTGGCAAATGAATGAAAACGCGATGCCAATGCATCTCGCACATGCTGGTTACAGTTCAGGTCGCGAATTGCCTCACCCAAATTCTGCATGTTTAACTTGCCTTGCTCCTTGAGCATTTTCCAAAGTCGCCTAAATTCGCGTGCTGAGGTTCCCGGCAAATGTAATGCATTAACTAAAATTCCCATAACTGTGTTTAGAGGCAACTGCTCAAGCGCCACCTTGAAGTTCTGTGATGGCGTTAGGGTATGGATTTTGTCATAATACATGTTTCGTTTGCCATCGTTAGTCAGGCCGAGACTGCTGTACTCGCCGTTTAAGTCAAAAATGACTAGGGTTGCTTTGTAACCGACGAGGTTGACCATAAGAAGTTTGCTGAGGTGTGATTTGCCGCAGCCCTTCTTGCCTGTAATAATGTTTAGGGTACCGTCTATGGATGAAGCGTCGATTGTGAGAAGTGAGGAGTCTTTAGTTCCGCCCAAAGTTATGGGCAACTTGCCATCTACTTTGGCGAGTTTAAGGAGCATGGGTATGGAGAGTTTTTTGATGGTGGATTGGGAACGGCTGGGCAGCCAACTGCTACTGGGGCTAAGCATTTCATTCTCCAAAGTAGCACGTATTTTGCAAATCAGAAGACTGGCGTCTTGAATGTAAGTGATATGCGGTGCAATTTCCATTGGGTCGATGTCTTCGCCCTGCAAGGGTTCGCCGCCGTCTGGCAATGTCCGCAATAACTCCTCCAGAACGCCAGGAACAGCCGCAAACTGCACATCAATAACCTGCACAATCAACGCCTTCGCCGCATCGGCATCCTCTACAAGCAGATAATCCCCTTTTTCGGCGCTCTCTGTGGGAAAGCTAATAACTTCCAGAATATTGCCTTCTTTTTTGTAGAGTTTCATGATTAATTTTCTCCCTTGAATCCGTAGGAGCCGAAGAGGACTTTGTGCATGTCGGGTCGGTTGACGATTTGAATGCCGTGTTTACGGGTGATGAAGTGTTTGATTGCGTAGACTTCGTTTGCGGTGAATGTGCTGAGGATGTGTGAGAGTCTGAGGGTTTCGGGGTAGCTTTGGGTGTAGAGGTCGTTGCCCAACAGTTTTTGGATAGCATCCATTCGTTGCTCAATTGATAGATCCCTATCAACATCTAATCTAAATGCTAAATTTGCTTTGTTTAATCGTGCCACGTAAACATCGCCTAGAAGCATCATAGGTGACCTAGAATGCACCCCCGTTGTTTCTAACAAGTAAGGCGGGTCACGATTTGGCAGTTGCTCAGTTATGAGCAATCCATTGGCTCTCAAAGTGGTTGCTTTCGAAAAAGCCAAAACAGTGGTCTGATTTCGCCTTGCATAGCTTAAGATTTCTCTGAGGCGTTGGGTTGGGGTTTCAGGGGTACCTGCTGTGAGTGAGCCATCAAAGAGTAAGACGCCATTCTGTACGGTTTTGGCAACCATGGTTTGCAGCCAACGCTCCAGTAGACTGGCGAGGCGTGTTGGCATCTGCAGGATATTTGGAGATGCTTGGTGACAAGTTCCGTAAGTCGTACTGAAATAAGCGCGCTCGAGCGTGTTATAGAGTTGGTTTTTGTTATCTTCGGTAATATGGAAGATAAATGGTCCCAACCGCGTGTATTTGTAGCCGCCGTTTTGTTTCCATGTGGTTGCTCCCCGGATTGCAACTATTATGCCTGTGGTGGTTTCGCCGATTTTTATGGTCGAAGTGTCGATGGCGGCAACTATTGTTTCTTGGTGGTTGGGTTTTAGGGGGATTGGGGTTGGTTTTAGTTGTATGTTGTGGGGATATTGTTCGGTTGGGCTGAATTGTTGGATTTGCAGGCCAAGTTGCGTAGTAGTACATCGAACTTGTCTGAGCGTGTTGATGCTTTGTTCAAAGAACCGTTGGGGGAGGATTGAGTCGATGGTTGGTTGTGGAAAGTTATATTTGTTAGTGGTTGTATATTGTTCAATCAAGTGATTCACCAATATTCAATATCTTTATTGGTGAAATATTTAAGTATTGTGCATGTGCATCTTGCACAATTCAATATACAACAAGTGAGAACTTGACAGAAAAACCGCAAAACCCACCAATACACGTAAAGATGAAAATAGGCGAAATTGAGTTCGAAATAGACGCACAACCCGACCAAATCCAAACCGCAGTCAACCAAATCCTCACAACCGTCACCGAACACTCAAAAAACCTAAACATCACACAAACCAACGAGCGACCAGCATCCCTACCCAGAGCCGAAACCTGCCGAGGCGTCATCCACAAACTCTGGGAAGAAAACTGGTTCTCTGAACCAAGAGGCTTAGACGACGTCCACACCGAACTCGCACGCAAAGGCTTCCATTACGACCGCACCGCAGTCGCCCACGCACTCGTAGACTTAGTCAAAGACAATATACTAACACGCATAGGCAAACCACGCCGATACCAATATGCACAAAAAAGACCTCCAACCTAAAAAAATTTTAGGCATTTTGATTAAACCTTTTAATTAAGAAAATCATGGCTTTTTCTGGTAGCGAAAAACCCTGAGAAGTTGTTGCTGTTGCTGCTGCTGCAACCAAATTCTGCAGATACCAGTTGCAACAACAATCAAAATTAGATCCGTTCCCAAACCCGAAAATCAACAAATCAACATGCTAATTAAACATTTTGAGAAAGCAAACAAAGCAGTTTAGCAAGCGAACTGCACAAAAAACAAGGCAGCGTTTCAAAAATCGACTTAGCAATCATCTTAATTGATAGTCCAAAATACTAAACCCCGTTATCTTAAAGAAAAAACAAAATAATCTGTTTTATTTTTAGCAGAATCAGATCAAGGAGAAATCGTCAAAGAGGACAATCAATATGAGAACCAATATCCTCAAAAACTGCCGACCACTTAAAATTAGCCATGAGTCGCTTTACTATAAGAAAGCCTGGAGTTTACGTTCAAGAAATAAATTTTCAGCCTCAGTCAATCGAGGGCGTTAGCACAAGTACGGCGGCTTTTTTGGGAGAAACCCAAATTGGAGCAAACACACCCACGTTAATAACAAGTTGGACGCAATATCAACAGATTTTCGGCAGTTATTTTGGATCAGATAAATTCATGCCCTATACTGTTGAAGGCTTTTTTCTAAACGGTGGACGACAATGTTACGTTTGTAAGGTAACCAATTCGGATTACGCTGCAGCTCTTGCTCTACTGGAAAAGGTTGAGGAAGTTTCAATTGTTTACGCGCCAAACGCCCAAGCCACACCAGGATTAACAGGTGCTTTGATCAATCATTGCGAGCGTTTAAGGTACAGATTTGCTATTTTAGATTCAATCAAGGGACAAGACCCATCCAACGTAACCAAACCAGGCGATTCTTCGTTTGCCGCATTGTATTATCCATGGATTTACGTTAGAGAAGCAAATACAGGCCCATTGAGTTTGGTTCCCCCAGGTGGTCACGTCGCAGGAATTTACGCTCAAACAGATATTGAAAAGGGAGTCAATAAGGCTCCAGCGAATCAACTGGTTAGGGGCGCAATTGACTTGGAGTTACCAATAGAATCATATCAGCAAGACAGCCTCAACCTGCAAGGCATAAATTGTATCTGCAACTTTCCGGGCAGAGGAATACTTTTGTGGAGTGCAAGAACCCTATCCAGTGACTCATTATGGAAATACGTGAATATCCGCAGATTAATGATTTATCTTGAGCAATCTATCAAAAAAGGCACCGCATGGGTAACTTTTGAACCAAACAATTTGGCAACATGGACTAAATTAAAAACGCAAACAGAGAATTTTCTAACTCAAACATGGAGGAACGGTTGGTTGATGGGTACTTCCAAGCAAGAAGCCTTTTTTGTACATTGTGACCAAACCACGATGAACCAAAACGACATTGACAATGGACGAATCAACATACTTATCGGTGTGTCCGTCACCAGACCAGCCGAATTCACCAGTCTACGAATTTCCCAAACCGTTTCTTCTTGAGTTTTAAAAATTAAATGCACCCAAACATTTTCATGCTTACCTTGAATGAACATTAGGCCTTTCGAGAAATTAACATTGAGCCGATTGTAGCCATGATGGCAGTTGTCACAATCACAACTATTGCAATATCCACGAAAATATCTGAGTAAGAAAGCCCGAGTTGCGCGGGCAAAGTTGCCAACACCGCAGTCGCTAACCCTCTAGTCAAAATTACAGTCATTATTTTTCGCTCTTTACGTAGCGAACTCTGAAGGGTGGTTAACCATACTGCACCATAGCGCGTCACAAGCATAATCACTGAAAGTACAATACCTGACAATAAGACAGTTAAACTAGAAACTGACGCAATGATGCCTAAGAAGACAAAAAAGAAAGTACTGATTAGAAATGCCACTTCGGCCTCAAAACGCTTTAAGCCTTTAGTTACCGATAACAGGATTCGGCCTCCATCATTGGTTGTATCGATATTTTGTCTAAAAAATTTGAGGAGGTCGCGTTCATTTCCCAAGATCAAGCCGAAAAGCAACACGCAAAGTACCCCGCTTCCTCCTAAAACTTCGGTTATAGCATATCCTAAAAGCACTATGCCTAATGTTAACATGTAAGTAAAGGGCAGGGAAGAGACTTTTTTTAAGGCAAATAACCAAGCAAAACCCAAAGCAATGCCAACCCCTAATCCTATAAGGAATTTGCCTGCGATGCCAATGCCTATTGACATTATATTTGCGTTTCCAGTGATTAAGATATCGATTATAGCTATGGCAATTACGATACTGAAGATGTCGGTGATTGCAGATTCAAGTATGAGTATGGTTGCGCCTTTTTCGCCGATTTTTATTTTAGACGCTAATGAAACCACGATGACTGAGCTGCTTCCGCCAAATATGGCTCCAAAAAGTAAGCCGTACAACCAAGACATGTTGAACGCGTACACCATAAATGCTGCAACACCTAAAAGGCTGAAAATAAAACCCAAAATCGCAAGCAATACTGCTTTTGGACTGTTGTAAAGGACTTGTTTTATGTTTAAGCCCATTCCGCCATCGAATATGATGTAGGATAAAGCTAACGCGGCGATGTAAGGAGCAAAAGTCTTAACTGATGCTGGATCAAATATCCCTAAAATAGGACCGAAAATGGCACCAAGAAATATTAGGATAAGCATGTCAGGGAAACCAGTTTTATTGAAAAGGTGATTGGCTGAGAACCCAATCAAGATTATTAATGCACTTACAATAAGTGCCACTGAAACGGAATCAACCAAGCGCCATCAAGCTCACAAGTATGAAGTATCGCTATTAAAACTTTTCAAACCTACTCTACTTAGATGAATCGACAAAACCCTAATCCATAGATTAGTAAGGTTTATAGTCAATCCTTGCCATTGTATTGGTAGAGTTTTTAGAAAAGATTTAACATAGGTGGAGGTGAAATTTTTGCCGGATATTGTTGACGCCGCAATGGCATCAGGTATGAATAAACTTGCAGAAGCAGTAAAAGCAGCAGGCTTAATTGACACATTGAAGGGTCCAGGTCCATTCACGGTTTTTGCGCCCACAGATGAAGCATTCAACAAAATACCTAAAGCAGACATGGACATGCTAATGAGTGACCCAGTGAAATTGAAAGATGTTTTGACTTTCCACGTTGTGGAAGGAAAAATGATGGCTGCAGACTTGAAAGAGCATGAGTATTTGCAGGCGCTTAATGGCGGAGAACTTAGAATTGACGCTAAAAGCTGGCATCTGCATAGGAACATAAAGGTTAATGACGCAAACATCATTAAAGCAGACCAAGTTGTGGACAACGGAGTTTGCCACGCCATAGATAAAGTGTTGATGCCAAAGATGGTTACCATGGAAAAACCAATGTAAAATAACCTGATAATTACTCAGGCTCCACATTTTTTAATCCAATTTACAGTTGTTGTTTTATCTTCCTTGCCAGAGCATCCAGTTTAACTCTTTCAACTTCTTTTAGCTCGCTGAAAGGCGGAAGTTTTTGCCCCTCAAACCTTGGGACCACGTGAACATGTATGTGAAATATGTCCTGTCCTGCAGCTTTGCCATTCTGCTGAATTATGCTTATGCCATCAGCATTGGTGGCTTTTTTGACAGCAAACGATACCTGCTTAGCGACTTTGTACATTTGGCTTAACTCTTTTTCAGGGATGTCAAAGATGTCAACGTAGTGCACTTTCGGGATTACAAGCGTGTGCCCCATGTTTAAGGGTCGAATGTCCAAGAAAACTATGATTGTGTCATCTTCATAAACTACGCTTGATGGCGCTTGTTTACGGACGATTTTACAGAATATGCAGGATTCATCAAACGTCAAATTAGGCACCAACGGCACTTTAGCTTATCAATCAGTTTATATGGCATTTCAGCTTCATATTCTTTGAGCAAATTGAGGTTTAATTTATGACTGAACTTGAAGATAAAGTACGTGTAGAAGTTGGAAAAGTGCAGGATCCCGAAACCGGTCAGAGCTTCGAAGAAATGCAGATGATCCAAAGCGTAAAAGAAACTGCGCCGGGCGAAGTTACCGTTGAATTTGTTCCGACAAGTCCATTCTGCCCAATTGCCTTCAAGCTTTCAGCTGATTTAAGGGATGCGGCGAAGTCGGTTCCAGGCGTGAATAAAGCTATTGTTTTCTGTCGTGGTCATGCGATGGAGCAGCAAATCAACGAAATGACCAACAAATAAACTTCCTTTTCAATTAATCCAACCCAAAATTTGAATTTTTGAGCAGTTTATTTCATTCTGGTAAACGCCCACGTACCAACAACAATCATGGCACCATCAAATAGTGCAACGACTCCGAGGTCAACCCATAAAGGTTGAATCTGAAGAGGCGTCCAAGCTGAACCCAACGTAACATTCCTCAACGCGTCCACACCGTATGTTAATGGGTTCCATGCCGCAATGTCGACTAACCAGCTAGGAAGGCTACCACCTTTAAGGGGAAACAATGAACCACTCAAAAAGAACAGGGGCAAATTCACGAATGTCTGTATGGCGCCGAAACCTTCAAGATTTCCCATAAAACTTGCAATCACTAATCCAATGCTGACCAAACCAAACGTTACAAGTAACATTACGGGTAATGCATACAGAAGAGTAATGGGGTTTATTGGAATTCCAATCGCTAACCCGATGACGAAGACAATTATGCCTTGCAGAAAAGCGTCTGTGCTGTCACCCACCATTTTTCCAAGAAAAATCGTGAATCGGGAAACAGGGGAGACAAGGATTTCTTTCATGAAGCCGAATTCTTTATCCCAGATAACGTTTATGCCCATGAACATGGCCGTGAAAAGCAGAGTTTGCCCAATTATGCCTGGCAAAATGACTTGTTGATAATTCAAGTTTGCTGGAAGTACGAACCGCGTGGCAAAGGCAGCAGCAAAGATTACCAACCACAACAAGGGTTGAATGAAACTGGTTATAAGTCTGGTTCGGTCGCGGTAGAACCGCTTAATTTCCCTAAGCCATAGCGTGTAAAATCCGCGGATTTCACTCATCTTATTGCTCTCCTGCGAGCAGCAGATGCTCCATGTAGTTCTTTACTTGTGTCTTCGCGAATGTTTCTTCCAGTATAATGTAGGAAGACGTCTTCGAGGTTAGGTTCACGCAGAAGAATTGATTCCACATAGATGTTATTTTGAGTGGCTAGCTCCATTATGCGGGGCATAACTGCTCTTCCGTTGCGAACCGTTATTTCTAAGGCGCCATCAACAATCGTTGCCTTGGTAAACCCTAACCATTTAGACGCAAGCCCCGATAAGGCATCGAGGTCATTTGCCCTAACAACAATAACGTCGCCTTCAAGCGTATCCTTGAGTTTGGAAGGCGTATCCAAAATAACCATTTTTCCATGGTCAATAATGCCTATTCGATCGGAGAGCCTGTCGGCTTCATCCATATAATGAGTAGTTAAAACCACCGTGATGTCATGGGTTTCTTTGAGTTCCTTAATGTATTTCCAGATATGATCCCTGGTTTGCGGATCCAAACCCACCGTCGGCTCATCCAAAAACAAAACTTTAGGGTAATGGATTAAGCCTCGACCAAGCTCCAGCCTACGACGCATGCCACCTGAGTAGGTTCGAAGCAAATCATTCGCTCTATCCTCTAGCTCCACCAGTTTTAAGATTCGGTTTATACGTTCTTTCTGCTCTGATGCTGGAACACCGTAGAGGTTAGCGTGCATGAAGAGGTTTTCTCGCCCTGTTAAGCGGTCATCTATGCTTGGGTCTTGGAAGACTATGCCTATGGATTTTCGGACTTTGTTGGCTTCCCGAACGATGTCAAAGCCGTTAACTGTAGCAGAGCCAGATGTTGGCGGAAGAATTGTGCAGAGCATTGATATGGCGGTTGTTTTGCCTGCGCCGTTTGGACCCAGTAGCCCAAACACTTCTTTGGATTCAACTGTTATTGTTAATTCATCCACTGCTTTTAGTTGACCATAAGATTTTGTTAGTTGGCGAGTTTCAATTATGGCTGGCATTGAATTTCTCTTTAGCAATGAAAGATAACGTGGATTTAAGGATTATTTGACAAAAATTAACTTAAGTTATGCTATGAAGGCGGCGCCTTGGCTAACATAGCATCTTGAAAGAGTTTCCAAAACATTAAATTTGCACCCCTGCTATACAATTGTGGAGATTTTTAATGCCAGAAATGATTTTTGAAGGAACTGCCACATGGAAAGGCTCAACAGAATGTGAATTATCAATCAAAGGCAATAAACTCGTAACCGTCAGTCCACCACCATCGTTTGGAGGAAAAGAAGGCTACTGTGTTCCCGAAGACATCTTCGCTGCCGCCTTAGCTTCATGCATAAACACATTGTTTCTTTTAATTGCAAAGAATAGCCAGCTAGGACTAAAAAGCTTAGAAACCATTGCGAACGTAAAAATGAACGTGGAAGGCATGGAAAAACTGATTTTCACAAATGTCCACTTCAACATGAACGTTGGCTTAGAAAACGACAATGAACGCGAACGCAAAAAAGCCACAACAGTCTACGGAATGGCACAAAAGATTTGCCCAATCCGCCAGTCTTGGGGAGAAGCAGTTCCAATAAGTTTTGAACTGAACTTCAAATAAACTTCAAGAACATTTTTTTTCTTTTCTTTTATGCAATTTTTTATTTAATCAACAATTGAGAGACTACTAAAAAGCGCATTAGCCTTAAATACCGATGTTTTCTATTTGCAAGCAGGGGAGCAACCAGATGAGCAGTCCGTACGCAGTTGAACTTCACAACGTAACAAAACGCTACAACGAAATAGTAGCCGTAAACAACATGAACCTAACCCTGAACACAGGCGAAATCTTCGCTTTGTTGGGACCCAACGGTTCCGGAAAATCTACCACACTCAAAATGCTGCTGGGTCTAGTTCAACCCACTGCTGGTTCAATTAGTGTTTTGGGACTTGATGTGCTAAAAGACCCCGTTGCAGTTAAGCAACAAGTCGGTTACGTTCCTGAGTCGCCTGAAATATACGAGTTTTTAACTGGGATTGAATACCTCGACTTCATCGGAGACATTTACGGTATGCCAGCCGCTGAGAAGCAGCAGCGTATAACTGAGTACCTCAAAGCGCTTCAACTTGAGGGAAGAGAAGGCGACATGATAAACAGCTACTCAGACGGCATGAAAAAGAAAATCAGTTTAATCTCAGCGTTTCTCCACAAACCCAAACTCTTAATCCTCGACGAACCCCTAAACGCTTTGGACCCTAGAAGCGCAAGAATCGTCAAAAACTTCCTGCATGAACTAAAAATGCAGGGCGTAACAACCATTCTGTCGACACACGTTCTTGAAATCGCTGAGGCAGTGTGCGACCGCATCGCCATCATGTACCAAGGCAACATTTTGGCTTTGGGCAACATGAACGAGTTAAGACAGAGAGCAAGCTTGCCTAGCTCAGGCTTAGAAGATATATTCCTCAAGTTAACTGGAACAGACGATTTGAAAGCTGTCGTTGAGGAACTGCTCCGATGAACTGGAAGAACGTCCTCTTCCTTTTGCGAGTGGAACGTAAATCAGGCAGGTTGATTAGAGGCGTAAAAGCCACTCGATATCGCGAACACGGAATTCTTGCGTTTTGGCCTTACTGGCTTGCCGCAATCCTTGGCATAATAGGCGGTTTACTGGCAAACTACATCACAACTATAATTTACGCAGATCCAACATCAATTTCCGGCGGATTACCGCCTTTAAAAGATTCTGCATTGGGCTTTTTCGTCTCAATGCCAACTCTAATACTACTTCTCAGCTTGGTTTTCACGATGTTCCAACAAATTCAACTTGCAGGCATCAAAAAAAGCTCACAAGTCATGTACTGGCTACCAGTTACATGGCAAGAACACACCTTAGCATCTATCCTATCTAACTTGTTTGGGCTTCCCATTGCACTCGCAACAGGATTCGCTTTTGGACTCGTGGTTTTTTCAGTTTTCAACGGTTTAATCATTGCAGCACTAATAACAACTGTGGCGTTGTTTGGCGCCGCTTTCATAGGAAGCGCAACAACAGAAATCCTCAGAATTATACAAATTCGCTTTACCGGAGCAATCTACAAATCAAGCGGTCGAGCAGCCATCTGGGTCAGATTAGTCGGCTCATTGATATTTTTCTTAATTCTATATCTAATCTACTTCGCCATCTTCACGGGCTCGGGTTCCATAACCTTTATTCAAAGCATTGCCAAATTCCAAAGTTCCATCTGGTTTATTCCCTATGTTTGGCTCGGCATAACACTCTACTACCTAATACTCAACAGTTCATTCTTGCTGGGTGCCGTGTTTATCGGCGCATCAGCACTGTTTATTGCAGTTCTATACTACCTTGCTGTCTTGCTAAATCAACGCTTTGGACTCTATGAGCCGCCAGCAATTAAAGTTCAAACAAGTGGCATCTATGCGCCAAAGGCTGGGTTACTTGGAAAACTCGGTTTCTCTACAGTGGAAGCAGCTATAATTCGCAAAGACATTCGAGCATTCACTAGACGCACGAGAACTAATTGGAATATTCATCATACCCATCGTATTCATAATCGTACCCATCTTTAACTCGATAAACGTCTCAAATCAGGGGGCACCTTCAGGGATTAATTTGTTTTTTGAAGCAATGATTTTCCTCTTTCCCGCAGGCATCATAGCTATGACATTGGGAAATACGCTAATTGGAGAAGAAGGTCAAGCGGTTTGGCGTATTTATGCCTCACCTATCTCACCCAAAAGCTTGGTTAAAAGCAAATTCACATTCTTAACAATCTTTTCAATAATTGTCCTGATTATAACTGGAACTATAGGCGTAGTCTTTTTCCATCCGTCAATCAGCATGACAATTGTGGGTTTCTTGGAGAGTTTGTTCTTGGTTTTCGCCTTGGGCTCAATCGGATTGCATTTTGGTTTTAGAGGAGCAGATTTCTCTGTAACTCGAAGAGCAAGGATGATTCGTCAAGAGTGGGCGCTCGCAAGTTTCGTTGCTTGTACTCTTACAGGAGTAGCAATACTGGCTCCACTAGCGCCATTTATTATTTCGATGTTTGCATCTTCATATTTGTCCCTTCCACCGATGGGCCTATTCGAACTCACCATTGCATTAGTAATCAGCGGCGTCATCGCATCTGTGATCACATTGATTTTCTACAAAATCAACCTGGGCAGCGCGAGAGAACTTCTTAGGAAAGCAGAAACCTAAGTGGACCGAAGAACCAATTGGACTCAACCAATGACTACGAATACCTGTTATAACACGAAGTTATTCAGCAACTTTATCTAACAGATAAAACATAGTTTTCATTGGAATTTTTATGAAAGAACTAACAGTTAAAAGCCCCGCTTTTCAGCCTAACAATCAAATTCCCAAAAAATATAGTTGCGATGGAGAACAAATTAATCCTCCGCTAACTATCGAAGGTGTCCCAAAAGAATCCAAGAGTCTTGCACTAATTGTTGATGACCCTGACGCGCCACACGGAACATTTGACCACTGGGTCGTCTGGGACATCCCACCATCCACAACCAAAATAGCTGAGCACTCAGTTCCGGGAACTGAGGGCTTGAATGGTGCACGGCAAAAAGGGTTTATGGGTCCTTGTCCGCCGTCTGGTACGCACAGGTATTTCTTCAAGGTTTATGCCCTCGACACAGAACTAAAGTTAGGCGCCAAAACCACCAAACGAGAACTTGAAAAAGCAATGGAAAACCATATTCTTGCTAAGGGCGAATTGATAGGGCTATACAAAAGATAAAACATCACCCTTTTCAATTCACTCTAATTTTTCCAAAGAGTAGCCTGGCTTATTCAAAAGTTAAATACTTTTTCAACCAATCACTTCTACCATTGGTAGAGCAAACTTGAATCGCAAACTCGCCATCCTAACCGCTATCCTACTTATTGCAGTAATTGTGCTGTCGCTTTTTTTGGCACTCAACTGGTTCAGCAGCCAAACCTCACCCAGACAATTCTATTTGGGCGTAGAGTTCGCTTACGGCAACCAAGTCAGCGAAGTTAAGGCGCTGGTAGATAAGGTGAAGGATTATACGAACCTTTTCGTCATCGGCTCAGTTGAATTAACTTTTAACAGAACAGCTTTGTATGAATCCTGCGACTACATTTACAGTTCAGGATTAAATTTTATCGTGCTTTTCACAGGCTTCAACATGTACAATTACTCAAACGGCTTTAACATCGCAAACTGGATGCTGGATGCTCAACAGAAGTACGGCAGCCAATTTCTAGGCATCTACAAGATTGATGAACCTGGTGGAAATCAACTTGATAACGGACCTTCCCAAATCATCAATGACACCGCAACTTACAGCCAAACCGCCCAAGCCTATGTCGCCAACCTTTCAGCCATGATAAACCTCTATCACCCTTATACCCCCAGCATATTCACGGCTGATTATGCCCTCAACTGGTTTGATTACAAAGGAAACTACACTGCGGTTTTTGCTGAATTTGTGGGCAACGAAAGTAGACAACGCATCATAGCCCTCGACAGAGGAGCCGCCAATGCATTCCACAAAGACTGGGGAGTAATAATTAACTGGAAATACAACCAGCCACCACACTATCTCGAATCAGGAGATGCATTGTACAGCGATTTAGCGTTGGCTTATAGTGCCGGTGCCAAATACGCTTTTGTCTTCAGCTACGGCAACCCAAACATAAATAATTACGGCATCTTAGAGCCCGAGCATTTTGAGGCACTGCAGAAATTCTGGGAAACCCTGCATAGCAACCCTAGCAGTTTTGGTTCAAACAAAGCCCAAGTTGCTTACGTTGTGCCTGCAGATTACGGGTTTGGATTCCGTAACCCAGATGACCATATATGGGGGCGATTCTCATCTGACACTCTCTCAGCAAAAATCTTCAACGACGTCAACAACACTTTAGTAAGCAACTATGGGGCACGTTTTGATATTCTCTACAATGAGCCACAAGTAATTGGTCCCATTCTGAAAGATTATAGCAAGGTTTTCTACTGGAACCAAACTTTACCTTAATTCAATTAACAAAAACAAATAGATCTAGATTCTAAAAATAAAAAATCAAAAAAAGAAAAAATTTCTTCTAACTTAAAGGTTGGAAGATTTAGTATCTTGGTCTGTAACCGCCGCTGCCGCCGCCACCGCGTCGATCTCCGCCACCGCGTCGATCGCCACCGTAACCGCCGCCACCACCGCCGTATCCTCCGCCGCCGCGTCTGTCTCGTCCTCCACCGTATCCTGCCGCCGCCGCCGAATCCTCGTCCTGCCGCCTCTAAATGGTCTGCGTTCTTGCTCGTATGTTTTGCTTGAAACGTTGTTTTCTGTGTTAACTTCTACTGCGAGTGGCTCTTTTGCTGGTTCAAGTTTGCCATATTTACCGATGTTTAGGCGTATGTTTCCTTTGAAGAGTGTTACATACCCATTTTCTATGCGTACTGTGTCTGCTTCGTTGACTTTCTCTATGTTATCATCCCATAGGGTTAGATACACTACGCCAGTTTCGTCGCCAATGAGTGCGTCAGATACCTTGTGTGCAGAGCCATCTCTGCCCATTGGAATTTCACGTACTTCTGTTTTGGATACTACTTTGGCCGTAACGTTAACCGCTTTTGATTGTGGGGTTAAGTCGCCGACTTTTGCTTCTACAGGTTCCTTTTTGTTTTCGAAAAAACCTTCAACAGCCAATTGATTTCACCTATTTTATAGTCTGAGACACAACTTAGATTTCTCTGCACTTAAGTGTTTCGCTTAAGACGCTTTTGCAGAGTTTATGCGTTCAGCATATAAAGTTGATGTTGCATTGATGTTTCAACATGAAAAAGCAGTATGTCGCAGTCGCCGTTTTTGTTTTAGCAGTGTTGGTTGTCGGCGCTTTAGCGATTTCTCTGTCAGGATTAGCTTCATTTAACGGTTCATCTCCAACTCAATCACCAACCCCAACCCAAACAGCTTACCAACGCTTCACCTACGCAATCGCCTAATTCAACACCAATACCAACGCCAACGCAAACTCCGTCAAATAGTCCAACACTCTACACATACAAAATAATCAAAACTTATCCGCACGACACCAACGCCTTCACAGAAGGCTTAGTTTTCGATAACGGCTATCTGTACGAAAGCACAGGAGAATCCAGTTCTCTGCGTCGTGTAGACCTTAAAAGCGGCAACGTACTGCAGAAAGTCAATTTGCCAACTGAATATTTCGGCGAAGGATTAACAATTGTTAATGAAACACTGATTCAATTAACATGGCAAAACCACATCGGCTTCATCTACGACAAAACAACGCTTAGTTTGATTGGCAATTTAGTTATTCCACGGAGGGTTGGGGGTTAACTTACGATGGCAACCGATTAATCATGAGTGATGGCACCTCAAACCTCTACTTCCTTGACCCAACAACATTCCAGCAGATTGGCCAAGTGAGCGTTCACGATGGAAACACTTCTGTGGCAGACATCAACGAGCTGGAATACGTGAACGGGGATGTTTACGCTAACATTTGGATGCAGCAGAAAATCGCCATAATCAACCCACAAACTGGGCAAGTAAAGGGCTGGATAGATTTATCAGGGTTGTACCAAACCAACAACCCGTCGAACATTCCAGACAACGTCTTAAACGGCATAGCATACGATTCCCAAACAAACAGGCTATTCGTAACCGGCAAAGACTGGCCAAACCTATACCAAATAACGATAACACCCAAGAAATAGGTGGTCAAAAGTGAATAATTGCTTTTTTCAACATACGATTGAGCTTGATAAGTGTCAATCATGACCTTGTCCCTTAGTGAATAAATATTAGAAGCCAAATATGCCCAAACAATCTAGCACCATATCCACCGAAACCTCTAAATGCCCTATTCACCGTGTTTTTTCAGAAAAAGGGCCGGTAGATCAGCTCGGTATGATCGCCGCGTTCGCAACACGGAAGCCGCGGGTTCAAATCCCGCCCGGT
>CAVUHI010000015.1:0-30934 GCA_963741295.1 Candidatus Bathyarchaeota archaeon
TTTCTAGTATTTTTGAGAATCGTTATTTACTGCTTAGCAGTAGTGTTTTATGGGAGCGGTTTTTGTTGGAAAGAAAAGTCAAAAGATTTTGCAAAGAAGACTAACTCTTGAAGGGGCAGGAGTGAAATTGAGCACGCGTTCTGGGCAATGATCATCATTCCACGCTTGATCCGTTTCTGCTCTTAGACCATTTTGGTTCAGAGAACCCTAAAGATTACATCAAGGGGTTTCCTTTGGCATCCTCACAGAGGAATGGAAACAGTCACTTACATGTGGACGGGCTGGGTTGAACATGGCGATAGCATGGGCAATAAAGGCGCAATCAAATCTGGAGATGTGCAGTGGATGACTGCTAAGTCGCGGCGGGTTTTATCCATCAAGAAATGCCCCAAAAATACGATGGCTTAATGCAGGGATTTCAGCTTTGGGTGAATCTGCCAGCTAAAAAGAAGATGACTGACCCAAAATATCGAGGGATAACAAAAGACCAAATACCTACGATCAAGAAAGATGGTCAAACGATTAAAGTTATAGCGGGTAAAATAGAGGAAATTGAAGGACCCGTTCGAGACCTTTCCACTGAAACAGAATATTTTGATGTTGAATTAGCTGTTGGAAAAGAATTTCAGCACTTGACGCACAAAAATCTTACCGTTTTTAGTTATATCATAAATGGATCTGTCGAAGTTCATGATCAGAAAATTGAAAGCGGACAATGTGCCGTTTTCAGTCGAGGAGATTCAGTTAAAATTTCAACTCTAAACGGTGCTCGATTTCTTTTTGTCGCAGGTGAACCATTAAACGAGCCAGTAGCGTGGAGAGGGCCAATTGTGATGAACACCGAAGAAGAATTGGACAAAGCGTTCGAAGAACTCGACGAGGGAACCTTCATCAAGAGCCACAAACCCACAAAATTAACTTGATAAAATTCAAGGAAATGTTAAACGAATCTCATTGGTCATTTCCGAAATATCAATGGTGCGGGGATACTAGCACCAATTTACCAGTAAAAATGCCTTACAGTGCAGCCATTAGATGCTCTACTAGAATAGTGATGAATTGAATTCGGAAGTTGATTGTAATCCAGCACCATTTCACATCATAAAAGCACGCGAAGACGCCTAACCTATGAAGATTTAGCTTAAGCGTCTGACTTTGGCGGCATCATGCCGGCTAATAATTCGGTCAGAGGCGGGGTACTTATTGGTTCATCTTCCACTATCTTCCCGTTAACGAGACGGTAATATGTGATAACTCGGGCAGAGACCTTTTTCCCATTGGCGAGGGTTACGTTCATGTTGCCTCGAAATACGACTGAATCGCCTTCAGCTACTAAATCCTCGATTTCAAAATCGCGAGTCGGCGCAGAAGCCTTCAAACCGGAAATCACAGCCTTGAAACCAATGCGATTGTTGACGCCCATACTCGGATTCATATAAGTTTCTAGTGCAAGCAATTCGTCGATAAGGTCGGTATTGCCGCCGCCCAACACTTCTTTGATGAATCTGCAGACGATGGCTTTGTTTTCATCGGTAGTCATTTCAAAAATTCTCCTATACTTGAGATGGTTTCGTAGTCAATATATCTTTATTGGCTCACATTTCGTTACAGAATAATGATATGATATTTGACTAGTTGTGGACCGAGAAAAAAGGAACCGAACGTATGCACTATCCCCTGAAAAATTCCGCCAATACGGGAGCAATTACTTCAGATGCTACTGCATGCGTTTGACCTTCGACTGTGCGGAACTTTGCGTTGGGGATTGCTTTGCTAAGGGTAATGCTGTTTGTTTCATAAAAGGAACACCGGCACCGCCGTGAATGACAAGTGTTGAAGCGGTTATGTGTGATATCCTTTCAATGGGTACCTTGCGGTCTGCACCCATCGCTACAGCGTCATACAATAGAGTTGGCGCGACAGACTCAAGCATTGGCCACATTGGTGCTTTGCGCATGCCCTCAATCTGATCGGCAGGTGTACCGACAAAACTCATAAAGAGCGCCACTGCATCTCCTCTACGATTCTCCGCCAAGAACTCCTTAAGTCGTTGGTTGTATTCTATCCATTCTTCGAGGGCGTTCTCTCCCGATTTGTATGGTGGTTCATAGAGTGCTAACTTCTTGACTTTGTCGCCGAGTTTGATTGCTGCTTCAATCGCCAAACATGCCCCAGAAGAAATCCCATACAAATAGGCCGAGCCTCCAACTTCCTCCATCAAAGCCTCGATATCCTCGATTTCACGTTCAACCGCAAAGTGTTAAGTGTCACCGCTTTCGCCCCGACCCCGTCGATCGTAGTCAACTACGGTGAAATTTGTCGAGAGCAATTTAGCTAATGCGGGCATAGGTCCGAAGGATCGAAAACTGAGGGCACCATCGACAAGTATAACCGTTGGTCCTTGACCTTGTTTGTCATAGGCGATTGCTTTTCGTCTCTCGAGAGTACTTTGTTCACTTTATTTTTCTCTCATTTTCTCCTTACCAAGATAACGTTATGGTCGAATAAACTCCTTTAAGAATAAGCTCCACTGCGTTAGGTACGTTCTCAGGTACCATTTGTGTGATATCCCAGTATTCCACAATCTTGTCTCCACTGAATCGGAAAAGATGAACTTGCCTTAAGCCTCCTCCACTTGAATTGGAGCCTGATACTTGAGTATGCACTGCAACCAGGTCACCTTCAGCAAGAACCTGCCTAATAATGAGTTTAAAATCAGCCGTTGACCCTTTTATAATTCCTTGAGGTCCTTGTTTTTGCACCGCTATCATTGCGTCAATTAATTCCTTGATCCACCAACGGTATATGGATTGTGCGTCTTACATTCAGGCGAAAAAAAGGGCAGTAGGTTTCGGTCTTCCCGAAGCTATTAAATTAAAAAATTCGACCGCAATTTCCTTACAAACTCTATTAGCATCATTTTGGGGTACTTCAAAAAGTGTTTTGTTACTCATTCTTACACCAAAAAAGGGTAGGAATAAAGAATATTTAAGCATTTTTTGACTTTTTTGAGCGAGTTTTTCATATCAAGAACAACTATCAGATCAAAAATTCTATCAACGGTAATAGGGAAAAATAGGTCCCGCAGAATAAGCCCCCGCTAAAATGATCCCTTTTTAATCGCTCCATCCCTAACATATGTGCCAACTATTATGCCTGTAGTTGAAGTTTTACTTTCGAGAAGTCTGAATGAGGCTGGTATGGTGCCATCTCCGAAAAGGCGTTTACCTGCGCCAATCGTAACTGGAAATATCTTCAAACGTAACTCATCAACAAGATCATTTTTTAGTAGCGTTTGGATAAGGTTGGAACTGCCATGAACCTGTATCTCGGGACCATCCTGATTCTTGAGTTTCTTAATTTCTTCGGCAACGTCACCGGTGACTAGGATGGAATTATTCCAAGAAAGTTTTCCAAGGGTTGTTGAGACAACATATTTTTTAGTTGCATTAAGTTTGTCGGCTCCAGGCTCTTCTGAATTTGGCCAGTAAGCCTCGAATATCTCGTAGGGCTTGCGGCCAAGAAGCAGATCAAACGGGTTTGCCATTTGCATCTCCATAACCTTGCCTAGAAAATCATCCCAGTAACCAACCGACCATCCACCATACTTGAAATCGCCACTAGGATCTTCCTTTGGTCCTCCAGGAGCCTGAATGACGCCGTCGAGCGTTATAAAAGTTAAAACAGCCAATTTTCTCATAATATCATCCTTATTATGCCCTATCTAAAACACTAATTGATTTTTACCTATAGCTCGATATTTCAAGAGACGTCACTACATAATTACAGCTACAAACTCCAATTTTGAATTCGTTTTTTAGGCCATTTCAAGAAACATTTTTCTTGAAAAAAAACCACCCACATGGGGGATATTTTAAAGTCTAGACAAAATGGCACTATCCAAATTACAAGTTATTTTCTTTTGGTTTTAAACAGTTCTCTTCGCTCCACAATTGGGGCAAAATGTCGCTGTTTGTTGAAAGAGGGCTCCGCAGTATTTGCAAGGAATCATGATTACCTCTCGGGTGCCTTCTCTCTTGTCATTGTTGGATCCTCCGCCACAACCACATCCAAAACCAAATGGGCACATTTTTAATTCCTCTTATGGCGAAAACGTTTTTGCTATTTCTTGTCTTTGGTTTAGCTGTTCTATGAGTACTTCTCGGACCATGTCGCAAGCTTGGCTGATTTTTGGGCTGGCAACTCGATAGTAGACTGTTGAGCCGTCTTTTCTTGTTTTAACGATTTGTCTTTGCCTCATTATTGCTAAATGCTGAGAGATGTTAGATTGGCTAGCGCCAAGTGTTTGGGTAAGGTCGTTTACTGTTTTTCGCCATCTTTTAGGTAATGGATAATTGCAATGCTTCAGAGGTGAGCTAGGGTCTTCGAAATTTCTGCTTGTAGCTCGTATATTGACATGTCAAATTGTGGTTTCGACATTTCAGTTGCCTGCTTATTTGAATATTCTAACATGGTCCTCATCTCTTTAGGTTTTCATTATTCTAAATTGGAAATACAAAAAAGAAAGGGAGTGGTTTTCTTAGCTTACTTGCTGTTCTTGGACGAATGTTCCATGCCAGGTGTGGACCCAGACTTGTCCGGTGAAGCCGTTAACGCTTAACATGCCGTAGGTTATTCCGCCGTTAAGGACTTCGATAGTGTAGTAGCCGTAGAAGGTTGTAACGTCGCCTGTGGTTGTGCCTGGCTAGGTAGGTGGTTAGGTATTGTTGGGCGTCAGTTGTTGCTTGTGCAGCTGTTACTGTCATGGTTGTGGTTGGGGTTCCAAAGATTCCGCCCAAGATTCCGCCTCGCATCATGCCATATTTGGTGTTCCACATCATGTTAGGACCCATCTCAGGATAGATGCTGCCTGTGTACTTGTTGATTAAGAGTCCAAAGGCTCCGTTGCCGCTTTTCTCGTTGACTTGGACGTAGAAGTTGGCTGAGTATTCTTCAACTTGTTTAACGATTAAGTTAGGGTTTCCAATTGATGACACATAGTTTTGGGCTATTGTTACTGCGTTAGAGATAGTTAGGGGTGTTCCAGTATTGGAGTAGGGTGCTGTGTATCCGTAGCTGCCCATCATTCCTCCAAAGCCTTGGCCGTTGCCTAATCTGCCCATCATGCCTCCTCCGAACATCATCGGGTAAACTGGCTGATAGTATTGAGTTGATGATGCTGGAGCGTTAGGTGTACCTGTTGTGTATGGTGGGCTGTTGTATCCGTAGCCGGTTCCGTAGCCTCCGCCCATCATTCCTCCATAGCCCCCGTAACCGCCGCCGCCCATCATGGCTGCGGCAAATGCGGTTGAAGCTAACAATGCAGCTACTATCGCTGCAACACTAATTATTGTTAATATTTTCCAGTTTTTCATTTCATTTCACCTTTACTGATATTATGGTATTCGAATGATATGATAGTTGGCTGAAACAGTCGTGAAACAGTTTTGAAACGTTTGTGGAAAGCTGATTTGATGTTCTTTTTGGTCTCGGTTTCAACCGTAAACTACCACATATTCTAATATTCTAATATGTGGTGTGACGGGCTTATAGGTCTTTCTTAAGTAATTCCGAAATACCATGGAAAAACAGAGTCCACATGAAGTCAAAAAAGTCTAATATCATAAAAGAAAAATGTAGGGCGATTTATCCGCCTCTTTTTTAATGCTGGGCTACAACGCCGATTTTGGTAGCTAAGAACTCGTAGCCAGCCGTCTTGAAGGCAGATGCAACTTTGCCCTGCAACTCTTTGCCCGGTGTCAACGCAAACATGCATCCTCCACCTCCGCCGCCTGTTAGTTTAGCGCCAAAAGCTCCTTGCTTTCGGGCTACTTCAACTAGTAGTCTAGTTCTTTACTTGAGACTTCGATTTCTTGGAGCAGATGGTGGTTTTCGTTCATGAGTTCGCCGACTTTTTTTAGGTTATAGAATTCTAATGCTGCTCTGCCTTCGTAGGCAAGTTCTTCGGCTCGTTTGAAGGCAGCGTTGTATTTTTGGGGGTTTTTGCGTTTGCGTTCTTCGACACCTTCTACCATGGCTTTGGTGTTGGCGACTTTGCCAGTGCTGCCGATGACGATTTCAACAGGTGCTTCGATGCTTAAATGATCAATCATGTCTTGGCCGCCTGCCATGTTCTTTTTAAACCACATCAAACCGCCGTAGGTAGCTGCGTTGTTATCTATGCCTGAAGGGTTACCTGCATAGGCTTTCTCGGCTTCGTATGCAACTTGATTAATCTTCTCTTCGGCAACCTTCATGTTTAGTTCTTGAGCGATGGCACGTGCGATGGCGACGCTGCTAGCTGCTGAAGCGCCAAGTCCGCTGAAACCTGGCAGGGTGCCGCCAACCCAAATGTCCAATGCGATTTTAGGGTCGATGCCCATGGCTTTGAGCATGTTCTGGATTGACTCTAGTTGTTGAAGTCGTTTTTCTTCGCTGTAGCCTTTTGCGGTTTTTCGTTCGTCGCGAACGTTGATTCCTTTTGTTGCTTTTTTGACTTCTGCATCGGTTGTAGAATCGATGGCTGATACGATACCGGGGACACCGTGGACGACGAAGTGTTCGCCGAATAAGATTACTTTTCCATAGCCTGAGCCTTTACCCATGTTTAGCACCTGAATGTTAGTTATAAACGGAAACTAAATAAAAACATTTTTTTTGCAAAGTTGATAGTGCCAAACTTTATGAGATAAAACGCTAACTGTATCTATGGGTTATTGAGTGCTGAAAAGGCAGCAAGCCATGAACCGCTGGGACTCAATTTAGGCACGAATCCGACCACTTGAACGATTAGTTTTGTTTTCCGAAACCTAAAATAAGTGCGCAACAAAATTATAGCGACTTGAGGTTTAATTACCCCGTGTCATCCATCATTGAAGACCTCATTGCTAGAAAAGTTTTCAACAATCGTGGAGAAGAAACCATAGAGGTCGATGTAATCACTGCTTCCGGGTTCGGAAGAAGCGCTGCTCCAGCTGGCAAAAGTCGCGGAAAAGCTGAAGTGGTCTATTATCCCCCGGGCGGCGTTGAGGCAGCCATCAAAAAAGTCGATGATTTAATTGCCCCTGAATTGGCAGGGTTAAATGCTGATTTTCAAGAAGAAATCGACAATACTCTACATGAAATCGATGGAACCACTGATTTTAAGAACATCGGCGGAAACACTGCATTCGCAATTTCTCTTGCCAACGCCGAAGCCGCCGCAAACAGTCACAGTTTACTATTATTCCAGTTTCTAGGAGGAAACGCCGCAACCACTATGCCTTATCCATTGGGTAACTGCATAAGCGGCGGAGCACACGCCCGTGGCAAAGCACCAGACATCCAAGAATACCTTGCGTTGCCTCATGGAGCAGAAAGTTTTCTTGAAGCCCAAACCGCCAACACGTTGATCCACAAAAAAATTGGCGACTCGCTTAAGAAGAAAAGTAGCACTTTTAACGGTGGCAAAAGTGACGAGGGTGCATGGATAGCCAATATCGACACCGTTGACGCCTTTGAAGTTATTGCGAAGGCCTGTGAAGAAGTTGGAAATGAATTGGATTTCGAATGCGGCTTTGGCCTTGACGTTGCTGCCTCATCGTTCTGGAAGACTAAAGAAGAAAAATATGTTTACGAGAACTTGGGCAAAAAACTGGATACCGCCGAACAGCTGGAGTTTATGCTGGAGTTAATCGAAAAGTACCACTTGGCTTATGTTGAAGATCCTTTCAATGAAGACGACTTTGACAGTTTCGCAGAGTTAACTCGCAAAGCCAAGAATTGCCTGATTTGCGGAGACGATTTGTTCACAACTAATACTGAAAGGTTAAATAATGGAATTAAGATTAACGCGGGAAATGCTATCATCATAAAAGTTAACCAGATAGGCACCTTAACCGATGCAGCTGATACAATCGAGGTAGCGCAAAGGCACGGTTATGATACCGTTGTCTCTCATCGCAGCGGCGATACATGTGATTGGCATATAGCTCATTTGGCAGTAGCATACAAGTGCCCCATCATCAAAACAGGTGTAGTTGAGGGCGCCCGCATAGCCAAACTAAACGAGCTCATTCGCATTGAACATTTCCTTGGTGACAGAGCCAAAATGGCTGATTTAAAAATACGTTAAGAGAAGATGAAACAGTATGTCTGAAGATGTAGGAAAAGAAAATCTACCAGTTGACGACCAACAAGAGGAACCTGAAGAAGTAGAGGTCCCCATAGAAGAAGCAACTGAAGAAGTTAGCACAGACGCCGAAGAGGAAGAAGCTGAAGAAGAAACTTCAACAGCTCAAGCTCCAGAAGAAACCCTTCTACTACCCCGAGACACTCTACTGTCCGCAGGTATCCACATCGGCACCCGAATGAAAACCCTCGACATGGAACCATTCATCTACCGCGTACGCCCAGACGGCTTATTCGTTTTAGACGTTAAAAAAACAGATGACCGCATAAGAGTTACAGGAAAATTCCTCTCACGCTACGAACCAGCACGCGTAGCAGTTGCAGCCACAAGACTCTACGCTCATGAACCAGTCAAAATGTTCTGCAAACTAACAGGCGCAACACCACTCATCGGGAGATTCATCCCAGGGCAACTCTCAAACCCACAATACTCAAGTCGCATCGACCCTGAAGTCATCCTTGTATGCGACCCAAGAGCAGATGCTCAAGCAGTCAAAGAAGCAAGTAAAGTTGGAATACCAATAGTCGCATTATGTAGCACCGATAACGAATTCACAGGCGTAGACCTAGTCATCCCAACCAACAACAAAGGCAGACGCGCATTGGCAGTCGTATTCTGGCTACTTGCAAGACAGGTGCTTCGCGAACGAGGCGAACTTGGTCCAGACAAAGACCCACCAGTAACCATCGAAGACTTCGAAGCTAAAGTGACACGCGAAGACGACGAAGAAGGCTAAGAGTTTGCCAACAATTCGGCGTCCAATTGTTGCTTCTCAATTTTATGAGGGCGACGCCGAAGCGCTCAGAGCACAAATAACCTCTTGTTTTCTCCATCAACTCGGACCACAAAAACTTCCCCAAGTCAATTTTCATAGTTACCCACGCAACGTCGTGGGTTTAATTTGCCCCCATGCAGGTTACGTTTATTCTGGTCCCGTGGCGGCGCATTCTTTTTATGAGTTAGCTATCGATGGCAAACCCGATACTGTTGTTCTTTTGGGTCCTAACCACACAGGTTATGGCAGCGGGTTAGCACTTATGCGAGAAGGCATCTGGCGCACCCCTCTAGGCGATATTGAAGTTGATTCAAAAATCGCTGATGCAATATTGCATGAAACCAGTATTGTTGATGTAGACGACGTTGCACACCGTTATGAGCACTCAATCGAGGTTCAACTACCCTTTCTGCAATTTCTCTTTGGCAACTCATTCAAGATTGTGCCGATTTGTTTTTTGATGCAGGATTACGATTCAGCCCTCGAAGTCGGACGTGCTTTAACCGAAGCTTTAGACGCTTCCAATACAGTTGTTATAGCTTCTTCAGACATGACTCACTATGAACCAGCAAAAACTGCAGCCTCAAAAGACCAAGCTGCCCTCAAAGCCATAACCGATATGGATGCCAAACGCTTCTACGAAACCGTCGAAACTCAAAACATAACTGCGTGTGGCTACGGTCCCATAACGTCCCTAATTACCTACGGCGTAGGCGTATGTGCTAAAGCCCAACTGTTAAGCTACCACAACAGCGGCGACATCACAGGCGACCATTCAAGCGTCGTCGGCTATGCTGCAGTGAGCTTTAAAAAATAGTTTTATGTTGGAAATTGCAGTACGAATTTTGTACCTTTGCCCTTTTCACTCTCAAAAGTCACTGTGCCGTCCATGGCTTCTGTCATTCGTTTAACGACTGCCAAACCAAAGCCTTGACCCTTCGATTTTGTTGTCATTAATGGCGTGAAAAGTTTACCTTGCACTTCCACGGGTATTCCTTCTCCTGAGTCTTCTATTTCAATTTTGGTTTGTCCTTTCTGGCTTGTGACGCCAACTGTTAGGGTTCCTCCGTTAGGCATAGCTTGTATGGCGTTTTGGATGAGGTTTATGAGTATTCGTTTGATAAAAGTGGAGTCAAGGGTGAGTTGTGGAGAGTCTTTTTCGATTGAAACAGTTATTTTAACGATTGAAGGAACCGTTATCATCTCTAATGCTTCGTTGATTACTTTTTCCACGTTTACATGTTCTTTCTTCGGGTTGAGGGGCCTAGCGAAATCCTGCAGGTCAGCTACAATCTTGTTGATGTAAAACAGGTTTTCTTCGATGCTCTGGATGCTTTCCAACAAGTTATTTTTTGCTTCGCCGTTTGGCAACGTATCAATTTCCAGTTTTTCTAAGTATAATTCACTGGTTATCGCTTGCAAAGGGTTCCGTATGTCATGTCCAACCATGCCGGCAGTTTGACCAATCGCAGCCATGCGCTCAGCATCTTTGAGTTTTTTCGCCCTATCTTCAGCTAACTCTTCCATTTGAGATGCGTACTCTTCGACTTCCGCAGCTTTTTCTTCGAGTTTTCCCTGCAGCTCTTCTTGGTTGTAGAGGGATTTAGCTAGTTTGAGGTTAGAGTGACTTATTTTTGAAATCCACTCTGACATTCTCGAATAGAAAACCATCAGGTCTTGGATTTCTACTCTACTAAACCTTGGAATATTATCAAACGCCGCAAGATATTCTTGTTTGTCAAACCCGTATTGTTCTGCTTGAGCGGCAAATAGAGTCCGGTCAACCTTTTCATCATCGAAAAAGAATTGACCAAAGAACACATTAGCCACATGTTTCTCGCCGATGAAAAGTGGTGTAGCTACATCCCACATGTTATTTTTGCATTTATAAAGGCGGATTTCGCCGTTTTGTAGTCCAGTTGTAAGTTCAAGGTCGCTTTCAACGCAGTTTTTGCATGTTAACGGGTTGACACGGTGGAATTTAGTGCATATATCTTGCCAACCTGTGCCTACAAGTACGTTTCCTCTGAGGTCTATTAGTGCAAAGCCCATGTTTGTTACTGTGTAGAGGTGGTTCATGGTTGCTTGGAGTTTTGGTACGTCTATAATGTTAGCTATGTCTTCTTCCCCTAGTTCTACGTCTGGAGAGAGCACAGAATCCAATTTTAATTTTAGATGTTCTTCGCTTTTTCTTAATGCCAATTCGGTGGCTTCGCGCCCAGCAATTTCCTCTTCAAGCTTCTTGTTTATTTGTGTTAATTCTTTTGAATGATTTGCTAGGGATGTTTCGTTTTGTTTGAGGTTGCGGAATAAGAGTTCGTAGGGTTTAGTGAGTCCAGTTTGGACTAGTGCTCTGTAGATGAAGTAGAAGGAAACAACGTTTAGCAGGTGCCCCACCATGTTTGCGATGCCGTAAACATCTGAATATAGTGTGAAAGCCATTTCAGTGGCAACTGCTAATGCCATGGCGGCTAATAGTAGCTTGTAGATGTCGGCATTGAATTCTTTGCGTCTTTTTATCAATATGCCGATAGCTGCGAGAATTATGATCGATATGCCGTATTCGCTTCCTATCTTGAAAACCGTCAAGCTGAGAGTGTTGCTGTTGTAGGCTACGGGGAAGTTTTGCCAAACGAAGATTGAAGCCAAAAGCAAAGCCGAAACTACACCGTAGCCAACTACGATTATAGCTGGTTTAATTCTGCGCTGAGTGAATAGTAACGGAATTAGAAAAGAAAAGCCAAGAACATACCTTGTTGCGATCCAAAGTTGAGTTGCAAGGTTGGGGCCAACAAAACTTGGAAAAACACCCATTCCCTTGTACGCTAAAGTATGAAAAACATCCAGTCCAGCAACGAATAGGAATGCTATGCCGATAAAAATGAAATAATTGTTATCAACTATTCGTCTGCTATTCCAAGCGACGGCGAAGATTGCAAAAGCGATGACTATGCTGAAGATTTCAACGATGCTGTGGAAGAGCAGGTAGTTTTGGCGGCTTAAAATGTATAGTAGTCCTAAACTTACTGCCCCTGCAGTGACGAGGAAAGTGTTCCTTAGGTAAGCTGATTTTTTGGCTTCTGGTCTTTTGTTTTGCCCGTTGCTGTCGTTAACACTTTGGTCTTTAGAAGACATTGAGTTTTTTATGCTCTCCACTGGTAAGTATTTTAGAATAGTATTTGGTTTAATGGTTTAAAAATGTGCCCAAAATAATTCTAAAATTTCTTTAACAGTTTTTCGAAGAAGGCTTTGCTTTTAGCGATTTCTTCCATGGAGGTTTTGTGTTCCAGTTCCAATGTAATCGGTCCCTCATAGCCGTAATCATGAAGTCTGGTTAAAAAAGCCTTTAACTCGGGAGTTTCTTTCGTGAAGGGTTGGTGAGATTTGTTTGCCATGTGAACGTTACAGACGCGTTTGCCGTAAGCTTCAAGCAAATTATCCATTACTTTAGTTTCAAGGGCATGGCATAAATCAAACGTTATCCCCATCTCGCCCTCTGGATCAATTACGCCGAGGACCTCTTCAATCTGCTCAACGTTCTTGCCAAATCCCGTTGAATTGTAAGACAAATTTTCCAAAGATAGCTTTATTCCCAACTGTTTGGCGAAGGGTTTGATTTCTCCAAAAACCTCTCTTAAGCACTTCTCTCTGACTTCTCTAGACAGCTTTTTTGAAATATTCGAATGCACGGTCATAAGCGAGGTCCGTAGTGCACGGGCGCATTCAAGGGAGATTTTGCCATAGTAAACCGCTTGGTGAACCTCGATGGGGTCTTTCACATGCAGAACCGCTGAATGAAGGGTTAAACAGATCAAGCCTGAAGCAACTAACGCTTTCTGTTCACGGTAAACGTCCGTGTCGTGCTCTTTTTTGATGGCTTTCATGTTAAACTCGATGTTTTCAAAACCAAGCTGTTTAACCGCTGCGAAATTTCCATCTAAGCGTAGCTTGCTGAAAATCCCATTAGACAAACTTAGTATCATGCCTAAACCCTCTGTCAATTCTTAGTTGCTTCAGTGTTCGTTTAAAGTTGTTGGAAAAAACTAAATCTTTTCTTGTCGGAGTAATCTCTTTATGTGCTCGTCGTGGCTTGGGTCGCTTGCTTCATTCATCGGAGGCTTAAAACCCCGAATCTTTGGTTCCTTCTTTTCTGTGCTCATAATAGAAAAGCGGTTTCTTTGCTGGATAAAGCTTTGTTGTATCAAGATGTTTCACCAATCAGTTGCATAATAGTTATTTTCTTCCAGCTGCAATGTTTTTGTGGTGAATAAAAGTGGAAGTTACAGTTCGATTCTTCACAAGTTTACGTGAAATTGTTGGTAAAAGAGAAGAAATCCTGTTGTTTTCTGAAGGTGAGAGCGTCACTGTTGATTTGGTTCTTAAAACGCTATCCAAAAAATACGGCGCCCCATTCACCAAATACGTTTATGATGAAAAAACTGGAAAACCTAAAAACTTTCTCCAGTTCCTCGTAAGCGGAACCAGCACGTCAACCCTCAATGGTTTAGAAACACAGCTTAAAGCTTGCGATGTTTTAGCTATTCTTCCACCTGTCGGCGGCGGCTAATACTCATTTTTTGCGGTTGTTACATTGCAGAACTTTTGGGCAAATCAAACATTCATCCGTGCTTCCCGACGGTGTATTTAGTAACCCACTGAAGTGTGCGCATTTGGCTGGGGAATCAAAAACCATCGGGTACTCGGTTGCTCTTACGCTGATGACTTTGGAGTTCTCAGTGGCTAAGTCAAGTTTTGACATGCAGAATGGGCAGGCATAATGCGTTTGGCGTGGAATTACAGAGTCATCTGTAATCATCGTGGGCTTATCGAAGCGTTTTTCGCAGCCTTTGTAGGGGCATTGAAGCTTTTCGCTTGATCCATGCGAATGGAAAAGATGCATTCTGCTCCGCCTTTAAAAAAAGTTCATGTCGTAACATTTAATAAACCTTATTGCAGCCTGCTCCACATCAAAGATTTGCGCAACACAACGACAATAGAACCAAAAAGCCTCGAGCGGGCTTTGCTCCCGCGGCCTGCTGCTTACGAGGCAGCCGCTCCACTGGGCTGAGCTATCGAGGCGCCACAGACGCTTATCAACACGGAACCAATTTTTAAAGTTTCACAAACCCCAAACTTAAAAGCAATAAACAACCAAATAAAAATGGGGCAACCGCAAATGAACCCGCATAGAAATCCAACAGCTAAAAGTTTAGGCGAGCACAAGATAATCCAAATCATCCAAGAACATTTAACATCCATGCCCAACATGCCAGTACCCTTTGGAGACGACGTTTCTGCTGTAAACATTGACGAAAAACACGTTGCCATCCTCAAAACCGATATGCTCGTAGCAAAAACAGATGTGCCCGACGAAATGACTCTTTTTCAAGCCGCAAGAAAAGCCTTAATCATGAATATCAGCGACTTAGCCTCCAAAGGCGTCCAACCAACCGCTGCCCTTGTTGCATTGGGGTTACCAGCCGGCTTTACCCAAAAAAACATCGAGGAAATCGCAGACGGCTTGAACGCTGGAGCGCAAGAATATGGCACTTACATTATCGGCGGCGACACAAGCGAAACCTCCGACTTAATTATCTCAGTCTCGCTCTACGGAATCACACAAAAATCGACGATTATGCTTCGCAGCGGTGCAAAACCAGGTGATGTTCTGGCTGTTACCGGGTTCTTCGGCAAATCAGCGGCGGGGTTACGTTTGCTGCTCGGTGAATGTGTAGCTTCCAAAAATGCTAAGAATCTCTTAGATGCAGTTTTCATGCCCAAAGCGAGGTTAGCGGAGGGTTTGGCTCTTAGCGGTTGTGGTGTGGTTTCAGCTTCGATGGATTCCAGTGACGGCTTAGCTTGGACTTTGCATGAACTTGGACGTTTAAGTAATGTCGGTTTTCAACTCGACGAGGTTCCAATTTCTCCAGAAGTTAAGCGGTTTGCAGAACTAAACGAACTCGACGCATCTGAGTTGGCGCTTTATGGCGGTGAAGAATACGAGTTGGTTGTAACCGTTAAGCCTGAAAAGTGGGATGTTGCTGCGGCGGCGGTAGAAGCCGTCGGCGGAAAACTAATGCCCATTGGAAAAGTTACAGAAGAAAAACGAATCCTGCTACGCACCGAGGATAAGCTGATTCCGATAGAGGCGCGCGGTTGGGAACACTTCAAGAGCCAACTTTAACCTGCTTATCCAACGTGTAATTAATTATTGTGATGCAGGAAGCCGCCAGATACGGCTGTTTTCCCAAGCTGATTTTTTCTCCAAACCGCTGCGCAAAGAGCTCGGCTTTTTTTGGCAACCCAACATGGTCTCCGAGGATGAAAACGCCGTTCTCGTCAAGTGCGACTTCACCTATGTCTTTGCCGTCTTCTTCTAGAACGTAGATCTTGTGAGTTTGGGCTTTGGCTTTTAGCAGTGCCTCGAACCCTGTTTTGTCCTTGGTTATGCCAGGATGAGATTTGCCCGCAAGGGTTTTTTTGAGGATTACTTGCCAAGTGTCCATGTCGGTTCGTACGTTGTAGAGGGTGCTGCCATCGATTTGAATGTGTATAGGCGGGTTTGGAGGACCGTTTAGAATGGCATGTAAGGTGACATCTCTGCGCAATCCGTGGGAAAGAAACAGACTGCTAACAATGCATTCGTGGACGATGTCTAATCTGCCTGCATCGTGGAGGCTGCGAAAGTTTGAGTCAGTTTGTCCGATGCGCGAGAAAAGGATGAATTCACGTGGCAAATCAGTCACTGCATACAGCTATGTACTGGTTGCTTTAAAGCGCTTTCTTACTGAGTTTTAACATGCTTATGGCTCGCTACAAATCCAATACTGATATGCCACTCTATTATTTCTGCTATTAGGCTCCAAGTATTCGCGCCAAAAAAATGAAACACAGACTTGCAACTCATAATTCTAGTTCACATATTTCAAAGGCACTATTTTAGATAGTCAACTATTGACTATCCTATCTATAGCCGTGCATTTTTCATCCAGGTTTTGATAAAATCACTTGATGGAGGACTAAGCAGTTAGTACTTAATTGTATGGTGGGAAGCGGAGTTCTCACATTTTGCAAATTAGACTTGGCAAAAGGTAAAGAATTCTTTGCAGATTTGGCGAACAAGTTTTCTTAAGAAGTGTTATACGGCAATAAAGATACTTGAATTCACTGTACGTATAGAAGGTAAATTATGCAAATCAAAAATATGAATAACCACAAAACGTCCCTTGAAAACAAAAGCTACTACGGTGGCATCTACAGCTACTTCATGAATCAAAAACTGCTAAAATCAAAGAAGGACAAACAAAACCTAAATGGGGAATAAGTAATAGATAGAGTTCAAGCTATGGATCTTCTCAAAGAAATTGCGTTTAAAATTCCAGAGTTGGGGCCACAAGCAATTTCCATAGTAGAAAATGAACCTGGCAATCCAAAGCAAACTGGTTGCACAATACAATTCAAAGGATTATCCACCGATAGCATAGAACAAATCAAGATAATTGCAAAAAACCATTCTTTAGCAATCTTAGACAATAAAATTGACTTAGCAATCTACTCTCCAGTTAAAGAGGAATAGCGTGTCATAAACCGACCAAACACAAAGAGCAAATAGGGCACAAGTAACACTCCAGCTACAAGTATCATCCTCAAAGCATAGAATCTCTGAAAACTTTATTAAAAACACAATCTATCTCTCTGACAACTGAAAAGGCAACAGATGGTCAAGTGGGTCACTCAATTAATGGTGACCTATTAAATCTAAAAATAGCCTTAATCAGCAAAATAGTTGGGGCTCTCGGCTAGCTTGGTCTAGGCTTGTAGACTTGGGCTCTATAGACTCCGGTTCAAATCCGGGGAGCCCCACCACTGATCCTAATTTAGAACCTGATTCTAACCCAGTTTGACCAATAGATTCAATATCAATAGCTTGACAAGGTTCAATGTTAGATAGTTCTCCAAGTTTTCTATGGCATATTCTATTCTTTGTTGATGATAGTAGAACTTCCTATTTGCTCCATAATGCCTTGCCTTGGCATGAGATGCCTCTCCGTTATCAGGGCTAAATCTGCTTATTAATTAGACAGGACTCATCTTTTCTGTACCCTGTAGATGGAAACTTGGAAAGTCTTTTAAACAAAATGAATCAAATAAGATTGTTAGGTATTCTTTATGACAAAACTAACTAAGAGTATTGAAATCCAAGCATCCCCTGAGAAGGTATTTGCATTTATGCTTAGCGATAAGATGAATGATGTATGGGGTCAATGGATGGAGGGCAAATGGACATCTGAGGGACCTGTTAAAGTTGGCTCTATTTCTCATTGGACTGCAAAACCAGACTTTAAAATAAAAGGAGAATGGGATGAAGTAGTAACGGAATTTGAGGAAAACAGGATGATGACAATGAGGACAGTTGAAGGGAGTAAAATGAAGATGGGCGTAACAGGTTTACTTGAACCTATTGCTAACGGAACAAAAGTAACGTATACTGAAGAGTATGAAGTGCCCTACTCTGTTTTAGGTAAGTTAATGGATAAGTTGAGTCTAAGGAAGGAAACAGAAAAGTTTATGGAATCATTTCTCGAGAAACTTAAGAAAAACATCGAAACTTAGGCTATCTTCAACTATCTTCTTCCACATACTGGCAAAGCAAAATATGCTCAAAGAAACACTCAGTTTTAGAGTATTCTCTAAATATGTTCTTCAGCCTAGTTAGGCACTGCTTTAAGCGTACTATAAACAGCCAGAAAGGCTTGGATGTAGCATGCATCCTTACACATTTCTTTCTAGAAATCGTAATTGGCCGCCAGTGATAGTTTCTTTCTTGAGGGCAATTTTGATTAAAATTACTGTGATTTTTTGCGTTGCTGAACCTATTCATCCGCTCTTCTTCATTATGGGAATATGGTATTTCCTCAGTTATTCAGGCAATCAAACTTTGTGCAAAAATTAAGACTCTCTATTTAGTGATTGAAGATTCAGCAATATAGTTTCTCATTATCTTTAAAACAGCAAAGATTTTATAGAGAAAAATAATCCCGAAGAATTGTCAGGTCATTTAACTTTTAAAAGTTCATCCATTAAAGTAAGTAAGAAATATCCTTGTTCTTTGTCTAATTTAGTGCATGATAAACCATGAAGTAAGTGATAGACTTGGTCACCATATTTCTCTTTGATTTGTTTTCCATTGTGTTCTATGATCTCGGTGCTTGTATTTTTACTCATCAAAGTCCTCACTTATTTAATCTATGATTCAGATTTAAGATTTGTCTTTAAGAAAAAATATCCACGATTTTTAAAGACAAAATGTGGAATTAACTAATTTTTTTCGCCTTGAGTATCTTGAGCTAAATTAGGTCTTATGTCTCAATATCGTTCAAGATACTTTTTCATCCTTAGCTTTTTTGTACATTTTTCATTAAACTCTTGATGTTGTTGTGTGTGTGCAGTCACATCATTATTTATTGTCAAGAATCAAGTATTATGATAAGTAGAAGTTACCTTGGGCACAGGCATTTCTCTCTCTCTTTCAGATGTTTGTGTCCAAGTTAACTCTACTTTCTCTCTTCCAACTCTTTTGATGGTTTGATGATATAAAAAAGTGGCGGAAAGCTATTTTTTTGATTTCTAATTGCAATTCAGTTAACCAATAGCTAAACTATGTCTTACGTCTTGGTACTTTTCTATGGTACTTTTTCGCATTTTACTCAACAAACGAATTGTTGTAATCAAACATTGGATAGTGAAATGTAAAACAAGGCGGTTTTCAAAATTTAGCTGGGCAAAAACCTGACAAAATAATCATCTTAATGTTGGCACTGGTATTTGGACCATAAAAAGTGGGAGGAAGGAAAGAAGCATATGTGAACTCTTTTGATAGCAGAGCATTCAATGCTATTCATAGGAGTCTTTTTCTAATTCTCTATTTTTTAGGAAGATACTCTTTCCTTGTTGCTCTTTACTTCCAAATTATACTCGGCTTAAACCAAATTTAAAATTTGTGTATTGTACTCCTACTACAACAAATAATAGGCTCTCTTCCGAGGAGCATCGCAATTCATTTAAAAGACGATTGAAAACTGTTTGAACGCTGGAAGAGAACATTCAGGCAAACGCTGAATCTAAGCGAATCGATTTTTTTCCTCTAAATGCTTGATTCGTTCTGCAAGTCTTCTGTCTCGCTCTTTCTTCTCAAGCCCTGACAACGGAGCTATTGCAAGAACAGTAAGACCACGCCCTATTTTCCTAAATACGTTCATGACTTAACCACCATTTGATATATCGTACTACTTCATACGCTTGCTATTAAAGGGGCTTTCAAAACTGGACATATGTCCGATAATAGATTATAAAAACAAATTTCTTTAGAATATCCTCTTTGATTGCCGAATCACAAAATATTACTAGAGAACGGGCTCTCGGCGCTTTAACGTTCATTGAGCAAATTATGAAAAAGTATGTGGATATTTTGGGTAAATGAGGGCTATTTGACAAAGCCTTGCGACGTATGGAAAATTATTAAACTTATTTTGTAAAGGAGAGCCTCACCACAACTTATGGTTTTGTAATCGGTATTTTAAGATGTGAAATGATCAAAGTGAACTTTTTAGATCTAAAATATGCGTATTTAACCATCCTGGATTCTTTTAAACCGCAAATCTTAAAACTAAATCCTGTTTACTGTTGTTTGAGGAATTCTAATGGTTTACTGTAGCAAATGTGGCACCCAAAACCCCGACACAAACATCAATTGCACTAACTGTGGCGCACCACTCTACACAGTCGGTCAACGCTACCCTGGAAGCGACCGAGAACACTATCGACGCATGGAAAACGAATGCTTTGGCTTACCAAACGGCGGCATGATTGTTGGCATCGTATTTGGCGTCATCATAGTCCTTGTGGGGTTAGGCTTGTTCTTACAAGCTTCAGGCGTAACTGTGGATTTTTGGCAATTTATCTGGCCATTTGTAATAATCATCTTCGGCGTGCTCATCTTGCTAGGCGCGCTTTTTGGAAGACGCAGACGATATGGCGTCCCTCCTAACCCACCACCCTAAACGCAACGTCCACATGCCAAACATGTTCGTTTATTGTTCCATTCTGAGAGCAAAATCCTAAACCACAACATAAAAACAATCAATCCGAGCACGTACACATCAACCAGTAGGCTCTGCCCTGCCAAATCCGCCGCAACCAAAGTAATGAATGAGCCGACAACAAACAGAGCGTTCATTGCCATTTTGATGTAACCTTCCATCTTTACTTGAGCTAATCCAACAAGCATCAAAACTTCACCTGCCGCCAGAACCCCATAGTTTCCAATTCCCAAACTAAAAAAACCTAAAGAAAACAAAAGTACCCCCACCATTGCGACGATTGCCCCCATCAACAAACCACTGCATGCAGCGCAAAAAACCGAGCCCCTAATGGTAATCCGATTAGCCAAGAAGTATTCGCAGTCTGGATGGTGCCCTTTAAACTGCATGGTTGAAGAAGATGGTTTCGAAGAGTCGGGGGAAATGTTGGGTTTTTTGAACATCATGCGGCACTTGCCCGGATAAAACACCGCGACTACGCCCATTATGCAGACGACACTGTAAACTGCGCTTACGAGTGGACGTCGAAGAGATGTTTGGTCTGCTTGAAGGTTAGGCGAAAGCAAAAGAAGCGGGATAAGCGCCAGCCCAAAAACTGCTGCAACCACCAAAAACAATATGAAAAACTTGGAAGATTCAGGTTTCGGCAAGTTTTCGCCTAGAACATTGATTTGATTTTGCCCATTACACCCGATTGTAACATGTGCCAGTACGTGCGCCGTTTCATGGGTTTACTCGAGAATACCCCACGGAATCGCCTGCTCCAGGACCCATAGAAGTCGCGATAGCAGCCGTAGAGCTCTTCCTGCACCTGATGAGTGGAAAGTGTTTCGGTCGGCATGATGGCGTGAATCATATCGTAGTGGTTCCAATTGCGGTCTTCGATCCATCCGTTGCGTTCTGCCTCAGCGTAAACTTCTGTGCCGGGAAAAGGCGTTAGAATGCCAAACATGATGAAGTCGGGATCTAAGTCGTTGGCGAACTCTCGGAGTTGGAGGATCGATTGGTGAGTTTCTTTGTGATTCCCTATGATAACCATGGCGTGAGAGAAAATACCGTTGTCATGCAGGAGCCGAACCGCCATCTTTGCGTCATTAGGCGTAATGCCTTTCTTGAAATAATCCAGCGTGGTCGGACTCGAATTTTCTACCCCAAGCAGCACCCAGCTTAACCCTGATTTAGCCAACCGTGGAAGAATGTCTTTATTGTGGATGATGTCGTCACATCGAGCCTGAACAAACCATGCCACATCCGATAACTTTTTGCTGATGATTTCTTCAGCGATTTCCATAGGGCGTTGTCCAGTCCCAAAGTTGTCGTCGGTCAGCCAGATCATTTCACTTCCAAACTCCCGACTGCAATAAGCCATTTCATCAGCGATACGCTTCGCTGGTTTGAGCCGCCAACAGGCTTGCCAATGACGCCACTGACTGCAGAAAGTGCATTGATGGTTGCAGCCGCGTGCTCCCTCAATGAAAGCGTACGGCGCCCTTTTGCCAGACATGGCTGAGAAATGGTATTTGGGCATGTTATCTTTGACAAGGTGGTATCCTGGAAACGGCAAATCCTCCAAGTTTGCAATCAACGGTCTCGAGGAGTTATGTTCGATTTTTCCGCCGTTTCTAAAGGAAATACCTTGAATGTTTTGGAAACCTATTCCTTGCTGTTGCGCTTTAATTAATTCAGTTAAAGTTTGTTCTCCTTCGTTACGGATGATGACGTCGATTTCGGGGTAAAGTTGTAGGCTGTCTTGGGCGGTTGCGGTGAAGTGTTGTCCGCCAGTTACGGTTAGGGCTTTTGGTGCCATGCGTTTAGCGGTTTGGAGAGTTTTTGCGACAGCATAAGTGTTGCATGTAGCCAGAGAAGCAGAAGCCACCACATCTGGGTTTGAAGCGGCGATGCGCTCCTCCATCTTCTTCCAATCAACTTTCTCCGCATTGCAATCTAGAATCTCCAGTTGGACGTTTTTGTTTTCTCTTTCCAGGTAGGCAGCGAGTTGGATGATGCCGTAGGGCGGAGGCAGGTACTCGCCCATGACAAACCATATGTCTTTAGGCGGCTCGATAAACATGACTTTCAAACGTGGTTCCCTAACCATTGATTGGTTCATTGCGCTTATTAGATTGCCGGGTTTTTTCTACTTGGAAGTTTTTACTGTCAGTTTTAGATCCATCTTCTTAGCTTAAAAATCACTGCGAGACCAGATGCTACCGTAGCCATTATTCCGAGCATTATATAGAAGCCGTAAGGGTTGTTTGTTTCTGGAATAGCTCCAAAAGTGAAGTTCGTGCCGTAAATTCCAGCAATCAAAGTTAACGGTAGAAAAATAGCCGAAATTATCGTGAGCACCCTGATTATGTTGTTTGTGTTTATTGTTTGAACGTTGACTAAGATGTCTCTGATGTTACTCATGTCTTCTCTGTGAGAGTCAACAACCTCTACAAGCTGGATTGTTCGGTCGTAGAGGTCTCCGAAGCGATGAAGGTTAACTTCCTGTACCAACGCAAATTCTCCTCGTGTGATTCTTCCCATAATCTCGCGGAGCGGACTCAAACTTTGTCTTAGCGCCACAAGCCTGTCTCTAACCTCAATTAGTTGCAGCCCAAAGTCACCATACGTTTGTCTTGATCTTTCCCTAAAAAGAGTTAAAGCCTTCTGATTGAATGCTTCGAGCCGCTCGAACACTTGATCTGAAACAGGATAATATTCGCTTGTAACCAAATCCAAGAAAATATACAACAAAATGTCAGTAGAGGGTGCAAGTGATAGAGAGAAGTAGCCGTGAGTGCCAATTTTTTTATATACCGCACATGTCAAATCTGAATAGCCCTTGTGCAAAGTTATAATCCAGTTTGAACAAACAAGCATTGCCAACTGTTCCATTTTGTCGTCAGATACGAAACTTTCGCTATTTGGGAAATTGAGGAGACAAAAAACGCGGTCTTCATGTTCATCGATTCTCGAGCGGGCTCCTTGTTGTGTGAGTTCCTGTAGGTTGTGTTCGTCTAAACTAAAGTATTCCTTTAACTCGTTCAATTCGGAACCTGTCGGGTCCTGGGCGTCTACCCATAACACTTCTTTTTTATTAATTTCGTCAGGCAAAGCCTCTAGGTTCTCCGATTGCCATCTTCCTTCTTCGTGTTGTTTGAGCAAAGTGACAGTAAGCAACCGATTATTCTCCAATTTAACCTATTGAGCGTTCTTGTTTCTAAACCTAACCTTATTTCACAATCTGAAAATTTCAAGGTTGTGATTCTATCCAAATAAGAAAAGCAAAATAATCGAATACTGCACCGAAAAAAGGAAAAATCCCAAAGATATTGATTTTTAAAGAAAGTACGAAAATAGATAAATGAAGATTGCGCAGCTTAACTTATTTTACCGCTTCAACCTTCTGTATCTCTGGCACGCGTTCTTTGATGAGGGCTTCGACACCGTTTTTAAGCGTCATCGCCGACATGGGGCAACCTGCACAGTGTCCAACCAATCGGACCTTAACAGTCGATTTTTCAACTGCGACAAGCTCTACGTCTCCGCCGTCAAGTTGGATTTGAGGTCTAATCTCGTCGAGTGCTGCTTGAACTCTTTTTTGGACAGATTCAGTCATACAATTTCACTTTCCTTTGTTGAAGATAATTAACGATTATAAAAGTTTCCTATTTTACAGTATTGTTTGAGCTCGAGGCTAAATTGCTGACTCAAAAGTATTCTTAGTTCAATCAGTTTTCAAACGGGTTGAGGTTGTTCCATCATCGCTATGGATGCTCTCGCTTGATTTATGAATTTTTTCGTCATGGAGTTTATTTTTTTTCTAAACCACAACACTAATTATGGTCTTTATGGTTTCTCAAAAGAAATTGCCTGTTCTTTGATGGGGGATGACTTTAAAGAATACTCAACCGGATGATGGTTCTCCTCGTTCACGTTTAATATCTGAATTCAACTACCTGAAAATTTTCGCGTTAATTTTGCTGCTTTTCGTCCATAGTGACCTCATCTTCGCTTATCCAGGTATCATTTACCCGGTTCAATGGTTCTTGTTGAGTGCTTTCTTCTTCATAAGCGGGTTCCTAGTATACGATTCATTTCATGTTCGAGAAAATAGCCTTCAACGTTTTTTTAAGTCCAAGGCCAAAAAGCTGTACGTCCCTTTCATGGGGGCAACGATTTTCTATTTTATGTTTCAAAATATTCTGGGACAAAAAAGTTTTGATCTGATTAAACTTGGTTCCCAGCTTTCGATGTTGAATATTTTTGACCGCCTAAATTCAATCTACAATTGGGCATCCCTGTGGTTTATTCCGTATCTTTTAGCGTTTATGCTGGTTATTTGTTTAATAGAAAAATATTTCAAGAGCTTAAGAATTCAGGTGCTCGCAGTTTCGTTGGTGTGGATTAGCACTATTTCGCTCTGGGTCTTCGATTCGCCTTTCCGGTTGGGTCAACTTTTTAGCCAGTTTCTTTTAGTGTTCATATTTGGCTTTTATGTGCATAAATTCAAAATTTACGATCGCATCCTGAATTTCAAGATGGCTGCGTTAGTAATTCCGCTGGTCATCTTTTTTTCATTTGATTTTTCAGGGTTGTTCACCTACGCTAACGTCGTTGGCGGCTTCGAGTCACAACTCTACTTTAACGTTAGAAGCATCGTACTAACTTTAGGCTTAGTATTGTTAGCATTGTTGTTCCTGAGAAAAATGAAAGTTCCGAAAAACGGTTTCGCAAAACAGATCGCAACTAGAAGCGCCTTCATTTACCTATTAGAGCCCTTCATCAGTTACCTCATATTAACCTATATTTTTGGGGCGTCGGACAGTTTCTTTTTGTATGGAGGCATAGAATTTTATGCTTATCAAGCTGTTCGAGTTGTTGTTTTGCTTTTTGGGTTGCCGCTTTTATTTATCGCGTGGAAAAAATATCATAAACCTTTAGTGCCTGCACAGGTTCCTGTAGCGGCTATGCCTAGATGAAGGGTTTTTGGGTAAAACAATTAAGTTTGAAGAATTAAATATAGGGTTAGGGACGCAGTGTCGGTTCAAGGAGAAAAACAAGCGGTGAAGACCAAATTTGTCGTATCTGCTTTGGTCCTTCTAGCTATTATCATGCTGTCTTTGCTTGCTTTTTTAGCCAATCAACCCGCAAACTCCCCTTCAACTAATGAAAATATCGCCAATTTGCTTCCTGAAATCACAAACTGCACTGTGCAGATTGGGATCCCCTACTCAAACGATTCTAACCCATACCATCTCATGGATGTCTATCTTCCTGAAAGTCAAGGACCTTTCCCGGCAATAATATACATCCATGGTGGCGGGTGGACTGGTGGAAATCGAAGTAACTTCAACTATACCGCGGCTTTCTACGCTAAAAGAGGCATAGCCGGCTTCGCGATAGATTACACTCTATCAACTACGAACAAGACTGCTTGGCCAGATAACACCCAGGATGTGGTTGAATCAGTTAGGTTCATCAAGAAGAACGCTAGCCTTTTTGGAATCGACTCTGATAAGCTTGCTATTCTGGGCTATAGTGCGGGGGCTCAACTTGCCTCTTTGGAAGGTACACTTTCGGGAAATGAATCTTTCATTGTAAGCTCAAGTGGAGACGCAAAAATAAAAAGTCAAGTCCGTTTAGTTGTGGATTACTCTGGCGCTACAGATTTAGAGTATATCGGAAAATACCAGACCAAATCTCTTATCTATAATATAGTAACCACTGCTTTGGGTAACGTTAGTTATAGAACGAACGCTGATCTTTGGATTGAGGCTTCGCCCGCAACTTACATTTCGTCGGATGATCCTATTTTCTGCATAATCCATGGAACGAGCGACATGGTAGTTCCTGTACAAGTTGCTGAGTCATTCGTAGCTAAGCTTCGGACAGCAGGAGTTGAAACGCACTTCATTAAGATCCCCAACGGCGACCACGAAATATTAACCAACTATAATGAGAATTTGATAGCGCGCTACACACTGGAGCCGCTGTTGAAGGAAGTATTCCACCTTGATCAGCCAATGCCCCTGACAACCTAATGTAAACTCAATGTTTTGAAAATAATGAAAAATACTGTTTTAAATTTTAGGAATAATAAGTGTAAAATGCCAATTTTCTATTCTTTTAGTTTAGGCATTATCTTTGTTGCCCATTCAGTTTTTGTGTTGTAGATTGAGCGTAGTTTTGGAGTGGACGTGGAAGTCAACTTTACTTTTGCAAGCATTCGGGTTTTAGATTTGCTAACGGCGCTGTTTCGTTTTGGCTTGTTTCTTATCGACTTATAGTTTTCTGGGTTCATATCGATCTGTGCTATTCAAACTTCCCCCCGACATATAGGAGTTATGCCTCTTTTCCACGCTAAGGGATTATTTTAAGTATCAAATTCTTAAGACCCGCTTCAAATTCAAAAGAATCGGCGGAAGACTTAAGCGCTCAAGTCTCCACTTAAAAGTAAAATAGAACGAGGTTTTGGATTGGTCCATAGAAGAGTTCGCGGCGGCAAATACAAAATTAATTACACTGACAAAAAAGCCCCTGTTGATGTAGGAGACGAATTAGAAGTAAACATCATCGACGTATGTCCAAACGGCGATGGCATGTCCAAAATTCAAGGCTATGTCATTCAGGTTCCAAAAGCTAAACCAAGAGACCGTGTGAAAATAAAAATCAATCAAGTAGGAAAAAAAATAGCGTTCGGCGAAATAATCACATAATTCTAATTTCAACTTAGAAAGGTTTACTGGTCACGACTATTTCTTTGACTTTCAATGACCTCGACGTGTTCAATTGAAACTGCCGAAGATTACTTGATTACTGAGAGAGTTATTGAAAAGTTGATTTATTAGAAGAGTAAAATATTTTTATGAACAGAAGTAACTGGCTAAATTTGATTTAGAATAGATAGTATGAGTTCCCGCTAATATTTTTCCAAAATAAATTCGCGACATATGGAATTCGATGTTTCTATCTTTTAGTTTGCTGTCGATTAAGCTTAACAATTCGTCTGGGGCAATGGGTTTTCCCAGAAGGGCATCTGCGCCTTCGATGTTGTTTTGCCCGAGCATTTTTCCTGTGAGCATAATCTTTACTGTATTGGGTGAGGTAAGGTGGATTAATGGAAAAAGTGCGGTTCCCTCCATATCGGGGAGGCATAAATCAATCAACGCAACGTCAAATTGCTTGCTGCTTATTTTTTCCATGGCTTCTTTGCCTTTTTCTGCAACTGCTACGCAGAAGCCTTTCAGCTGAAAAATCTTTGTGAAAGTTCTCAGAATGGATGTATCGTCATCTATAATAAGTATAGATGGCTTGTTGGCAATAAACAAGCAAGAAAACCTGTATAATATATTGGTAGATGTTTTATTTATAACTTTAGCAAGTGCTGACTGAATTGTTTGCTAAACTGTTGTGTTAGCGCTTGTTTGATCTGATCTTTTTTTAAGAGTTAGACATGTTTGCTGGTTCCCAGTTTATTAAGTTTAATTTATTGTTGAGGAGGTAGAGGAGGTAGCGCTGTGTCCACCTTTACTTTTGGGTGGTAGAGTCTTGCGGCAACACATAATCCTGCGACTACTATTGCAAAATAGAACGGCCACCCGAACCCTGCTGAAACAGCAACGCTGATGTTTACTCCGTCAGGAGCCATACCCTGGGGAAGCGAGAGGGAACTTGAACCCAATAGTGGAAAAGCAAAACCTGAGAATCTTTGTACCAGGTAACTCAGCGCAAACATTGAAATGATGAAGAGGATCACTGCGTAGAGGGGTTTTTTGTATCCGAATCCAAGCAACTTGTTCGAGTAGGGTTGGTTGGGTTTTACTGAGTAGATGAGCATAACTATGCCGCCGGAAGCTAACGTTAATGCGCTAGCTATATTCAACGCGTAAATTATTGGAATCGTGAAGACGTTGCCTAATAGGTCGAGGTTCAAGTTAACGGGAGAAACGCCCACTGAGGCAATCGCTGGACTTCCAATTGCCAGTTGCCACCATGGAACAAAAATTGAGACGACTATTAGAACAAGGGTTGATATTCCAGCAATCAAAGCGAGGATATTGATTTTGTTATGCATAAACTCACCCTAAGATGTTAAACGGAATATTTCCTAAGTCAATGGTGCCCGATAGACTGGACTAGTTATACCGTTAATGTTTATCGATACATCATTCACGATAAATCTCAACTGATGTGTGCTTGGAAAGTTGGCTATCATGTAGTCTTGAGCTTGTTGTGACCAATGCCCCGAAATGGTTAATTGAGTAGTTTGACCCGGTTGAACCGTGACTGGGTTGGCAAGGCTAACGACTGCCTGCAGGTATTTGTTGCTGAGTGATTTGAGCGTTGGCGCTAAAACTGTTTAACGTTAAGGGATAGTTAAAGTTGTTAGTGACGGTGAAAATTCCGGTGAACGTGTGAGTTAATGGGTCACTTTGAGCGCTCACAAAAGTTGGACTCATTAATCCACCAAAACCCGAGCCGCCGCCATTGCCGTTTTGGTTCCCGTTGTTGCCCTGGGGGAAGATTTTGCTGTTACCGTTCATGATGTCTCTAATTTGGGGTGTTATAACAAGCTGTGATAGGTCGTCACGGTAAACGATTACTGCTGCACCCAACGGGACCAACAACTGTTCCAACACTGATTAATAATAAGATAATGCCTATAGCTTGCATTTCTGCATCTTCCTAGTTAGGAATGGAGCGGACGTTTTAGGATTTAAGGTTTTTTCTGTCGTCTGTTCAGACACATCAATTGCAGATTTTTGGGTTAAGAATATCGTTTGATTGTTGTTGCAACCGGAGTGCAAAATGCAGTTGCAAAAACAACTTCGAAGCAAGTGTTATTAAAAATCAAAGGGCTGTTTAATCCAGACTTTCACTTTGTTCTGCACTATTACCCTTGACTCCGTTTGCATAAGCTTAATTTGTGCCTGAACAAACCTGTCGTCGGTGAGTTAAATTCTTTTTTGATTGCGTCTTCTAACTTGGGTATGTTAATGTGTTCTACTGCTCCCACTATATTCCAAAAGTTCTTTTGGATTTTTTCCCGTTTCTTTTGAGCTTTAGCTCGGAGCATTTAACCATTAAGGTTACCTTGCGCAATATGGATATTCATTTTTTTCTTATGATGGCGTACACATTCTTGCGCAGTTGCTGTGGCGGGCGCAATCTTTTTTCGGGCAGGGACAATTCGGGGCGTCTAACTGCTCATAACATAAAGTATGCCCAATAAATCGGATAGAACAGTGGCTAACTCGGATTTTGCTATTAGAAAACTATAGAAATACGCTCACCAATAATGCAGAGGAAGAATTACTTTGGCAGGCATATTCAATTCACTAAAGAAACTGGCGGCTTTTCTAATATTCATAAGCACTTAGCCGAAATGCACGCTTGCGGTCTTTGAACTCTTTGTAGCTGGACCAACAAACGTGCCAATGGTTTTACCGGTTAGTTGACATAACCATAGTTTTTTTTTCGCTTCAATAATTTTTCTTTTTGCGCCGAATAAAACCACTTTTAACACCACACATTGGTCTCCAAGCGGCCACGATATTTCAGTTTCTCTCTCTGTGGTCGCTGTATTAGTAATGACTTTTATTATTTTAGGCATATTCGATTTTTCTCTCTCAACACTCTTAACAAGCGCAGGCATAATCTCTGTCACAGTTGGTTTAGTTATCTCAACATTCGTCGGCGGCTTACTTTCAGGCGCACTGGTTTTCACCACTTATCAATTCAAAGTCGGAGAAGACGTTATGGTTAACAATGTGCCTGGAAAAATCATTGATTTGACTGCGCTTGTTATGCGCATTAGAACTGACGTGGGGCAAATTACTATTCCCAACAGCGCCATCGCTTCAGGAGGAGTAATCGTGACTGCTGTACGCGTGCCTGAAGCCGCATTCGAAGGCAGGTTACATTAGTGCATTGGCGATCGCGTAGTTACATTGTACAAAAACGAAGAGGGCACAGTTAAAGAAATAACTGCTTCAACACGACCATAATGTTGGATTCAGGGGAGAAATAGTGTTCTTAAACAACAGTGTCCTCTCAGGCGCTGTGCCGATTGCAAAAATCACAGGACACCAACACAAACACTAGAAAAGAGTCGCCAACTTAATTAGCAACCGCAAACTCCCCATACCAGCCAAGCAAAAACTATGACTACTGCTCCTCTGCAAGCACAATAGTCGCATTAGGCTTAATTCCAGTCGCCTTCCTCTTTATCCACGCTTACCTAAGCGGCAGAAGCAAAAAAAGCATTCACCCAGTCACAGGCACGATCGCCATCATATGGGACCTTGCAATGTCCATCGGCTACATGCTAATCCGCACCGTAACAATAACGTTAACTCCACTCTTGACAGTTTACTTTGCAATCCACGGGGCAATCGCAGTCATCGTGATGGCTTTAGAAATTGCGGTTCTCGCCATAGGTTTGGCAAGTAAGAAAGAAAAACACCCAGCAAATGGCACGGCAAACTTGCAAAGTAGCTATTTCCAATCTGGTGGTTTGCGTTTCTCTCAGGCGAAATAGTCTACATCCTAATGTACTTAATTTAAGAAAAAAGAGTTTTAGACAAATAGAGTTAGCAGCCTAAACGCTAAGCCACCAATTAACACCGCCGCTGCTATGTTCGCTAGCGAAATAGTCGTAGCCGCTTTCCAACCGAACTCTTTTCCCAAAATCGCCACCGTCGATATGCAGGGTATGTAGAGCATCGCAACCAAAGCCATGATTACAAACTGAACGGATGAGAAGTACAATGCCAAGTTGGTGGTGCCAAAGATTGCGACTGCGCCGAGGAGCACGAATTCTTTGCGTACCGTGCCCAAGATGAGGAGGACTCCTGCGGCGGCGGGTAAGCCAAGCCACCAAACCGTCAAGGGCGAGAG
>CAVUHI010000016.1:0-28757 GCA_963741295.1 Candidatus Bathyarchaeota archaeon
TAATGTTGTAACGACGGCTTAAACGACGGTTTCAAGCTAACCCCCTGCACCACTATGGTCAAATAGTAAAGGGGATCCCGCCAGGCGATGGTAACTTATTTTCTGGTTGTTTTTCACGTTAAAGCTTCTTTTCTTAAAGATTTTAGCGCCTTCAAATTCAGCGACATATTCGAATCCTGCCTCGATTATTAATGTAATCCGCTAAAAGTTCTTTGTAGACTTTGGCGCTTAAAATCATGTTTCGCAATCGCATTATCGATTTTTCCAATCCTGGCTTTTCCGGCACAGCCAAGGGAGCCGATAATTCATCAACGTTCTTCAATCTACTGGGCAGCTCCTCGGGGAACCCACCCAAAGTAGTAGTCTGAAACGTTTTTTTTTTCTTCGTCGACTACTTCCAACCCTAACCACTCAATCTTCTTGTAGATAGCATCCCTAGTGTACTTGGCTATTAAAGCTGAAAGACCAACTGGAAATGGAAAAAATAGGCAAGTACTCTATTTGACACCAAAAGGTAAAAGAGCGATATTATCAGGTCTTGCACCAAAGTCTCGTCCTAAACCATTTGAAAATGAATTCAACCGACTATAGTTCAACTAGCAAGTTTTCTTCTTCTGTTCTGCAATTATATGTACGTAACTGTTTTTCAGCTGGTCCTCTAATCACCAAACCATTTTTAATGTTAAAACGAGAGCCATGCCAAGGGCACTGCAAAACCTCGCCATTTAACTCTCCTTCTACAAGTGGTGCTCCTGCATGAGTACATCGGCCTTGCAAACAATATATCTGCCCACTGTATTTAACGACAAGTATCTCAAGTTCTTTTAAGACAAATTCCTTTAACTCTCCTTCTGAGACTTCATTTGTTCTGCAAAGTAGATAGAAAGTCATCGCGATTTCTCCAACGATCCTGAGCCTACATTTGGAATCATGGATGAGAGCTCTTTCTGCTTCTCAATATACTCACAAACTGCAATTACAAATTCTGCGTGACTCCAAACTAAGGGTGCCACAGAAATCGCCTCACCTGTAAAAGGACTAATTTGCTCTGCCAATTCTCCGGATGGCAACGCATGCTTCGCTGTCCATTTCAATAACATTAAACCCTTGTTGAGTTCCTCAACGGAGGAGGAGATTGCAATGTACCAACGGGCGAGCCAGAGTGTACAAATAAACCAAGGGTTTCCCGGAGTTTCTTGGGAAATTCTGTGATAATTGTCGTTTTCGTAACGGGCTAATCCTCCAATATCTGATTTTATCCAAAGCTTATCGATTATCATATTCATGCTGTTTCTTACTTCCTCACTGTCGGCTTCGAAGGCTCCCTGGGTAAATGCAAACGATAAGCTGCTGTCTACTGTTAAATCGTTAGAATTGTCAGCGTATATTGCTTTCTTGAATCTCTTGGCTTTTGGGTCATAGAGTTTAGTTAACATATTTTCTTTCATTTTGGCGGCTGCCGAACTCAGCAGATCTTGTCTTTCACGATCGTAGAATACTTTGGCTAATTTTGCTGCAGACTGAAGGGCAGAGATCACAGTAGATACTGTTGATGTATAAACGCCAATTTTTTCTTCCCAAATGTCAAAAGACGGCTTTGGAAGACCTGTTTGTGGATCTACAAAATCAAGTAAGAATTCTGTGGTCTTCAACACCAATCGCGGATATACCGTCGCGATGAATTCAACATCGTGGTATTTTTGAAAGTGTTTATACAAAGCAAATAAAACAAGCGCTGTTTCATCTTCTTGAATGGGCAATTGAAGTTTTCCGCGAAGGTCAACCATTGCATGCCAGCTACTTCCTATTGACCCATCGGGGGAATATTTGTGACTAAAGTAGCCATCTTCATTAATGATTTTGTCACAAAACTGGAAAAACATGCGTGAAACCTCTGGGTAACCAGCCATGTCAAATGCTAAAGCAATGATTGCTCCGTCTCGTGGCCATACATACGAGTAAGTGTCACGGTTGAATTGTAACACATCTGAGTCGCATGAAGCAATTATTCCTCCGTTATTGTCAACATGAGAACGCATTATCAGCAGCGAAGTTTTGAATAGTCGCGCTACTTCTCGAGGTAGACTTCTCATGTCTATGTTTTGTTTATTGACCCAAGCGCTCCAATAATTTTCTGTTTCTAGTAACAAGTTGCTCGACCCCTGACTTCTTAATCTTCGAGTCGAGATTTTTGATTTGGTTAAGATCTTTCCCGCATGCTATCCAATAATAAATTGTGTTTGATGAGTTGGGTTCAATTTCTATCTTGAAAGAAACTGTCGAGTCAACAGAGCCTTGAGCTACTGGGTTTCCTTGGAGGTCTCCGTCTTCTGCGTCTTTCCAAGTGCCTTCTTTGCCAAACGACTCTTTTTGACCTGTTGCAAATTGATAAATTCCTTGATTTTGATCCGTTATGCCGTTGATAAGGAAATAGCGTTTTCGTTTGTAGTGAATAATAGATTTTAGATTGGGTTCGTAGATTGCAGTGTCACCTGTGTCTTCGCCATAAATGTGGAAGTCATGAGAGAAGAACAATCGGACTTCTCTTTTTCTATTCATGTTATTATGAATGATAATTTTGCGAAGGTACACATCCATGGAACTGTGAACGGCATCGTTAATCTCAAGTTGAAGAGCTGCTCCTTCATTGTTCGCTATGCATGTGCTGACCAAGGTTTCTGGCAAGTATTTCATTTTTATATCCCAATTCTCGTCAACCCAAGAGAACCTGTTGTCTGTCCAGATGCCTATCTTGAAAGAGTGGCCATCTACGTGATTCTCCAAACCAATATTTGGGTAAAAGAAGTCTCTTATCATCATTTTATTGTCAAGGGCGACTAGTAAATGACCATTACTCACAACGATTTCCCGTGGCGTTTTACTCATCTCCTCTTAGAAAACTTACTTAAGACTATAGATATTACTCGGAATTGAATTTATAATTATTTACTTCCAGTTTTTCCTAAGGGATTAGCCGAATAGGAATGACCAATTAAGAATAAAATAGAAGACTACACCCAAGGACAGAGTTACTAACCACAGAATAAAGGTGGCGCGCATAAATTTTCTTTTAGGCGCACAAAACTTGGTTGACTGTCTCAAACGCCATCCCCCAACAATCCAGACACCTAAGATAGCAGTTGCCGTTCCTGCAGCCGCATGAAAAGGTGCGAACAAGATAGTCATTATTGGGGCTTTCTCAAGGTATATCGCTACGAATGACGGCACCATAATGGCTCCTATAATTATTAGGTGCAACGTAACGGCTGTCAGCATAAAGATGCCATGCAAACGAAAACGCAGACGTTGTTTGAGTTCGAAGCCGACCAGAAGCAAAGCTAAAACTCCTAGCTGAAAAGCTAGACTGACAGTGGCTATGAGCAAGTAGATGTTCATGACGGGTTCGCTGATAGCTTTAGTCGTAACTGGATAATGCATAAAAGGATTAGCTTTGAAAAACGCCCATTTCTGTTATAGTCCTTCCTCCCTGACGGTGCGGGAATCAAGATTTTATCTAAATTCTTAACCAAAACACTACGACCGAATAAGCTACAAAGAAGATAAAACCAAAAGTCAAAACATACCATGGGATTCTCTTTTTGAGAATAAAAAATAGCATTAGAAGGGATATTGTTGTTGTTGCTAAGACGCTCAGATATGCATGAATGTCTAATACCCATGTGGTGAGGAGCAATCCTATTCCTGGAAATAATGTCGTGTAGAGTACTTTCTCGCCAACAAGCGAAGCAATGCTAAGCGTGTCTTGACCTCTAAAACCCCAAATTAAAGCGCTCGCAGTCTCTGGCACCGCAGTAGCAGCGGGAACAACAATAATGGCTAGTCCCATTAAGCTAATTCCAGTCCCTATCGCAAGCTGATTTACAACACCAACCATTTCACGAGCCCCAAAATACAAAATCACAACGGAAACAATTAACTGCACAATACCGCCAATTCGTTTAGGCGGGATAATTTTGCAAATATATGGTGCTTTGGCGTTTTCTATTTGTCCAAGGCTCTTTCGCCGATACATCAAAACTAAATACCCAAAATAAGCACTTAGAAAACCCAAGCCGAAAAGGATTCTGACAACGCTACTATTCAGAAGTGAGGGTATCAGGGTTAGTGGAAAGAGGATGGTAACGAAGAGGAATGGCACAGCTAATGAGGTGTCGACTTGGAGAGTTTTGTGCTCCCGCCTCTTTAAGGTGTAGCCCACAAGTGCAAGTATCCCTACTAATCCATAGGATAGACTTGAAGCCATAAGGGGCTCACCAAAAATTGTGCCCACACCGACAGCTTCTCCGCTAGCTCCGCCAAGACCAAAAAGAGCTATTACCAAAACGATGAGTTCTGGGAGCGAAGTGAAAAGAGGAGATAAGATGCTGCCTACGAAAGGACCGCCTATCTTGTATTGACTGCCGAGAAATTCTATAGCGTTAACGAAGAGCAGGGCAGATATGAAAACTACCAGAATGCTTAGCAACAACAGAAGTATAAGTTCTATCATACCATTGTTCGAACCAAACTAAGAATTTTCAGCGCTCATATATCTTTCCAACAATTGCGAAAAATCGAAAGATATTGTCAAAATATTTGTTAGCAAATTTACTCAAATGGGTCCTCCCTCTTTCCGAGTAACGCTATTCTTTTTTAAAAAAAGAAGAAAAAATCTTTCGCAACAATACCGGTTTTTTCGTCTTTCAATCATAGAGCATCAAAGAAAAACAACACAAGCATATTGCTATAAAAAAGTGTGTTGTTGTTCTCTACCAAATAAGAAAAAAGACCCCAAGTAACCTAATTCTCTATAGGTAGAAGAAGAAGATTGGAAAATTTTTCCCTCTCTTCTTCTTCTTTTAAAATACACTAAAGTTGAAAGAACAACAACAATCAAATTTGCACTGTTGTTGTTCTTCTCTCAACACTTCGAGAATTTCTGGCGAAGTTGAGTATTAAGAGGTATATCTGATTAACATTTTCTAAAAATTCTAACCAAAAAACAAATAGGCAAACCAGCAAATTGGATTGAGTAAAGGAAGAAAAAGACTTGTCTGACTTAGCCAATAGCTGCGAATATTTAACGAGTGAGAAATTGTGTCTATCTGTTTCTGAAAATGCGAAAACAAAGGCAAGCAGGCAGGTTCGCTGCAAAAATGAAGAGAAGTTGACGTGTTGTTATCTTTGCATGTTTGTATTTGACTGTGCGACGCCCTGCCGATTTTTAGGGAGCAACGAAAGTGTGCCTCAAAGAATTGAGGCGGAGAAAAATCAGGTCGAAACCACTACCATAAATGACGAAAAACCTGAGGTGGAAAAAGCGAAAGACACCGAAGTATCCTTGTGCTCCTTGTGTAACGTTGAAATGTCCCAAGGAAGGACCAAATTTAGTATTGATGAATGGGATGAATCTCATCAAAAACTTGATGGCGATGATTCAGGGAAACTTGGGAAGGAAGTGCTGCCGGTAATTGTTTATCTGTGTCCAAAATGCGGCAAAATAGAATTTAAAGCTGACAAAAACTAAACTAAAACATTATATTTTCGGAAGTCGGGGCTAAGGCTTTTCTTTTTTAGTTGCTGAAACCTGTGTGCCGCATTCGGTGCATTCCCAGCAAATAAGAACCTTGCTTTTGTCGTAGACAGGATTCATTTCTTCTTCGCATTCAGGACATGTTTTTTCCAGTGGATTCTTTTTTGACATGTGAATTTCAGAAGTTTCATGCACAATTATGCAATATAAACTAACTGGATTAATTTTAGGAAACCAATAAATCATAACGGGATATTGCTATCTTGGGTGCCAAATTTGGTTACTGAAAAAGCTACACATTTCTCTTCTTGTCAAATGGCAACTTCTAATTCGGTAAAACAGCATAAGCTCCGAAAGCGAATATCCTACCTATCCCAGCAAAAGGGAAGAGCCAGAGAATTCATTTCACTCTACGTACCCAGCAAGGTTTCAATGAACCAAATAGTCGCGACCCTAAAGGAAGAATCCGATAAGCCGGAAAGGGAATCTGAGAGATTTAAGGAACGGTTTGAAAACGCGCTTAAGGCTGTTATCCAACATTTGAAGCAGCAGAAGGAAATTCCAGAGAATGGGTTGGCGCTGTTTGCTGGAACATTCCAATCCAACGGAACCGAAAAGGAAGTTTTAAGCGTGGAAGAGATAATTCCACCCGAGCCCATTACCGCCTACTTCTACATAGTTGATGATCATTTCCACTTAGAAACTCTAAGAGAAATGCTGCGGGACCAAAAAATCGTTGGGATTCTCGCGTTGGATTCTAAGCAAGCCAGCTTTGGCTTAGTCAACGGGGAACGCATCGAAAAAACGGAAAACATCTCGTCAGGAGTAGCTGGCAAATCAGGAAAGGGCGGATCAAGCCAAAGGCGATATGAAAGAGAACGCGACACTGCAGTCACAGCGTTTTTCCACAGGATTGCAGAACATGCAGCTAAAGAATTCCTTGAAAACAAAGTAAACGTACTCATAGCTGGGGGACCAGGCCAAACAAAGAACGATTTCCTAAAAGGCGATTTCCTTCATTATGAACTCGCCAACATGCTGCTAAATGTCGTTGATACCCAATCCGCAAGCAAAGAAGCGCTAAAAGAAGTACTAGACAAATCTTTAGAAATTTTGAAGACAATGTGTGGACCCGAAGAGAAAAAAATCATACAGCGCCTTATGACATCAATCAGTAAACAGGACGGTTTAGCAACTTATGGGCTTGATTCAGTGTTAGATGCACTTAAGAAAGGTGAAGCTCAAACTGCAATCGTTTCCGATAGCACCGATTTCGTCGAGCTTGTTGCAGTATGCAAAAAGTGCGGGCATCCCAAAACTTTGATTGCTGATAAGAAAACTCAAACAGTGCAGCAAATGATTACAAGTCAATGCGAAAATTGCGGTGCAGTTTCATACGAGGTCAGCGAAAGAGACATAATCGATGTGCTGGAGGATTTAGCGACGCAAACAAATGCAAGCGTTGAGGTTATTTCTACGGCGTCAGAAGAAAAAGCACAGCTCAAAGCTTTAGGGGGCTTTGCTGCTCTTTTGAGGTACAAACCGGTTGGATAAAATCGGAAGAATTAATCGGCAAACAGGTCCAAGTCCAAAATCGCCTGCAAATAGCGCTGTCACAAAAAACTTATAACGTCTCAACCGCTTCTTTGCGGTAAGGCGCTAAGATTATGAAGTTTGGTTCATTCACGTTTCAACCTCAAAAACCCCCAGGCTTTGATTTTCATGTTTTTCGCTTAAAGCTTGAAACTGGCATTAGGCTTAATCCCGTATCAGATATGATTAGTAATATTGCGGTTTTCGCCGACAACGTGGCTGTTAAGAATCATCCTGACTGGATTTCTCAGTCGTCGCTGGGACCCGCCAAAATGGGAAACCCCAACTTTAACATCTACTGGGATGTAGTCTGCGCTACTCAACCCGAACACCGAGAAGAACAACTAAAGTACATAGCGGAAGTTGATAGGCAGTCGTCGGGTATATGCTTAAACAACCAGTATTTTGCAGACCACGACCATTGCACCTGCCCACGATGCAAAGAATTATGGCAGAAGAGCGGTCTTAGCTGGTTTGAGTGGCGCAGAAAAGAAGTCACCGAATACATCAGCCAAATCAGAGATGTCGTCAAAAAAGAATTAATCTTAAGCATCCAACCTGACCCAGTAACTTCCCTTGAACGTTACGGCGTAGATTTCGACGACTTCTCCAAGTACGCCGACGCCTTCAACGTTGTAATGTTTAGCAAAAATTATGCTACACCATGGTATTTTGAAACGCTCACACGCAACTTTAAGAAACTGCTAAAAAAACCATTCTACATCAGCTTATACGTTTATGGTCCAGGCGACAATCCCAAAGACGTGCCCACCCCTGCTGAAGTGCTTACCGTTAATGTTCGCTGTGCCCGAGCAGGCGCAGACGGATTCCTCTACTTGACCGATGGCGCAAGCCAAATGCTGGAATATCAGAAAGCAGTAGTCCAGGATACTCAGCTAAGAGAGCGGCTGAAGAGTTACGGCGGAAAACCAGTTCAAGAAGTTCTTGACCGGGTTGCAAGCTGGGAAAGAATCTTCAAATAATTTTTTATTTTTTTAGAATTTTTATTTTGTATTGCCGTTATGTTTTTATCCAGACCCGAGACCCTTACTGGTTAATTGGGGATAATTGTTGGATTTCATTTCCGAAGTCGGAAGAGCTGCTATCGCATTATTCATAATAGTTGACCCGTTCGGCAACATCCCCATCTTTATGGGCCTAACCGAAAATGTGCCCGAATCCAAAAGAAAAAAAATCTACAATACCGCCGTGATCGTTGGCACGGTCCTGTTGCTTGTTTTCGCTTTCACTGGAACAGAAATACTGAATATTTTTGGTTTATCAATCTACAGTTTTGAGGTCGCAGGCGGTATTCTGCTTCTAATCATTGCGATTAGAATCTTGATTATGGGAAGCATGCATGAGAACGCGGAATCCCCCGAAAGTTTAGGGGCAGTTCCCATTGCCATTCCCTTGCTGGTTGGCCCAGGCGCCATAACCACAACCATTTTTAGTATTCAACTCGACGAAACAGCGATTCCCGCAATCATAGCCGTTATAATCGTGATGGCGATAACTTGGGTTATCCTCAGATACATCGACGGAATTTACAAGTTGTTGGGCAAAACAGGCTCTATAATCATTGCGAGGGTTATGGCGCTCTTAATTGCCGCCATCGCAGTCCAATACATCTTAGCAGGCATAACCCATTTCTTATTGTTGACACATTAATCCGCTTTTTTCATTCTCTATTATTTCCACAATGATGTGAAGTTCACTATCTGTGACTAAATTCTTAAATTCCCCAGAAATCGTTTAGCTATTAACAATTTGAGTTGAGATGTCTTGGATATAGAGAAAAAAATTGAGCTTATCTGTAGACCGCCCACAGAAGAAGTTGTGACCACAGAGGATTTGCGGGCGCTTCTCGAAGCCGAGGAACATCCAATCGCTTACAACGGCTGGGAACCTTCTGGCTTGGCGCATTTGGGAACGGGCGTTATCTGCGCTTACAAGATGAAAGACTTCGCCGAAGCAGGTATACATTTCAAAGCTTTTTTGGCAACGTGGCATGCATGGTTAAACAACAAACTCGGCGGCGACAGAGAACTCATACGCAAAGCCGCAGATCTCTTCCGGCACTCGTGGCTTGCGCTGGGTGTTCCAGGCGATAAAATCGAATTTATTTACTCCGATGAACTCTACAAAGACATCGATTACTGGGCAAAAACTGTCATAATCGCTAAAAACCTCACTTTAGCCCGAACAACTCGAACTCTCGAAATTGCAGGCAGAAAAGAAGGCGAAGCCCACTACGTCTCCGACTACCTATACACTCCCATGCAGGTAGCGGACATTTTCCAAATGAAAGTCAAAATCTGCCAATTAGGCATGGACCAACGCAAAGCAAACATGGTTGGCCGCGAAATAGGCGAAAAAATCGGCTGCTGGAAACCCGTCTGTGTCCACCACCATCTACTGCAGGGGTTAGCGAAACCTGGAATTTGGCCGATTCCCGAGGGGCAAGAAAGAGAAGCGGTTGCCTCCGCAAAGATGTCTAAAAGCAAACCGGAAACCTGCATCTTCATCTATGATACACCCGAAGAAATCAAGCAGAAAATGAGCAAAGCGTTCTGTCCGGAACGAACTGTAAAATTTAATCCCATCATGGATATTTGCAAGTACATTGTTTTTCGTGAAAAATCAGTCTTCACCATTGAGCGCCCGGCAAAATTTGGCGGAAACATTGATTTTCAAAACTTCCAAGAACTCGAAACATGCTACAGCGAAGGCAAACTGCATCCCATGGACCTTAAAAACGGCGTGGCAACTCAACTCGCAGATATTCTTGAGCCAGTCAGACGCTACTTCAAAAACAACCTTGAAGCCAAAGATTGCTTAGAGAACATTCGCCAAGCTAAAATTACTAGGTAAAAGCTTGTCTACGCATCTTAAGGATAAACTTGAGAAAATCGAGCAGGTATTAACTAAGTTAATTGAGGAATCTGCGAGAGGCAACCCCATCGTTGTCGAAGGCAAAAAAGATGTGCAGGCACTCCAAGACTTGGGAGCAAACGGCGCAATCCTAACTGTGAAAACAGGCGGCAAGTCCTTCCTCGAAGTTTTCCAAGAAATAGAACGTTTGGGCGCTGAGGAAGTTATTCTTCTTTTGGATTTTGATAGACGGGGCAAAGAAGGCATTCAGCGGTTGCAGCAGGATTTGGAGCGAGCAAATATTAAGTCAAACTTGGGTTTTTGGCGTGAATTGCGGGGGTTGGTTGGTCGAGAAATTGACTGCATCGAAAGTTTGCCTTCTTACTTGGCGACTATTCGGGAAAAGGCTGCTTAACTAAAAATTCAATTTTGAAAAGACGAAGGTTTAATTTGGTCTTAGAGCACTGGGTTTTTAGGTACCATATGTATTTGTTTCTAGTGAATTTTGCACTATGTTTATTTTTTAAGGTTGGTAGGGATGGAGAGAAGAAGTTTTTACCGAAAATTAATCGTTGTTTCTATAACCATAATGCTCTTGGTTCTTGTTTTCATAGGGATCTACTACTTCATTGAAAGCCAACCTAAGATGTTGTATCCAGGAGAAATCCGCAACTACCAAGGACAAAACCTCGCGTCGATAGCTGACGTCAAGGAAAACGCCATCAAAGGCACACAATACCTCAACAATTCAGACTACCGTTTGACGATAACGGGATTAGTAAACAAGACCGTTGAGTACACTTATGACCAAGTAATTAATGGTTTCCAAAAATACCAAAAAGTAGACACACTCTACTGTGTGGAGGGCTGGAATGCTACGATTCTGTGGGAAGGCTTCCTTGTAACAGATTTGATTAAGGAAGCAGGCGTCAACTCAAGTGCGGTTGGCGTAATCTTTTATGCCTCCGATGGCTACTCAACTGAGCTTCCACTCGATTACATAACGAACAATCAAATCATTATCGCTTACAAAATGAACGGGCTTGTGATTCCGCCTGAACGCGGTTTCCCCTTCCAACTGGTCGCTGACAACGAATACGGGTACAAATGGATAAAATGGATAACCAGAATCGAACTAACCGACAACCCCAATTACCTCGGTTATTGGGAAAGCCACGGTTACCCCAACAACGCAACCCTCAGATAATGCTGTTTATTTTTATTTTTCATCTTGGCTTGAAAGAAAATATTTTTTTCTAACACCAACCTGAAGCAAGTAACCTACAATCAAAACGCTGTATGCAATCTCCCCAAACCCTGCAAACTTCGGAATCCCGGGGATGCTGGGCAAATTCAGAAGGCTCAAAGAATCGGCGACAATGACAAATAATGCAACTGCGACCGTGCCAACCCACCCTAACTTTTTTCCCTTCCAGATGAATACGGCGAAAACTATCGTCAATACGCTAAATATAATTGTATAAAAATCATAAATTATCGTGGCTGGGATGAATGATAGGTTTTCAAACGCAAGAAGCAGGAAACCGAAGAAAACATGAATAGCGCCGATAATTAGTTGTGCTACAGTCAAGATAACAATGCCTAGGCTTCTGCCTTTGTAAGTGATTGTTGGTGGTTTTTTGCTCATTCAATCGCCGGCTTGCAGATTAGTTTGACCGAAGCAGTCAAATAGCTTTTCTGCTATTTCTTCTATGGAGGACTTGTTTTGGTAGTTAAAATGGAGCGTAGCGCCCTATCGACGTCGTTGTTAGTGCTGTTTGTTTTGTTTACAATTCAGTTTTTCTTGGGTATGGCCCAAAATCTGTTAATTATGATTCCGATGACTACTTTTCCGCAGGACAACACTGCGTACACTAACGCTCTTAGCTATATAGTGTCTGGGGGCGACTTGGCTTTAACCAGCCATTTTTTTGTGGACATAGCGATAATTGCGGTTGGAATAGTAAATTTGGCGCTGGTCATCCACAAAAGCAACGTTTACAGGACTCTTTCAATCGTCAGCCTAATTGGGGTAATTTTCGCTTTCGTAAGTGGCTTGCGTTTTGCGGCGGTCAATTTCAGTCAAGACCCAATCTCTTTTCAAATGGCAACGGGGTTCATAATAGCGTTCATTTTGTATTTTGTGATGGCCATGCTGATGTACCGCGACACTGCAACCCAAAAGCTCTAGGCAAAATCAAGCCGTTTTGAAGTCAGCCATTTCTTTCGCCACAACCAAATAAACGGCAGAATAATTGATACCAAGATGGCACCGCTGATAATGGCGATGTTTGTGTTTCCGAACTGTGAGATTCCGAAGAATGTGGCAACGGTGTTTGGGAAAGAAGTAACAGTCGTAACTATGGTTAAGTAGAATATGACGATAGTTAAGCCCTTGATTGATAAGTTAATTTTGTTTGAGATGGCAGATAAGTGCACGTTTATTGCATCTGAAAGGATTTCTCGGTAAGTCTCCACTATGTCCACTTGCCGAGTTAACTCTTCATGGGTTGAGTCGAATAATACGCGGGCTTTTTCATCCATGCAGTTGCCATCGCATTTTTTCAAATTAAAAACCAAACCACGCTCATACCACAAAATCTTGTTGAATCTAATCATGTTCGATTTAAGCTTGAATATTTTCTTTAGGATGTCAGAGGAAGTCTTCTCTACTACTTCCTCCTCCATCTTTGCAGTGAGATTTTCTAGTTTTTCGATCTGCAGATAATGGTTTGCGACGATTTCATCTATAATAAAATATGTTACTTGTGAGGGTGGGTCAATCTTTGTTTTACTCATCCGTTCTTTAGCGGTGTTTATGATTGGTTGGATTTCTTTTTTGGCTACAGTTACAAGGAAATTCTTTGAGAAAGCCATCACTATCGGGTAAGCTTTTTTTGTTGACGTTACATCTTGCATAAAAAGAAAATTAATTATTCCGTAATCTGGTTCTAAACATAAATTAACAACGTCGCTTGTTTGGGGTAACTTTAAAAAATTAACGGGTATCAGAGTTGCATCAGAGACTGCAAGTAACTCGTTTTCGACTGGGTCTACTAACTCCAACCAAACATTTGAAAGAGCTAACTCTTTAACCTCTTGAGGCAGTACTGTTCTCTCAGAATTGTCATCCAAGTTGACGGCGTGAATCATAAGATAATCAAGCGGTCGCTTCTAATATTAGATTTTTGGCTTAATCAGGAGGTTTTAGAACTCTTTTTTTCCATTACCCTAGCCAATATTTCTATAAATTGCCCCATACGGTCTCGGGTTCGGCCAAAATCGATAATTGAGGTTATGGTTGTAACTGGTGTTTCAGCATTTAGTAATATGCGAGTGGTGTTTTCATCCACTGGTTTTACTTCAACTTCCATGCTTGAACCGTAAGCCATGAAACCGCCCTTTGTTTTCACTTTCATCTTGTGAGATGCATCGTTTTTTTCTTCGATAGTCCATTCCAAAGCTTTAACGACTTCAGGAATTGCCGTCCAAATCTTTTCAAGTGAATAGTCCACTTCAACGGTTTCTTTTTCGTTGCGCAAATACGCCATTTGTCTTCACCAAATGTTTTGGGTCGCTGTACTTAACTCTTCACCAGTAAGGGCTTTTTAACCGTTTTATGCCTAAATCGCCAAGCTCATCAAGTTGAGTGAATAAAAAAATTAACCCTTTATTTTGAGCGTGCATCTAATTTCCGCTAAAACCGACAGGAAAACTACCCAACCAAGTTGTATTAACCATAATGTACAGGGCAAAACCCATGATTAAAGAAACCAACCACAAAGACAGAACAACCCACATGATGCGTTTATTAAATTTTCCATAGCAGCGAAGCTTCGAATTCTGCAAAAGAAACGTTGGCACAAGCCAGGTACCCAAAACCCAAAGACTCGCAAGCATCGTTAAACCGCCAAACGTTACATGCAGCATCCCTATAGTGGACAAACTGCCCATGCCTCCTTCACCCACATTGTCCCAGGCAGGAGCCATAATTGCCACAAAAGAAATAAGGTTCAAAACAACCGCAGCCAGCATTAAATTTGCGTGTGCCTTGACTTTGCGTTTCCGCTCGACGGCGAAACCTACGATTAAGAAAACGAAAATCGAAATTTGTAAAACCAAGTCTACTTGAGCAGCAAAAAAAGAAACCATAACAACCAAAAAAGAAAAGGTTTTTTGTTAATTAAGCTTTCCTCGTGGGGCTTACTTGAGTGATTCTTTTAGCGCTTCAAAGTAAGACATTACTTGTTGCATCTGGGCTTCAGACATGGATAGGATCGCTTGGACGGGGGCTTTCTTTGGAGCCGTCGTCAAGGTAGCTAAAGCATAGTCTAGGCTGGTGAAGAGGGGATCCCATGGAATATTCACCCGTTTGCCCTTAAGGTTATAGAGAGCAAGGACGAAGGCGCTGGCTCTGCTTAAGCTGTCTTTGAATGATTGTATACTGGAACCGATAACTGAGACGTCATATTCTATTCCTGCCGTAAAATTCGCTATGATTTCGTAATTGTGTTCCAAATTCTGGATTTCAGCAAGAAGGTCTTGCTTAATTTTTGTTTCAGCGTTGTTTTCCATGCTGCATCGCTTTTCTGTATGTTCCCTCAAGTAGATAAGACTTTTTTTTAGACTTCTAATCGTTATCGTGAAATCAAAATTTGTTTTGACCGACAACAGCAAATAACTTACAATTTTTTAGCTTTTTCGCAATACTTTGAAGATTGAACTAACTTTGTGCCTGCTTGTCCAGAACAACCCTGAAAGGGCAATTGCGAACCCAACAAACTGAAGGCTTGTCTTAAGGGGGTTTCCGCTTGTAGGTGCCGAGTTAAAAAGTGAATAACCAACATTTACATTCGGTTCAACCCTGAAAATTAAGTAATCTGCATTGGAGAACAAGTTAACAAAACGCATATTGTAGAATATTGACGCTACAACAAGAAAAACCCCTACCACAGCAACAGCATAAAAGGCTATGTTGCTTATCTTCAGTTTTGTTTTAGCAGAATTAAGCATTGCAAGACTTTTGCTGATCAAGGAGGCAGCTAACAGACTGAAGAAAGGCAAAGTTTGAAATTCATATTTGAAAGCGTCAAGGAAAGGAGCTTTGAGGTCTAATGATGCACCTAAGAAAGTGTTCACACTTAAAGCACACATTATTACAGCGACGCAGATTATATCGAATACAAGAAAATTCCTTGGCAAACGTCTTTGGACCAGATAAGCCAGCATGGATAAGAAAACGGCATCGACAAAAAACCAGCCTAACCCATAGCTAACCAAAAAATTGGTAGCGAAAAAGTAGGTCGGAACAAAGCCGCTTGGGTTGTCTACGTTAAAGTCGGTGTGGCCAAAGATGGAGAGTAATCCTAATCCCGTGATAGTTTGATACCACAAATAAGTGAAGACAAAAACAGGGACAATAAAAGCAACAATCCACGATAATTTATGTTTGAGTTTTTTCGGTCCAGAATAGAGGAAGTAACCTGCGAGTGGAATGAGCATGAAGGCAGCGTAGAGTTTTGTGTTGAAAGCTGCTGCAAAAATAAACCCTGTGACAACAATAAGCTTGAACGACCCTTTTTTTATTGCGGTTATGCCCAAAAACAGGCTTAAGAGGCTAAAGAATAAACAGGGAACATCTATGAGCATAATTCTGGACATTATTAGAAGCCAAGGAGCAAAAGCAAAAAGTATGGCTGCGAAAAAACCAGTTGTTTTACTATATACTTCTTTGCCAATCAAATAAACTAAAATGACTGCTCCCAATCCAAACATAGTTACCAAAAAAGTGCCATTGTTCATGGACAAGCCGAATACTTTAGCAAATCCTGCTTGAATGTAAAAACCCAGAGGCGGCTGATCCATCAAATAAAAACCGTTCGCATAAGGTAACCCATAGTTTATCACACCCTTCACAGCTTCAGTTTCCCATACTGTGTCTCCATTGGAGTAGGGTCCTAAAGAAAAGGCAACCAACAAGTAGCCAACTACAATGCTTAAGATGGGATAGTTTTCTCTAAAAAATTTTTTAAGAGCCGCATTGTCAAATGTGTGTCCTTTTGATGTATATGTTGGGGTAATTGGCTCTTTGATATTTTTCAAAAGCTATTTGTTTCCCAATATAAATGGGTGTTTTAAAGATTTAATTTTTGCTGTATTTACGCCTACAACCTACAAATAATTCGGCAACAAGGTTTTGCTCTATGAAAGTTTTAACCGATTATTCTTTTCACGTAAGGTATTTTTTTCAAAGACACAATGATGGCGAGACATATGAGTAAAGTGACTGCGGTGACTAATGGGATTTCTATTATAGGGTTAATGTTTGTTACACTTATTTTTAGTCCCAAGTAACCTTTCTGGAGAGTTTCAAGAACAATTATATGGAACAAGTAGATTGGCAATGTATTTTCACTTATAACCTGTAAAACTCGATTGCCCTTGGGAAAACGGGTTTCAATTTTTTGGGTGGAAATGGATGCTAAAATAAGGAACAGCGAAACCGAGGCTATGATGACGCTGAAGCTTGAGGCATCGAGGAAAAATTGGCTGTACTGTTCTCCTAACGATGCAATTAGGAAGTAAGTGCCAACTATCGTAAAAATGGTACTTAAAGTCAGCATCAAAGTCAGTGTGGATCTGCGCAGTGTCAATTTTGCAATGTAAGCGCCCAGCACAAAGTAGCCCAGCAGACCAACCAAGAGGAAAACGTTTTGCCTAAACCATACAGCTTGAGGGCTAATGCCTGCGTACAAAGTTAAAAGGGGCAGTATGCCAGTGCCTACGAACCAAATTATCAGAAAATACTTAATGGTGCTCCATTCCGCATGAGCCACTATTACCCGTAGAAGAGGCGTAATTAGGTACAGACCAATCAGAACGTACACATACCAAAAGTGGACATAAGGACCCGCTAATATTCCTTGAAAGACAAAGAGTAAAGTTGCGGGTTGACCCCTGACAAGAAAGTCCCATTCAAAGAATATTGCACCCCAGAACAAAACAGGAATGCCTATACGGTTCCAACGTTTCTTAAAAAAAACTCTAAGCGGCTCATCCTTTTTGGTTGGCGTAAGCAAGAGGGCGCCAGTTAACATGATAAACAACGGTACAGCTGTTCGTGAGAAGGAATCGTAGACGTTGGAGGTCCACCAGAGTTGTATTCCTGCAGGGGACATTAAACTCAAGTTTGGGTTAGGTTCGATGGCTGCGTGAAGAAGGATTACCAGAATTATCGCTACGGTGCGAATTAAATCAACTGGAAGAGTTATGCCCTCATTCTTAGGTTGTGGGGTAAATTCCGGTAACATTATGTTTCTGTAGTTATGATTTACTAATTAATGGTTTGCATTTTGAATCAAAATAAAGTTGTAACTTGAGCGAGCAATTTGCAAGAGAAATCAACCGAAGTATCCATCGCCGAATTGAGTGGTGTCAGGAGCGCCGTCAGGCAAAGTTATTGCATCGTACACATGAGAAGCAATCAATGAGGCACCATCACTGTCAGGGTGAACGCCGTCCATGAAATAGTCGGAATGATTACTGAAAGCGCTGTACATGTCGACGGTGGGAAGTTTCATTTGGTCTGCCACCCTGTCAATTTGAGGAAACACATTGTTTTCAAGGTAAGTGTTGTTGTAACTTGAGTTGTCGGCAAATATTGGTGGCGACTTAACAACCCAAATTAATTGCCTGCCTTCAAGCTGTTCAAAAGAATTGATAAGCTGTGAATAATCCGTTTCAAAGCTAGTTTCGTTTTGAGCTATATCGTTGTTAGCATCGTTTGTTCCCAGCATTATAACAATGATGTCGGGGTGGTAGTCGATTGCTTCTTGAAACGCAGCTTGATCCATGTAAGGTCTGATAGACTGAGATGTCACCGTTGATCCGCTGACTCCAAAGTTGGCTACCGTGTAGTTCGAACCGAGCATTTGACGTAGCATACTTGGGTACCCGCTCCCCTCGGTTATGCTGTCACCGATGCAGGCTACGCGGATTGGTTTACCTTCAACGTTCGTTTCTACAATGCTAAAAATCGCAAAGCCTGACAAAACTACGATGAGGAGAGCTCCAATTGCTTGAAATTTCATCTTTCTATTCAGTTTTTATTTTGCCCTCCACACTATCTTTGCGCCAATGAAAGCTAATGGAATGTTTAAGAAAATAAGTTCTTTCAATATAAGATTTTAGGTAGAATAGTTTTTCTCCTTCTTCAACTTAAACGTGCAACTCAAGCTCTGGTTCATTTATGATTTTATTTGACCTCTGCATCAATAACCCTCTCACAATGGCCCCTACCCCGCCGATTATGCATAAGTATCGGAAGAAAATACACAGAATAGAATGATTTAATGGCGACCATCAAAATAGAGCATATGCTATAGCGTGCACGAATAATAATGCGGCGATTTCAAGTGCCATTTTCTTTTTCAGGATTTAATTATTTTTGTCGTTTCATCGCCCTTCAAGTAACAAGTGTGTTTAAACTGAATGTTCAGGGTTTTGAAGCGGGGTACAACTAATCGAGAGGAAAACAAACGGTTTATGACGGCACAGTCATCATTCAAAATAGCCTAAATTCATATTTTAGGTCGGCTGAGGAACCTATTCCATTTGACCTGCCCATTAAATGCTTAAGTGTGGTCGTGTTTATTTGGGTCCTCTGCTGTTTTGCCGAATCTTCTAACGAAGAACTTACGAATTTCTTCAGCGAATACAACTATCAACGCCAGCGAAATCAGGAATAGCCAGTCGGTAAAGCCCAGTGGGACTGTTCCGAAGAACTGCCGCATCAATGGAACATAAACTAGGAAGGCTAGGATTGAAAGTTGTGCTACAATGCCCACGATTATCCACTTGTTGGTTTTGAGGCTTGTTTTGAAGATGGATTGTCTGCTGGTTCGGCATGCCAACACGTTTCCCGCTTGAGCAACCACTATACCCGCAAACATCAACGTGACGCCTTTGAGGTAAATCGGGTCAGCAGTTATTCCGTTTACGCCGAATTGCCAGTTTGTAGGTACAGGCATTCCAATGTGCCATCCGCCTGCAGCCCAAGCGTTTAGGCACAAAATCATGGCGCCGGTGGCGATGATTACTCCGATGAATACTGATCGGGAAAGAACTTTGCGTGTAAATAATCTTTCTTTTATGCTTCGAGGTGGCTCTTGCATGATGCCTGCTTCTGGTGGCTCACGACTTAAAGCAAGGCTTGGGATGACGTCGATGGCGAGGTCGATGGCTAGCACTTGAACCACAAGTAGCGGCAATGGGATTCCCAAAGTCGCATAGAGCACGAACGGAATCAATTCTGCCCAGTTATGGGAGAAAACATAAACGATGAATTTGCGGATGTTCTCATAGATGGCTCTGCCCGATTCAACCGCTTTAACAATCGACGCGAAACTGTCGTTGAGAAGAACTATGTCTGCGGCTTCACGGGCAACATCTGTTCCTGACAAACCCATGGCAACGCCGATGTCGGCTTCCTTTAGTGAGGGCGCATCGTTTGCTCCATCACCTGTAACCGCGACAACTTCCCCGCTTTTCTTGAGTACCTTAACTATGCGAAGTTTTTGTTCCGGTGAAACTCTGGCGAAAATTACATTGCCTTTCTTGACTTCGTCCACTATGGCTTGGTCGCTTAAATCTTCGAGGTCCACGCCACGTATAACTTGGGCGAAGTCTTTTCCGACTATGCCAACGTCTTGAGCTATCGATTGAGCGGTTGGACCATAATCGCCTGTGATTATGACTGTTTTGATTCCTGCCTGCTTTGCTTTTTCAACGGCCTCTTTTACTTCTGCTCTGGGTGGGTCACGCATTCCAGCTAAACCGACAAAGATAAGATTGTTTTCAACTTCTATGCCCTTCTTGTATTCGGCTTTGGGAATTTGCTTGTAAGCCACAGCTATAACACGTAAGCCTGCGTTGGCAAATTCGTGGATTCTTGATTCGATCCAACTCATTTTTTCCTCATCTAAATCTACAATTTTGCCGTCCACAAGCACTTTACTGCATACATCAAGGATGTTTCGTGGGGCACCCTTAGTGTAAATTAAGACATTACCGTTTAGTTTATGAACGGTAGTCATGCGTTTTCGCTCGAAACTGAAGGGCAAAACATCCAGAATCGGTTTTGCTGCTAAAGCATCTTGTATGTTAAGGCTTGATTTTAGTGTAGCAACGAGTAAGGCCCCGTCGGTTGGGTCACCGATGACGTTCCAACTCCTGCTTTTGTCAGAGGGCGGATCAAGTTTTGCGCCGTTGCAGAGAGCGGCAATCTCAAGGAGTTTCTCCAAAGAATGTGCTTGATTTTCTTGTAATGGCTGGTCGTTGACGGTGAAGTCGCCTTCGGGTTTATATCCTGAACCTGAAACGTCTACAACATAATCGAAAACCCATAGTTTGTTAACGGTCATTTCGCCCTTGGTAATGGTGCCTGTTTTGTCGGTGCAGATGACGGTAACGCTGCCTAATGTTTGCACAGAAGACAATCGTTTAACCACAACATTCTGCTTTACCATCTTTAGCACGTTGATGGCTAAAGCGCTGGAAACTGTAACCTGTAAGCCTTCAGGTACACAAGCTACCATTACTCCAATCATAAAGAGAAAACTTGTTTGAATAGAAGCGCCCAAAAAAAGATAACTAACCGCAAAGAAAACCGAGCCCACAACGACTGCTATGATGAAATCGTACTTTGCAGTTAACGCTATTTCCTTCTGTAATGGACTATCTGCCTCTTTAATCGTCTGAGTTAAGCTTGCAATTTTGCCAAACTGCGTGTCCATGCCTGTTGCGTAAACAACTGCTTTGCCCTGTCCCTTAGCGGCGCTTGTGCTCATAAAAACGAGGTTGGGCGAATACATGTATGCTTTCTCAACTACTTTGACTGCTTCAGCAACTCGGGGTTGCGGTTCAGATTCCCCAGTTAAGGGAACGTTATTTGTCCATAAATCAAAGGCTTCAATTAGTCTAGCGTCTGCAGGAACGCGGTCACCCTCTTCGAGGAAGATGATATCTCCAGGAACAATTTCTCTAACAGAAATTTTCTTTAGTTCGCCGTCACGGATAACTTTGGCGTACTCGGGCATCCAGCTTTTGAGTGTTTCCATTGCTTTTTCTGCCCGTGACTCTTGGAAGATGCTGACAAAAATGTTAACGAAGACGACTGCAAGGATGATTAAGGCAAGTTCTGGATTATCAGGACTTGAAATATACGAGAGAATGGCTGCTACAAGTAGCAATATACCGAATAAGTCCTTTAGATTCCTTATGAATTTGTGTACGAATGGAACCTGTCTTTTCTCGGAAAGTCTGTTGAAACCGTATTTTTTTAGTCGCAGTTTAGCTTCTTCGCTTGTTAATCCGTTAGATGATGTGTTTAGGTCATCGAAAACCTTGTCAATCGGCAAAGAAGCAGCTTTTTCCAATCTTATTCCGCCAAAACCTCAGTACAGATGTGTTAGTAACAACCTCGACTAAAAGCAAAGATGACCGCAGCTAAGGAATCTTGGAACAATTGATTACTTTCATAGGCTGTTTGAAGGTGCATTGTTATCCTCAGCGGTTAAATCTACTTCGCCAATTTTAGCGATTTAATTTTTGTTTATTGTCGATTGTTGCATTTAAAGTAATCGCAGGGAAAGCAGCCTTTAACTCTAAAGAAATGAAGCAGGATGATGAATTGTATGCAAGTGATTCTTTAGTCATTTAATTTTTTTGCTCCTTTAGGCTCCGAATTCTTTGCTAAATAGGAAAATAAAATGGATTTATCCTTTTTTGCGAATTAGCCTTTGCCAACTTGCAAAGTTCAATCAATCGCTTACGCCTTACCAAAATTAATCACAAACCAATTTTCCTACATTAAAATCATGCCAGAAGGAAATAAGGAGGTATTTTTTGCATCAATTATTTTTATGGAATCATGCCATAAAGTTAATAGGCTACAAACTCACTTTCCATGTAGTTTACCGTTTCAGAGAGAGTAAATAATGCTTCAAATAAGTAAAAAACAAGTCTTTCAAGTAATAAATTCAATTAAATTGGAGATTGATTAATTATGGCGCGTTATAGGCAAACAGAAGAAATTGTAAAACTAATGGAAACCCCCATTTTCGTGCGCAACACGAGCATCATCGCCCACGTTGACCATGGAAAAACAACCCTGGCCGACAGTCTTCTGGCAGCCGCAGGAATCATCAGTACCCAAACGGCGGGACAGAAACTGTTCCTCGATTCATGGGACCTTGAGCAAAAACGTCAAATGACGGTCTTTGCATCAAACGTCAGCTTAGTTCACACTTACCAAGAAAAAGATTACTTAATCAACCTAATCGACACACCCGGCCACATTGACTTTTCAGGAGCCGTAACAAGAAGTTTGCGAGCAGTTGACGGAGCACTTGTAGTCGTGGATGCCGTTGAGGGACCAATGACCCAGACTGAAACCGTGCTAATGCAGGCCCTAAGAGAACGCGTAAAACCAATTCTATTTATCAACAAAGTTGACCGCTTAATTAAAGAAATTAAACTTTCCCCCCAAGAAATCCAGAAGAAATTTGCAAAGATTCTCCTAAGAGTTAACACTTTAATCGAGAAATATGCACCTGCCGAACACAAGAAAGACTGGCAAGTAACAATCGAAGATAGTCGGGTAGCATTTGGTTCAGCCCTTCACAAATGGGGCTTAAACCTTGACCATATGAAAATGAAGAAAGTCACCTTCCAAGATATTATCGATGCTTACAGTGGTGATCCAATTGAAGTTGGTAGAAAAGTCGATGAACTCAGTAAACGAGCTCCTTTGCCAGAACCAATCTTGGATATGTTCGTTAAACATCTTCCAAACCCCTATGATGCTCAGCCCTATAGGCAGCCTCAAATTTGGCCAGGCGATGTATCTAGTCCAACAGGTCAGGGAATGGCAACAGTTGATCCTAAAGCGCCATTGCTCATGTGTATCTCAACCATTGAAGTTGATCCACATAGCGGAACAGTTGCCATCGGCAGAATTTTCAGCGGTGCAATCGAGAGAGGCAAAACCGTTCAGCTTTTAAGTAGCAACCAAAAAGGCACCATCCAACAAGTTTTTATGAGTATGGCGACCGACCGAGTCCTCATTGACCGCGTTCCCGCAGGCAACATCGGAGCCATTTCAGGTTTACCGTCCATCCACGTAGGCGAAACCATCGCTGAAATAGGTGAAGAAGTACACTCTTTCGAAGGCTTAAACTACGTTTCCGACCCAGTCGTAACAGTAGCAGTTGAACCAGAAGATGTCAAAGACCTACCGCTCTTCGATAAAGTCATGCATAAACTAACGACCGAAGACCCCAACTTGCACTTCGTCATGAACAAAGAAAGCGGCGAATTCCTTCTTTCAGGAATGGGCGAACTTCACCTTGAAATCACCGCTTACCGAATGCAGGAAGCAGGCTTAAAAGTTAAACTCAGCAAACCAATCGTCATCTTCAGAGAAACAATAAGCCATGACTACAAAGGACCAGCAATCATGGGTAAAAGCCCCAACAAACACAACAAACTCTGGATAACCATCGACAAATTATCGGACGAAGTCATTGAGGCAATTAAGGCTGAAAAAATCACTGACATGCAAAGCAGAGATGAACGCACCAAAACTTTGCGCGCACTCGGCTGGTCACCAGAAGAAGCCAAAGGCGCAGTTGCCGTCGAAGAAAACTGCATACTCGTTAACCGCATCCGCGGACGCCAATACGTAGAAGAAATCCTCGACCACATTAAAACAGGGTTCCGCGAAGCAGTCCACACTTCACCCCTCGCTAAAGAGCCAGCATACGGCTTAAAGATTAACCTTGAAGACATCGTCTTGCATGAAGACCCAGTCCACCGTGGACCAGCACAAGCTATCCCCATGACTTGGAGACCAATCTACTGCACCATTCTCTTGAGCGATCCAAAACTGCTTGAGCCATTGATGAGCTTCGAATGCAAAGTTCCAAGCGAATATGTCAGCGCCGTCATCACAATGCTAAACAAACGCCGTGGCAAAATCCTCGACATGCCCTCAGAAGATGACATAATTACCGTTAAAGCAGAAATGCCAGTTTCCGAAAGCTTTGGCATAGCTGATGAATTACGCGGTTCAACTTCAGGCAGAGCATTTTGGGCCACACAGTTCGCTCGTTGGGCATATGTTCCAGAACAGATGCAGGCTGACACCATAAAGAAGATTCGCGAACGCAGAGGCTTACCACCAATTCCGCCAAAGCCAGAAGAATACTTCGAGAAAGAATAATCTTCTTTCTTCTCTATATTCTATTTCTTTTATTTTGTTTTTAATATTTTTTTGCAACCTGCATATTTTCTCTTTTCCATTCGAAACCAATTTTGGTGGAAAGGGAAGGCTTTAAAGCAAAAACCAAGTTAACCTTTAGTGACGCTTATGAAAATTGTTGGAATTTGTGGTAGTCCACGAAAACAAGCCACCGAACACGTTCTAGAAGAAGCCCTAAAAACGCTCTCTGAGAAAGGTTATGAAACCAAACTCTGGACTGTTCGTGGCAAATGGGTTGATTATTGTGCACACTGCGATTACTGCCTAAAAAACAAAGAATGCGTTATACAAGACGACCTCCAAGAACTCTATGCATTGTTGTCCGAGGCAAACGGCATCATCTTTGCCTCACCTATCTACAACGGCGGCGTCAGTGCCCAAACCAAAGCCGTCATGGACCGAATGCGCGCAGCAGTTGCCGCCGACAAAAACTTTTTCAAAGGCAAAGTTGGCATGGGCATCGTATGCGGCGGCGACCGCAACGGCGGCCAAGAATTTGCCCTAATGCAGATACACAACTTTTTCTTGATAAACGGAATGATTGGGGTAGGTGGTGGATTCTTCGGCGCAAACTTGGGCGCAACCTTCTGGAGCAAAGACACATTAGATGGCGTCAAACTAGATGAAGAAGGGTTCCGAAGCCTCAAAAAAACCTCCAAACGCTTCGCCGAATACCTGGAACTCTATGGCAAAAAACAGTGAGGGAATGTTATGGCGGAAGTTAAAATTAAGAAACTCAAAGTTGCCTGGGGCATCACAGGCGCAGGTGACAAAATCGCTGAAATCATCGAAATCATGAAAAACCTCAAAGCTCAATCCGAAGATACCGTGCAAATTGACGTTTACCTCTCCAAAGCCGCCGAAACAATGCTAAAATTCTATGGCTTAGATGAGGAACTAAAGAAGAGTTTTGCGAAAGTGACGGTTGAGATAAATTCTAATGTACCTTTCCTTGCTGGATTGATGCAGAGCAACAAATACGAGTTCCTCCTGATTATGCCCGCATCCTCAAACACGGTTGCTAAACTGGTCAACGGCATAGGTGACACTCTGCTCACAAACTCGGCGATAATGAGCCTCAAAGCATTCGTGCCCGTCTGGGTTATGCCTGTGGACTACAAAGAAAGTGTAATTTCTACCAAGTTGCCTAACGGCAAAGATATGAAAATCCGCGTCCGCAAGGAAGAAGCCGACCAAGTCCGCAAGCTAGAAGCCACAGAGGACATGCACGTGTTCGAGAACCCTGAGAAGGTACGGGAAGGCTTTTTAAAGTGGCTAAAAACCATCAAACCATAACTTAATTTTGATGAATTGTTTTTCAAAAATTTTAAAAAATAGTTTGGTGAGATCGGTCGGATTTTAACCGACGACCCCATTTTGCTTTTCTTTGTTTAGTTGAATTCTTTTCTTTCGAAAAGAATCAAGCCCAAGATAACTGTGACAGCGAAGTAAATTGCCATGATAGCGAGTCCTTCGGGGATTGTTGCGTTGTATGTTGTTAGGGTGGGTCCGCCTCCGCCAGGACGTAGGCTAGTTGTTGTTATGTGGGGTGGATAGGGCGATGTTAATACGTTGCCGATGATTTGGGAGCCATATGTCAAGATGAACCAAGGCTCAATTTGGACAAGTCCAGCGACAAGTGATTGTATTAATGTGAATACGAACAGGAACAGTATTGCTGTAAGCAAGATAGACATGGAGCTGCTTTTGAAAAGTGAGCTAAAGAAGAATGTGAAGCCAAGAACTGCAACAAGGTACAGCAATGCGAACAGCAGTGACTCAACGAATTGATAAGGCACACCTGAGAAATAGTATAAGCCGTTCCCCAATGTAACAACTGTGAAGACACCGAGAATGGCTATTGACGCTAGAAATGCCGCGATCCATTTTCCTATATAGATGGATGACCTTCTGATAGGATTTGGCACTCCGAAGTATCCTGTTTTGTTTTGGAATTCACCTGAAATTGCGTCGCCGCCAAAGAAAATGCCAGAAAGAATAATTACAAATGTAACCGAGGTACCCCACCAGCTACTGTAGAAGCCAAGTTCAGACGTCAGAAAGCCGGCTGGACGGTAGTATCCAACAAGAACGGTAAGAAGTACGCTTATCAGAGCTGTTATAATCAGCATGATAAAGAAGCGACGGGACCTTACGTAGTCAAGGAGAGTGTACTTGGTGATTATGCCCACTTGGGCAATACTGCTTGGTACAACATTTTTTGATTCAAAGTTTGTTTGAGTCATTTTTATCACAGCGTAGCGGTTATGAGTTTAAGGTATACATCTTCAAGTTCAGATGAAGCAGCTTTGTAGGTTACGACTCCAATGTTAAGTTTGACTATGTCGTTTAGGAGACGTTCCTGAACAGCTAAGCCGCCTTTGAAGCTTATCTTGAGGTCTTTATCATCTATTTTTTCTGCATTAACCACGTCTGGCAGGAGGGCTATGCTTTGGGTTACGATTTGGGTGTCCACTGGACACGCTAATCCGATTTCGACAACGTTGTTTCCGCCTGAAAACTTTGCTGTCACGTGGGGCAAGGTGTCGTAAATGATTAGTTTGCCGTGGTTTATCATGGCGACTTCGTCGCAGACATCAGAAACCTCGCTTAGAATGTGGGAACTCATGAATATTAGGCGGTTTTTGCCTTTGAGCCCTTTGATGATATCCCTGACTTCACTCATGCCTCGTGGGTCAAGTCCCGTGGTGGGTTCATCTAAAAGAATCACTTCTGGGTCACTTAGCAATGCAGAGGCGATGCAGATTCGCTGTTTCATTCCCTTAGAAAACTTGCCTACACGCTTGTCAATCCATTCTTCCATTCGTAATTCTGCGGTGACTTCTTCCACACGTTTCTTTCGCTCAACATGTGGTATCCCCCTTATCTCTGCAATCATCGTCAAGGCTTCTCTTGGCGTAAGTGAACTGTAAATTTCGGGGGTTTCAATAAGTGTACCCACACATTCAAGTGCTTTTTTCTTGTGGGTGTGCACGTTTACCCCGTTTATGAGAGCTTGTCCTTTGGTTGGTTTGATCAGGTCGGTGAACATTTTTAGGGCGGTTGTTTTTCCTGCCCCGTTAGGTCCGAGGAAACCGACACATTTTGTACCCTCAATCTTCAAGTTCAAATCAGAAAGGGCGCAGAATGAGCCGTACTGTTTTGTTAAATTAATTGCTTCTATTGATGGCATCGATATCTCTTCTTCGCAAATGTTACGATACGGATGCTTAAAAGGCGTACTCAACGAAATTGATAAAAATCTGATTTTCCCAGTCATTTTCTAGGGGATTAATTTTTTGTTTTGGGAAAGTATTTTAATCAACCCTTTGGTACTTGGAAGCATGCCGGTGCCAATTTGAAGTGGATAAAACTTGAAGCCCGCATAAAATCAAGGTAGAATCTACTATGCCCTTTCAGAATGCAACCGAACATGTTGTTATGCGATTTATCCGCTTGTTTACCAGGTTACCTTTGAGGGGGCTTATCCATTTAGTTTCGCAGCAAGTAAATTTTACAGATTATTTTGTGGGATTCGAGAAAAACCATGCGGTCCAAGGAATATTCAGGGAACAGACCGAGCAGGTTCTCAAACACCTCAAAGTGGATTTTATCTGGTTCGGTTACATGGGCGTCAACGATGATGACGGGCACTTGATGGTGAACAAACGTTACCTTGCCACTGGATGCAAACAAGACATCTACCTTGATGTGATCCATGAACTCTGCCATGTAAAACAGCATATGGATGGCAGGGAACTTTTTGACCCCCGCTTCGACTATGTAGATCGTCCTACAGAAATCGAAGCCTACCGCTACGCAGTGCAAGAAGCCAAACGCCTCGGGCTAAACTCAGCGAATATTCGTGTGTACCTCAAAACTGAAATGATGAGCACGAAAGCGTTGGAGAAGCTAATTGGGAACATGGGCATAGACCTCAAAGAAAACTGATTTTCTTTTGCAGAAATCAACTTTTTGTCCAGCTTTGTGGTGAACCGCCAGAATTTGAAACGACGACCTTTACCCAAGGGTGGCGCTAAAACAAAGTTTATGGGTTTCTTCATTACCGTTCCGGAAATTCTTCATTCTCCTCGCTGAGTCAGCAAACCGTTGTATGTTTGCTTTCTGGTGCCCGTTGTCAAACCTGCCTTTATAATGCTAGCTAATTGCTCGGCTCATTTGTCATAACTTTATTTCTGTGTGCACTTCGGGTATTTGCGAAGAAGAAGAGCACTTGCCCTTACTGCCTCAATACTGCTTAACGTTTTTATAATTCTGCTTGTACTTGTTGGGGTTATATGGGGTTGTAGTATAGCCAGGTAGTACGGCGGGCTCCAGAAAGCATTGATTGCTTGACCCGTTAGGGGATGACGAAATTCTGGAGCGGTCTACTTTGGGGAAACCCGTTGGTCATCGGTTCAAATCCGATCAGCCCCA
>CAVUHI010000017.1:0-37157 GCA_963741295.1 Candidatus Bathyarchaeota archaeon
CAAGTTACCAAAGGTTTAGACACTTATTTTCCCAATTTTAAATCTGTAATCTTTGTGTCGGATGGAAACTCAAAGGATGAAACTTTGACCTCAGTCAAGAAACTATATTTGCCTTCCGAGGTGAAGCTAATTCCAGCCATTTACATGGGAATATCGGGGAAAGGAAGGGCTGTTAGGGCTATTTTTGAGGCAGCCTCTCAGTTAGAAGTAAGAAGTGTTGCCTTGGTAGATTCAGATTTACGCAGCATAACTCCCGAGTGGATGCGACTGTTAATTGCCCCGACGATGGAAGGAACAGGTTTTGTAGCACCCTATTACAACCGACGCAAATACGACGGAACAATAACCAACTTTTTATGTTATCCAATTACAAAAAGTCTTTTCGGCAAAGACATCAGGCAACCTATAGGAGGAGATTTTGGTCTTTCCATCGAATTGGTAAAAGACCTTTTAGATTCCCCCATGTGGGAGCTCCCAGACGTTTGCCGCTTCGGTATCGACATCTTTGAAACCTATACCGCACTTGCAAAAGGATACAAAGTAAAGCAAGCTCTTTTGGGCGTAAAAAATCATGACGCCAAAGACCCATCCAGTCAACTGGCATCTATGTTTAGACAAGTAATCAACATCATGTTTACTTCCATAGAATGTTATGAACCAATTTGGAAATCAATAGAAGGCGTTTCCAACACAGAACTATTCGGCGACATCAAGAGCAACTGTACACCAGATCAAATTCAAGTCTCCCTACCTAACACGATAGAAGCATTCAAAAACAACTATGACTGCTATACCGAAATTTACAAATCATTTCTAGAGTCCGAAATCCTAAATAAATTTGAAGAACTTAAACAGATTGAGACAACAAATATTGATTTCCCTTCTGAAATCTGGGCAAAAACGGTTTATTCTTTCATCGCAGAATTCCACAAAAACCCTGTATACGGCAGAGAGAAATTAATTGACGCTTTAAGGGTGCTTTGGATTGGTAGGATTGCAGCTTTCCTAAAAGAAACTTGGACAGAATCTGAGGAAGAGTCAGAAGCCAGAGTTGTTGAAGAAGCAAAAACCTTTGAAAAACTCAAGCCCTACTTGATTGCCAAATACTAGTGATTTCACGGCTCTATTTAGATCGTACAATCGACTCAACTTCTTTCCAAATATCTTTCTTATCAGCAGTTTTATCTACAAAAAAGGACTTATCAACAATTTTTAGCATAGCTAAGTCATTATCACTATCCCCGACACCGATAGTAAAGATTGCTTTAAACTGCTGCAAGTACAGTTTTTTTAAAATTGACGTAGCTTTTCCTTTATCACAATTTCCAAGAGCATGCAGATATCTGCCACCCTTAGTATAGCAAAGTCCCTCTTCGCTTATTGCATCTAAAACTTCTTTTTCGCTTCCGCCTAAAATTTTGAATGGTTCGCTATAATCTCTTTGTTTAGCAAGCTGTGCCAAATGTGGGGGCAAACCGCAATCTTTTGCAATCTCTTCCGCTGTCATGTCTCCAAAACCCACAATATTAATGCCTGTGCGATTTCTGACCTTGAATAGTTTTTCACGGATAATAGGGTAAGCAATACCAAGTTCAATTATATTGAAGCCTTGTATCTGCCTTGTAAATTCGTAATTTATCCCAAAATAAGTTTCAGGTATTAGGATTGCTGAGCCATTTTCAACGATAAAAGGATCAGTTATTTGCCATTTATTTCTGTAAAAATCAATTTCGAATATAGTTTTACTGCTGGCAAAAACAATGGAGACGTTTAGCGCTAGAAGCCGGTGAATTATTGGTTCTATTTGATCATATTCATACTTATCGTTTAAGAGACTTCCATCAAGATCTGCGAAAACAATAATCTTTTTACTTTCAGGTTTCAATGGCTTGTTCCCTGAGCCTTTCTCGGATATCAGGCATAGCTGCCATTGTTCTTAACCAATCGGGCAATTGAGCTTTTATTGGATTAGCCAAATATTTTTTTCCACCTGAGATTATGACTGAGGATAATGCGTCAACAGATACCTCTTCTTCGTGCCTGTCAAAATCAAGATTATTGCACGTAGCATCCGCATGATACTGCCTTATTTTATCTTGAGCCAACCGCCTATAAGCCACATAAAGACTGGTGAGAAAAGGTTCAGAGACGTCTATGTTTTCGGTTTCAGTCAAAGTTCTCAATAAAGTTACAAAACTGTCTTCAGCGGTTTTCATTAATTCGTTGGCTTCAATTTGCTTATGCCTGTGATCATAGAATCCAAGGTCAATTTGGCAGATGCGCCCAAAAGAAGCATTCCTATAAACTTCAGACAACAATCCGAGTTCAAGCCCCCAATCACTTGGCACTCTCAGATGCGTAGCTAAGTCGCTGTAGAGCGCCATTTCACCTGCAAGCGGATAACTAAAAGATTGCAAATATATTAGAAATCTTGAATAACGAAGTTTCTCCTGGAGAACCTCTAGTAAAGGATTGATAAATAACCTATGAATTCGTCCAAACAATTTTCTTCTAGTTTCATCAATACGCGCATAATATCCTTTTGAAAAGAAAAAGTCAAGCTTAGGTTCAATAATTGGGTACAGCAGCTTCGTTGGCAGCATTTTGGTATAGGATACAATGTCGGCATCATGTACAGCAAAAGCAAAAAGATCAAGTGAAGCAATACCCATTGCAATCCATACGTCCTTGCCTTTACCAGATAACGGGATTACATCGAGACCTTTTCCTTTAAGTTCTTCCAACACCGTTATCACTTCAGGTTTGTTGCACCAAACCACTTCACAGGGAACCTTGAATGACCGACTTAACCTCAAAGCTTCTTCGTAATCATCGGGCCCCGTAGATGAAAGAGCTACAAAAACCTTACTCAGATAATCGCATTGATTTATTTCATTAACAATTTTGTTTAAGCCTGGGCTTTCTATATCGCTTCCAAGGATTGGTATAATTAAGCCTGAAGGAAACTTTCCTTTAAGACTTCGGAGCCGATCGGACATGAAATCAAAGTCTAAATAGAAATCATGTATAGTTGCAATCTTTTTCTGATCGATATTCATTCTTATCGCTAAGGTAATAGTCATAATAATATAAATTATTATTCTTAAAAAAAATTTGCTAATCTTTAAAGAATTAAAGTTGATTATTGACAAGAAAATTGAGCAGAAATTTCTACTCTTAGAAAGATGGGGTTGATTTTAGACGCTACTCATATTTTTTGATAGCAAACTTGTGTTTTGAACCTACTTGGTGCGAAATTCGTCGAGCTACTTCCGGTTGGCTAATTCGGTTGTTTTATTGCAAGTAGTCAATATTTTTTGGATTCGCCCATCCTATGCCTTCAAAAATGAAGGCATGAGATCCCTCCATTTTCTTGTCGCCTTTGTATTGTGTTCCAGAGATAGTTACTTCAGCAAAGAAACTGTCATTAACTATTTTTCTCCATAAAAACAGATATTTACAGGAGTTTTGCAAATTATTATGATTTCACAAAAGCGCTTAATAGAGGCAACATAGACATCGATGATTGCGAAATTAGTTTTATCAAACCTTTTTTTAGCATGATTGTTAATAGGACGGTCTATGATTAAATAAACGGCATCAAGTGGAAAAAATGCAAAAAACCAAACTAATGAAGTTTACCGTTTTAGCGTTGATTCTGATGTTGCCTTTTATGGTTTTTTCAGCGTCTGCTTCAACCGCTTCAACCTTTACTGTTTACCAATCCTCACAAATACAATTCGATATGCCTACGGGAACTACATTTAACGGTTCTATCTCAGTCACAAGCACTGTTCGCTTTTGGGTTAAGGCACCTGACGGAACTCAAATCGTTAACCTGGGCTTAATCGATAGCACCGCCACATTCGGTTTCGTTGCGAAAGAAAGCGGTAACTATACGATGAATTTTGAGAATGACCTACCAAACGCTAACCCCAGCCAAGTAACCTTCTCATATACAACAAACCCTGAACTACCCCAAAGCAACAACTCCACAACAATACCCCTTACCTACTGGATAGCAATCATACTTATCGCCATTGTTGGAGCAGTTTTGATAGTTGTTTTGAGATATCGAAAAGACAGAAAGCAGGTTCCCAATGACTATGGCGAGGCTAATTCAAACCCATCTGAGAATTTTCCAGACTCCACTTTGCTCTTTAACACTATGGCTTGACTTATCGTTTCTTCTTCGGCTATGGCTTTTTCCATAAGGCTTCTTATGGCTTGGTTTAGGTTACCGACGAAGTAGGGTTTGACGATTGTTTCGGGCGAATTCTTTGAGCAGTTCAGCGGAGAAGTTGTGCAGTGTTAGGGATATGAGCAGGTCTTTTTCGGTAGCTGTTTCGGTTTGAGTCATGGTTGTCCACGGAGCCACCGATATTGTTGATAATGCTTAAAAGGCGGTTGCCGAGGCGACATTTCTGGGTCGTGGAGAGGTCACTGAAAGTGTTTATCAACATTAGTTTTGACGGAATCCACTGATTCCTCCAGCTGAGAACCATCATCTTTTTTCCGCACTATCCTCTGCAAGGTGGGAGTTTGAGATACAAGGTTTTTAGTGCCCAAGTATTGAACTGCCAAAAAGCCCACAAACAAAGGGAACCAGAATCCTACACTCCGCACTAAAAGGGCTGTTATTCCGCTGATGCCAGGATTTAAACCGTAAAGAATGAAAATACTTGCCAAAATAATATCCAGCGAACCCACAGAGAAGCTTGCCGCAGCGTCTTGAACAGCCGTTGCAATGAAGTAGACTACGATGTAGAATTCGATGGTTGATGGAATGCCCAGCGCATAAAAAACCAGGATGTAGACGGATATTCCAAGCAAATACGAGATAGTGTGGATAATGAGGGGGGTAATTAGCAACCGAGGGTTTTCACGGAATTTTTTAAAACCCGTATAATAGCAAGCGAGTGATTGTTCTCGTTGGGCTTCCTTGAAAGGGTGAACACTTTTGGGTCTTAAGGTTCTCAAGATTTTTACATAAAGTCTTTCAATATTTTTTGCAGCTTGCTTAACAAATGCTAAGTAAAGTAGAACTGCCAGATAGATTGTTACCCCAATTAGAAAAAGAACAAAAACGTTAGAAATGACAGGTGAAATTCCCGGTTTAATAAAGACCAGAATAGCGCCGCTGTATAATCCGACAGCAACTATAGTGTAGGCAACTAATCGGTTAGTTATGGCTGAAGCCGCAAGAACGCCATAGCTTTCTCCAGTTTCTTTCTGTACAAGGTATAGTCTAGTTATTTCGCCGCATATTGTTACGCAGGGTAAGACTAAATCGCTAAAGTATCCGACCCAATAGTAAAGGTAGGCTCTTCGGTAAGAGATTTTAATGTTTAACGATCGGAGGATGCTGTTCCAGGCGCACGCCCAACAAAACACTGAAGCTACCACTACCAAAAGCGCAAGTGTGTAGTAGAATGCGTATTGAGTGGAGTTTATGCCACGTATGACCTCAATGATTTGGGGTATGCCGATGTAGAAGTACAAGTATATTATGAAGGCTACTAAACCACCGATCATAAATAGAATAGATCGTCTTACCGAGAGATACTTGGAAACTGAAGACAAAATTGGTTCACTCTAACAAAAGCAAACTTTAGTATTTTTTACTATTAATTCAAAGTTATATGTTTTATTCTGCCGACAGATTGAAATTAGCAAATAACCGCTGCTGCAGTTTTGCTATTAAAAATAATATTTTGTACGTGCATCGATTATCTTTGATCTATGGTTATTGTATCTTTTGAGAGATAAGAAACGTTTTCCAACGGAATATTCTTTGGCTGCTTGGTATGGCGAAAAATGGTGTTTAGGCTGTTGGTTGGAATCCCATGGGCCAATCTGGCGGTGTTTTGTTTAAGTCCTGTTTTTTCAAGTGGATGGCAGCAACAGTTGGGTTAATGTTTTTTTCCTCGACGACGAGAATGATTTGTGAAGTATGAGGTGCGAAGATGCCGCGTTTAATGTTTATGCCCGAAATGGCGCCGATTGCAAGTGATGCAACTCCTGGAGAATCTTTCATTCGATCACCGATGAGCGTCACCACGCCTAAACCGTAGTCAATTTTTAGATCCTCGTCGAAGTCCTTGAGTTTTTCCTCGTTCTTTTTTAGGAAATCTGCGTCTAAGAAGAGGAAATCTCGGATGCGCTCGCCAGTTTCCATGGTTTCCGCACCGAGGTCAATGAAGTCATTTCTGCGTTCCCAAATTCGCAGGGAATCTTCGAGCGAACGGCTTTTTTCGTCATTCATCGACAGTATAGCGCAGCCTTTTTTGCCCGTTAAGCATTTGACGACTTCGCCGCCGCTTACCTCTGCTTCGATTACGGAGAACATTTTGGGATCATCGATGGGCACTACCATTAACGGTTGACCAAAACGTCTTGCCATGGCGATTGCGGGGCTCTGAACAATTTTCAAGCCCATCATTGATGCTTTATGTGCTTCGTTGTAAGTTAGAGCGCTTACATGTTCGGTTTTCTGTCCCTTCACAACTTTGGGGTCTGCACTTTGGATTGGCACATCTTTGTAGAGGAGTGAATGGGTTGAGTAAATGTCTTTAAGGAGACAGGAAGCAAAAACTGCTGTTAAGTCTGAACCGCCTCTGCCGAGGATAGTTTCGAGTCCGTCAGCTGTGACACCCAAGAAGCCCGCCATAGAAACGACTTTGCCCTCTTCAAGAGGTTCAATTAAGGCGTGAAGTCGTTTTTTGCTTTGTTCGTAGTTGGGTAGAGAGTCTTCGAAGTTGTCATCGGTGACTATTGGCCACTCTTCCATGGATAGTGCAGCAGGAGTCTACATCATTGCTTTTTAGGATGTAATCCATGAGTGTGGACATAGCGAGTTCGCCGCCAAGAGTGAGGATTTTGGCTTTGATGTGCCCGCTAAAACGTTTGTTCACAGAGTTGAGTGTGGTTTGGGTTATTTTTTTGTAGTTGGCTATTTCGTTTTGGGCTTGTTTTAGCCATTTGCCCTTTACATAGAGTTTTGCTAAATTCTCATAAACTTCAAAAACTGGCTCAAGGGGCAGTTTGCATTCTTGCGCGTAGGATTCCCCTATCTTAATGAGGGTATCGGTAACGCCCATGGGTGCAGAGAACACAACGACTGGTCCACAGCCATCTTTCTCCTTGGTTTCTTTGATTCGATTGACAATTTTGGGGATTCCCTTGCCTTCCACGTCAAGGAGGCTGCCGCCGAATTTTGCAACTGAAACAGTCTTGAAAGCGCATTCCACCTATACGAATTAGCAACATATGGGCAGGTTTAATAAAATTTTCTAAAGGTCAATAAATGAACCAACAGACCAATCTAAAAAAAGAAAAGGAAATAAACGCCGACACGCTTCAAACTATGCAAGAAGGTTTTATTGACTCATGTATGACGGATACGTATTCTTCTGCACAAAAGAATCCCAGCAACAGTGTTTAAGCAACAAACGCTACACATGCGCTGACGAAAAAACCAGGCCCAAAGAAGAAGAAATCAAGGTAGGCTCGATAATTTTCCTATTTAACCTGGACGATAAAAGCCTGCTTGGTCCTTTCACAGCGTTAGCTGAAGGCGACGAGTTGGACGCTGGCGCATGGGCCATGGATGTTGATACACACATACCCTCCGAGGACCTCAAGGTAACATGGGAAGAATTGCATTTACTTCAAGATGCCCCAGAAAAACTGGCATTCCTAAAAAACCCCAAAACCTGCAAGTTAACGTCTTTGGAAACACAGAATGCATTAGACCAGCTAAAACTAGGACAACTCTACCTGACCTCAAAAGGCAGGTAGGATTATTTAGAGAACTTTCTTGCATCCAACTCCACGATTTTGTGGCAGTTAAGGCATCGGGTCATGTTAAATTCGAAGCCATTTAGGATGTCAAAGCGTCTCTGAGTGTACAATTCCTCTTTTTGATGGTTACAATTTACCTGGCGCGTAGTAAACAGTATATCTTCTTCCATTTGCCTTCTCCTTCTCACCTAAAGGTAAAAAGAGGGTCGCTTAAAAAAATTTTCAAATAGGCAAAGACAATACAAGAAGGCGGTCGCTAAGCGCCTTTTATGTTAGCTTCAACTTTAACAGGCACCATTTCCTTGTAAACAAACATTACTGGGCAATTAGCCTCTGTCCGACGCCAAGCCGCTTCCACCAACCCCTTTCTTGCAGGCGAATCAATGTTTACCTTCATCGTTACTCCATTTAGCGTTGGAGAAGTGCTTGATTTTTCAGCTTCCACATTAATCTCAATTTTTCCCGGGTCGATTTTGCTATTCTTGCAGACGTCAGCGTAGATTATAACTCCGCATCCAGCCAATGCCATAACCGCCAGCTCTAATGGGGTTGGTCCAGCATTTGTTCCACCTGATGCTTCAGATAAGTCGCAGATAACTTTGTGTCCTCTGCCATTGTCGGTTTCTAAACGAACGTTTTCTAGAAGTTTCGCATTTCCTTTTAATTTAGCCATAAAATTCACTGAATAAAGAATTATGACGCTGTCAATTTAAGAATTCTGTTCCTCTGCGTCATCAGTCGAATCCATAGCTTTAAAGTGAAGCATTAAATACCAAAAAGCCAGTCTCAAATACACAAACCTCTAGGAGAAATTAAGGCTTGACCGGAAAGGCCCAGTTTTCATTGTTCCCTGGCGATGTACCTACGCCTGCGACAGCCAATGTGTTCACTGCATTTCAGCAGGAAAAAAGGCCAGCCCAGATGAGATAGGTACAGAGGATGCCAAAAAAATCGTTGACCAAGCAGCCGATTTCGGTGCAACCTTCTTTGGCATCACGGGTGGGCAGCCGTTTCTTCGCAAAGACCTATTTGAAGTGCTGGATTATGCCACAGAAAAAGGGCTGTGCACCAGCATCATAACAGATGGGCGACTCCTCGATGAGGAAGCTTTTAAAAAAATAGTTAAGAACCAAACCAAAATCTCCGTAAGTATCGACGGCGGAGAAAAAACGGACGACGCCATCCGCGGCAAGGGCGCTTACAAAGCAGCAATCTCAGCTATTGAGCAGTTCGCTAAAGAAAAACTCCTCAACTGCCTAGTTTACACGTTCGCAAACGCAGGCGAAGTCACCAACGCCAACGAAGCCGACATGCGGCATGTTTTGGATTTAGCAAAAAAGTACGATGCACGCTGGGTAGTCTTCCATGGCATGATACCCTACAGTAGCGATAAAGCCAGCCTCAAAGCCGACTTAACCCCCGCCCAATACGAATGGGTATGCAACAAACTCTACGACCTCACCCCCGAATACAATGGAAAACCAGCCATCAACGTCTACATACCCTTCTACGCCCGAGTCGCCAAACAACGCGGCATGCCAGACTTCGACAACTGGTACAACAACTTCTTCTTGGGCAGATGCTTCTTCGGCAAATTCATGAGCATCGCAGAAAACGGCGACGCCATCCCCTGCAGCTACAACGACACCTACCGAGTCGGAAACATCAAAAACAAACCAATAAAACAGATTTGGAAGGATATGCAGAACAGCGAGTTCTTCAACCAAGTCAAAGACAAAGCCAACATTAAGGGCAAATGCGGCGTCTGCGAATACAAAGAACTATGCGGCGGATGCCGAAGCTGCAGCACTGTTCTATACCGGCGACATTTTCGGCTCTGACCCAAGATGCGGCTACATTCCGGCTAGTTTTAGAAAGAAAAAACCGACTTAATCTTCTCTAAAAGCATACAATTGTATAAACAAACTGTATATACAAAATGTATAAGCTATCGACCTAAGGCTTAGATTGATCGCACTCACTCACGCAAAATTAGTGTTATTGGGAGTGGCGTGCACCTCAAAAACATGTGGAAGAGAGAGGGGGTAAGGAAAACTTTTGGATGCACGTCACACAATTTAGCTTCTCAGGTGCTGACGGAAGAGAAAACCACAGGTTCGTCTGGAGCGACTATAGTTTTGTTGGGCTTTGGCTTTGGGATAGCTGAGTTTTTGTGAGCCTTTGCTGGTTATGAAGACGGAGCCGCCGTTTTTGAGATGTGCTTTAACTTGGCAGAAATCTACTTGTTTTGATTCCTGAACCTCGACGTCTTCGTTGGATTCGTTATCAAGCAGTAACACTTGAAAAACCGATGGCTTAGATTTTTTCTTCAGCATCGCAGTCATGGATACATCTTCCTTTCAGTTTGAGAGTAACTGTATATCTCTTCGAAAAATGTTTAAAGCTATGTGATTGTTGTTGCACAACAACAAGTTCTAATTATTGCAGAATAAACCGGAGAATTCGTGGGTCTTTTAGGCTTTTAACGATTAAATCAGGTTTCTCTTTAGCGAGCTCTGGCTCGGTATAGACTCCTGTTGTGACAGCAATACAACTCATGTGGGCGGCTTTAGCGGCTTTTACGCCGAAGAGCGAATCCTCCAAAACAACGCATTTCTCAGGAATGGCTTTCAGCTGAGCAGCAGTTTTAAAAAAAATTTCTGGATCAGGCTTCGAGAAAGAAACCGCCTCAACCGTTAAAACTGAGTCAAAACAATCTTCTAAATCGTTGATTTGAAGCAAATCCATGATGACCGAGCGGTTATTCATCGACGCCAAACCCATCTTCACCTTACCTCGCAACGCTTCCAAAAGCTCCCGTGCACCCTCAAACAACACTACATTATCGGCTAATTGAATTTGCACTTGACTCTTTCGCTCAACTAGATGCTTCACAACTTTCTCGTCAACACGTCTATTTGCAGCAGCGAGTATTTCGCGGAAGGTCTCGGATGCGCCGATGCCCATTCTGCGTTCAATATAGTGGACGGGGACTTCGAGGTTGATTTCTTTTAGTGCTTTCTGGAATGAAATTACGATTGCTTTTCGTGTGTCGGCGAGGGTTCCGTCCCAGTCGAAGATGACTGCTTCAAACATTGGGTTTCGCTACGTTAGGTTTAGTTTTTCGCGGATGGCTTGGCTTTTCTTGGTTGCTTCTTCGATGGCACGTATCATGGCGGGTCGGATTTGTGATTGCTCGATTTGATATATGGCTTCGATGGTTGTTCCGCCGGGGGTAGTGGTCATGTCTTTTATTTTTGCTGGGTCCTCGTTGAGGTCGATTACAAGTTTGCCGGTTCCTATGACGGTTTGGGCTGCAGCTTTTAAGGCTATGTTACGTGGCAAGCCAACTTTTAACCCTGCATAAGTTAATGCTTCAACTATGATGGACATGTAGCCTGGTCCGCTTCCGCTGACTGCAGTGATTGCATCCATGTACTTTTCATCTATTTCGTCGCAGATGCCAAACATGTTCAGGAGGACTTTAACTTTTTCTTTGTCTTCTGCGGTTAAATTTGGTTCGCAGCAGTAAGCTGTGTAAGCAGCCTGCACCAAAGCGCCTAAATTCGGCATAATCCGCACAATTTTGGCTTCAGGCGCATTCTTCCGCAGAAACGCAAGAGGAACCGTTGCCGCCACGGATATTATGAGTTTTCCTTTGATCTCTTTGTTGATTTCTTTGAGAACCTTCTCAACGTCGCCAGGTTTTACGATGATGAAAACTATGTCTGCATCGGCGGCGGACTTGCGGTTATCCGAGGAAACATTAATTCCTAACTTTTCCAAATCGCCGAGTTTTTCAGGCGCAATATCGACCGCGGTTATTTTCCCCGCATACTTGCCTTTGATGAGGCTTTTGATTATAGCGCTGCCCATCATGCCCACGCCTATAACTGTGATTCTATCATTCATGAATGCTCACTTACCTGCTAGAAACATTGGTTTTGCCTTTAAACTTTTGTTGCTTAAAAAAGCCTTAGTCTATCTGGTTGCCAGAATTTCTCTGAGGAGTTTGTGCATGGTTAATGCTGGGGCGTCAGTTTTTATGCCGCGAGGGTTAAAATGGATTGGCACCGCTTGGAAACCGTTACGTTGGAGAGCCGATAGGAAGCTTTCGTTGGAAGGCGCGGGCAAGTTGAGTTTCCCGCTTAACTTGTCAATCACGTAGTAGGTAGCGGGTAGGATGGCTTCGTTTTTTGTTAGGTTCAGGATTTTGGTTATTTTTGCACTGTTTTTGAATGCTGTATTCTGGTTTTCCTTTTGGATTTGTTCAATGAAAACTGGGTCAGAAATTACGCCTATCCACAATGGTCCTGAATAATCCATTTTGCCGCCGCATTCAGGACATTCATCACTTTTTCCAAAAATCTTGGTTGTTGCTTCGCGATGCATGCAGTTAAAGCAATGTAGGATGTAACCCATTTGTTTGAGGCTTTCGTCGGCTTTTTGGCAGCCATAGCCGATTTGGGCGTAGACGCGGATGTAGTGGTTACTGCTGTGGCTAAAGAGGATGCGAACACCGATATCTTGTTTCGCTGCAGTTGACGCCATGCAACCAGCTAAAAGCCGCACCGCCAACTCATGACAATACTCCGTCCGCAACGGCCTACCCCCGTACTTTCGTACACACGCCTTCGCATGAACTCCGCAGAGCGGCGCTAAATCTGTGGCAGTAGCCGCCAAAAACCCCTTGTTTTTCAGGGCACGAAACGCTGAATCCAAGTAGGGTACAGGGGTGCCGAAGGGGTCGATGTCTACTACGTCGAAGCGTTTTTTTGGGGAACCGTTGCAGCTTAAAACACAGTTGGCATCTTTGTTTTCGATTGTGATTTTGCTTTGCATATTGTTTAATTGAATATTGTGTTTTGCCAATTCGAAGGCGGAAGTGTTGATGTCGCTTAGCAATACCCGTGTTACTCCCTCAACTTCGGCTGCAAAACGGATTCCACGGATTCCTTGGCTCGTGAAGGGTTCGCAGATGCTAATTTCATGGTTTATTGTATGCTGGTATGCTTTGAATGCTAAAACGGTTAGGTCACGGTTGAATTCCATGACAGGATTGTAGAAGACTGGAGCTTTAGAAGGCGCATAATCCGATGGCACAACGCCATACGCCGCCAGTTTTGGAACTAAGATCTGGACTTTTCCTTCTTTGATTATTTCGCTCGGAAAATCAGCGACGTAGCCTTCTTTATCTGCCATTGAGTCTGCTCCAGAGGTATTTGTATGAAAAGAATTTAATCGACATATTAGACTTATGGTAGGGTTGATGAAAAAGATGGCAACGACGCGAGTTTTGATTTTGACTGGCGCTCCGGGGGTTGGAAAAACCACGGTGCTTACTAAAACGGTGGATGCCCTAAAAGCGAAGGGCGTCAGTGTGGGCGGCATGATTAGCCGCGAGGTACGAGAAAACAATTTGCGAGTTGGCTTTGAAATCTTGGATTTAACTAACGGCAAACATGGGTGGCTGGCTCACATAAACGGTCTTGGTCCACAGGTAGGCAAATACCATGTTAACCTAGACGACCTCGACAACGTCGGAACCAAAGCCATTGCCCTAGCCCTCGAAAAATGCGGTGCCATCGCAATCGACGAAATTGGCCCCATGGAACTCTACTCGCAAAAATTCAAACAAGCCGTAACACAGGCGTTGGAGAGCAAAAAGCTGGTGCTAACGGTTGTTCATGGAAAAGCCAAAGACCCCTTGGTAACTCAAGTGAAACGCAGAGTTGATGCTGAGATATTTAATGTGACTTTCTCCAATAGAGAGAAACTTTCTGAGCAATTAATCAGAAAAGCTCTTAACATGATTTAGCCATAAGCGATAGCAACACATTTGAATTCTAATATCCACATTGCAGTTCGTCTCAAAGGAGACATGGTCACATATTGATGCTCAAAGCCAAAAAAATGACAGATTTTGATGCAGGTTTCAATTGCTTTTTGAATATAGGACAGCACTATTAAACAGGTCTACACAACCCTTTTATATTCTTATCTTAAGATTTAATATAACAATAAATCAGAACAGCTGAAGAATTGCAAGCATGATAGGTACACACATATCCGCAATCGATGGAAGAGGTTCAATGGATATGGTTGAACGATAGAAAGAACATGATGAGCAAAAAAAAGAGTTTGGATTTAAAGGTAATTACCCTTGAATCCAGACTCAGCGAGGGGTAAGCTCACGGTTACTTCCATTTTCAGCCAGGCCATAGGAACCTCTTCCATCGAAAATTCAAAACCATTATAAGATAACTTTTGAAAATCCCATCGATATTTATCTGCAAACAAGCTTAATTGCGAGGCAACCTACTCTTTAATAATGTTCAAAGTAAAAACGATGCGCCCCGAAGACTTCTCGTTTGCAACTGAATTAGCGAACACCAAGAATTGGAACATGTCGCCTGAAGATTTCCAATTCAATTCAACGCTTGAGCCAGACGGCTGTCTGGTTCTTTTTGAAGATTCAAAACCACTAGGCATAGCTACCTGCATAAGTTTTGGCAGGATCGGCTGGTTTGGCAACCTAATCGTGAAAGAGGAAGTCAGACATAGAGGTGCAGGAAGCTTTCTTGTGAAGCACGCGATGTACTATTTGCATGGCAAAGGAGTGGAAACAATTGGACTCTATGCATATCGTAATCTTCAAGACTTCTATGGAAATTTGGGTTTTAAAGCAGATGAGGAAGTAGCTGTCTTTCAAACCCAAGCAATCAATTATTTACCGCAAGAAAAGCTGCCAAAAATAGGAAAAAACCATTTTCCAGCCATAGCCAAGTTCGATCGGGAATGTTTTGGAGGCGACCGGACAAGACTGCTTGAATCTATCATACATGAAAAAGGGAACTTAGCCTATTACATGACCAAAGGTGGCGAGGTTGTCGGGTATGTTGCAGCTACGGTTTACGATACCATGGCATGGGTTGGACCCTTAATGTTCCATGAAGGAAATGAAGGCATTGCCGTTAAGTTACTAAAAGGTGTTCTGGAAAAATTATCGGGCAAAACAGCTTTCGCAGCGTTGCCAAAAAAAGAAACAGCCCTGATTGACACATTCATTTCAGCAGGGTTTGAAGAGGATTTTTCTTTGGTAAGGATGTATTTTGGGCCAAGTGCTGCAAGAAATTGTATATACTTGGCTGAATCTCTAGAAAGAGGATAGTTTATGGAAGATTATTGTAGACTTTTGCTTGAGGATTTTTTGAAGACGTCCTTTTCAACGGTGAAGGTTCTGGTTGAAGGCGCCACATCTTCTAAGGGCCAAAATAGCAACCGAAAAGTTAACTTGTTCCGTTATGTTAACGGCAAAAAAGTTTCTTTTCCCTTCACGGACGAACGGTTTTACCTGCGCGGTTCGGTTGAATATACCAACCCGCAGTTGACGGTTGAAGAAGTTCAGGGAATTGTTGGTACTCGACTGCTTGAAACCAGCGCGAACTACTTCTACGAACATGGCTTACGCGAGCCAGATGACGGTGACATAGCGGCGCTGGCAGAGTTGCTTAAGAAACCCACGCAAGGCTACATCGTTCCCTTTCTTCTAAACACAGACGATGTTGAAGCTGACCGCTACTCCATGAACCCCTTAAAACAATCAATAGTGGACAGCGGACAGAGTGCGTATCCAGCTGCCAACGTCAAAACCGAGGGACTTAAAATCGATGATGTGTACTGCAAAAAATACGATGGCAGTATGATTTCTAAAAAGGAAACTGAACTGATCACTGAAAGCTTGCAAGCCGGCAGTGGTTCATATCTTGATTTGGTTGATTCAATCAAGTATGCGCAGTTGGTGGAATTGTCGGTATTCTTTGGGATGGATCTTTCGCTCTATACGCTGCGTATGCCGCTTTCAACTTTGAAAAGCGAGAATAAAAATGGTTTGGTACATTACATTATTCAAGAGAGCAACCGTGATTATGCCTCTGTCGAAGAGGCGTACACCTGCATGGGACGGAGTATGAAAAACCGCACCACCCTCTTGACGATACCGCATTCCAAAAAGGGCTTTGGATCTAAACGTGCTGCCCGAGGTAAACTGCACTTTGAAGACGGCAAACTCCTCGACGCCGCCATCAAATACAAGACTACTCCACTCTACCCCAACGCGATGGATCCCGAAGACATAGCAGTCGCTGTATGCGAAGATGACTTTATAGTTCCAGGCGAGAAACTCTCCGATTACAGTTATGCAGAAACGCCATCTTCGCCTCAATTCTTCTTGTACTCTATTGGGTCCCCTGAAGACGCGACGCTTTGGCATGGAATTGGAGCTTTCGCAGCACCGCAGTTGCTGCAGAGTTACCGTTCAGGCCGCATAGCTTGCCGTGAAGGAAGATTAATTAAGAATTTAAGCGAAAAATACAAAATTAATGTCGACGTTCCTCTGCAATTCAACCTTGCACCAGAAGGTATATGGAGCCACCCAATCCACCGCAACATCGACGCAAGCATCGGAAGCGTAGAAGACCTACCTGACCTGGCACATCGAGGAATGAGACTGGAATACCTTCCTACTTTCAAGTAAAAGCAGGCAGATGATTTGACGGCAATAGAGCATGCGATGTTTAAAATCTTGCGCTTGTTCCGTAAGCTCCCATTCAACATACTAGGTATTGGAAACCAGAAAGTTATTTTCTCCAAGTTTTTCAAGGACTTCCAAAAAGTGGAGGCGGTAAGGGGCATTTTTGGGGAGAAAACCGATGAAGTTCTAAGCCACCTCACAGTAGAGATTAGCTGGGTTATGGGTTACATGTATGTGGATGGCTCAGACGGGCACCTTGTGATAAGCAAAGGTTACCTCAACAACGGCGACAAAATCGACATTTACCTAGACCTGATCCATGAGCTCTGCCACGTTAAACAGTTCATGGAGGGCAAAGAACTATTCGACCCACGCTACGATTACGTTGATAGACCCACAGAGATTGAAGCTTACCGTTATTGCATACAAGAGGCAAGGCGTCTGGGTCTAAGCGAGGAAAAAATCCGCTGCTACCTTTGGACTGAATGGATGGGTGAAGATAATTTTAAGCGGTTGGCCAAAGCGGTAAATGTCTCAGTAGCCTAAAGCCTCGTGGTAGACTTTAAGCATTTTTTGGGCGCAAACATCCCAAGTAAAGTTTTCAGTAACAAACTTGCGACCCTTCTCACCCATTTTTTCTCTCAAAAACTTATTAGAAAGAAGACTTAGCAATCCATCTACCAATTCTTCGGTGTTGCCCCGCTTAACAAGAAACCCCGTTTGACCGTTGAGGATAGCTTCGTTTACTCCGCCAACGTCAAAAGCCACAACGGGTTTACCAGACGCCTGCGCTTCAAGGAGTACGATACCCTGTCCCTCCTGAATCGACGGCAAAACAAACACGTCGCAGCAATTATACACGTCGGGTAGAAATTCGTCTTTGACGTTACCTAGAAATTTGAAATTGCCTAAAAGATTTGCGCCTTCAAGAGAGGCGGTTAATTGCTGTTTTAGTGGTCCTTCCCCGACAATCAAAAAAATAGTATCAGGTCTTTCTTTGACTATTTTTTTTGCTGCTTCAACCAGATAAAGCAAACCTTTTCTTGGAATCAAACTGCCAATGAAAAGAACTACGGGCTCATCTCCTAATTCGAAAAGTTTCTTAGACGCTTTTGCGTTCTGAGCTGGTTTGAATTTTTCAATATCAACACCGTTTGGAACAATTCGAACCTTGCTTGGGTTTATGCTATAGTATTTTTGGATTTTTTCAAGCGAATAATTGCTTATAGTCACGATCAATGTTGCATCATGCGCCATTTCATCTTCCAACGTGCCAAGCCGTTCCATGAAGTTGTTTGCTATTCTAGCTCTAAGCGATGCGTACCCGTTTTTCTTGGCTTGCTCGTACTCGTCTGCGAGTACGCCGTGAATCGTATGGATGAATGGCTTTACAATGCCCTTTTTCTTAAGTGCCTTAGAGAATCCGTATCCGCTTACAGCATGGGCTTCGAAAACGTCAGCATTGATGGTACCTACTTTCTTGATGAGGCTTCTGTTGAAAAACCAGTTGTCCAAGGGAAAAAGCCGGTCCGTTGAGTAACTGGGAACAAAATTTACGCCATTGAGATATATGGATTCTTTGAAACCAGCTTTCGTACCGCAATAAACTGAAATGTTCGCTTCGGTTTGCAGACGCTTGGTAGTTTCGATTATGCGCCGCTCTACACCCCCAAAGTACAGGTGGGGGGGTTGGGTATTGAAGACGGCTAACCGAAACTTATCCATCAATTACACCTATTGTAGCTTGTTGCTTATTGTTAGTTCGTTTTTAGATATAAGTTGCATTTAAACGCTAAGTTACTAAGGCCGAAATGCATCTAAAAAGGTAGATTGTATTGGAGATTTTTCAAGCCATATACATGTTGAATACTAGGGGTTATTCTTCGCCATATCCATGTTCCATTCTGCCGTGTGTTTTCTTGTAGGAAAATTCATGTTGCTCTTTAGAGGCACCGAAAACCGTCATGTGTTTTTGTAGGTCTGCTTGGGTCAGGAAAATGCAGGAACAGTGCGGACATTTGTATTGTTTGTTGTTGTTGGTTTCTTGCGCCATATTTTCCGCCTAATGGATGTTGATGTGGATTTTTTTGCCGTCCAGCTCTGACTCACGCCATTCTGCTTGGACATCAGTGTAGTTGCTGTGTAAATAAACTTTCCTGGCGCGAACCAAACCAGCCATCTCCTCCAAAAATGGCTCCAAAAGCCCCATGCTCTCAGCATCCAAATCAGAAATATGGACAGACTCCAACGTTTCCGTCGGCACAAACCCCATCTCCTTACGCAACGCTTGCACACGCCTTGCCAAATCGCGCATAATGCCTTCGCCTAACAATTTGTCGTCACGTTGTCCGCTGAGAAACACGGTTATTTCGTCTTGTTGGCTGGAAACCCAGTTTTCGCCCCCAACATATTGGGGAACGGAAGTTGAGTATTCTGCGGATTTAACGTTCGCTTGTTCTAGAAGTAGTGCTTCAAGGCTTTTGAGGGCGTGCAAGGTTTTTTCGGGTGCAACCACGATTGTTTTGGCTAGTGGCCAGCGGCGTTTGAGTTTTCCTTGCCCCCTTGCAGCATATGAGATTGAAACAACTTTAAGGAGCATGTCAAAGTCTTCTTCCAACGGTTTATTGCGCATTTTTTCGTTTGGTGTTGGCCAAGCTGCAAAATTGACGGATTCAGGCAAGTTTGTTTCTAGTTGTCGATAGATTTTTTGGTAAAGTGCTTCGCTGAGGAATGGCGTGATTGGATTAAACAACAATGTCACTGTTTTTAAGGAGTGGTGGAGCAATGCGTAGATGGTTTGGCGTCGCTCAACTGTTTCAGGTTCATCAGTCCAGAGTTCCTTGCGAATCATTGGAACATAGAGTCTGCTTAGGGTTTCAATCACGAAATCCTCCAAAACCGCCAGTGCCACGTTGAATTCGCATGTTTCGAGTTTTTGGGTGTATTCCTCGATTTTCTGCTGCAGCTTAGACAGAAGCCATTTGTCCGCAGGTTGAATGTTAGATCCCTTAAAAGCCCAATCCAAAGTGTACTTTTCAGGGTCAAACTCGTCAAAAGTTGCATTCTGCAAAAAGAACCTGCTAAGATGATAGAGTGTTGATAGAACCTGGTAAGGTCTTCGAGTTAATTCTTGCATGTCAAAACTCATGAAGTCAACTGGGCTACATTTACGGGTCATATAAAAACGGCAAAGGTCCGCACTGTTCTTTTCAAGGAGCTTGTTGGTTTCAACAACGTTTCCAAGGCTTTTGCTCATTTTCCTGCCTTTCGCATCCTGAGTCAAGCCCTGAAAAAGAAACGCCCCGTATGGAGCAACAGGCTTACCCGTTAAAATAATATATTCCAGAAGAAGCGAGTTTGCCCACCCGCGAGTTTGGTCGATACCTTCCGTTAAAAAAGATGTAGGCACAAACTTCTCAAACTCCTCATCCGAGAACCGCGCATATGGCGAAGCGCCGCTGTTGTGCCATGTATCCAAAACGAAATCTTCCCTACGCATAGTTCCGCCACATTCTTCACATTTAAGAGTGATTCGGTCAACCCAGGGCTTGTGCAACTCAAAGTTAGCTGGAATCGCCTCTTGCGCATTGTCGACTAATTCTTTTTTGCTTGCCACTAAGCGTTTGTGACGGCATTTTTCGCAGGTCCACATGGGCAAAGGTGTTCCCCAAATGCGTTCACGGCTAATACACCATGGCTTGCCCTCTTTTAAGAATCCGAGAAAACGGTTTTTGGGTTCATCAAAAAAGTACTCAACTGTTTCCGCTGCTTCAAGCACTTTGCCATTTATTTTGTCGGTTCGCAAAAAGTACTCTTTGCGTGCGAGCCATACGAGTTTGTGATGGCTACGCCAACAAGTTGGGTATTCATGTTTGATTTTTTTGACTTTAACGAAAGCGTTGTGGTTGCGTAGTTCCTCAACTACGAGCATGTCTGCGTCACGAGCGAAAACGCCTGTGAAGATGCCTGCATCATCGGTGAATTTTACTTCGTCGTCGAAAGGAACAAAAATTGGGACACCTCTTCGGTTGGCTGCCCAAAAATCGTCTTCGCCGTTGCCAGGAGAAAGATGAACAACACCCGTTGCAGTTTCGGCGTCAACAAAGTCTTCTGCTACGACTTTATGGACTAAGGGATGTTTGGTTTCTAGATCTGCCTGCTTAGGAATGATATCTTTTAGCGGGTAATCATAAGCGGTTCCTTCCAAGCTTTTGCCAGTCATTGATTCGGTTATTTGGTAATTTATGATTTCAAGTTCCGCCATCACTGGTTCAACACGTTGCCGCATCATTATCCAAACTTCTTCGCCGACTTTCACTTTCACGTATTCGGCTTTCGGCTGAACCGCCAACATTGTGTCTGTTATGATGGTGAATGGCATAGTTGTCCAAACTAGGAAGTACTCGTTTTGTGTTCCTGTGACTTTGAATTTGAAGTAGACTGACGGATCCTCAACTTCTTTATAGCTGCCTTCGTACCCAACTTCAGCACTGCTGAGGCTGGTTTGACATCCAGGGCAATATGCAACAACGTAATGTCCTTCTTCTAGGAGGTTTTGCTCCCAAGCACGTTTAAGGTAGAACCATTCCCGTTCAATGTAACTGTCTTTGTAGGTCCAATACGCTTTATCCTGATTAATCGATATGCCCAATCGGCTGTCAGCTTCAAGCCACATCTGGTGATAACGCATGATAGCTTTCTTGCATTCCTCAATAAAGCGTTCCATCCCGAATTTCTCTATGGATTCCCGTTTGTTGCGGACTCCGAGGAGTTTTTCAACCTCGAGTTCCACAGGTAAGCCTTGGCAATCCCATCCTGCCCAAAACGGCATGTAATAGCCTTCCATGGTTTTCCAACGATAACGAATATCCTTCATGATTCGTCCACGTGCATGACCAATGTGTGGAATGCCATTGAGTGTGGGTGGACCTTCCACGTAGCCCAACAAGCCCTTAGCATCCTTTTCCAGAAGCTCCAATTTGTTGCGGATGTCGTTTTTTATCCAGAATTCACGCATTTCAGCTTCAAGCACAAGCGGAGAATAATTTGTCGGCAAACTCTGGTTTTGGTCAGCTTCATTTGGGGCAGTCAAATTCATTACCGTAACGCAAAATACGCTAAAAGACTATATAAAAGTAACAACCCGCCAAAAATCGAAGAACGAATGGAACTTAGTTAGTTTTTTTCTATAGACCAGGCTTAGTATTCCGATCAATTCAAAGGCAAGTCCAATTCAACCCATTCAAAGTCACTGATGATACCACCAGCACCTCTATAACCAAAGCTGATGTAGCTGCAGTAATCCGTGCTATAGTGAGATGCTCGGATGAGGCAACTATAATTCCAGAATGGATTTCTGCGGTCACTACAAAATAGACGCAGCTAACTTGGCAACAGTTACGGCAAACATGTAAGAGCAATTTATAAAATCTACTTTTCTTTCTTTTTTTCTTCTTTATGATACATTTTTAATGGTTAAGTTAATACGCTGATTTTATCTTAGAATCCTTCAACGGAAAACAAATGGCTGAAACCAAAAACAACAATGAAGAAAACGTCGCATTAAGAGAAGTACATTTGCCATGTGGTTGCATATACCAGGATAAGGGATGGATACTTGCCAGAATAAACGAATGCGAATACCACAAACGCAGAAGAACCACAAAACGACCGTACAGACCTAAAGCTGAATGTGTAAGACCCTAAAAAAGAAGTGGATGTTTAGATTAGAATTATCAGAGCGGCCATTATAATTACCATGACTGGAAGGAACTTTATTGCTTTACTTTTGATGTTCATTGCATTTTCAGGTTTCTTAGCATCGACTAGTCGCATAATGAATACTGATGAGGCAAGGTTGTATAGGAATAACCCATAAACGCCAATCATAATCTTGTCTGCAAGAGTCAAATAACCTGTTGTTGGAATACCGCTAAGCATCGATAGGTGGAAAGTTGTCGCCGCAAGAAGCGTTGTCACTGCTAGGGTAATTCGCATGGTGAAATTCTGTGGCGCTATGAATAAAGCTAACAAAGAAATTGCTGTGATAACGGATATGGGCAAAACGCTCTTAATGAAAGCTGAAACGAGGGGTTTAGATATGGTGACGCTGAAAGTGAAACGTGAGAACATTTGATCTGGGTAAGCGTGGTCAATAGCTCCAGTTTGAAGACTTCCAAGGTTCCATCCGGCAACGTTTGCAGATTTTTCAGTACCTGATTCTATGTCAGGAACATAGACTAATTGAGTGATGTCAAGATTGTTGTGTTCAAGTGCAACGGGTAAAGCGTGGCTTTCAAATGGGTATTGTGAGAAGTCAAATGAAGTGATGAAATCGCCTTTGATGCGGTATTCAAGGTATGATGAGTTAGAATTAATTTCAGTTTTAGTGGGTGAACCATTGATGAATTCGAAGTGTCTGACGTCATCTAAACTGATTTGCGAAGGATCAAAGCTGAACCATAAGTAGAAATCTAATCGGTAAGAATTACCCGCAAGGTCAACTTTTTCGATGTTGTTAAGCCAAACCCCTATAGTAACATGAATGGGCTCAGAGGCACTGGTTGTTGTTATATCAGTGACTTGTGCGTCTGCTGTTTTGGCGAACAGGGCAAAGAGTGAGAGAAAGAACATTGCAAGAACTACCAAAACCAAGATTGAGTGCTTGTGCTTTTGTTTTACCATCCTCTATTTTCTCCACTTTTTTTGCAGTATATTATAGCTTGATATTTAAGATTAACTAAGGAAAGTAAGCAACATAGCCATAAAACGATACCGAATAAAATAGGACATAAATTGATTTTAGGAATGAAAGATTCTGTAAAATAAGGTCTAAGAATTTAGATAACGTATTCTAAGGTTCTTTCCACAATCCATTTAACCTTCAAAACCAATTTCCTAAACCAACATGACAAATCTTCAGCTTACTCCTTCTCCGAACGTTCATAACTCCTTAAAAAGAATCCTTAAAATCACTGTTCAAGTAGTGTTCATGGTTGTTATTTTTGCGGCTTTGCTTTGGTATGTAGGCGTGGGGTCTCTGTATAATGCATTACTCACCATTAAGGTTGAGTATTTACTACTTGCTTTTCTGATGTATTTTGGAATAAACCTCCTCTTTACGGTTCGGCTAAGACGTGTGCTAAGTAAAGATGGTGTTAAAACGTCTTTTGGAAAAACACTTCTTGCCCAGTACGCGGGAATGTTAACCAGCGACGTAACCCCAGGACGGTCAGGCTACATCCTAACTCCTGTTTATCTCAGAGATCAAAACGTTCCAGCTTCAAAAGGACTTTCAAGCATCTTAGGCATACAGACAATTGAGTTTTTAGCCAAAGTAATAGGCGGAGTAGGTGCAGTCATTTACTTGGTTGAATTTGTACCTACAACAACATGGACCCGGTTATTCCCGCAATCAATTTTGGGGATAAACTTGGGCATCATAATTGCAGGATTAGGTATAGGATTAATGCTTACCGGAGCAATCATACTCGCGCTTTTTACTTGGTCACAAAGAGCGATCTCAATATTTGACCGAATCGCAAACTCAAGATATCTTAAAAGATTTACAGGCGGCTTAATGGGAAAACTTGAAGAATATAAGGAAAGTTCTCACAGCACTCGTCGCGCAATTCCTGAAATTAGCATCTTAACATTCGCATGCTGGATTCTAAAAGGGTTTGAATGGTACTTTTTGGGGTTAGCCTTGGGAATAACAAGTATACCTTGGATAGCTTACTTCCTAATTCACCCATTAGTGACAGCTTTGGCTTTCGTTCCCATAACTCCTGCTGGAGCAGGTGTGCAAGAATTTGGAATTATTGGAATCCTTGGGCTTTTGGGAATTGCAACAGGACCAGCTGGTGTATTTGCCTTGCTTGCACGTGGTTTATTAATTTTTGAAGACCTCGCTGGAATACCTCAAATTGTAAAATCCACAAGCCTAATTTTTTCACGCAAAAAACCTATTGAAACAACACTGCCGCCTCCAGCAATGCCACTCTGACTCAAGATTTTAAGACAACCTTATTCTTTTCGAAAGGTTATTAGAACTGGAAGCGGCCAAAGTGAACAGTGAATCAACCATAAGGCAAGCCACAACAAAGGATTACATAAAATTAAAAGAAATAATTGATTTGTCTTTTCCAAGGTTTTTCCGTTACTTCGCCAATCACACCGTAACCTCAAAAAACGGAAGAGTGCTGGTAAGTGAAACCGAAGGATTAACTTCGGGTTTTGTTAAACTCATTGAATTCAACATTGGCTTGCAAAAATATGGTTGTATTCTTTGGATTGCTATTCATCCTTCTTATCGGCGCCGAGGAAACGCATTCAATTTAACAAAGGTGGGCACAGAAACTCTAAAAAAAGATGATGCTAAATCGGTTTTTGCTTCCACTCAGAGAAAAAACAGCGCCGCAAAAGCAACTTTGACCAAAGGAGGTTTTCGACAGATAGGGTTTATTGGTTTGTGGCGGGTGTTTAGTTGGCGAGTTTTTAGTGTCTATAGAGAAATTTGGTATGCGCCCGGAGAAGTTGTGTTTATTCATGATTCTTAGAAGATTTATGGTCGGGAGAGCAGGATTTGAACCTGCGACAGCTCGGTATCTGTGGCCTAGACAGGCTAGAATGAAGCCCACCATGGGTAGACCTCTACAGCTTCTCCACCAGCTAAGCATGTTAGCCAGCTCGAGAGCTCTGCCAGGCTGAGCTACCTCCCGACAAAGACCATAAAGACAAACCAAAAGAATTTATGTGTTTTGGCATTTTCCACTGTCTTATGCCATACTAAACATTTTAATCTTTTAGCAAGAAATGTTAGAGAAGAGGCACAATTTAATTGACAAAAACAATCGGCATCGTAACCTCCGGAGGAGACGCACCAGGCATGAACGCAGCCATCCGCGCAGTCACCCGTGTCGGTCACTCAATGGGTTTCCAAGTTGTTGGGTTTGAACGCGGGTGGGATGGGTTATTGTCTAACACTTGCAAGAAGTTAACGCCCCGCAGCGTCGGCGGCATAATCCAGGTTGGCGGCACCATGCTTCACACGTTGCGTTGCCCCGCATTTGAGCAACCAGGCAGCGTTGAGACAGGCGCTGAAACCCTGAAAATTAACTCCGTTGACGGTTTAGTTGTTATTGGTGGAGATGGCTCATTCCGTGGAGCCTTAGCTTTGGGCAAGAAAAGCGACGCGTTGATGGTTGGAATCCCAGCCACCATCGACAATGATGTCTACGGCACCGACGAAACCATCGGCTTTGACACGGCAGTCAACACAGCGGTGGGTACCATCGACAAAATCAGGGACACCGCCATTTCCCACGAACGAATTTTTATTGTGGAGGTTATGGGTCGCAAAAGAGGTTTCTTAGCCTTAGAAGTGGGAATGTGCGTCGGTGCAGAGGTTATTTTGATCCCTGAAAAACCCTTAGCAACCGCAGAAGTATGCAATATCATGGATGATAACGCCAAAAAGGGCAAAAGAGCAGGAATAATCGTTGACAGCGGAAGGTTTCGGCGACTCAAGCAAATTGGCACAGGACATACAGCGGCAAACCGACTCCGAAGTTAGACTATCCATAATCGGCTATGCCCAGCGAGGAGGTAGCCCAACAGCACGCAGCAGATTGCTGGCTAGTTTGTTTGCTGAAAGAGCTGTTGAGTTGATTTGTGAAGGAAAAGGCAATTTGGCAGTTGGGTTGCAGAAGGGTGCAATCAATAGTGTTAATCTTGAAGAAGCAGCTACAAAGAAGAAAACGTTGGATTTGAGGCTGCTTAAAGTGGCTGAAATGTTATCTGTTTAAATCCATAATTTCCTTTGTTTTTCTACGATAGTGATTCATAGATTTTGGCAGTTTGTTCAGCTACTTTTTGCCAAGTGAAATATTCCAGTACTCTTCGCCTGCCGTTTTCGCCCCAATTCTTTGCTTTTTCAGGGTCACGCAAAGTTTCTTTTATGCCCCAAGCGATGTCAGCGGGGTCTTCACCATTAATGTGCACGCCGTTTGGTCAGTACCTCCGTTTATGATTTGTTCCTTAAAACCAACTACACCGCGGGCGCCCACCACGACAGGTTTCTCCATTGCCATCGCTTCCAAACTGACAATTCCGAAAGGCTCATAGATAGAAGGGAAAATGCACACGTCTGAGGCAGCGTAATGAATAATTCTTTCTTTTTCTGAAACAAAGTCAAAACGGTAAACAATGTTGTCTTTAATGTTTAGTCTTTCAGCTGTTTCCACGATATCGTCTTGTTCGTCGCCTTTACCTAAAATGACCAATTTAGTGTTGGGGTACTTCTTTGAGAACCAGAGGCATAGCCTGCAAGAAGGTTACGTACACCTTTTACCCAAGTAAGTCTTCCAACAAAAAGCAGCATATTCCAATCATTTGGAATGCCATATTTTTTTCTGATTGCGGTAACCTCTTGTTTTTGAACGTTCACTGGATCATAACGTTCAGGGTCTACGCCATTCCAAACACACTGATTTTTGAGGGTTGCCAACCATGTTTTATGAGGTCTTCTTGCATGGCGTAGCTTACAGTTATTATTTTGTCCGCGTTTTGAGCCATCGCGCTTTCAAAGTGGGAAACTAACCTCGGAGCCTTGTCCGCCGCTTCTACCCCACTCGGTACTATGAGTATGGAAAACAACTGGAATTTTGGTTTCATTCTTGATAACTAAACCTGCAATGCTGCTTAACCAATCGTGACAGCAAACAACATCAAAATTGTAATTTTCTTTTTCTATTAAGCCGTTGATGAATTTGGTTGCACTTAAAATGTTGTAGATGAAGATGTCGTTGAAGAATTTGATGTTGGTGCCCCATTTTTTGAGGTCGTCAGCCACAAAGAACGGCCAAATGTTGCTGGCGTCAGCAATTAGGGGTCTGTGAACTTCAACACCCTTCATTATTTCTCTTGTTTTAAGTCCGTTATTGTTTAATGTGAAGACGGAAACATCATGTCCAAGGTCAACATATTGTTGAGTAATGTATTCGGCGTATGTTCCTAAGCCGCCGACGATTTGAGGTGGATATTCATAAACAAAAAAGCCTATTCTCAAAAAAGTCACCTTAACTTGCTTTAACCTATCGTTCAATGTTATTTATACTTTCAAGATGAATATGTTTGGATATGAAAATGCTTTTAGGGTAACAGTTAAGTAGAGTTTAGATATTGGAGTCAAGTTGAAGTCCGCGTTAATAGTTTATTTTTCGAGTACGGGAAACACCCAGAAAGTTGCCTGTGCAATCAAAGATGGTTGGAAGAAGGCGGTTTACAGGTTGAATTGAAGAAGCCTCAAGAAGCCGCAGAGGTTGATTTTTTCGGTTATGATTTGGTTTGTGTGGGTTCGCCCTCGATTGAGTGGCAACCAGCTAAACCTATCGCGGATTTACTGAAGGGTAAACTGAATCTATACCGCAATCAAGGAAAAATTAAGCCATGTGCCCCCAAAGTTGCGGGCAAAAACGCTTTGATTTTCTGCACTTACTCCGGACCACATACAGGCATCGATGAGGCCATGCCAGCAGGAAAAACTATGAGGCAGTATTTTGAGCATTTCGGATTCAACATACTTGGCGAATGGTATGTTGTTGGAGAGTTTCATGGTAGAGAAGATATGAGCACCCAAGGCAAGCTCGGCGACATAAGAGGAAAACCTACGGTGGATGAGTTGGCGAAAATTAAAAAGGATGCTCAGCAAATAGCTACGAGCCTATAATGGAGTGTTAGCTTGACTAAAACTGTTGATTTGCCTTTGCGGGTTCATGAGGATTTAGTAAAAGTTTCGGAGGAACTTTCGTTGATGGCTAAAAAACCCATTTCAATCTCGATAGCTGTTGATTTACTTATGGAGATTTACCGTGCCCACCTCAACAACCCATGCGCTCTGGATGCTTTCAGCCAGCAGCTCAGGAGTCTAAACCTTATGTTACCAGAAGAATTTGACAAGTACTGGGATGAACCCAAAAAGAGAACCAGAAAAAAATCGTAAATTAAAATGCTAAGAAGCACTGTTTTGCTCCGCATTGAATTTCAATATGCTAATGTGCTTAAAAATCGCAAATAGACCTACCCCATAAGCCACGGTAAAATACAAAATTTGCTTTTACCACCATAAAGAATTCAAAAACCATTACTTAATATGAATAAAACATGTTATTTTGAATCAAAATAGCAGTTTTACAAACATGAATTCTGAATTCAGATTCTCAAGTCGTAATGATATTATATATAATTAGTCAGAATTGGGTGCAATACCCAAAATACAGGAAAGGATGAAACCAAAAATGGCACTTGCAATGGAAAACGACAATTAATGAAAGTCTACAATAAGCAAACTGACGCATGGAAACTTGTTAAAAAAGACCAAAGCTACAACAAACAATTAACAACCATAGAAGAAACACTCACAAGATTTGGACTACTCAAAAACGAAATCAGAGTCTACATGTACCTTGCACGAGCAGGCGAAAAGAAAGCTGGAGAAATAGCCGAGTCAATCTCGCTTCACCGCACCGAAACCTACCGAATCCTGCGTGACCTAGAAAGGAAAGGAATAGTTTTCTCCATTTTCGAGAAACCACTAAAATTCACTGCCGTCCCATTGGATAAAGCAATAGATTTGCTCGTTGATGCACAAAAAATAAAGATAAAACTCTTAGAACAAGAAAAAACAAATCTCGTTGAACTCTGGCAATCGATGCCTCAACCAAAAGTTGAAACCGCCAAAAAAGAACTCTTCCAAATGCTTGAAGGCGAACAACAAGTACTCATGAAAGCCAACGAACTGCTCGAAAAAACAGAGAAAAAATTTCAAATATTCGCTTCAGCCGACTACCTCTCGGAACTCTACTACAACGATTTCTCTGACAAACTGAAAAGCCAAGCTGACAAAGTTGAAGTTACATTAGTAACTGACGACTCGCTGAAAAGCGCTTATTTCATCGGCCAAATGCATTGGCTAAGTGAAACACGCAAAATAGTTGACGAACAAAACTTGCCCTGCTTCATGATCTCCGACAACAAAGAAGTAATGATTGCATTCCACGAAAAAGACAACGAAGGCGAAGATGAGGTAAAAAAGAAGTATAGAACTGCAGCCATCTGGACGAACTACAGTGCTCTAGTCAATACTTTGCAGATGCTTGTTCTCTAAGTTAGCGCAAATAATCAACGAAAATTTTTTGTTATTTTAACTATTTTTAATTTTTATTCGAAGCTTAAGGAGCAAAATCGAAATTTAGCTGAAATTGAAATAATGATTACCGCGTAATCTGTCAAAGGTAGGACTAAGTTTTTACGCTGTTATGTGGTACTCGTTCTGTTATGCAGAAATCACACATTTTTTTACCGATTAACGCAGCAGCCCACCATAACATATGAGTTGTGTTTTATTTCGATGACGCAGTAATCTTCCGGGTAACCTGCGTGGGCATCAGTACAACTAAAGAGGGCTTGTCCTTGGTCGCTTATTTTGAAAAGCCAAAAATCCCTTCTTACTCCAAAAGAGAAAGTGAAGTCTTCAACCAAATAGCCTCCCATTCCTTGACTGAATAACGTATATGGCGTCGGCGGTCGGTGCACAGTTTGGTTTTTGAAGTTCAGAGTAAAATAGTTGATAACACAAATTACTAAGGTTTTTGTTTGTGGTTGTGGGCTGTGTTGGTTTTTCACTTTTTTCTTGTGGTTTGGGTTGCTTTGTTTTTCGGGTTGTGTTGTTTGGCTGTTTAGTTGTGAGCTACTTGGTTGTGTCACAAGTCAACATTGGAGTAATGTTGTGTTTTGCTGATTGTGGTTGTGGGAGGCAACGTTGACTCCATGTTGACTTGTGACACAACCAAGTAGCTCACAACTAAACAGCCAAACAACACAACCCAAAAAACAAAGCAACCCAAACCACAAGAAAAAAGTGAAAAACCAACACAGCCCACAACCACAAACAAAAACCTTAGTAATTTGTGTTATCAACTATTTTACTCTGAACTTCAAAAACCAAACTGTGCACCGACCGCCGACGCCATATACGTTATTCAGTCAAGGAATGGGAGGCTATTTGGTTGAAGACTTCACTTTCTCTTTTGGAGTAAGAAGGGATTTCTGGCTTTTCAAAATAAGCGACCAAGGACAAGCCCTCTTTAGTTGTATTGACGGCGACGCAGGTTACCCGGAAGATTACTGCGTCATCGAAATAAAACACAACTCATATGTTATGGTGGGCTGCTGCGTTGATCGTTAAAGAATTTGTGATTTCTGCATAACAGAACGAGTACCACATAACAGCGTAAAAACTTAGTCTACCTTGACAGATTACACGGTAATCATTATTTCAATTTCAGCTAAATTTCGATTTTGCTCCTTAAGCTTCGAATAAAAATGAAAAAATAGTTAAAAATCCAAAAAAGTTACTTATTATTGCGCTAACTTCGAGAAAAGCATTTGCAAAGTGCTGACGGTGCGCTGTAGTTCGTCCAGATTGCTGCTACCCTACACTTCTTTTTTACTTCATTTTCGCTGTCGTTGCCTTTTTCGTGGAAAACAATTAGAACTTCTTTAGTTGTCTGAGATCATGAAGCAAGGCAAGTTTTGTTCGTCAACTATTTTGTGCGATTCATTTAAGCCAATTCCATTTGGCCGATAAAATAAGCGCTCTTCAACGAATCGTCGTTACTAGTGTTACTTCAACTTTGTCAGCTTGACTTTTCAGGTTGTCAGAGAAGTCGTTGTCGATAGTTCTGAGAGGTAGTCTGCTGAAGCGAATATGTGGAATTTTTCTTCGGTTTTTTCGAGCAGTTCGTTGGCTTTAATGAGTACTTGTTGTTCGCCCTCAAGCATTTGGAAGAGTTCTTTCTTGGCGGTTTCAACTTTTGGTTGAGGCATCGATTCCCAGAGTTCAACGAGGCTTATTTTTTCTTGTTCTAAGGTTTAATCTTGATTTTTTGAGCATCCACGAGCAAATCTATTGCTTTATCCAATGAGACGGCTGTGAATTTTAGTGGTTTCTCAAAGATTGAGAAAACAATTCCTTTCCTTTCCAGATCACGCAGGATTCTATAGGTTTCTGTGCGATGAAGCGAGATTGATCTCAGCTATTTCTCCAGCTTTCTTTTCTCCTGCTCGAGCAAGGTACATATAAACTCTGATTTCGTTCTTAAGTAATCCGAACCTTGCAAGGGTGTCTACGATGGTTGATATTGCTTGTTATAGTTTTGGTCTTTGTTAACAACTTTCCATGCATCGGTTTGCTTATTGTAAATTTTCATCAGTTCGTCGTTTTCCATTGCGAGTGCCATTTTGGGGTTCATCCTTTCCTGTATTTTGGGTATTGCTACCCAATTCTGACTAATTATATATAATATCGTTACGACTTGCGAATCTGAATTCAGAATTCATGTTTGTTGAACTGCTTATTTTAATTCAAAATCAACATGTTTTATCCATAGTAAGCAGGTTTTTGATTCTTTAACGGGGGTAAAAGGTAATTTTGAGTTTTACCATGGCTAAGGGCGTGTCTATTTGCGATTTTTAAGCACATTAGCATATTGAAATTCAATGCTGAGCAAAATTATTGCTTCTTAGCTTTCATTTTACGATTATTTTCTGGTTTCTTTGTGGGTTCATCCCAGTATTTGTCAAATTCTTGTGGGGACATGATGTTAAGGCTTCTGAGTTGTTGGCTAAAAGCATCCAATGCGCATGGATTGTTGAGGTGCGCGCGGTAAATCTCCATAAGCAAATCAACAGCCATCGACGTTGAAATGGGCTTTTTAGCCATCAAAGACAATTCCTCGGACACTTTAACTAAATCCTCATGAACTCGCAAGGGCAAATCAACAGTTTTAACCATACCAAACACTCTCATTGTAAGCTCTTAGCTATTTGCTGGGCATCCTTTTTAATTTTCGCCAACTCATCCGCCGTCGGTTTGCCTCGGATGTCGCCGAGCCTGCCCTAAGTGCTCATGTCTTCTCGGCCATGAAACTCACTTGGAACGTACCATTCGCCAAGTATATAGAAGCCGAAATGCTCAAAGTACTGCCTCATGGTTTTTCCCGCCGGCGTTGCCTCATCAATACCTGTGTGCGGTCCAGAATAAGTGCAGAAAACCAAAGCGTTTTTGCCCGCAACTTTTGGGGCACAGGGCTTAATCTTTCCTTGGTTACGGTACAGGTTCAGTTTAGCTTTCAGCAAATCAGCTATTGGTTTAGCTGGTTGCCACTCAATCGAGGGCGAACCCACACAAACCAAATCATAACCAAAAAAATCCAAATCAGCCGCTTCTTGGGGCTTCTTCAAATCAACTTTAACTCCTTCTTTTTTAAGACCTTCTTTGATGGCGCAAGCCACTTTCTGTGTATTCCCTGTGCTTGAAAAGTAAATTATTAACGCTGACTTCATACTCGGCACCTAACCTAACTCTATTTGATTGTAATAAAAGCATTTAACTGATTCAAAAATGATATTCAAAATAGATCTGTGAAAATATAAATAGACATTAAATCACTAGATTAAAGCAAGTTATAGGTGACTTTTTTGAGAATAGGCTTTTTCGTTTATGAATATCCACCTCAACTCGTCGGCGGCTTAGGAACATACGCTGAATACATCACCCAACAATACGTTGACATTGGACATGACGTTTCAGTCTTCACACTAAACAACAACGGATTAAAAACAAGAGAAATAATGAAAGGCGTAGAAGTTCACAGACCCCAAATAGCCGACGCAAGCAACATCTGGCCCTTCTTTGTGGTTGATGACCTCAAAAAATGGGGCACCAACATCAAACTCTTCAACGACATCTTCATCTACAACATTCTAAGCGCAACCAAATTCATCAACGGCTTAATAAAAAAAGAAGAATACAATTTTGACATAGTCTGCTGCCACGATTGGCTAAGCAGCATCGCAGGCTTAGTTATCAAGAATGAAACAAAAATTCCAGTTGTCTTCCACACTCACAGCACAGAGTGGGGAAGAAGCGGCGGACAAGGCTCCGAAGTCGTTTCACACTTTGAACGGGCGATGGCTCAAAACTGCAGACAAAATAATAACCGTAAGCTACGCTATGCAGGAAGACCTAATAAGACACGGTTGGCAACCCTCCAAAATTAGCGTCGTTTGGAACGGCGTGGACCCAGAACGTTATAATCCAGTTAACGTTCAAAAGCAAGATGTTGCTGCAATCAGAAAAAAATATGGCGTTCCAGATGATTGGAACATGCTGCTTTTTGTTGGAAGACTTACTTGGGTAAAAGGCGTACGCAACCTGCTTCAAGCCATGCCTATGGTTCTTGAAAGAGTACCCGAATACTAAACTGGTTATTTTGGGCAAAGGCGAAGAACAAAGCGACATTGTGGAAACAGCTGAAAGACTAAACATCAAAGACAACATCGTTTACCGATTCGACTTTGTCTCAGAAAAAGAAAGAATCCTCCACTACGCAGCCGCTGACGTGTGCGTTTTTCCCTCGATCTATGAGCCGTTCGGAATTGTAAGTTTAGAGGCGATGGCTATGGAGAAACCAGTCGTAGTGGGCGCCACGGGGTCGTTGGCTTCAAAGAGCAAGTGGTGAACGGCGGCGCAGACCAGAACGGCGTGCACATTAACGGTGAAGACCCCGCGGACATAGCTTGGGGCATAAAAGAAACTTCGGACCCTGAGAAAGCCAAGAATTGGGGCGAAAACGGCAGGCGAAGGGTGCTGGAATATTTTACTTGGCGAAAAGTGGCTGAGGAAACAATCAAAATCTACGAATCACTATCTGTAGAAAAACTAAAGGAAATAATGTGATTTAGACCGAGAGCATTTCCGCAACTTTCAACAACCGCAAATCCAACGGCTTTCGTTCTTTGTAGCTGACTTCTTCAAGCTCAAGACTGGTGATTGCGCCCTTCTGCAATCCAACAGCCATGTTGCCTTTTCCTTCACAGATCAATTCAACAGCTCTCTCCGCAAACAAACTAGCCAGCAACCTGCTGCGTGCTGTTGGGCTTCCTCCTCGCTGGGCATAGCCAAGGATGGATAGCCTAACTTCGGATTCTGTTTGCCGCTGCATTTCCTGCGCTAATTTGCTTGAGTCACCGAAGCCTTCAGCGGCAACAATTATTCCTGCTCTTTTGCCTTTTTTGGCGTTTTCATCCATAATGTTCACTACTATCTGCAGTTGCTAAGGGCTTTTCTGGAATCAAAATCACTTCCGCACCCACGCACATTCCCACTTCAAGCGCTAAGAATCCTCTTTTGCGACCCATAACCTCAACGATAAAAATTCGTTCATGGGAAATCGCTGTGTCCCTGATTTTGTCGATGGTGCCCACAGCTGTGTTAACTGCAGTGTCAAAGCCGATTGTTTCGTCTGTGCCGTAAACGTCGTTGTCGATGGTGGCTGGAATCCCAACCATTAAAGCGTCACTTTTCTTGCCCAAATCCAAGGCTCCGCGGAACGAACCATCCCCGCCAATAACCACCAAACCATCAACATTGTTAATTTTGCAGGGTTTCTGCGCCTGTTTCAACGCCGCCAGGCTCCTCAAACGCGGGGCACCTCAAAGTGTGAAGCATGGTGCCGCCAAGCTGGATTATGCCGCCGACGCTGCGGGGAGTTAACTTTTTGAAAGTGTTAGATAATATCCATCCCAGCCGCGTTCAAACCCAATCACTTGAAAACCCATCGAGTGACCAACACGCGTTACTGCGCGTATGGCTGCGTTCATGCCTGGTGCGTCTCCTCCAGAAGTAACAATGCCGATGGTTTTTGCCAATTAATGCGCCTCTTCTGCTAAAACACTTCTTACTAAAAGATTAAAATGTTTAGTATGGCATAAGACAGTGGAAAATTCCAAAACACATAAATTCTATTCTTTTGTCTTTATGGTCTTTGTCGGGAGGTAGCTCAGCCTGGCAGAGCTCTCGAGCCGGCTAACATGCTTAGCTGGTGGAGAAGCTGTAGAGGTCTACCCATGGTGGGCTTCATTCTAGCCTGTCTAGGCCACAGATACCGAGCCGTCGCAGGTTCAAATCCTGCTCTCCCGACCATACTTATTCTAAGAATCATGCATTAACACGATTTCGCCTGGCGCATACCAAATCTCGCGGTAAAAACTAAACACTCGCCAACCAAAAACCGCCATAAACCCAGAAAACCATCCGTTTAAAACCTGCTTTGCCCAAAGTTGCTAAGGCTGCACTGTTTCTTCTTTGGGTAGAAGCAAAAACCGCTTGTGCCCCATCTTTTTTTAGGTAATCTATGCCTGCGTTTGTTAAATTGAAGGCAATTCCTTTGCGCCGATATGAAGGATGAACCGCAATCCAGAGAATACAGCCGTATCTTGCACGCCAACGTTGAATTCGATGAGTTTAGCAAACCCCGAGATTACGCCTTGGCTTTCGCTACGAGCACTTTTCCCTCTTCTGAGTTTACACTGTGGCTGGCGAAGAATCGGAAGAACCTTGGAAAAGACAAGTCAATTATTACTTTTAGTTTTGCTCGGTCGCTCTGTTGTGGCTTGCCTTATTGTTGGTTCGTTGTTCACTTTGGCTGCTTCCTTCTGATAAATAGTTGTGAAAAGAATAAAGTTGTCTTAAAAAACTTCAGGTTAAAGTGGCGGTGCTGGAGGCGGCAGTGTTGTTTCTTGGGGTTTTTTGCGTGAAAAGATCAGGCTTGTGGACTTTACAATTTGGGGTACTCCTACAAGGTCCTCAAAAATCAGTAAGCCACGCGCAAGCAAAGCGAATACACCTGCGGTAACAACAGCAACTCCCGAGAAGCCCAAGGACTCCAATTATTCCGAATTCTTGTACACCAACTCCAGCGGGAGTTATAGGAACAAACGCTAAAGCAGTTACCAACGGATGAATCAGGAAGAAAGCTATCCAGGGCACATTTGTAATTCCTAAAGCAAACCCTAAGAAGTACCATTCAAAGCCTTTAAGAATCCAGCATACCGCTGTTAATGCTATTATTTCTGGGATTGCGCGCTGAGTGCTGTGGGAGCTTTCTTTGTATTCTTCAAGTTTTCCCATTATGCCGCCGGTAAATCTTTTCAGGAATCTGGAGTTTGCTATGCGGTCAAATATGCCGATGGCTCTTTTGGGACCAGGTGAAAGCAGCTAACACGATTGCACCTGTAAGCATCAAGCTATGCCAACACTGAGAGCAGTATACCAATGTTCACCCCACAAATGATTGCGTTAAAAATATTATTCCATGTTTGTGTTGGTACAGTTTGAACCAAGAAAATTACTGCACCTACTCCCCCTATTACTTTGGCTAGAAATTCGATTGTTTGTATGCCTAAAACGCTTGAGAGCCCTTTTGATGCTGGCACGTTTTGGTCTTGAGATAAACGGGGGTTAGGATGTATCCTGAGCGCCCAGGGGTTACATCGCTGGTTAACATACCTGCATATTGGGCAAGAAGTGTTTTTCCGAAAGAAGTTTTTACGCCATCTTTGCTTAGAACGCGTCTTAGTCGTACTGTAAAGAAGATGTTGATTCCAAAATACATCAAGAATGCAAGAAGCAAGTACTCAATCTTAATGGTGAGTAATGTATTATAGAGAGATCCACACCCTACATACCAAAGCAAAGCCGCGAAAATAGCAACCATGAACACTACTTGAGAGTGATTTTTAGGATTCTTTTTAATGAGCTATGAGCTTCGGCGTTGGAGTAGACTGAGGATTTGTCATGATGGTTAGGGAATTGGCTTTGAGGGTTAAATGGATTGTGGAAAAACCTTAGAATACGTTATCTAAATTTCTAGACACTTTTATTTCACAGAATCTTTCATTCCTAAAATCAATTTATGTC
>CAVUHI010000018.1:0-43553 GCA_963741295.1 Candidatus Bathyarchaeota archaeon
AACGCCGAGCAGAAAGGCATTCAGGTCATTTACATTACTCCTCTTCGCGCCTTGAACCGTGACATGTTTAAACGCTTAACTTTTTGGAGCCAACAACTCGACATAACCATCGAGGTTCGCCACGGCGATACCGAGATGAAAATTCGCCGAAAACAAGCCCTCAAACCCCCCCAGATGCTCGTTACCACACCTGAAACTTTGCAGGCGATTTTGCCAGGTTCTCAAATGCGCAGCCACCTCGGCAGCGTACAATATGTAATCATCGATGAGGTGCATGATTTGGCAGAGAGCAAACGGGGTGCCCAGCTAACTGTGGCGCTTGAAAGGGTTGTCGAGGCAACGGAGAGGGAGTTTCAGAGAATTGGCTTGTCCGCAACTGTTGGCAACCCTGAGGAGGTGGCGCGTTTCATCGCTGGAACCAACCGAGAAATAGCATCGTGCAAGCAATTTTAACCAAGAACTACCGTTACTGCGTTGAATACTCTACGCCAACCGAAAAAGACTATGAATTAGCGGCTAAATTGGAAACTGCGCCTGAAGCAGCCGCCGAATCCGCAGATTACTCGAATTAATTGACAGCCACAAATCCACCTTGGTATTCGTGAATAGTCGCACCATCGCCGAGTTGCTTGGGCACCGATTTGACCAGCTTAACCGAACAGACATCGCTGTACACCACGGTTCGTTGTCGCGGGAAGAAAGGGCTCTAACCGAAGATGCCTTCAAAACAGGGCAACTCAAAGCAATCATTTGCACAAGCACCTTGGAGCTGGGCATTGACATTGGCCAAGTTGATTTGGTTATCCAGTATATGTCGCCAAGGCAAGTTAGCAGTCTTATACAACGAGTGGGTAGAAGCGGACACAGTTTGGAGCGTCTCTCGGAAGGAGTAATCATCACTGCCTTTCCAGACGATACCTTGGAATCCATGGCGGCAGTCGCAAACGCCAAAGCCAACAAAATAGAACCAGTACTCTTCCATAAAAACGCCCTTGATGTTTTGGCACATCAAATCGCAGGCATCCTAATGGACAAAGAAATTATAACCCAAAATGACTTATTCAATTTAATCAAGAGGGCTTATCCTTATAGCACTCTAACCCAAGAACAACTTGCGGATGTAGTGAAATTTTTAGAAAACCTCCACAAATTAAGAACCGAAGAGGAAGGAAAAATTTTGAAGAAAACTGGTCGAACACGCGAATACTACTACAGTAACCTTTCCATGATACCTGACGAAAAACGCTATCCAGTAATCAACATAATCAGCGATAGAAAAATCGGAACTTTAGGCGACGAATTCATGACCCTGCATGCGCGTGTGGGGTTGCATTTTGTTATGCGGGGCAAGGTTTGGCGTATCGTCCAAATTGAAGATGAAACGGCAACGGTGCATGTTTTGCCTGCGGAAGACCCCTCGGCGGCGATTCCTGGTTGGGATGGAGAAATCCTGCCTGTCCCGTTCGATTTAGCGCAGCAGACCGGTGTGATGCGGGAAAAAGTCGGCAAACTCATTAAAGAAGGCAAGAAACCTGAGGCAGCAGCGGAAGAATTAGCCGCAGAGCTGAAGACGGACAAAGAAACGCTTCTTGACACGGTTTTGGAAATTGCTGAGCACTTAAAAGATGGCGCGCCATTGCCCACCCAAAACCGGATAGTCATAGAAGTCCTGGACCGCTATATTGTTGTGCACGCATGCTTTGGCGAACTCGTTAATCGAACTTTAGGCGGAATTTTTGATTCAGTTCTTTCCGAGCGGGAAGCGATTACGGGTTGGTGGACTGACGGCTACCGAATCCTAATCGAGACAAGCCACAAGCCATCCAAACAAGAGCTTGAAGGCTTGCAGAAAGAACTTTTTGGCTTATCAGATGAGCGCGTAGACGAGGCTTTCCTCAATTATGTTAACTCCAAATTTCCCTTTGTAAGCCGAATGAAAGCTGTTGCGGAGCGTTTTGGCGCTTTGCCTAGAGGAAAAACGTTGGCGCATTCAGACCGTGCTGAAAAGCTACAAGCAGCCTTCAAAAATACCCCAATTTATGATGAGACCATTCGAGAAGCCATGATGGACAAGGTGGACCTGCCGCAGGTCAAACAGATACTTCGCGGAATCAGAGACGGAAAAATCGCACTAAGCATAATCACTCGTGAAAAACCTACACCCTTCGCCTACCATATCTTGATGCAGTATGCTGACACTGCCGAACTCATGGCGCCAGAACGCTTGCTCTTAACAAACATCGACCGCATGAAACGCTCTATCGAGGCCCGAGTCGCCAAACTTCTCTGCTTGAACTGTGGCGCATGGACCAAACAAATCCGCATAAAAGACCTCGCCGAGGAGCCTGAATGCGAAAACTGCCACAGCCGCCTACTCACGCTGCTCTACTTTAGCCAGGATGCAGATAAGCTTGTTGAGGATTTGCGGAAACGCCGTGAAGGCAAGGAACTTACGCCTGAAGAACTAAAAGACCTCAGCAACGCCAGACGAAAAGCCGACCTTCTCCTAAGCTACGGCAAACAAGCGGTTCGCGCATTGCAGGTGAAAGGTGTTGGTCCAGAGACGGCATCGCGGATTTTGGGACGGATGCACCCTGACGAAGACACCTTCTACATGGACCTACTCAAAGCGAAGGTGCAGTATCTGCGGACAAGAGAATATTGGGATAAATAAACGTCTTATTTTTAGTTCTTTACAAGGTCAGGGTTCCTTTCTTTAATTTTATTCATCCAGCAACTTCTTAATGTTTACCATTTTCTCTAATTTCGGGGAATAGTTGTTACGAAATATTCGGTTTAGCTGCTTTTTGCAGAATTTTTCTGTTATTTTTAGGCATAAGCTGTCAAACAACCGATGTTTCTTTTATTCTTTCCACGAGGAAAGTCTCAAAGAATTTGGGATAAACACCATTAGTTGCTTTGCAAGGTTTTAATAGATAAGCCGCTTGAGTTTGCTTTAGCCGTGGTCTTTGTGGAGAAGCAGGAACCTCGAAAGCTGAAGCGTTCAATCGGCTTGTGGAGTGCAGTTGCCATCAACGTTGGCGCAATCATAGGTGGCGGAATCTTCGTTGTTACCGGCATTGTCGCAGGTTACGCCGGCTCAGCACTCGTCGTATCCATGGTCATCGCCGGTATAATCGCCTTCATAACGGCTTGGAGCTTTGCAAAGTTAACGGCTTGGCAACCCATAGAAGGAGGCGTGTATGAGTATGGGCGTCAGTTGGTTTCGCCGTACGCTGGGTTTTTGGCTGGTTGGATGTGGTTGATCGCCAACATCTTCACTGGAGCGGCTGTTTCGCTTGGGTTCGCCTATTATTTGACAGTGGCTTTCCCCGGTTTGCCCACAAATTGGGTAGCAGCTTCTTTATGCTTGGCTTTCACTGCTTTGAATCTGGTTGGTGCAAAAGAATCAACAAGAGTGAACAACGTGTTAGTCGCCATCAAGATAGTGGTACTGGCTTTTTTCGTTGCATTCGGAGCTTTACATATTGATTCGGGTAATTTCAGTCCGTTTGTGCCACTTTCAAGCGGCGTGCTCTATGGCACATTCTTCATCTTCTTTGCTTACGGTGGCTTTGCGAGGGTGTCAGTGGTTGCTGAAGAAGTCAAAGATGCAAAACGAAATGTGCCCCGTGCTCTGTTGTTGTCGTTGGGGATTTCGATGGTGGTTTATGTTTTGGTTGGGTTGGTTGCAGTTGGTTTGCTGGGTCCTGTGGGTCTTGCAGGCTCCGCTTCGCCTTTGAGTTCAGCTATCGGTGTTACAGGAAGCTCACTTGCAATTCAGATTGTTGCTGTAGGAGGTTTGGTGGCAACGGCGAGCGTTTTGCTTACTGCGATTCTTGGGGTTTCCCGCATGGCGTATTCAATGGCAAGACGCAACGATTTGCCATCAGCTTTGGCGCGGTTGCATCAGCAGGTTTTTGACTCCTTATTACGCGATTTTGGTTAGCGGTGTATTGATGGCGGTGCTGGTTTTGTTTGTGGATTTGACACGGGTCGTGGCGATTAGCACGTTCGCGCTTCTCTTCAACTATTCAGTCACCAACATTGCGGCTTTCAAACTGAAAAATGGTGCTACAAGTCGAAGCAAGATTATGCCTCTGCTGGGGTTGGCAACCTGCATTTTGCTGTCTGGCATTTATCCTTTTAGCCTCAACTGATGCATGGTTGGTGGGGATTGTTTTCTTGATTGCTGGTACCGTTTACTATGCCGCACGGAAAAGGATGAACCAGAAACATGAGAAATTGGCTGTTTAGATTGCGATAAGAATTTTAAGGTTCAACAAGGCTTAAAGATAGGAAAAATCCAATGCCAATAAAAGCTGTCTTATTCGACATGTTCGATACCCTAATGCTCATTGAAAAGAATCATGAGTTCTATAGTCCAGCCTTAATGCGGATGTATCGATATCTCAACAAAAACGGCATCGACGTATCCTTCGATAAATTCAACGCAGCCTACATCACCGCTCGTGATTCACTCTACGCTAAGGCGGATTTGAATTTTGAGGAACCCCACTTCAATGTCCGCGTCTCAAAGGCGCTGAAAAGTTTAGGCTTCAACTACGACATTTCAAACCCATTAGTGGCGGCGGCGACGAATGAATTTTGTGAGGAATTCATGAAGTACGTTCGCATCGACGAACATGCAAAACAGGTAATTGAAGGGTTGCATGAAAAATATAAGTTGGGCATAATCTCCAACTTTGCCATACCTGAATGCGTGCTTAAAACTCCTCAAAGCTGACGGTTTATACGAGTTGTTTGATGTAATTGTGGTTTCTGCTGAAGTTAACAAACGTAAACCTAGCCCAGAAATCTTCCAAAGCGCTCTAAAAGAGTTGGGTGTCTCTGTTTCTGAAGCCATTTTTGTAGGGGACACCGTTGACGCCGACGTTGAGGGACCAAAAGCAATGGGCATGAAAGTTATCTACATTGAGCGTCGAAACCAGAAGCCCTCGGAGAAGTTTTCGCCCGACCACACAATCAAGAAATTAAATGAATTGCCCCTGCTGCTTGAACGCTATTAGAGTTCTATATCCGGCTGTGTCTGCTGATTTGATTGGGCTTTTCATTTTCTAAGGTCTTTTTTGTTTTTAGTAGACGAATAAGTTCATTATGTTTATAAAGAAAATTTATTCCTTGAGGAGTTATTTTGTAAACTTCTTTTCCTTCGACGACGGTTTGGGTTATTAGGTTGGTGTTGAGTAAAAATTCTAGATACTCGTTTAGTTGGGTGTAGCTGAGGTTGGCTTTGTACATTATCTGTGTTTTTAGAGTGGCTCTTTTAGTTATTTCTAATATGTCTGCTATGATGCATAGTTGGTCACGTCTTCGAAGCTTGATTTCCAGCACTCTTGCAAATACCCCGTCATTCCTATATTTTGAATCTGCTTATAAGTTTTAAGAAAAAATACACGATTATCGGCAAAATTTTCTTTTTCTTATGCATTAGTTGCATAGAAGGTTAGTTCCGATACGGAAACCCTTTTTTGCCCCAGCGAGAAACTGCAATGTGAAAGCATGTTAATCGGCGCAATCTCAGACACCCACGACAACCTGCCGCTCATAGAGAAAGCTGTGCAAATCCTAAACCAACAAAAAGTAGGTTTGGTACTTCATGCAGGCGACTACGTTGCAGGCTTCGTTGTACCAAAACTCGCAAAACTAAACTGCCCCCTCATAGGGGTGTTCGGCAACAACGACGGCGACCACGAACTCCTCAAAAAACGCTTCAGCGAAACCACCAACTGCACCATCCACGACCGCTTCACCCAAACAACCATAGAAGGCTACCGAATTGCACTGCTCCACGGACACGAAACCGAACTCCTCAATGCAATAATCGATAGCGGATACTTCAACGCCGTAATTCACGGGCACTCCCACAACAAAGGCATAGAGCAGAAAGGCAAAACTCTTCAGTATAAACCCAGGGGAACTCTGCGGGTACTTAACTGGAAAACCCACCCTCGCAATCCTAGATACGGTAACAAGACAAGCAAGAATCATCGATTTGTAGCCACCGCAGTAAAATGCTATTTATAGCAAGAATCTCTCTTCTTCAAAGGTTAATGGTCCTTTTTCCATCGAATAGTAACATAGCTTCATTAATTTGTAAATTTGCATAGTAAACATTGATTTTCCTTTATTGTATTTTGCATTTTTTGAGGCGATTACCTATAAATCAAGTTAGCCGATTGTGTCTCTTGCATACTGCCAATAACCAGGGATTGAGACATGTTTAACCAAAACACAAACAATGAACCGCCAACCTTCATAAAAGCAGCAACAAAACTCAAGAATGCTGTAGCATACGAAAGCACAGGCAAATATGAGAGCGCCTTAATGTCCATTGAAGAAGCACTCGCAATCCAACCTCACTACGTTGACGCTTGGCTCATAAAAGGCGTAATCCAAGGCAAACTAGGAAAATACGGCGAAGCACTCAAATGCTACGACAAAATAATCCAATTCGACCCCCAATTCGCAGATGCTTATCGCCTAAAGGCAGCCACGTATACCGCGATGAATCAGCATGAAAAAGCCGTCGAATGTTTCCAAAAAGCAGTAGAGTTAAACCCGAATAACTTGGAGTACCAGCTGAGTTTAGCCATCGCGTTTCAAAGGCTCAAAAAATTCGAGAACGCTCTCAGAGTCTACGAAGTCGCAAAAACGCAGCGACCAACTGACGCCCGAATCGACTACTACATCGGCTTGATGTGGGGCAACATGTCAGATAACCAGAAAGCGCTTGCATCTTTTGAGCAGGCACTTCGGTTGAAACCAGATTTCACCGATGCCCTCCTAGGAAAAGGAATAATGTTGGCAAGGCTAAATCGAAAGGAAGAAGCTAAAGAAATCGCCGACAAAATCTTACAAACCAAAAGCTGCAACGAAAAACAACAGGCAGCAAAGGCCCAATCCGAAAACGAATCCATAAAAAATGACTTTAAAGCTGCCCAAAACAGGTTCAGAAACAAATACGCACCAAATTCCAGCTGAGACATAAGTGCTCAGCTCCTAAGCTGAAATAGTCTTGTTGTAGGGCTCTCTTAACTTGTTCGCTTGACTTAAACAATTCCTTTAGTTGATCATCACTTGCACCTTGACGAATGGGCGTTAGGATGTCGGTTAGGTTATCGTTGCGCATGAGGCAGGGTTTGAGTTTGCCGTCGCTTGTGATGCGCATGCGGGTGCAGTGCATGCAGAAGTCGGTGTTTTCTATGGGTTTAACAACTTCGACGGTTGCATTTGGCAGGTGGTAGACCACGCGGTTATGCATGAAGGGGCGTTTTTCGATTGAGACCGCTTGTGTTTTGAGCATGTTTTCTTGTTCGTCTAAGCTGCGGTGGTGTTCAGTGTAGTATTTGTCGCCTACGTTCACGGGGTCAAGCTCAATTAGCTGCAAAACAACACCCATTTTTCCCGCGTATTCAATTAATTCGGGGACGTCCCCGACGTTAACGTCTTTTAGAACTACAGTGTTAAGTTTGACAGGACAGAAACCGGCTTCTATAGCTGCTTGGATGCCTTCTAATGCAGCTTCCAATTTTCCACCTGTCAGTTTATGATAGGTTTCTGAGTTTAGGGAAGGCAAACTAATGTTTACACGTTTAAGTCCGCAGTCGCGTAGTTTTTTAGCCATGCCGCCTCCGAGCAAAAGCCCATTTGTCGTTAGCGATAAATCTCTTAAGCCTGGAATTGCCAGCGATCCCAGCAACGATTTCAGGCAGGTCCTTGCGCATCAAAGGCTCGCCACCAGTCAACTTTATGCGTGCAATACCCAGATCCAACGGCGACTTTGGCAATTCGGACGATTTCTTCGACAGACATCAATTCAGCGGAACGGTTGGCCCGTTGGACTTCACCTTCACGATGGCAGTAGGCGCATCGGTTGTTGCAGCGCTGGGTAATCGAAATCCGAAGGTTAAGGAGGGGTCTGCCGCAGTTGTCTGTTAAACTCATCGTTATTCCCGTGCATGCTTAACGATGTGAGGCGCCTCGGGCAAAATAAGTATTTCTACCGCAGTTTTCACAGCATCAGGGGAACCAGGGATACAAAAGATAGCCTTACCTTTCGCGACTCCAGCTATGGCACGGGACAAAACTGCCGCTGAACCAACTTTGTCGTAGCTTATTCGTCGGAAAAACTCGCCGAACCCAGGCAAAACCTTGTCGAGGAAAGGCAAAACCGTCTCAATCGTAATGTCTGTTGGCGTGATGCCTGTGCCGCCAGAAAAAATAGCGACATCCACCTCATTCAAACCCGTCGCGTACATAACAGCGTCCTGAATCATGGTTTCATCGTCGGCAATGATTTTTTTGAAAAGAACCTTCTGCCCAGCGTTCTTGAGCAGTTCAACCATTGTGTCGCCGCCGACGTCGCTGACGTCTTTTTCGCCCGCTTCAATCTGTTTGAAGCGTGAGGTACTGCAAATAAAGACGCCAAACGTCAAGGTTTTGGGGGCTTTTGATTTATGTGATTTGGAGCTTTCACTCATAGTTATGCCTGCTTAAACTTTTTAACAACATGAATATTCTCAATTGCCGTTGAAGGGTACTGTCCTGCAGCATCTTTTTCATACTGCTTAGTCATATCCCATACCGTTAACAATGCTATGGAAACTGCTGTTAATGCTTCCATTTCCACGCCCGTCTGCGCCTTGGTTTTTACAGTTGCAGTGGCGGATACGAAGCCTTTTTCGGAGACTTTCACATCCACTTCCACATTCGTCAAAGGCAACGGGTGGCAAAGAGGAATCAAATCGCTTGTCCTTTTAGCAGCCAACACGCCTGCAATCTTGGCGGTGTAGAGGGGGTCGCCTTTAGCGATTTTTCCACTTTGGATTAAATCGATTGTTTGGGGCTTCAACTTTATCGTTCCTGTAGCTGTTGCTTCTCTGAAAATCTCTGCTTTACCTGAAACATCTACCATTGCCATTTTAATCTTCTCTTAGCGTTCTTGGTTATAGTTAGTTTTTTCTTGCTTTTATTCGTTAAGCAAACCTGAAAATGCTTAAAACTGAGAATTTTGTAGAAATTCAAAAAAGTAATAAAGAGTAAACTATGTTTGGGGATAAAGAAAAGGGGCTGTTGTAGCGCTGTTTTAGTATGGGTCTTTCTTGCCGGTCATGTATGCCCATGCGCCGACGATGGCTACTGTGAGGACTGCGCCTGCAGCTCCTGCGACCATGAAGCTTGTCAAGCCAGCGAGTGATGGCAATACTGCGATCAACCAAGGAATAAGGTATGTGGCTGTGACTTGAGCGATGATGCCTGCTACGAAGCCTAAAACTGCTATTAAACCGAATATTTTTAATCTGCTATTCATTCAATTCACCTTTTTAATTTAGCAGTTAGTTGGCGCTTCTTTTTAGTCTAACTTACACGTTTCTGTATAAACACTCACGCGCTGGTATCATGTTTAACATTTCTAGTTAACGTAAAAAGCGTATTTTCCCGTGATGTATAGCTGTACATATATACGTGCATATTTCCAACATATTAACAATGTATAATTCATTTTTGTGTATTCTACGGTCTAACAGAGGTAATACTAAATGTCAGAAAGATTCGCTAAAAAGTGGGAAAGTAAACGGGAAGATGAGCCCTTCGCAAACCGCATTAAAGACGCAGTTAAACCGCCAGGACCACTAAAACCACGACTCGACTTTGCAGTCAGACGTATCGAGCTTCAAGTACAGAAGCTTGACCAAGCAACAGACAGATTTAGCCAAAGAGACAAAGCAATCTTCGCAAGAATCGTTGACGCATACACAAAACACGACAGTGCACGCGCAAACGTTTTCGCTAACGAGCTAGCTGAAGTCAGGAAAATGTCAAAGTTAATAATGAACGCTAAACTTGCTCTCGAGCAAATCACATTAAGATTACGAACAGTTTCAGAACTAGGCGACGTTGTTTCAACTCTCGGGCCAGCCGTGGGTGTTCTACGTTCAGTCAAAGCAGGCTTAGTCAGCGTATTTCCAGAAGCAGAAAGTGAATTAGGCGAAATCGGCAACATGCTAAGCGGAATCATGATTGAAGCAGGCCAAGGCAGCGGAATGACACTGAACTTCGACACAGTAAACGAAGATGCATCAAAGATTCTAACCGAAGCAGCCACAGTTGCAGAGCAGAAGATAAAAGACAAGTTCCCAGATCTGCCACCAGGAATGCCATCATCCCAGGTTACTCAAGCAGAAAAAACAACATTCTAAAATAAGGAGGATAAAACACAAAAATGTCTAACTCCAATCTTTTTCTTTCTATTGGCAAACCAATAAAGAATGAATATGGACGAGTAATCGGTAAAGTTGCCTCTTTTGCATTAACTCCCAACGGCAAATTCGATGCAGTTTATATCGAGTTTGGCGATGGACAATTCTCAAAACAGCCCATGGAAAGCTTACGGTTTAATGGCGCTGAAATCACATATGTCTCAAAAATTAAAACTCAAGCAGGCGTTTTATGCGACCACATTCCATTGATCTGGCGTAAAGACGAAGCCCTAAAGGACCTTTTGGAAAAGAAGAAGATTACTCCAGAAGTCAGCCAGGACCTGCACAACAGCTTTAACAGCGTGCTAACGCAACTCAAAAAAGACGCCCAAATCATAATCGACGAATCCACCATCGAAATCGAGCGTTGCTCAGAAGAAATAACATCGCTAAGCTATGCCATTGCAAACCTTGAAATTGAACATGAAATCGGAAAAGTTGACGATGAAAACTACCGCATGGCATTCTCTCTGCTGCAAGACACCCTCAGACGTGCAACTACAGAAAAAACTGACTTCGAACTCACAAAGAGCAAACTATCCGGTGTATTGTTAGGTGACCAATCGCAGACTGCGCAGAAAATCAACAAAGTCTACGCTGAACAAGTAACCAACGCCGCATCAAAACTGCCAGAGCCCCCAGTGGTTGTCTACGTTAAAGAAATTGGAAAAGCCGGACTTTAATTAGACTTAAGCAATGTAAACGTGGGTGTGGAGGGGCTAAAAAATCAAAAGCTTTACTGATCAAACCCCTCCTCCTATCCGTGAAGTTGCCCAAAAATCTATTTATACCTTAAAAATCCAGCAAGGGAAACTCGAACAGGCCAGTTTCCGCTTAAAAGAGCGGGATAGGATTCTTTTTGAAACTTGCATGTTCGCATTAAAGAAGAACAATAAAGAAAAAGCTGCAATGTGTGCAACTGAAATTGCAGAAGTTCGCAAACTCGTAAAATTTCTCTACAACGTTCAGTTAGCTATTGAACGTGTAGTTCTGCGCCTTGAAACTATAAAGGAACTCGGCGATGTCGTTGCCGATCTCAAACCAGCGTTGAAGTTGCTGCAAGGCGTTTCACAAGAATTATTCCAAGTATTACCTGACGTTAGCTCGGAACTGAATACTGTTAACCAAACAATCCAGGATACTCTTCACGCCACTAAACTTACCGGCGACGAAACAATCATCCCAGTTGGCAAGAAAACGGAGGCGGGCGAAGAAATCCTTAAAGAAGTCTCCTGTTTCATGGAGCAAAAACTCTCCGAAACTCTTCCAGAGCCTCCAACAGCATCTCCTGTGAAAGAGAAAATGCCCGTCAGAGAGCTCGTTGCTTTGACAGCAAGTTCCTCTCAGGTGTTTGCTCGTAAAACTGTGGAAGAGACAGGCTTTGACCCAGAAAAGACTCTTTTGACCTACAAGAAATCTGAGATTAAAGAATTCTCACTGAAGGTTGAAAAGGCGGTTGAGAAACCCAGCTTGGAAGATGTATTGATGGAATATGTTCGTAAAACTAACGGCGAAATCGATTTAAGTCGATGCAGTAATGAACTGCAGACTTCTAACGAGGAAATTGAGCGTGCCCTCGAAAACTTAGGAACAAGAGGCAAAATAAAGATTGAGTTACGTTCACCCGAATAAAGAGAGAAGGAGATAAAATAAATGAGCGCATCAAATGAACTTGAAAAAGGAGCAACAGCTTATGCCCTAGATGCTGTACGCTTAGATAAGCAAGGGCAAAAAGGACGAGCCATTACCCTCTATCAAAAAGCAATCGAAAGCCTGTTGCAACTTGTGCAATTTTACCCCGAATACGGTTTAAACAAGGTATACGTGCAGAGGGCAATTGCGTATCAAGAGCGTATCAAAGCTCTGCAAGGAACTGTCTCATCTAGTGAGATGAATCAGGCGGCTAACGACGATGCTCAAGGCGGAGGTGGAGGAGCAGCTATGGAAGGAAACGGCAGTGGTGGAAATGGCGGAGGAAAACCAAACGAGGAACTAGTGATGACAGAGAAACCCAAAGTTAACTGGGGTGAAGTCGTCGGCTTGGATACTGCGAAGAAGGCAGTGAAGGAAGCTATCGTTTACCCAGTACAGCGCCCTGATCTGTTTCCGCTTGGTTGGCCACGTGGAATTCTATTGTTCGGCCCACCTGGCTGCGGCAAAACTTTGCTGGCGGCGGCGGTTGCAACGGAAATTGATGCAAACTTCTACAGCATCGACGCAGCATCGATTATGTCCAAGTGGCTTGGCGAAGCTGAACAGAACGTTGCAAAATTATTCGGATCTGCACGCAAATCCGCAACTGAAGGTAAACCTGCTATCGTGTTCGTGGACGAGTTAGATTCGCTCATGGGCAACCATAGCAATGAGGTTGGCGGTGAAATCCGTGTTAAAAACCAGTTCCTAAAAGAGATGGATGGCATCGTTGACAAAGGGAAGGCACTTCACGTTTACGTCATCGGCGCAACAAACAAGCCTTGGGACCTGGACTGGGCATTCATTAGACGATTCCAAAAACGTATATTGGTGCCTCTTGCTGACCATGCAACGAGGTTGAATATGTTGAAGCTGTATTCGAGTAACCTGCAGATTTCCAGCGACGTAGATTTAACAGAGTTAGCCCGATTAGCAGAAGGGTTCTCGGGAAGCGACATACGCGATGTCTGTCAATCCGCACAACTCAGCTTAATCGGTGAATTCTTTGAATCTGGCAAAGCAATGGACAAAGAAGCGAAACCGCGTGCACTAACGATGGCTGATTTCCAACAGATCTTCGAAGAACGCAAACCGAGCGTGTCGCTAGATATGCTGTCACAATACAACCGTTGGTTCGAAGCGTTCAAAGCACTATAACGGAGGATAAGAAACCGCAAGGATGGACAATGTGGAAAGGCTTGGAGAACATTAATTTTTAGCACGCTCTCCCTTCTCCCCTCAAACAATATCTCCAAACCCCACAAAACCACCCATCCCAAAAAACGGTAATCTCCGCTACCTTTTATTTTTTTTTAAAAAATAAAAACTGAATTTTCAAAAAGTTCTAAATCTTTTTTATTTCTTTTCTGAAATAAAAGGCATGATTGTGATGGTGTTTACAAACCCGATTTTTTCGCCATTTTCATCTCTTATGAATTCAGTGGTAACTTCCACTTGGATCTCTTTGCCGTCTTTTCTTATTGCTCGGTATTCACTTTTTTGTCCTTGGTCTGCTATTATCATGTTTAGGGAGTTGTTTACAGCGCGTTGTTTGTCATTTTTTACAGCGAAGCTGAGGACGTTTTTGCCTATGAACTCGGTTTTGTCGGTTGTGCCGTACATTTTTAGGATGGCTTCGTTTACATCGGTTATGTAGCCATAGAGATCTCCGACGATGACGCCGTCGCTGGTGTTGTTTAAGGAGTCTTGGAAGAATTTGGATTCCGAGGCAGCGGCTTGAGTGCGTTTGGCGTCTTGGCTCTTGAATTTTTCTGCCAACGCATGAGAGCTGTTTGCTTGTCTTTTAGTCATGACCCTACAATTCGCCGTCCTGATCGTCGGTAACTCGTTTGCATCAAGTTTAGTTTTATAGAATAAAAGATTTGTGTATTCCGAATATTTGAAAAATTTTTAGTTTGTTTGATTGGGTGGTCAAAAATAGTGTTGATGGCAATTTGAGGTTTGCTAGTTTATTTATACAGCAACTGCTATGCCATTAGTTAACGCTGGAATTTGTGGTATGCTCGAAGAGAATTCCGGGTTTAAACCGCGGCCAAGAATTCAAACTCTCTCAGACTTGATTTTTGGGTTGGCCTCTCAAATTGGCGCGTTAACGTTGATTGGTCAGCAACCCACGAATTTCGAGTCGGTTGTGGCTTCTTTGCTGTTTTACAGTTTTAGCTTTCTGATTTTAATCAGCGTATGGCGCTCCTACTCTACCCTACTATCAGTTCTTCCAGTCGAAACGGAGCCACTAGTAAACCTCAACATCTTGCTCCTCTTCACGGTATCCATAGAACCCTACTTATTCAACCAACTTTTCATCATTAGCGGCGATTTTTGGAACAATATATCAATCCTTTACGGAGCTGATTTGGCTGTGATGTTTCTAATTTTAGCATTCTTCAATCATTCACTGGGCAAAGAAGAAAAAACCTTATCGTCAAAAAGTTACATCAAACGATTCCGTTTGGACCGAAACTACGACGTTTTAACTGCAACAATCTTCATTGTCTCCACGTTGCCTGTATTTGAAGTTAATTCCTTCCAAGTATTTGGACATGGTATTCCGTTGCGTGTGGTGGTCTGGATTGGGGCTTTGATCTTTGGTTTTACAAGGCGCCTTGTTTATCAGCTTCAAAAAGAGGCTGATGGCTGATCTACTTGGTTTTGATGGTGTAATTTGCTTCGAAGCTTCGCGGCGAAACCTGGTGGGTTTTGCCTATCTTCAACTCAAATTTGCTGTTTAACATTTTAAATTGGTCTCCGAACCCCTCGACATAGTCAAAAACGCCGCAGCCAAAACAAAATCCGCCGGTAAACAGTACAACAAATGATGGGGTAGCGAGGGTAACAAGTTTGGTTGTTGCGTTAGGGCTGTGAGTGCGGTTGTAGAGTGCTATTGTCCTCTGAACAAGTGTTTCCAACTCTGAATCGGGCACCATTAGATCGGTATCCGCGACCCATTAAAGCCTAACTTGGAAATTCCCAGCTCTTCTTGGACTTCCCTTAGTTGTGCTGCGTTGAAGACTGGTCCATCGCGGCAGACGCGGTACTTGCCTATCATGCAACTTCCGCACAAACCGATGCCGCAGCGCATGAGCCTTTCAAGGCTGGCTTCGATGGGTAGTTTGCGTTTCTCTGTCATTTCAAAGATTTTTTTCACCATAACTTCGGGTCCACATGTGTAAATCATGTCAAAGCGTTCTTTGTCAAGCAGCTCCCCAAGTGGCTGGGTAACTAGACACTGTAGTCCCGCTGTGCCGTCTTCAGTGGTGGTTATGAGGCTTTTCTCTTGGCAGACTCCGCGGAGCTCCCGCACGAAGAGGAGTTCATCCTTGGTTTTTGCGCCCTCCACAAACGAGAGGCGCTCCGTTTTAGTTGATAGCTGTTTTGCAAGGAAAAGTAGGGGTGCGGTGCCTGTTCCACCGCCGACCAAAAGCACTCTACCCCGGCTTTCCGTGAAGCAGTTACCGAAAGGTCCCCGCACTCCTATAGTTGCGCCGGCTTCCAAAGTGTGCAGATGTCGTGTGGCGTCGCCAACTGCTTTAACCGAAACAGAAACCAAATTGTCGCCTGCGTTCAAGATGCTGAGCGGAATCTCGTCTATGCCTGGAATCCAAAGCATCAAGAATTGTCCGGGCTTTGCTTTGCCGCAGAGGCGGTCGGTAAAAGTGAAAGTCTTCACTGTTGGACTCTCAGTTTGAACCCGAACCATCTGCGTTGTCCGCAGAGAATTATTTGCGGTGAGCGAGGCCGACAATGTCTTTTACACTCCCATAATTTTTCTTTCGCAAGTACGTTTCTACTCCTTTAGTTACTGCTTGAAAAATATCTGTGTTATCGGCTACAGCCGTTCCAATTTGCACAGCCGATGCGCCCGCCAAGAGGAACTCTACGGCGTCCCGCCATTCAGATATGCCTCCGCAGCCAATAATAGGTATATCAGGTAATGCTTCATGGATATCAAAAACGCACCTTAGCGCTATTGGCTTAATTGCTGCACCCGACAAACCACCCCGAATGTTGCTCAGAATCGGCTGCATGGTTTCTGAATCTATCGCCATCGCCTTAAGCGTATTCACCGCTGTTAGCGCATCAGCTCCTGCCTCAACTGCCGCCCGCGCCAACACAGCAAGATCTGCCACGTTAGGAGACAACTTTACAATCAACGGCTTGTTGACGGCGGCTTTAACTTGCTGCACTACTTCCGAGAGAAATTTTGGGCTTTGACCGATTTCGGCACCAGTTTGCTTAACATGGGGGCACGAAACGTTAAGTTCCACTGCGTCGGCGCCTGCATCAGCGGCTTTTTTGGCTACTGCTGCGTATTCTTCCGCTGAATAACCAAACACACTGACGATGAGGGGAACACGCAGAACTTTTTTGGAAAATTTGATTTCTTCAGCGTAAATGTCGATGCCGGGATTTGGCAAACCCATCGCGTTGATGAGTCCGCTTTCTGCTTGAACCACCGTTGGATTAGAATAGCCTACTCGTGGTTCTGCGCCGACAGATTTTGTAACGACAGCGCCTGCACCGCCCTTGATTACGCGACTGAACGAGTCAGCGGAGTACCCCAAGATTCCTGAAGCCAGAATCGTTGGGTTGACCAGTTCTAAACCTGCAAAGCCTATGCTTAACGGATTGCTATCCAAATAAATTCACCTTACAATCTAGATTAATACTATTAATAAGATAAAGGTTTTTTTCGTTGGTTTTCCAGCTAAATTAGGAGGAATAAATCTTCTTTATGCCTGAGTGGCATAACAAAAATAGAAAATACTGATTATTACGGGAAAAAGAAAAGTGAGGGTTTAACCAGACTTCAAAGCGGTTTATTTCTTCTTTTTGGCTTTCTTGTCGTCTTTTTTTGGAGCTTTCGCCACGTTAATAACCTCAAAGTTATTGTTGGCTTCAATTTATATTTAAAATTTGCTAATCTCTATTATGACTGCCCTTTCAAGTAAAATGGTTCGAATAATGGTGCTATACTCAAAATAAGCCTAAAAACAACCGAATAATTTGGGCTTTTCAACATGCGTCTGCGGCTTTACAGTTTTAACATTTATTTGTTAAAAGCAAGGGCTTGCCAAAAACAAAATAAATTTACCAAACAGATGCAGCGTTAACATCAAAATCCTTAAACAACAAATCCTCAAGACCTTCAGCGATTCTAGAGCAGTCACCGTACGATTGCCTTTTGAGTTTTCGAACCAAACGCACATATTGTGCAATCGTCCCCATAATTATTATATCTGTTTTCTTTTCTTCAAACTTTCCCACAGTTTCAGCAACGGCAACGTCTCCACCTCGGGAAAGCATCTCTTGTTTGATAATGTTGGCTGTTTTGGGGTCTACCGCTTCAAATTTGACTACTCTATGAACTGCTTTTAAAAACATTATTTGGACGCCGACGGGGTTAACGTTGATTTTGTTCAGTTCTGTTTGGGCTTGGTTTAGGTTTTCTATTTTCAGCAGTTTTGGTTTAGGGTTCATGGGGTTCCAATTATTATTTTTGCTAATTTAAACGTTGGTTATGGGTGTTGGGGCTTGTTGTTTGTTTATGGGGTCCAAGCGGTTGACGTTATGGAAAGTTTTATTAGGCTGTGTAAAAAATTACATAGCAATGCAAAAAATTTAACGGTGAAAAACATGAGCAGCCTCAGACACCTTAACCGAAACACCAAGGCAATAGCCGCAATAGCAATTTTTTCAGCCCTATATGCAGCATTAAGAATCATACCCACTGTCCCAATGATAGGAACAGGCGCCACATTCCATTTATCAGACATCCTTGCGCCGCTATTCGGCATTCTTTTAGGACCCTATGTTGGCGGATTAAGCATAATAATAGGCACGTTTGCCGCAATCGGCTTAGGAACTCCTGCTCCTTTCTTAGGCTTAGATTTCCTCCCAGCATTCGTTGTAGCAGTATCTTTAGGCTTCCTCGTCAAGGGGAAATGGTTACCCGTCGTGATTCTAAACGTCCTATTACTCACATTGTATGCGTTTGACCCATTTACGTCAAACTTTATTGTTACACCTTGGGGTACATTTCCGTACCTTTGGATGCATATTGTAGCGTTCATCGTTCTTACTTCGCCGCTAGGACGCAAAGCGGGCCAATGGGTGCAGAGCTCTAAAACAAGGCTGATTACAGCAGGATTTGCTATTTTAGCCTTCGTAGGTACAATGATGCAGCATCTTACAGGTGGGCTTGTCTACGAAACAGTGCTGGGCAACATCGTCGGTTCAGTAAATAAAGCTGGTTTTGCAAACACTTGGAACTTTGTATTCTACATTTACCCCTGGGAACGATTAGCATTAATAGTAGGAGCAGTCCTTGTTGGGGTTCCAGTGACAAGAATTCTCATGAAATCCCTTTTTCCTCCAGAAAACAAACCGGTTTCAAAGACAAAGCCAGATGTACCTATCACGGCGTAATTGCCCAATTTATTTATTTTTTGAATAAATCTTTATCTTGAATGTACTCTTTTCCCGTCCTCAGAGCAATTTCAGCCTTAGCAAGCTCGCTGCCCAAGTAAGCGGCGTGGTCGAGTTTCGAAATTAGTTTCATATCTACGATTTTAATGTAGAGACTATCTGCATTTTTTCCCTTGATAATGTTAAAAGGCTTTGCCATATCCACAGAATCGTAGTGGATTGCAACCAATACTTCTTCGGTACGATCAACAGCTATTCTGAACATGCTTTCGGAATCTAAAATCGCTGCCTCCGATTTTTCTGGCGCCTTTGTAACTTTTGCGTCTGTTTCGAGGTTTTTGTCGTAAGGTTCCTCGTGGCTGCGTTTGTCTTTAAGGATTAAGAGGTCTATGCCGAGGTCCTTGGGGACTGAACCTCGTTTTTTGGCTAGGAACATCATTTTGGCGGCTGCAACCTCTTCGGCCACCGTTCCTTTTGCTTTAGCGCTTTTCTCCGTTGCCAACAAAATGCTGGCATTAACTTCTTGGGATAATCTGGCAAGAATAGCGTTGAGGCCAACTGAGTCTGCATCGAAAAGTTCAGTAACATTTGAGACACCAACAAAAAGTGGCACGGTCGGATTTCTTGCTGCGAATTCTTTGAAGGCAATGAAAGATTCCAAAATATCGGACGGCTCAAGAACCAAATCTGCAAGACACCGCTTTACGCCCAATTGGTTTGCTTTTTGAATTATTTCTTCGAGGTATTTAACGCGGTCTAGGGCCTTTTTTGGGAAGAAGCCTTGGCACTGATTAGTTGGAATAACGACGACGGCGACTTTGGATGCAAAGGGCGCAATTTCCTCAATGTTTCCCGCATCGCCACTCAAAATTAGTTCTGCACCTGCATCGACTGCGGCTTTGATTTCGGCTGGATCAAGCGTATCGATGCTCACAGGAACATCAACAACTTGTCTAACCCATTCAACAATGCGTTTGGCTTTTTCGGGTTGGGATTCGCCCGCAACCATGCCGACGTCGATGATATCTGCGCCCGCCATGACGAAGTGTTTTGCGGTCTGTTGAACTGTTTCCTTGCCCATTAAGGCAGCGTCGACGATTTCGGCTAGGACACGCATGGGAAAGTCTTTGCCAAGCGCCAAGTTCTCGATAATCATGTTTCCTGGTTTCTTTAGCAGCTCTTGGCGGTTAGCTTCAGTTTTATCTATTTCCTGCAACGCTTTTTGATGGAGCTTTTCGTGTAGCAAATCATCCGCTGATACCATCGTCGAAAGTTGGATTTCGCATAGGGAATCAAGAACTGTAGGTAAATCTGCTGCGTACCTTGGACCCTTAAAGGCTGGCACACCCGTGGCTTTTGAGATTACCGATGTGTCTCCTCGGACTAATCCGGGGGTCAGAATCATGTTAAAATTCTCTAATTTCTTTGTTTTGAGCTGATTGGCGATGATTTGAGGCGTAAGCAACGCTGCAACCGCCATCTTAAGCGCCAACGTCTCAGTTTCCACACTACTTTCTTGCGCATAACGCTTAACCGTCTTGCTCTGCAAGCGCACCTGTGATTAGGAGTACCTTCACTTTTTTGCCTCATTGGTTACTTTTATTGTTGCTCCACGGTTGTTTGCACTGGCTATGTAGGCTTCTCCGCCGACGCCCTTGCGCAAGCAAGATTTGACTTTTGTGAGAACCGTTCTGGCTTCTTCCTTTTTTACTACGCCATATAGTGCTGGACCCCAAGAACTCTGTCCAACCCCGTTAGCGCCAGCTTTCTTCATGAATTGGATGCATTCTGCCGCGGCTGGGCTGGAGTAGGTTCCGCCTTGAGCCTGCGCAAAATGATTACCCGTTAGGACTTGGATTCTTGTTACTGCATCCCCGAAGTTTTCGATGTCGTGTTCAGCCAGGGCTGGCAGGAGTTTTAGCATAATTAAGCGGCAGATTTGCCCTACGTCTTCTGCTGGCATTTTGGTCAGTTTTTCGAAGGCATGGTTTTCCTCGGAGTTTGATAAGCCTTCTTTTAGGTTTGGCACTGCTACGATGAAGCGCCACTCTGTTGGGAAGGGTTGGCGGTAGATGAGGGGTGGGAAAGTTTGTGTTGTGAGGTTTTTGCCTCCATCAACAACGAATCCGCCGAATTCAAAGATGGATGTGCCGACGGCTGTTCTTCTTGCTCGTCCCATCGATACCGCTAATTCTGGGATAGAGGCTTTCACGTTAAACAGTTTCGAGAGTGCAAACGCCACGGCTATGGAGAACTGGGTGCCTGACCCTAACCCGATGTGGGATGGAATCGCCTCGGTAACATGGATGTGTACTTTTGACTGGATTTTGTAGTTGGAAAGGAACCGTTTTGCCAGGATGGTTGCTAATTCGGTTTCTTTACCTGTAACCGAGAATTTCTGTGCGTTTTCTGCTTCGACGATAAAGTTTGGGTGGTCTATACCTACGCCTAAGCCGCCGAACATTCGTCCCAAATCACCGTTCATGTCTATGAGTCCGAGGTGGAGTCGGGCGGGAGTCTTAACTTGTACCTTCACGGTTTGTTCCTCCATGAATCGATTCTTTGCATCAAATCAGTCATGACGGCGCTATACGTTGAGTTTGGTGCTATGCGATTAATTATGTCGTTGGAGTCTTCAATCGTAGCTAAAAGTTTGTTGACGCTTTTTTGCTGCTTTTCATCGTTGGCGTATGCCTTTACTCTGGTTGCATGTATGATGGCTTCGAGAGTTAACGCTTTTGCGCGACAGATTACATGCGGGCGCATCTTGGGAGCGTTAATCTTTTCAACCTTGCAGGAAAACTTGGTTTTATCTGACCCAAATGGCTCCACGTTAACAATTGAAACGTCAATGGTTGCTTCTGCCAGCCGAAGTTTAGGCGCATTCACCATTTCAGCCTTTTCGAACAATTCCTGCGGCAACCGCCCAATTGGATTTGCCTCTTTGAAGGTTGTTTTATAGAAAACGTCTATGTCATTTGTTAAGTTGACAATTGCGCATTTGCTAGTTTTTAGATTGCGACTGGTTTGTGAGGAATTGTAAATATTTAGGTTTAAGGTAATTTGGTTCAGCATTGTGACGCCCATGGGTGCAGCGTTTGGGATTCCGTCTATGTTGTAGGTTGAGAGGATGGTCTCAAAAATTGTTCCTTTCGAGAATCCTAAATCGGTTAGCTTCACCATTCAACCCCACATAGCCAAGTTAGAAGGTCATATGCACCTTTTTTCAACCGAATGTAAATTTTCACAGTCGAATAATAAAGTTTTGCCGAGCAAACACTTAACCCAAATTAGTTTCTTCCTAAGTTAAGAACTGTGTAAGGTTTTTAAAGTATAGAACGACTATTCAATTAGCAGCAAAAATTTTGAAGGACTTTCTTGGTTGAGAAACCAGTTTCGGTGGTAAAAAATAAACATGCCTTTAAAAGTCGCCTTAGTTTACCCATATTTTCATCCAGCCAACGACAATTCAATCTTCCGTTTCCCACCCCTAGGCTTAGGATACATAGCCGCCGAACTCAGAAAACACGGAATTGAAGTGGAGTTGGTTGACTGCACCTTTTTGCAATTCAATGATGCAGTCAAGCGAATCAAAACGGCGAAACCCCAGATTGTCGGGTTCTACTCCATGTTTTCCATGAAAAAAACCACCCTCGAACTTGCCCACGCCCTTAGAAATAGTGGTTTGAATGGTTCTTTCTTTGTGGTGGGTGGTCCTTTGCCTTCTTGGGCCCCAGAGGGCTTTTTAGGTGTTTTCGATGCAGTTGCGGTGGGCGAGGGCGAGCAAACCATGATGGAACTTACGGATTGCATCTCACAAGGCAGAAAATTGTCGACCGTAAAGGGTCTTATCTTCAAGGAAGCCGAACACATAATCAATACTGGTCCCCGAGAATTCATTGCGGAATTAGATAGTTTAGCTTTTCCAACCCGCGACCTCTTTGACAACCAAGCCTACCAAAAGTATTACAGAGACCACTTCGGCTACTCCATCACATCTATGATAACATCTAGGGGTTGCCCCTTTTCCTGTGACTTTTGCAGTCGACCCATCTTTGGAGCCGATATGCGCACACGCTCCGTAAAGAGTATCGTGGATGAAGTGGAAGAAATTGCCGCTTTGGGGTACGATAGGGTTTGGTTTGCGGATGACTGTTTCACATTGAACCGCAATCATCTGCTGAATGTCTGCAAAGAAATCGAACGGCGGAGTTTAGATATTGGTTGGGAATGCCTTTCGCGTGTTGATACGATGGATGCTGAAGTTGCAGAGGGAATGAAAAGTGCGGGATGCATTGGGGTGTTCTTTGGGATCGAATCAGGGAATGATTCAGTTTTGGGTTTAATGAAGAAGCGAATCACCACTTCACAAGCCCAAAGGGCTGTTTATGCTGCTAAAGCTGCTGGATTAAAAGTCGGCGCCTTCTTCATAATCGGCTACCCGGGCGAGAGCAACAAAACAGTGCTCGATACGGTGCGTTTTGCTTCAGGTCTCCCGCTTGATTACTTATCTTTCACTATGCCCTATCCGATTCCTGGAACTCCCCTTTACGAAAGAGTAAAGGACCATGGGGTTTCGATTGAGGATTGGGAGGAACCAAAAAACTACCGTTTAATCCGCCACAAACTCCTCTATGCTTCGGGCTTTAGCGAGGGCAAACTAAAGTTTGCGATTGGTAAGGGGCAGGCTCAGTTTTATGGGCGGCGCTATCTTGGCAGGATTGGTTATGGGGTTTTGGGCAAGCCGTTTGAGCGTTTGACGGATTTTGCATTTGAATGTATGCGGTAAGTTGAACACACTCACGGAAGGTTATTTTAAGCATCTTTAATCATTTCAGAAGTAAATACAAATTTACAACAAGAACTGTCACCCGTAAAGTGCGACCATGCAAAAATTAATCCTAATCCCAACATCTATCAGTTCACTGCGAATCATAGCCCTTCCGCCATTTATTTACCTCTACAACCAAGGAAACATAGTTGCTTGTCTGGGGTTGCTTGCGTTTTGTGCAGCCACAGATTTTTTTGACGGTTTCTTCGCGAGAAGATTAAATGTAACATCGACGTTTGGCTCTTACTACGATGCCACAACCGACTTCATTCTTATGTTAGGGCTTTTTGCATTTTTCTTTATCATTGGTTTTTATCCAGTTTGGCTGTTAGTACTCATTGTAGCAGCGTTCAGTCAATTTATAATTACAAGTTTCTACGCCAAAAAACTCTACGACCCCGTGGGACGCTACCTTGGAAGCGCCCTCTACGTAGGCGTCGTCTTAACCCTTCTCTGGCCAACTGGAGCGATCTTCGAGTTTGTGCAATATGCTTTTGTAGGATTCTTTTTGGTATCCATTGCCAGCCGCGTGATAAGTCTAACAAAAAAAGCGCATAGCAACTCTAAACTAATATAGCGTTTCTCCCTTAATCCTCATTAAACCCGGTGCTTTTATCTTGATTAAACAATCCTGCGACAACCAAACATGTTTGCCAGAGCTAATTCGCGTCTCAGTAGGCACAGCAATCGTTCTTAGGCTTTTAGACGGTAAATTGGATGCAAAGCCAACGACCGCTTATTTAATGACTTACAGGTTGGGAAAGTGTACCGCCAATTGTGGTTTCTGTCCACAGGCTAGAGCAAGCAAGAGTAGCGCCGAACTGCTGTCTCGGGTCTCATGGTCAACCTTCCCAACACTCAAAGTTTTAACAGCGCTTTCAGATGCGGCAAAAGAAGGAAGAATCAAGCGTGTTTGCATCCAAGCTCTAAACTACCCGGAAGTGTTTGGACACCTTGAAACGCTTGTAGAAAGAATCAAAAAGTATTCGTTAATTCCTGTTTCTGTTTCCTGCCAACCGATTAATACCCAAAACATTGAGCTTTTGAAAAAGGCTGGCGTTGACAGGTTGGGTATAGCGTTGGATGCAGCAACCGAAGCCATATTCGTCAAAGTTAAAGGCAAAGACGCAGGCGGCTCGTATACTTGGCAAAACCAGTTCACACAGCTAAGGGATGCACTAGCGGTTTTCGGAAAGGGCGCTGTAAGCACCCATTTAATTGTGGGGTTGGGAGAAACTGAAAAGGAAGCTGCTGAAGTTATTCAGAGGTGTGTTGACATGGATGTTTTGCCCGCACTTTTTGCTTTTACTCCCGTCCGAGGCACAGCTCTAGAAACTGAGTCGCCTCCAGATTTTGAATCTTATCGACGTGTGCAGCTTGCTAGATATCTAATTGTCAAGAACAAAGCAAGAGTTGAGAATATGCAATTTAGTTCTGAGGGAAAAATTTTTGGATATGCCCTTTCCAACGAATCCTTAGAGCCAATAATTGCGAGCGGCTTACCTTTTCAAACTTCAGGTTGCCCCGACTGCAACCGACCTTATTACAACGAAAAACCAAGCGGCCCAATCTACAACTATCCAAAAAAACTAAACAAAGAAGAGATTGAAAAAATAAAGAAACAACTAAGTTAAAAGTTGGTCAGCAGTTTGCTCGGACGTTTTCTTGTTGGTTTTCGGCATCTTGGGTTTTTGCCTTGTAACCTGTTCTACTAAGCGCCAGAACTCGTCCATTGTGTAGCCTTTGAGGAGTTCTTTCATTAGTTTTTTGACTTGGTAGTAGGTCATTTGGGCTTCGCCTTTGTCGAGGCTTTCCTGTGGACCCTTTATGCGTCTGAAGAGCTCATCCATCTGTCTTGGCGAAGCTCGAATTCCAGCTTTCTCAAGCAGTTTTTGGATAAGCGTTTGCCCTGTGTTTCTGCCGATGAATATAGTTGTTTCTCTGCCCACGATTTCTGGTGGGAAAGGCTCAAAAACCAGAGGGTTAGCCATCATTTCTTCAACTTCTTCTTCAACTTCGTGGGTGAAAATGTTTTCACCGATTATGGGTTTGTGGAATTGGATTGGTAATGCGAATGCTTTTTCGGCTGTCTGGGCGATACGGTAGATTTTTCCCAAGTCTATGCCTGTGTCGACGTTGTAGAGCAGCTCAGCTGCGGTTACGACTTCTTCGAAGGGTGCGATACCTGCGCGTTCTCCGAAACCTGCGATGCAAGTGTGCAAGTAAGCTACGCCTTCCTCCATCGCTGCCAAGGTGTTGGCGGAGCCCAGGCCGAAGTCGTTGTGGCAGTGAATTGAGAGCGGCACTTTCTTTTTAATTGCATCGGGCAAACCATCTCTGATATGGGAAATCAAGTAGCGCATTGATAGGGGTCTTATGAAGCCTACGCTATCCGCCACTCCTAACCTGACGGCTCCTGCGTTGGCTGCAGCTTCAAAAACTTGCAATATATCTTCTAGCGGGGTTCGGGTTGCATCCATTAAGATGAAGTTTACGGTTGTGCCGTGTTTTTTGGCGTAGTCGATGCTGTCAACGATTTTTTGCAGCGCTTGCTCCTTTGTTATCTTTAGTTTGTACTGGAGATTTAAACCGTTGATGGGGGATTCTATTGTTATGTCTTTGATGCCGCATTCTAAACAGGCGTTTATGCTATTCTTTGAAGCTTCTGCTGAAGCGGTTAACTTGGAGTAAGTAAATGTTTCGTTAACGATGCGTTTGACGGTGCGTTTTTCGTCTTCGGAGAGCGCTGGGAACCCCACGTTTATGATGGCGACGCCTGATTCATCCATCAACTTTGCAAGCCTAACCTGCTCCACATAGGTTAGGTAAACCGTCGGCGCTTTGATGCCTTCCCGAAAAGTTTCGTCCCAGATGAATACACGGTCAGGAAGCTTCGGCGGCAGATTCTTTCGTAAACGGTTGTAATTGGCAATCAATCCCTGAGCTTCGAGCTTTTTGAATATGGTCTTCCTCATTTAGACACAATCCAACAATACGAACTAAATTATCATCTTTAATTTGCTAATACCTATATAAAACTGCATCTATCAAACGATTTTTAGATTTTGTTTTGTGTGGTTGCGGGTGGCAGCTGTGGTTCACAACTTAGCTTAGTTTTTGAGTTGTGTTTTGAATTCTAGCTGGTTTTCGCTTGCTGACGGGTTGTGGGAAGGGTTAGTTTGTGGGGTCACTCATAATGGGTTGGGTGTTGAGGGTTGTGGTGTATGTTGGCTGACTAGGTTGTGAGGATGGAAAAGATTTTTGGGGTTAGGGTATCTTTCCTTTTGAAACAAGATTGCACAATTTCGCATATTTGATTCTTAATTGTGACACAAAAGTCTTAAACGCTAAAGAGGCAATCTAACTTCCAGAAGGACCCTCAAATGAGTAGCAACCTAAAAACCACCATCGAAAAAATCAAAGCCTTAGAAGCTGAAAAAAAGAGCTTATTAGTTGAAATTGAAGAACTCAAGAAAATTGCCGACGCAAAAGCGGTGGCTCTCGAAAACGAAGTTGGCGCCCTACGGGAAGAAGCTAAAACCTTAAAGATTCTGGTAAACGGACCAGAAGCAGCTGCACCGACCAAGATAAAAATCTAAATTTTATGGTTCTTTCAGCGGCTTAGGCGTTCTTTTCAGCAGATCATCGACAATTTTACTGAGTGCATTGCATGCTGTTTGCCTTGGTTCTGTAGATGTGTCGGTTTCGAGTTTTTCCAGTTCTTGGTGTAGGCGGTCGGATTCCTCGTTTAGTTCTTGCTTCTGTTTCTCGTAGTTGTCGTGGAGTTTTTCCTGTTCCGCCGTAAACGTTTGCAATGTGACTTCTAACTCGTTTTTGTCGGCTTTGAGGTTCTGGGTGGTATCTGCGAGTTCTTGAGCGGCTTTGCGTTTGGCGCTGAACTTGTAGAAGCTGAATTTGACTTGCTGCTGCATTGCCAGTTGGTCTTCCAAGTCTCGGATTTTGCTGCTTAAACGTTGGACTTCGCTGTTTCGTTTGTTGCTGCGCTCCCTATTGGTCTCAGCGTACTGTTTGTCTGCTTCTACTATTTTGTGGTTTACGTCGGCGAGGGCTTTTGCTTCTGAGGTTAGGTTGTTTTCTTTTATTCGGTTCTCGGCGAGTGCTGCTTCGGCGTCGAGGAAAATTTGTGCGCGGTCCTTTGTAAACGCTTCATCTACTGTGATGGCGGGGTTAGATTCGAATTCTGAAGTTACCTGGCGCAGTGTTACCAGCCAATCATCAAAGTACTGGCTAAACGGCGAGATAGCAAAAATCTGGTTTCCTAATTTTCCCACGCTGCCAATTGTTCTCTGTGCCACTTCCTCCGCTGAAAACTCTGGAGTTTCCTCCATTAGGTACTTGGCGCCTGCGCGCTGCTTTTTTTCTTTGGCTTTTTTTTCGTGGGTGCTCTTCGAAAACTGTTTGCCGCTGCCTCGGCGGGAACCCGTTTGAGGTCTGAAACTCATAAAATACCCTCTACACATAAGAAATATTTAAAGCAAATGCAAATTCCGGTAAAGAGCCGTTGCTATTTTTTCTTTTTTGTCGGCTTGGCAGGTGCGGGTTTGCGTCTTTTAAGGGCAACAACTGAGGCGGCGATGGCTGCTGCGATGACAATTACGATTATGGCTGGGATGAGCCAGCTTGGTGTGGAGGTGTTGTTTTGGGTTTGGTTGCTTGAGGTTTGGCTGGGTTGGGTGGTGGCTGTTGGCCCATTCGTTGGCGAGGTTGAGACGCTGGGAGCTGTGCTGCTGCTTGGCGACGGAGTAGAGGATGTAGTGGGGGCAGGTGTAATCTGTGGGTGCGTTCCCGAAAGAATTGGACCCGCTACTTGAACTAGGATAACGTAGCTGGCGATTCTCTTTTCTGAAGGTACGATGGTTTGGTTGTAGTCGTAGGCGCCAAACTTGAAATCTGTTTTGTTCGAAGGAACCAAAGATGCGATTAAGGGGTCTTTACCGTCGTATCCACCATACGCGACGACTTTTCCCGCGGAATCATAGAAAGTTCCCAAAACCCGCACGCCCGTAGCGGTTTGATTGCCTGTATTCTGGACGGTGCCAGTGACCCAGTAGACGCCTTTGTTGTCTATGGTAGTGTCGATGCTGTTTTGTTGGCTGATGACTTTTACGTCTTGGTAGAGATAGTTTGTGGTGGTGGGTGCCTGCGTTACAGAGACCTCTACATTAGCTACTGAGGGAAGAACTCCGGTAGTCTGGTCTGCCTGCAAAACGAACGTCATGTAAAACGGAGCTTTCTGGTTAGGTAACATATCATTCACGAAAGCCATAGCCTGCGTCGTCTGTGTACCACCCGTGGTCGTGGTCATTTTAGCAGTCAAGATAACCGAGGTTAAGGTGCTAGTGCCAACGTTCTCTATTTCGCCTACCACATCCAAAAACCCTGAGCTGTCAATGTACCAGGTATAATTTGTAGCTTTAATGTTTGAAGTTTGGCTATGCGCTGACGGAACTATCGTGAAGGAAAGCGCAAACAGACTTAACAGGATTAATGTATAAATTACGGATTTTTTCATGAAATGCCCCTCTCTACTTCTCTTAGCTCAACAAAACGAGATATGTTCTATAAAACAGTTTTTCAAAATTACCCCCCAAATGGCCTCGCCGCGCAAGAGCAGCGCATCGTCTGTAAAGGCTACGGCTGGCGGGACAACTCTTAAAAGCAAAATCAGCGGATATGCAATTAGATGAACCTTCCTTGACTGAAAAGTTACATCCATATGTAGTATTTCTTCCAAAAACAGAAAATAAAGATAAGATACTATCCGCCATTTTCGGTAGCAAAGCAGGCGTCGACATTCTCCGCTTCAGCCTCCATCAAGGCGTCGCCAAGAGTATCTACCAAAAAGACCTCGTCAAAACCCTCAACTACTCTAACAAAACAATCATAGAAAACCTCAAAACCCTCACCAAACTCGGCGTCCTAAACGAATCCATGGAAAAAAACGACAAAGAAGGACGAATCATCTGGATCAAAGCCTACCAACTCACCAACCTCGGCAAATGGTTCGCACTGCTCATGGCAGAAGAAAAAGAACTCCCCGACACAGAAAAAGCCGAAATCCTCCAAAGCCTATTCCGAACTTACGTCAAACAAGTGAAGCGTTTAGCTGAGGAAATTGGGATAAACAAAAAGATGCTTGAGGAAACGTTCCGCGAAGAAATGAAAAGCAACCCGTGATTACGATTTTGAGGTTCTTTACCAAGTTTCAAATGATGTTTTTTTTCCCACTAAAACGATAGAAAATAACCTGGAAAAATACTACCTACCAATCAAAGAGACACTAACCCAAAAAGACCCTTCCGCACCGTTGAAAGAAAGGGCTTAAAACAAAAAGAAAGAAAAAAGAAGTCTATTCTTCTTCTGAGGGTAATCCAATTTTACGCAGGTAGTCTTTAGCGTATTTTGGGTTGTAGGCTAACAATTCCTTGCTGCGTAACAGTCTACGTTCGAGTCGGACTAATGCCACGCGGAAAGTAGGTTCGACGCCCCAGCCTTCGCTTGCTGCGAAGAATGTGCCTCGAACTGTTCGGAACTGCAATCGGCAATGGACGAGCGGAGTTTCGCGGACGCCGTTGTCTCCGTGGCTTTTCATGTATACGAATAGCGTACCTAATTGGAATGCTTCTTGGAATCGGTGAGAGAATGAGTCGAATTCGTTCATCATGAACGCTTGTTGGTCTTCTGTGACGTCTACGCCTTTGGTGCCGAACTGGATGGTTAATTTGCGGGCGGGCGCTGCAACTTGGGAAATCTGTTCAAGGAAGTCAAGCTTTGTTACCACTCCGACCAAGCGATCTGCAGTCACGACGCATAAACATGAAACCTCGCGGTCATGCATTTGTTTTTCGGCGTCTTTGAGGCTGGTTTTGGCGTCGACGGTGATGGCAGGTGAAGCCATTATGCCTTTTACTGCGATTCCGAGGGTTTCAAGTTTTTCGCCGACGATATCGCCTGTGGTTTGGCGTCGTTGCGGCCAATAAATGCTTCTTAGAATATCTTCAATGCTTACCATCCCCGCAAGCTTGCCTCCTTCTAGGACGGGAACATGTGAGATGCCGAATTCCCGCATCAACCCTAAAACTGCGCCGACACTACGCCCCGATTCGATTGTGTGAGGAGCCCTTGTCATAACTTTTTCAACTGTGGTGCGCCCCCAGTCGTCGCCGACAGCGCCATGAATCACGTCTTCATCAGTAACAAATCCGAGTAACTTGCCTTTTTCGAACAACGGTAGCTGACGCATACCGCTTCCAATCATCAGCTTCGCCAGTTCCCCCAACGGAACTTCTGGCTCAACTGTCGGTGCAACTTGCATAAGCGAACGAACTTTCGCTACAGTGAAATCAAGTCGCGAACGCAAAATTGCGCGGCGCGTTATCATCCCGACATACTTTCCTTTCTCATCCAAAACAGCCATCACTGGCGGCATACCTTTCTTAAAGCCTTCTAGGCATCTGGAGAGTGTATCGTTGTCTTGTACAGAATTTAATCCTTTAGAATATACATCCTTGGCAGTGACAGATGTGCTCATAAATAATCACTGGAAAGCTAATATGAGACGTGGAATTTAAACATTGCAAACCCCCCTGCATGCATAGCAGCCAAGAGAGCTATTTTTGGAACTAAAGCCTATATGGTGTCTTCATCAGGTTTAGATGGCTACGGATCTGGAGTCATTCGGATGCGGTTAAGGTTCTTCGTGACGGTTTTTACGTACAGTTGGGTTTGCTTGAGTTTTTGGGTTAAAAGTTTATTAATTTTGCTAATTGGCTAGCATGTTCTTGTTTTCAGGTTTTTTACCTTGGGAAAGGGAGTTTTTCCAAGCAATATTTATATCAAAAGCACTTTATTCAACTTTCTAACTAATCTAGTAGGCGTTGGACTAACTTGTACCACGCATATTAAGATGGTGAAAAATAAATGCCGTTAAAAACCATAAAGAAAGACGCGGCAGACGCTTTAACGTTAGAATGGGTTTTGCAAGTTAAAGATTACAAGTTAACTCTTGACAAGAACCGGTGTGCCGGCTGCCAAGTATGCAAAGTGGCTTGCCCAAAAGAAGCCATAAAAACCCAGAAGCAGCCAAAAATTCCGGGAGAAAAGGTAAAGAAAGCTAAAGTGGACATTGATTTGGCAAAATGCAATTTCTGCGGAATCTGCGACGTCACTTGTCCTTATGGTGCAATTAAGGTTACTTTAAATGAATCACACAACCTGCCCATTTTGGAGAAAGACAGCTACCCCGAATTTGTCCGTGACATCGTCGTGGATACGCATAAATGTGAAAAAGAATGTGTCGAATGCGAAAATGCTTGTCCACTCAAACTCATAAAAATCTCCAAAGTCGGCTTTGACGGTAAGCCAGTCCAAGATATTACCGCGCTTTCTCCTAACGAGAAAAAAAGAGTCCAGCTTTCATTTGACATTCAAAAAGACTATTGCCCTACATGCAAAATATGCGAAGTTAAATGTAAACTTGGCGCGTTAAAAGTCAAAAAAGCAATCGAAGGAAAAATTAACATTGCGCAGGAGAAGTGTCCAGAAGGATGCGCAGATTGTTTAGATGTTTGTCCCATTCCAGGTGCATTGGTGCTGGGGGAAGACAAGAAAGTTCACGTTAACGAAGCACTATGTACCTACTGTGGTGCATGCAAGAATGTTTGCCCAGTAGACGAAGCATTGTGTGTGAAACGCACCAAGGTTCTGCATACGCCCATCCATTCAGGTACATGGAACAAAGCCTTAGAGCGCATAACAAGCTCCGCTGATGCTGCTAAGGAACTCAAAGCCCAAGCCGCTGAGAATAGACGCAAAGTCGTTGAGAAACGATTCGTCTCTGAGGCGCTCAAAACGGAGGAATACAAATGAGTAATTCACAAACACCTATTAAACAACCAGAAACTTGCGTCGCTTGCAAACCAGAAGAATTGCGAGTCGGGGTTTTCGTTTGCCACTGCGGCTTAAACATTGCAGGAACAGTAGACGTTAAAGCTGTAGCCGAATATGCAAAAACTATTCCAGACGTGGTTTTTGTCAAAGAAAACCGTTACACCTGCGCCGACCCTGGACAAGCAGAAATCCGAAAAGCCATCAAAGAACAAAACCTAAACCGAGTAGTCATCGCCGCATGTTCACCAAGAATGCATGAACCTACCTTCCGCCGAACAGTCTCTGAAGCAGGCTTAAACCCCTTCCTCTACGAAATGGCAAACATCAGAGAATTTGCTTCATGGTGCCACCAAAGCGACCCTAAAGCCGCAACCGAGCGAGCCAAAGACTCTGTACGCATGGCAGTCGCAAAAGTACGCCTGATGCAGCCGCTGCAAACCATCGAAGTTCCAGTTACCAACAAAGCTCTTATCATCGGTGGCGGAATCGCAGGTATGAACGCAGCCTTAGATTTAGCCGAAATGGGCTACAAAGTCTACATGCTCGAGAACTCTCAAAGCATCGGCGGACACATGGCAGCTCTCGACAAAACTTTCCCCACTCTCGACTGCAGCATCTGCATAGAAGGACCAAAAATGGTGGACTGCGCACGTCACCCAAACATCACAATCTTCGCAAACTCAGAATTAGTCAAAGTTGATGGTTATATCGGCAACTTCAAAGTAAAAATCCGCAAAAACCCCCGATACGTCCTAACCGACAAATGCACAGGCTGCGGTGAATGTAAGGATGCTTGCCCAATCGAGTACCCCAACGAATGGGACATGAATTTGGGCACACGGAAAGCAATTTCCGTTCCTTTCGACCAGACTGTGCCGCTGATTTACTCGATCAACCGCGATTACTGTATTGAATGCTTCAAATGCACGGAAGCCTGCGGCGCACGCCAAGCCATTGACTTCAACCAAAAACCTGAAGAAGTCGAGTTTGATGTGGGAGCAATCATCGTTTCCACTGGCTTTGACATTTACCTACCCTATGACATGCCGTTGCTTGGCTACGGGAAATACCCCAACGTAATCACAAGCATGGAGTTTGAACGATTAATCCTTGCAGCTGGACCCACAGGTGGCAAAGTTATCCGTCAATCCGACGGACAAAAACCACACAAAATCGTTTTCATCCAATGTGTTGGCAGCCGAGACAAAACCCACTACCCATACTGCTGCAACTTCGGATGCATGTACACCCTCAAACACGTGGTACAGCTAAAGGAGAAGTACAAAGAAGACATAGAAGTCTACGTTTTCTACATGGACATACGAAGTCCAGGAAAAGGCTACGAAGAATTCTACGACCGCGCAAGGGAACGAGGCGTAAACTTCATCCGTGGACGAGTTAGCCGCATCGACGAAGACCCAAAAACCCACAACTTAACCGTTCATTCGGAAGATACACTGCTAGGCACACCAATCGAAGTTGAAGCTGACATGGTTGTCCTAGCAACAGCAGCAATACCCAAAAAAGGCTCTGAAGATATTGCACGCATCCTCAACCTCTCCAGGGGTTCAGACGGCTTTTTCATGGAAGCACACCCCAAACTTAAACCCATGGATGCCCCAACAGACGGAGTATTCTACGCCGGTGCATGTGCCGGCTTAAAGGACATTCCAGCCAGTGTTTCCCAAGGAAGCGGAGCAGCAGCTAGGGCAGCGACAGTTATCAGCAAACCAAAATGGAAGATAGAACCCATCATCTCAGTCATCGACGAAACCAAATGCAAGAGTTGCGGTCTTTGCGTCGACAAATGTCCCTACGGCGCAATAAGGTTAGAAAAGCCAAAACCAGCACAAATAATCACAGCAAGCTGCCATGGCTGCGGAACATGCGTAGCCGAATGCCCACAACACGCCATAACCCAAATGCATTTTACAGACGCACAAATCATAGCTCAAATTCGAGCGGCTCTTGAAGATAAGCCGGAAGAAAAAATCCTTGCCATCCTCTGCAACTGGTGCAGTTACGCAGGCGCAGACCTTGCAGGCATTAGCAGATGTGACTACCCAGCCAGCGTAAGAGCTATCCGTGTCATGTGCAGTGGAAGAGTTGCCAGAGAATTCGTTCTCGAAGCCCTACGATTGGGTGCCGGAATGGTTCTTCTAGGCGCATGCCACTTACCCTACGACTGCCACTACATCAGCGGAAACTACAAGATGAAAGCCCGCACCGACGCTCTCAAAGGCATGCTAACAAAATTGGGCATGAGCCCCGAGCGGTTCCGAGTAGAATACGTTTCAGCAGCAGAAGGCATCCACTACGCCGAAGTAATCAAGGAAATCGATGCTGACATGAAGGCATTGGGTAAAGAGAAGATTCAAGCAGAAAACGCCAAGTTAAAGCCAATACTTGAAAACATGCTCAAACGCAAATAAGCTACCGCATACCGCTTCTTTCTTCTTTTTAATCATTAATCGTTTTCCGTCGTTGAAATGTAATGAATTAGGGTCGCCTGAGTCTTGTCTTAGAACTGCTTTCGATTAAACACCGCTATCGCTGTGGCAAGCAATATCACTGCTACCAATGCGGCGAGGGCAATTGTGAAAACTGATGCATCTGGTAGATTCAGCAAAGTCGGCACTAAAGAAATGACTGAAATCTGGTTTCCTCCATAAATGACCAGTATGGCCCCGACAAGAACAGTGGGTGAAGCAATTCCAATTAGTACACCAGCGGAACACGCAACGGCAATCATGGATAAGTTTATCGCCAAAGACTGTCCCGCATCGGTCAAGATAGCAGTTGACAATGCTCCCGTCGTAGCATAATCCGTAACAATACCTGCCAAAACTGCGATGAAGCTCGCAATGGCAACGCAGGTGTAAACTGAGAAGAATTTTGCTAACAAGATGTCCCTTCGTTTTAGCGGTCGAATAAGGAAGAGGTCGTAGACACGTCTATTTTTCTCGTTGATTATGAAGACCGCCAGCATGACTGAAGCTAGCGTACCGCCAATGCTGGAAACTACCAGTGCAGAAATCACAGTGAAGGGAATGCTCTGTCCTGAGCTACCACCGGAGATAAAGCGAAACAGCAATGCGATAACAGGTAAACCGACCCATAGGAAAATCATGACTTTAGACTTGTAGAATCCCCGCAACTCATCCACAAAAAGAAGACTTGTCTTCATCAATTCTCCGCCTCCGAAACGTAGTTTAGGTAAATTTCATCCAAAGACGGTTCAAGCAAAGAAACCCCCCTCACACGAATGCCCAGTTTGGCTACGCTTTGAACGATGTCGTTTACAACTTGATCTTCATCTGCTCCGGCTTCAATATGCACCAAGATTCTTCCCGGCGAAGGTTGCTCAACGTTCTTCACGTTTTTGATGGCTCCGAATCCCTGCCACTTTTCGCTGGCAAACGAAAGCAACACCTGAACTGTTTTTTGAGATACAAGTCGGGATTTTAGATCTTTGAGTGTGCCAATTTGCTTGATTTTTCCGTGGCTAATGATGCCGATTCTGTCGGCGACATCTTGAACGTCGCTTAGGATATGTGAAGAAAACAAGATAGTTGTTCCTTTTTTGGATAACTTCAAAACAATTTCTTTAAACTGGAAGCGACTCAACGGATCCAACCCGCCCAACGGTTCATCCAGAACCAAAAACCTTGGTTCATGCAAAAGCGCTTGTGCCAACCCAACCTTCTGCACCATGCCCCCCGACAACTGCGAAACCTTCTTTTGTTGTGCTTCGGCTAATCCGAGTAAGCCCAAAATTTCGGGAATACGTTCCTTAACTTTTTGGTCGCTGAGGCCTGAGAGTTTCCCAAACGTTGTAAGTGCTTGATCAACGTTCCGCCACTCTTGAAAAGCAACGCTCTGAGGCAGGTAACCAAGTAGCTTGTGGATTTCGTCTTTTCTTTTGGGAACTGTGTAGCCGCCTATCGAAACTTCACCTTGAAAATCGGTGATTAAACCAACAAGGATTTTCATGGTGGTAGTTTTTCCAGCGCCGTTTGGACCGATGTAACCGAAAATTTCCCCCTCTTTAATATCGAAGGACACATCGTTTAGAGCATGGAAACCGCCGAAGCTTTTTACAAGGTTGCGGATTACAACGAATTCATTGGTGTTGTTGGGGCTGCTGGTCATGATGTTCCACGCGGGTTTGATTTATCTTTTTGGCGGGTTACCATTTAAGTTTTTCAGTTTGAAACAGCTAATACCAACTATCCCTCTCGGAGTTTTTCTAAAATATGATTATTTTTTCAGTGTAAATATTTTTGTGAATGCCTGCTCACTACAACCTCTGTTGTTTTTGAGGAAAATGGTGGGGCTGATCGGATTTGAACCGATGACCAACGGGTTTCCCCAAAGTAGACCGCTCCAGAATTTCGTCATCCCCTAACGGGTCAAGCAATCAATGCTTTCTGGAGCCCGCCGTACTACCTGGCTATACTACAACCCCATATAACCCCAACAAGTACAAGCAGAATTATAAAAACGTTAAGCAGTATTGAGGCAGTAAGGGCAAGTGCTCTTCTTCTTCGCAAATACCCGAAGTGCACACAGAAATAAAGTTATGACAAATGAGCCGAGCAATTAGCTAGCATTATAAAGGCAGGTTTGACAACGGGCACCAGAAAGCAAACATACAACGGTTTGCTGACTCAGCGAGGAGAATGAAGAATTTCCGGAACGGTAATGAAGAAACCCATAAACTTTGTTTTAGCGCCACCCTTGGGTAAAGGTCGTCGTTTCAAATTCGGCCGGCTCACGACAAAGCTGGACAAAAAGTTGATTTCTGCAAAAGAAAATCAGTTTTCTTTGAGGTCTATGCCCATGTTCCCAATTAGCTTCTCCAACGCTTTCGTGCTCATCATTTCAGTTTTGAGGTACACACGAATATTCGCTGAGTTTAGCCCGAGGCGTTTGGCTTCTTGCACTGCGTAGCGGTAGGCTTCGATTTCTGTAGGACGATCTACATAGTCGAAGCGGGGGTCAAAAAGTTCCCTGCCATCCATATGCTGTTTTACATGGCAGAGTTCATGGATCACATCAAGGTAGATGTCTTGTTTGCATCCAGTGGCAAGGTAACGTTTGTTCACCATCAAGTGCCCGTCATCATCGTTGACGCCCATGTAACCGAACCAGATAAAATCCACTTTGAGGTGTTTGAGAACCTGCTCGGTCTGTTCCCTGAATATTCCTTGGACCGCATGGTTTTTCTCGAATCCCACAAAATAATCTGTAAAATTTACTTGCTGCGAAACTAAATGGATAAGCCCCCTCAAAGGTAACCTGGTAAACAAGCGGATAAATCGCATAACAACATGTTCGGTTGCATTCTGAAAGGGCATAGTAGATTCTACCTTGATTTTATGCGGGCTTCAAGTTTTATCCACTTCAAATTGGCACCGGCATGCTTCCAAGTACCAAAGGGTTGATTAAAATACTTTCCCAAAACAAAAAATTAATCCCCTAGAAAATGACTGGGAAAATCAGATTTTTATCAATTTCGTTGAGTACGCCTTTTAAGCATCCGTATCGTAACATTTGCGAAGAAGAGATATCGATGCCATCAATAGAAGCAATTAATTTAACAAAACAGTACGGCTCATTCTGCGCCCTTTCTGATTTGAACTTGAAGATTGAGGGTACAAAATGTGTCGGTTTCCTCGGACCTAACGGGGCAGGAAAAACAACCGCCCTAAAAATGTTCACCGACCTGATCAAACCAACCAAAGGACAAGCTCTCATAAACGGGGTAAACGTGCACACCCACAAGAAAAAAGCACTTGAATGTGTGGGTACACTTATTGAAACCCCCGAAATTTACAGTTCACTTACGCCAAGAGAAGCCTTGACGATGATTGCAGAGATAAGGGGGATACCACATGTTGAGCGAAAGAAACGCGTGGAAGAAGTCACCGCAGAATTACGAATGGAAGAATGGATTGACAAGCGTGTAGGCAAGTTTTCTAAGGGAATGAAACAGCGAATCTGCATCGCCTCTGCATTGCTAAGTGACCCAGAAGTGATTCTTTTAGATGAACCCACCACGGGACTTGACCCACGAGGCATGAGTGAAGTCAGGGATATCATCAAAGGGCTCAAAGGCAAAAACCGCCTAATATTCATGAGTTCCCACATTCTAAGCGAGGTTTCTGATGTCTGCGACGAAGTCGCCATGATAAACCACGGCAAACTAATCATTTACGACACCTTGCCCCACGTGACAGCAAAGTTTTCAGGCGGAAACAACGTTGTCGAAATCGGATTAGCGCGTCCAGTGGACACCCAAATCGTAACCCAAAGCATAGCCCTCCTGCCAGACGTGGTTAATGCAGAAAAAATAGATGATAAAGACCTCAAGATAAGCTTCAAAGGCGGCTTAGCTGTTCAGGAACGTCTCCTAAACGACATAGTCAAACTTAACATTGGAGTCGTAACCTACAAAGCTGCTTCATCTGAACTTGAAGATGTATACCTTAAACTCATAACCGCTACGCTGTGATAAAAATGACTCAAACAAACTTTGAATCAAAAAATGTTGTACCAAGCAGTATTGCCCAAGTGGGCATAATCACCAAGTACACTCTCCTTGACTACGTAAGGTCCCGTCGCTTCTTTATCATGCTGATTATAACAGCTCTGATAAGCGTACTTCTTACCGTTCTTGTTGGATACTACCGTCCAGCCGGCTTTCTGACGTCTGAACTTGGCTTCTACAGTAGCTGGTGGGGTACCTCGGTTACATTTGTAATTATTCTTTCTGGCATTTTCTTTGGCGGCGACGCAATTTCAGGTGAATTCCAAAACAAAACAGGATACTTCGGAGTGCCAAATCCTATCAGAAGGTCATCCATCTATATAGGAAAATGGATCGCGGCATTTCTAGCGTCAATAGCCATTCTCGGTGTCTTCACAGTTGTTACATTGGGGAACGGCTTATACTATTTCTCAGGTGTGCCTTATCAATTCGTTGAGTCACTGCTGTTCGCATTGCTGTACCTTGTTGCAGTTCTTGGCTTCACATTCTTCTTTAGCTCACTTTTCAAAAGCAGCTCCATGTCTATCTTGCTTACAGCAATACTGTTCCTGTTCGTATTCACATTAATACAATCACTTGTCGCTGGACTTGTCCAAATTGAGCCTTGGTTCATCTTGACATATGGCTCCCAAATCATCGGCAACGTATTAACATCGCCCTATCCACCCCACATAACAACAACTAGCCTACGTCCTGGCGGAGGCGGACCCACCCTAACAACATACAACGCAACAATCCCCGAAGGACTCGCTATCATGGCAATTTACTTCGCTGTCACAGTTATCTTGGGCTTGATTCTTTTCGAAAGAAAAGAATTCAACTAAACAAAGAAAAGCAAAATGGGGTCGTCGGTTAAAATCCGACCGATCTCACCAAACTATTTTTTAAAATTTTTGAAAAACAATTCATCAAAATTAAGTTATGGTTTGATGGTTTTTAGCCACGTCAAAAAGCCTTCGCGCACCTTTGCAGGGTTCTCGAAAACGCGCACGTCCTCGGTGGCTTCCAGCTTGCGTACTTGCTCGGCTTCTTCTTTGCGGACGCGGATTTTCATTTCTTTGCCGTTGGGCAGCTTGGTGGAAACGATGCTTTCTTTGTAGTCCACGGGCATAATCCAGACGGGAACGAAGGCTTTTAGGCTCATTATTGCCGAGTTTGTAAGCAGGGTGTCTCCGATTCCATTTACAATTTTAGCTACTGTGTTGGATGATGATGGAAAAATCAGCAGAAACTCGTATTTGTGGCTCTGCATCAAACCTGCAAGGAAAGGCGAATTAGAATTCAACTCAACTGTCACCTTGGCAAAACTCTTCTTTAACTCCTCATCTAAACGGTAAAACCTTAGCATGGTATCAGCTGCTTTGGAGAGGTAAACATCGATTTCCACAATGCCCTCCGACTCTTTTTTCAGGTCTTTCATTGTTTCGATGATTTCAGCTATTTTGTCGCCTGCGCCCGTGATGCCCCAAGCAACTTTACGTTTCTTAACCTTAACTTCAGCCACAACATTCACCTTATTTTTTAGCGTAAAGCTCCAAGTACTCGGCAAACCGTTTAGTAGTCTTCTTTAGGCTCCGAAAACCTTCCTCATCCAACTTTACGCCCTCCAAAGTGTCCTTGGTCCAAAAAGTGGCGCCTAAATTTGCCCCAAAAAAGCCGCCGCTGACCGGAATCATGCCGTTTAGAATATAGAAAGTTATGATCTGCTGCAACACGGCTTCTTGTCCGCCGATTCTGTCGCCGCCCAAGGCGATTCCCATGCCGATTTTGCCTTTGAAAAAGTTTTTATTCGCAGCTACAACCGCGCGCATTCGGTCCATGACGGTTTTGGTTTGGGCGCTGACTCCGCCGTTGTAGACTGGTGAGGCAAAAATTATGCCTTTGGCATCTTTTAGTAGGGCGTAGAGTTCTTGCATGTCGTCTTTGAAGGCGCATTCTTTGTTTTTTAGGCAGAAGTCGCAGTGTGTACAGAACCCTAAGCGCTTGGCTCTTACCGTCCAGAATTTTGTTTCAAACCCTTTTTCCCCAAGCATTTTTAGGGCTTCTTTTAGTGCAAAGTCTGTTGATTGTTCTCTTGGGCTGCCGCAGATTCCAACTATCATAAGCTTCACTAAACGTTAACTTGGGATTTGCATTAAAGCCTTCCCCTCCCCACTTAAAGCTAAGTCTGAATACAGAAAAGTCTAGCAAAAAATTATTTATAAAATTTTTAAAAACAAAAATAAAGAAAATAATAGAAATAGAGAAGAAAAGAAGGTTATTCTTTCTCGAAGTATTCTTCTGGCTTTGGCGGTACTGGCGGCAGTCCTCTGCGTTCACGAATCTTCTTTATGGCTTCAGCCTGCATCTGCTCTGGAACAAATGCCCAACGACTGAACTGTGTAGCCCAAAATGCTCTGCCTGAAGTTGAACCGCGCAATTCATCAGCAATACCGAAGCTTTCGGAAACTGGCATTTCTGCTTTAACGGTAATTATGTCATCTTCGGATGGCATGTCGAGGATTTTGCCGCGGCGTTTGTTTAGCAGCGTGATTACGGCGCTGACGAATTCACTTGGAACTTTACATTCGAAGCTCATCAATGGCTCAAGCAGTTTTGGATCGCTCAAGAGAATAGCGCAGTAGATTGGTCTCCAAGTCATAGGGATAGCTTGTGCGGGTCCCCTGTGAACTGGGTCTTCATGGAGGGTTATGTCTTCAAGGTTAATTTTTAACCCGTATGCTGGTTCTTTAGCTAGAGGTGAAGTGTGGACTGCTTCGCGGAATCCAGTTTTTATGTGGTCGATGATTTCTTCCACGTATTGGCGTCCTCGGATGCGGTTGCAGAGTATGCAGTTTTCTTCAACTGCAACTGCACCTTTGGCTTCGTCTGGTGCCCAACCAAGTGACTTCAAGACTTTGGTTCGCTCGTCTCTGCTTTGCATGTCACTGATTTTGTCAGACTTTATTGCTTCAATTACTTCGTCAGATAGTCGGTCGATGGTTATCCAGAGTTTGTTGTGTTTGTTGGGGCTTTTACCCATGATTGCTGGGCCTTTGTAGTCGTGGCTTATGGTTTCTCGGTAGATGACGATTGGCTTGCTGAGTTTAACTTTTAAGCCTGCTTCCTGCATTCGGTAAGCGGTAATTTCAAGGTGAAGCTCACCCATTCCTGAGAGGAGGAATTCGCCGCTTTCCTTGTTCATGATGAAGTGCAAATTAGGGTCTTCAGTCGTGAGTTTATGCATGACTTTATCGAAGAGTGGCAGGTCTTTGACGTCTTCTGGTTCAACTGCGACGGTTACGACTGGGTCGGAAACGTAACGTAAGCCTTCAAACGAGTGGACTTCTTGCCCTTCTTCGGCTATGGTTTCACCCACGTGTATGGATGGTAAGCCTGAGATGGCTCCGATGTTGCCTGCTGGAACACGGTCGATGAGAACTCGGTCTGTTGCCATACTCATGAAAACTTGCTGAATGGTTCCTTTTTGGCTGCTGCTTACAAGTTGGACTGTTTTGCCTCTCTCGATTGAGCCGCTGAAGATTCTGCCGATTGCAACTGTTCCGCTGTGTGGGTCAACTTCAATGGTGGATATGCACATAAGCAATGGCGCTTTAGGATCGACTTTTGCCATTCCCTGACCTGTTGGGCTAGCTACGTCTCCTGGCCAAATTTGAGGCTGCCTGTAAGGTTGTGCCTCATATGGGTTTGGAAGATGTTTAACGAACATGTCCAGGACCGGTTCGGGCAAGGGTGCTTTTTTGCTTAATTCATCGACTTTTCTGCCAACTTCTATTGGGTCACCTGTGTATGCATCAATGATGTCTTGGAAGGACATTTTCTTCATTTTCATGTGGTCAATGTTCAAACCCCACTTGTGTAGGGCTGAACCGAAAGCTACACGGCCATCTTCAACGGTGACTTGCCAATCTTTCTTGTGTTCCGCAGGTGCATACTTCTCAATTAGGTTGTTGACTCTTAGGAGAATCTTGGCGAATTTCCTTTGAATCTCAGCCGGTGTCAGTTTAATTTCTTTGATTAAGCGGTCAACTTTGTTGATGAATAAGATTGGTTTTACGCGTTCTCTCAGAGCCTGCATTAGGACAGTTTCTGTCTGAGTCATAGGTCCTTCAACGGCATCCACGACCACGAGTGCACCGTCGACTGCTCGCAGGCTTCTTGTTACTGCGCCTGAAAAGTCAATGTGTCCGGGTGTGTCGATTAGGTTGATTAGGTAATCTTTTTCTTGGTAAGTGTGGACTAAGCTGACGTTTGAGGCGAAAACGGTCATTTGACGTTTCTGCTCAAGGTCCCATGAGTCAAGGAACAATTTCTGTCCTGCGGTTTGTGTACTGATGATGCCTGCTGCTGCTAGAAGGCTGTCGGCCAGGGTTGTTTTTCCGTGGTCAACATGGGCAATGATGCTGGTGTTGCGTATGAAAATCGGGGTTTCCATCAGTTTTACAATTTCGTCTGTTTGCCTATAACGCGCCATAGTTAATCAATCTCCAATTTAATTGAATTTATTACTTGAAAGACTTGTTTTTTAATTATTTGAAGCATTATTGAATCTCTCATGAAATTGATAAGCTACATGGAAGTTGAGTTTGTAGCCTATTAACTTTATGGAATGATTTTAAAAAATAGTTAAGGTAAAAAACCGTTGCCACGCCATCTCGACATGGTTTTTCCTCAAATAACTTTGATTGTTGCTCAATTGGGCTTCCAAAGCAGCTCGCCAGCGATTAATTAAACTTTGCAAGTTGGTTAAGCATCATTCGCAAAAAAGGATAAATCTTTTTTTTTTCTATTTAGCAAAAGAAATATGAGCTAAAGGAGAAAAAAAGTTAAATGACTA
>CAVUHI010000019.1:0-261905 GCA_963741295.1 Candidatus Bathyarchaeota archaeon
ATAACTGCTTATTTTAATTGTAAGCAGAAAAGCAGTTATAGAAAGTTTTTGTGTTAGAAGTGTTTCATGATAAAATCCCTAATACCTCTATGACTGGACATAAGCTCAACGATTTTTTTTGTAGCTTTCGTTATTTGAGTATCGAATAGCCTTGTTGCAGCTAGGGAAAATACGAACACAAAGGTGCCGAGTATTATGCTTCCAATGAGATTTATGGTACCAAGATACCATATTACAAGATAGGTAACCGCAGCACTTAAAAGCCCCATAAGAAAAGACCTTATTAAAATCAAGCCGCTGCAACCATGTGGAAAACAGAAGAACTTTAATCACTGCTCTTTTCTCTAACTCTTTCTCAGCCCCACAAGTATCACTACCCAGCTTTTGCAGAACCCCCTTTGCGTAATGGGCATCAGACAAACGCAACATCATTTTTGCATAACGAGCGTCAGATAAATCTGAGGAACTTGCAGACTGAAGTTCTAACAAAATTCTTTGCGATATTTCATCTATTTCAGCATCTACTTTCTCTATTTTTGCACCTTTAGCTACCGTAGTAATATCAACAATTTTATTCTCTGGTTTTGAGGTAGCTGGAAGCTGGGAAGAGCTCAATTGTTTCTTTATGAATAAGAAAAGGCCTAAAAGAATCACTGCGCCAATAACGCCTGAAGAGATGCCTGTTATGTACCAAGCCTTCCAAGCGGGCATGAGAGTCACGAGGTACTTCAGCGATCCTAAGAGGATGAAGAGGGAAGCAGACCCGACGAATGAAACTATGAGAGCGAGCAGAACGCTGACGATGATGCTTATGATTAAAAGTTTCTTGAGCCGTTTCTTAAGAGCAGTCCCGGCTTCATTTAGGGATTCTTTTAAAATGCCTTTTATCTCATTGAGTATTGCTTCGATAATTTCCTTTATTGTAGGCACTTAATCAGTACTCCTTTTTCCAAAAAACAATCGGATCATAAACTTAATCGTCAATGCGTTCCCAACGGACATTAAAGGTCACTGTTGAAGATTAATTTCTAATAACCCCTTGACCAATTGAGAGGTAAACAAGACAGCCAAATGTGTATATTATGCATTTGTTGTTGCGTGTGAACAATCACAATTAAGCGGATAGCCTATTCTTCTCGCTTCACCAATGAGGTCCTACAAAAATGATTATGTAATAAAAAGCCTAAGCCGCCAATAATGAAAAAAATGTGTTCGGGCGGTAACATCTCTTTGCAAAAAAGAGAAATTTTCGTTCGCCACCACGTGCGTAGGGTACTACTTCTTTTGTCTTACGGCAACCTTAGCTTTCAGTTCAAAGATAGTGTCTTCGCCTGTTTTTCCAACTCCAAAGTTCCATTCTAATACTTCTACTTCCATGTCTTTGAAGTGTGAAACCCAGGTCTTCTGGAATTCGTCCCATTTTTCTCCCATCTTCTGTACTGTTTCTTTGATGTCTATTTGTTGTTCTGGCATAATTTGTTACACCTCCTAAAAAACACTAAAAATTGTGTAAACCTAAGTTTTAGCAACGGGGCTTAGGTACATGTGAAGCTGATCTTTTGCAACTTTCAAGTGCAATCCATGATCCACCCACATGCCTGTTCCTTTCTCTAAAGCTGCTACGTTAAGCATGTTCCGCACGCCACCCTTCTTTGCACCAAGTACCGATTCAGCTACGTTCTTGTCCAATTCAACTTCAAGAAGAGTTACTTTCCACTCAGTGGCGTCTATTTCCATTTCTTTGATTTTGCCGATTTTTTCATCTAAAGCAAAAACATCTCTATCCATAAACTCTTTACTTTTCATAAAATTAAACTATCCTTAATTTTCACACCCACAACCGTGAGTTACCTTATAACAGGACAATGGTTGGTTTAAGTAGTTGTGACTGTGAGGCTGTGGCTACAATTGGATAGTTGAAGTAAAAAGTTGAGGTAGCTGTTACTGTTCGTTGACAGTCACACATCTTAAAATAGACTAGCGAGTTAAGGGTAAGTAGAGTTTTTGAACATGGGCGCACTTGATTTTCTTTTCGTTGTTGCTGCGATTCTCGTCTTGCTGTGGCTTTTAGGATTCTTCATCTTCAACCTCGGCACCATCATATGGGTACTGCTCGTCATCGCTGTCATCATAATACTTTATCGACTACTTACAGGACGCAGAGTATAACATCAACCAAAGACATATACCGCAGCGCCAGACGCTGCTTCCCAACTTTTTTGTAAACAAAGAATCACGTTTGTTTTTGATAGGTAAGGTCATTCACCGCGTTTGATAATTATCTGTCAGCGCGCTGCCTTGTCCCGAAATTACTTTTTTCAGATTTCTCCTACGTTCAAAAAAAAGAGAGTTTTTCGAATTTTAGTTTTCTTGTTGTTTGTCAAAGTGCCTGTTGACTAAATCGGTTTTTTCGCTTTCTTTGCTGCTAAAGCAACTGTGCAAGTTGCGACTGCTATCATAGTCACGATTAAAGCGAGCGATGCATTGCTGAACTCTGGCACTGTCGGGCTCGGAGAAGCCGTTGCAGACGTAGTTTTAACGTACAAGTTTCCTGTTTCGGCTGCTGTGAAACCGTTATTTGTAATTCTGAATTCATGGAATTGACGTCCGCTTACTGTTGTATATGAGACTTCGAAGGATGTTGCGTTGACTATGTGCCATATGCCATCGTGTGTGTCAAATAGTGCTGAGCCATCCTCATGAAGAGTTATTGTGGATCCTGTTGATGCGTTTGAATAAGTGCCAGCCATACTTGACAGAGTCGGGTATTCACTTGCGCTACTTAAGCAAAAAGATGAAGTTGCGCCAACAATTATTACGATTAAAGCAACTGCAATTATTCCAACATTAAGCCCCTTATTTTTTGGAAGTAAATCTAGTTTGCTCATTTCTTGTCCCTTTAATTTATCCTCGTTGCAATGAACCGCTTAAAAGGTTTTGGATTAAGCAGCACGCCGCTTTGTCCCTAAATTATGTGTTAAGTAGGTTGGTAATACTGCCTTTTCAACGTTTTTAAAAAGGGTTTCAAGGGTTTCGTGTTCATCCTGTCTCGCAGGGATCACGGCCTTATCTGATTGGTTCTCAATGATACGAGACCCAAGTTCTAGTTATAAGCTTTTCAATTTAGGGACAAGCCAGCGCGCTATCTACTAGGCTTTTATCTACTGCCGTTTTTGGATTTTTGAGAGTACGGCTTGTTGCTTGTTGGTACCCGATAGCAGTCACAGATGTTTAATAAAAGCGCAAGACATTATTTCACAGTGAAATTTTATGAGCAAAGACGAAACTGAAGGAAAAATTAAACAGGGAAAAGGCAAAGTCCGCGAAGGCTTAGGCAAAATTACGGGCGACAAAAGCGAACAGATTAAAGGAAAAGTGGAACAAGTAGAAGGCAAAGTCCAAGAAGCAGTAGGTAAAGCAAAAAGAAAAGCCTAACAAAGCTTAAAACCCACTATTCAACGCTTCAATAATTAGCCGAAATAACATTTTCAAGAAATCGGAAAAATACCGTCAATTGTTAAGCCAGGTAGCTTACACCATTTTGGGGTGTGCTTTAGAATTTTTGAGGTGATTACATACAAACAAACGAATCGCACAAAATAAACAATCAATCTGGTAGTGGTAGCCACAAAAAGATAGCTTATCTTAGCAGCTATCCTCCAAGAGAATGCGGAATAGCCACCTTCACAAAGGACTTGATAGATACTATTGAAGAAGTGTACGGGTTTAAGCCATCGGTTCTGGCGATAAACCAAAAGGGTGCAATTTACGAATACGAAAACAGAGTAAAAATTCAAATTAAGCGAGAAGACAAGGAAGACTACATCCAAGCCGCACAATACATTAACTCATCAAATATAGACCTCGTTAATATCCAGCATGAATTCGGACTTTTCGGAGGAGAATACGGCGAATACATAAAACTCTTTTTTGAGACCCTCAAAAAACCAGTTGTAACAACTCTTCACACTGTTTTGCCTGATTTCAACCCAAAAGCTTTGGAGGTCTTAAAATGCATAACTGAAGCTAGCGCTTCAACCATCGTTATCTCATACTCGGCAATTGAAATGCTGAAAAATCAGGGAATAAATTGCAGAAACATCAAGGTCATACACCACGGTTGCCCAAACATAAAATTCGTAGATACTGAACAAGCTAAAATTGCCTTAGGTTTGAAAAATCGACTGGTCGCTTCCACCTTTGGGCTGATTAGCAGCGGCAAAGGCATAGAATACGCAATTCGCGCTCTCTCACACGTTGTAAAGAAGGAACCCAGAATATCATATTTGATAATAGGGCAAACTCACCCTGAAGTGATAAAGCAGGAGGGTGAAAAGTACAGAAATAGTCTACAACAGCTAGTTAGTGAACTAGGGTTAGAGGCGAATGTTAGATTTATCAACAGGTTCCTTTCTAAACCGGACCTAATCAAGTATCTGCAAGCTACAGACATCTACTTAACACCGTATATTTCTCCTCACCAGATAAGCAGTGGCACACTTACATATGCTGCCGGGGCTGGAAAAGCGGTAGTATCCACACCATACTTTCACGCCCAAGACATATTAGCTGATAATCGAGGAGTATTTTGCAAATTCAAAGACTCAATTTCATTAGCAGAGGGTATCATTGAACTATCAAATGCCAAAGTCCGAAAAACTGTGCAAAAAAGAATATACAAGTACAGTAGGCGTTTCGTTTGGGCAAATGTAGCTCAAGAGTACGTTAATCTCTTCAACAGGATCATTGAGATGGGTTCAGTTTTTGGAGCTACCCCTGATGTGTCATCAAACGAATGCATATAGACCAAATTAAGGGCAAGTGTTTTAGCCCTCAACCGCTCCTTGAACCAATCTAAGGTTCTCAAGTCGTTAAGCATCAAATAGCGTTAGTAGTGATCTTACTTTTGTGAAGTAATTTCCGGGGAGTCTGATTTAACATATTTGGTGGAATGATGAGGTCCTTAGGCAAGTATTCTGCAGAATCAGGAGTTCTCTTAAGGTCTTCATTCCCAAGTTAAATTTTCAGGTATGTCGTTCCGTAGAAGAAGCTTCTATTTGTGTACTGGCCCTGCCTTCCATGTGAAAAAAGGACTTCGACACAAACAGATTACCCCGAATTCTTAACAGAGTAGGTTTTGCTTCTCCACCTGACTAGTTAATACAAGAATTCCAAACTCTCGCTTTAATAGCTCTGTTTATGTAGAAACCCCCGACAATCAAAAAAAACCTTATTATGAAGGTAACAGGCGTTTCATAGCTTACTTCAGAGCATTATCAGAGATGGATAGGGATTCCAAATCAATGAATAAAGAAAAAAGGACTATCCTAAGCCATGAAACATTATGGTTGGGGTTACGCATCTATCGAGGGCTACTCTCAAACTTGCTCGGAGGTAAGGCACCAATATTTTGCGGGCACAAATTAACATACAACTGCAATCTCCGCTGCAAAATGTGCCCCTTCTGGAAAAGATCCGCCAAAGACTCTAGTACGGAGCAGGAAAAAAGAATTCTTAGGAAAATTTACGATTCAGGTACTTGCGCTATCGCGTTTGAAGGCGGAGAACCATTGCTAAGAACTGATTTGGGTGAGATTCTTGCCTTTTCTAAGTCTTTGCCTCTGCACACGAGCCTCGTGACTAATGGAACTCTACTCGAATCAAAAATAAACGAGATAGCACAATACATCAATGGGGCCATCTATGTTTCGTTAGATGGCATAGAAAAAACTCATGATGCAATTAGGGGAGTTAGTGGCTGTTTCAGAAAAGCGGTAAGAGGCATAATTGCCTCCAGAGATAAAGTCTCATTGACAATCAACACTACAATAATGGCAGAGAATATTTATGAGATCGAAGATTTGGTGAAGCTGGCAAAGGAATTGAATGTAAAAATATCCGTAGCTGTAGCATATGATTACTACAACGCCAAGGCTTCCACAGCTACCAGTCACGAAATCAATGAGATAGCTGTAAAACTTATTGAAATGAAGAAAAAGGGTTATCCTCTTGTAAATTCACTGAACTATTTAAAAGTCATTGCAAGGGATAAGAAATGGAACTGCAAGCCTTGGTCATTAGTTAACGTTGGTCCAGAGGGCCATTTGGTTCTGCCTTGTTATGTTCGAAATGAATATGCAACAACTATTTCGATCTTTGAAACCGACATAAAAACTGCTATCAATAGATTTGACTGGAGTGAAACGCAAAATTGCCAAAACTGTAATCTCCATTGTTACGTAGAGCCATCTCTTGTGCTTTCGGGAGATTTTCGCACATACTTAGATTGGATTATGCTTTCCGCAGTTGACCGCTTAAGGAAAAGCCCTTTTTCAATTCACCCAACCGAGAGATAGCGGATGGCGAGTAATTGTCAAGAATATTGTTGGCGATTGTTGTAACATTTTGTACGACAGTATTTTATATTATTTCTAATGGTAACACGCTAAAAGAGTAATCCATCAACCAAAGACGTGTAAGAGCGCCAGAAGCTTTTTCCCACTTTTATGCAAACAAGGAGATTGCATTTGTCTAGGTAGGTTTTAGGTCATTCATTTCGTTTGATAATTATGTATCAGTGCACACTAAGCCTAAGAATAAGCATTAGCAACTCACGTTTTAGACAGAATAGGCAAAAACGTTTTCCACCCATATTTAAAAAAATAATCGTAGAAAACTTGAAATCAAATAACCACATTAATACTTTAGTTGGAGAATAAAATGACTAACTGTGCAAGTTGTGGAGCTGACCTGTCTGAAGGGGCCAAATTCTGTTCAAATTGTGGGGCTCCCGTAGGCATAAAAGAAGAGTTTACAGTCCGCTCAGAGGATCTTGTAGCGAAAATCAAGGAACTTATTCATGAGGGCGACGTATCAAGAATCATCGTGAAAGACGAGAACAGCAAGATCCTTTTAGAAATACCAGTTTGGGCGGGCATTGTAGGAACAATATTAGCTCCTTGGCTTGCAGCTTTGGGCGCAATAGCAGCTTTAGCAACAAGATGCACCATCACAGTTATTAGGCAAAAAGCTAGCTAAAACAAAGCCTTTGAAAGATTACAGAAACGATGAAGACCTATTTATCCTCAATTGGGCAAATCTGAACCTTAAGGCCTTAAACTCAAATTGATAAATGAGAGCTCCAAAACTGTTAGTGAAGATGATTAAGTATGAAAGGATATTCAACATCAATCGAAGAAGAGACGAGAAAAAACTCTGATTTTAGAAGAGTGCTTTACACAGGCAAGTATAGCCAGCTTGTTTTGATGAACCTCAAACCCTTGGAAGGAATAGGCTTGGAAACCCACAAAGAAACAGACCAGTTCTTCAGATTTGAGGAAGGCGAAGGCAAAGTTTTCATTGACGGAATCGAGCACACAGTCAAAGACGGCGACGCAATCATAGTGCCTGCGGGAACGCAGCATAACGTTGTCAACACCTCCAAAAACTTGGAGCTCAAACTCTATACAATCTATTCACCACCAGAACATCAAGACAAGGTCGTCCGCCACACCAAAGCAGAAGCCGAAACTTCGCCGGAAGATTACGACGGCAAACCTACGGAGTAGCAGGCGCCAAATTTCTATTTTCTTCTTTAAGATTCCTCCTTGTTTATTTTATTTTGGAAAAATAATTAAGTTACTAGGTCTTCTGCTTGTTGATTTCCTGAGTTTTGTTTCTAACCAACAAAGATTGGATTTTTGAAATAAGAGTGACTTTGTTGTCGTATCGTTACAGTCACATATACTTAAGAAAGCTTGAACCCGCTAATAGATTGTTTAGGTGTAAGTCATGCGCAAAAAAGAAACACAGCAACCTCACACGTTGGGAGCGGCGTCATCTCAAGAGATACCAATTAGTGGAATAGAGCCAAGCCAGATTCCTTGTCCAGACTGCGGCAAAACCTTCAAGACCCACTCAGAAATGGAGAGACACAGAGATACAACACACCATGAAACAAAAGGACACGAGGAATAACCACTATTTCAAAAACAACAAAATCAGCACATTCAAACGATATCTTGTCATTGCAGGTTCCAGTCACTCTTTTTATTAGAAATTGACTCGTTTTCTGTAGGTGCAATTCTTGGAAGAAAGCAACAATAAAGGAGAACTTCTAAAACGAATAAAAGCTGAAGCTACAGGTTTAGATGTACTAAAACGACTAGAGGTTGAAGCTAAAGGCTCAGATGGAAAAATCAACGTTAAAGACCTCTGTGTTCCAATAGATATAGTTAGTATTAGCTTGGTTGAGGCTTCCAAAGAAATAACTAATCATTTGAAAATGGCTGATCGCTTACGAAAAGAAGCAAATGAAGAGGAGTGGCATAAAGAGTGCCATCGATTGTTTGATGAATGGTTCCGAAAGTGGTTTTAGAAAAAATGATTATAAAAAAGTTCTTTAGGTTTCCCCATAGCTTCATTTGTTATCATAGTTACGTACTCCAAATGTCATATAGAGTTTATCCCGATTTTGAGGGATTGCTCAACTACATTGTAGTAATCCGAAGAAATCATAGGGTAGAAATGAGAAATAACAATGTAGTGGAAGAAGATTATGAAAATAAAATTCTTAGGCGCAACACATCAAGTGACAGGATCAAGCTACTTACTGGAAACTGCTGAAATGAAAATCCTGGTCGATTGCGGAATGTTTCAGGAACGAGATTACGCCCACAGAAACTGGGAGGCCTTCCCTATTCCTCCAGACCAGATCCAATATCTCCTCCTCACCCATGTTCACCAAGACCATTGCGGACTTATTCCTAAGCTTGTCAAAGACGGGTTTCACGGAGATATTCTGCTAACCGCTGCGTCTAAGGAATTGTTCCCTATTGTTATTTTGGATTCGGCTCGAATTCAAGAAGAAGACGCTGCCTTCAAGAAAAGCCGAAACGATAATGAAGAACAAAAGGAGCCCTATCCAGAAACCCCTTTATATACAGTCCAAGATGCAGAAAAGTGCTTTCCCCTCCTGAAAGCTGTTCCCTATGAAGAGTTTCTGCCGCTAAACGACCAAGTCAAGGTTTGTTTCCACGATGCAGGCCACATCCTTGGCTCGGCCATGATTGAGATCGTTTTCCAAGAAGAGAACGGGTCGCGAAACATCATCTTCTCTGGCGATATCGGCCAGTTTGACACGCCTCTACTCAACAACCCCACTGTATTTGATCGAGCAGATTACGTGGTCATGGAGTCCACATATGGAGATCGAAATCACGATAACCTACAAGATATTGATGATAAACTCAGCAAGACTATCAATGACACAATAAAAGCTGGCGGAAACGTCATTATCCCCACCTTTGCTATTGAACGAGCCCAAGAACTCTTATACCATATTAGCTTGTTAGCACGTGCAAAAAGAATTCCTTACATTATTACGTTTCTTGATAGCCCTATGGCTGTCGAAATCACGAAGGTCTTTGAACAAAGCAAGAAGTATTTTGACAAACAAACTCTGGAACTCTTCAAGGATGGTCAAACACCCTTTGACTTTCCAGGATTGAAACTCGTCGAATCTGTTGAAGGATCCAAAGCGATCAACCTAATTAAAGGGTCAACAATCATTATGGCTGGTTCGGGGATGATTACAGGAGGACGAATTAAGCATCATCTGGTCAGAGAGATAACTCGTCCTGAATCCGCACTTATTTTCGTGGGATACCAAGCGGTTGGAACTCTGGGACGACAAATCTTGGATGGCGTTTCCCCCGTCAGTATTCTGGGTCAATCATATCCAGTGCTGATGAAGATCGAGAACATTAATGGTTTATCTGCGCATGCTGGCATGAATGATTTGGAGCGCTGGCTTAACAACTTCAAAGCTCCGCCGAAGCATGTTTTCTTGACTCATGGCGAAGAAGGATCGATCTTGAGCTTAGAGAACTATCTGCATTTAAAGGGCGGATGGGAAGTGACCGCCCCAGTGTACTTAGAAGAATATGACCTCTGACTCCTGTAGATTGTGAGGCTTTTACTGATTAGAGTTTATTGTGCCAATGCGTTTTTTGAAGGAGTTACTTATCAATTAAAGTTCACTTAACCTCTAATTTTTTCGATTAGCCGCTAAACCATAAATCGTTAAGGCCAATCCGATGATAGCCGCGACTCCCCCGCCAGCTGCCATAAACTGATCTTGAGCTACCTTATTTCGAACATCCGCAGAAAGAGATTGCGATATTTGACCAAACAAACCGCCGTACTGCTGCAAATCTGAATAGCCAAGCCAGAAAATCACAATACCGATAGCCAACAGGAAAACGCCGAATCCTAATGCTCCAGCTCTCATTTTTTCTGCCTCGCACCCACCTTAGTTTCAAGATAGGCATAAGCCGTCCTTATTACATAGGCTTGGGGGAAATACTTCTTGCTTTGTGGCTTTGAGTTCACTTATTCTAGTTTGCACCATCTTTAACAGTTCTTGTCTAAGCTGCTCTCCGGAAATCTCTCGCTCTATAAAACACATTCTGCCTGCTAACACATCGTCTTTTAAAGTGTCGCGTATCGAAGCTTGGAAATCGCCCCGTGGATAATGAAACAAAATAGAGCTTTCATCTATGCTGTCCAATTTGGCTGCAAAATCTTGGAGGCTGATTGCAGAAACTTTTGTGTAAACTCCCTCTGCAGTGCAAAAAAAGAAAGCCTTCTCCTCGGGCACGTTGGATAAAATATTTGAAGCATCTTGATTTGTAGGATTTTTACTCATTTCTAATCGCCTTTGTACATTAAACCTTCGTTAGGCTACGGTATATCCGTTTGTTGTTGGGTTTCGACAGTTACAATGATGCTAACAGTTCTTGACAAAACAAGTGTTTCATTATGTATACCCAATATGACCCTGAAAATAATGGTTTGTTGTTTGTTAGTTCCTGATAGCAGTCACATATATTTAATAGAATGGCGGAGAACCCAGTCTGTAGTGAAATTTTATGAGCAAAGATGAAATCAAAGGTAAACTCAAAAAAGAAGAAGGCAAAACCAGAGTAGCCGCAGGCAAAGTTACTGGCAACACTGGTCAAATAATTAAGGGCGAAGCCGAAAAAGTTAAAGGGAAAATCCAAGAAGACGTCGGCAAAGCTAAAAGAAAACTCTAAAAAAGTCTAAAACCAGCTGTCCAACCTATCGATTGGTTAAATAAGTTTTCAATAGGTCAAATACTGCTCAATTCAATTTTAGGTGGACAGGTTGTCCTTTTTTCTTATTTTCAAGAAATACAAGAAAGTTAGGAAGTAAATAGAATGGCAAATGACAAAGAAAGAAACACAATAGCAACAGAAATCTATGAAAGCCTAAATAATGGTCGACTAAAAGATAAACTAGACTGGATTGACTCCACTAGCTTTACAGTAAGCGACCGACTTGAAGCATTAAACATCAAAGAAATAAGCGATATAGTTGAAAAATGCAAAAATACAAAACTTATAGACTGGCAAATAAGCGTCCACAATGGCAAACTAGCAATAAGCATTATAGACATTCGTCAAACACTTTCCCATTAATCCTTCCTTTTATGTTTTTAGTTTAACCTTCAAAATTTTGGAGGTCAGAATATATTTCCAAATTTGTGTTTGTTGACTATCTTATGGTGTTGTCATGAATCGAAATGAGGCAATAGCTTTTTTAAAGGAAGTTTTTGATACATGCTCGCTTTTTGATGGACAGTTTTTGTGCTTAATGCCGTCTAATGCGGGACGTTTGTTTTCAAAAGGATATCAGATTCATATGAAGAATCCTATCCATTCCGACGATTTGGTTTGCATGAATGAAATTCTTCGCAGATATGGTCTATTATTGAAGGTTGAAAAAGAAGTGACAATTATCTACAGGCCGTGAAAGCCAGAAAAATACGATCTCAGTAGATAAATACAAAAAATGTATCGCGAAGATGAAAATTATTTTGTTTATTTTATAGGTTCTGGTGATAAGATAAAAACCCGAAAGACCTCTTTCTTTTCTATTGGACCCAAATTTTGGAAGGCTTTGGTAGGCTTGGACCAACTTTCTAAACGATAATGCTGTGATTGTGCTTGTGCAGTCACAGAAGTTAATATCTCAATTTTCATTTTATATGCATCTTTGAGTTGATTGAGGAGATGGTGGGTTTGAGAAGGAAGCTAAAAGGTCAATGTCCCTGCGGTTATAGTTTTGAAATTTTAGGTAGCATATGTGAAGCCATATCTATAGTACGATCACATGTTGAAAGTTTTCACAAAGATGTTCTTCCATTCGGAATAACAAACGATGAGGCGCTAGAACTTCTAAATCAAGGAAGTAAACCGAAAATCTCAGCAAGCACACCGCCTCTTCAGTGCATATAGAGCGGAAAAAGGCTCAAGCCCTTTTACCTAAGGGCTAATTTCTCAGTCCAAAGCAAGCTGTGATCAGGTAACTAATCATAACACCTACCAATAATACGAACTCACAAAGAAAGGTGCTGAATTAGCAGAGAAACTCTCAAAAGAGGATTGAAGTTGACTTATGGATGATGATTTCAAAGTAGGCGATTATGTTGAATGGAATTCCGAAGCAGGCAGAGTTCAAGGAACGATAAAGAAAAAAATTACCTCCGAAATCGAATTCAAAGGGTACATTGTTCATGCCTCTAAGGAAGAGCCACAATATTTGATTAAAAGCAACAAAACCGAACATTTAGCCATGCACAAAGGCTCAGCCCTCAAAAAGATAAGCAAAGAATAGAGCAAGAGTCTACATCAAACTTCTTCAAGGCTATTCTTAAGCTATTTCGTTTCTACTTTAATAAATTTATAGTACAATTCTTCTCCATTTGATTTCTTGATTGCTCTAGTTTCGACAAATCCTTCTTCCCCCAAGTTTTCGAGAGTAAGGCGAAACTTAGACTCAGGAGTCATACCATAACCTTCCATAACTACCTGAATCGAATAACCCGTTCCCTCTATTATTTCCTTGATGTCAAATGCTTTGTCTGGATTATTCATTAGAAAAGATAAAATTTTTTCTTTGAGTGAACACTCTATTTTTCCTGAATTAAATTCAGTAATATCTATTGGCATGCTCTCACTCCGCTTATCAATTTGTCTATCAATTTTTTTCTATTTATAGATATGTGGCTACACAATCACAACAACTGTATTTTCCGAAACTCGTTCCAACATCTTTGGTTCAAATCCATGGAGACTTCGGCGATTTGTAATCAGTGGACTGCGAAACAGAATATTCATCTTAGCGAACAACTTCTAAACTATCAGCATCTGTCGTAAACCAGCCCAGAAAAAGGCAACAATTTTTGAGAGAGAGGTTTTAGCCATCAAAAAGGGCGAGCCATAATTGAGCTATCTCAGGCAATTGTTTCGGGGAAGGTCGACCTTGAGAAAATAAAAGTGTTGAATGACGATAAAGCATTGGAACAGTTGTTTCAACTGAGGGGTATTGGACCTTGGACAGCTGATTACATACTTCTGCGAGGGCTAGGGCGGTTAAACGTTTTCCCAGCTGATGATGTCGGCGGACACCGAAACCTGCAACGATGGCTTAAACCACCCCGAAAATTGAGCTACGAAGAAACCCTAAAGATAGTAGCCCAGTGGAAACCCTATGGAGGCCTCATATATTTTCATTTGTTACTGAATCGTCTAACCGAAGAAGGCTACCTGCATGAAAAAAGTAGCAAATGAATCAAAACCACTATTGACTGTATTTACAATAGGACACTCCACACATACAATTGAAGAATTCATCAAAATTATCGTGAAATTTAAAATAGAAAAAATTGTGGACGTGCGAACATTCCCGCGGTCAAGACATAATCCTCAATTTAACAAAGAAACTCTTCCCACAAGTCTACTTTCAGCTGGAATTGGCTATATGCATATTGCCGGGCTGGGTGGTTTAAGGCACACAAAAGTTGATTCTCCGAACAAAGGCTGGCACAACGCATCATTCAGAGGCTACGCTGACTATATGCAAACGCAAGATTTTGAGGAGAGCCTGAACCAGCTCATCGAAGTGGCGAAGAAAGAGATGGTCGCTGTTATGTGTGCTGAAAGTTTGCCTTGGCGATGTCATCGTTCTCTTATAGCTGATGCTCTTTTGGTTAGAGGCTTCAAGGTTGAACATATAATGAATAATGAGAAAATTCTAAAGCACGCTCTCACGCCTTGGATTAAAGTTGATGGGGCAAAAATCACTTATCCTCCAGCGAGCAACAAAAAAGAATAGATTTCTAAAAAAATCAAGCAGATAATTAATAACCCAATGGTATGGCAGATTTTTCTTAGTTCTTTTTCCAGGGTCTTTTAACGCCGACATTATCCCAGTATGCGCAGCACATACGAATAGTTACAAACATCTTTATTTCTTCATTATTGCAGAATTTCTTGTTCTCTGCGTCAGCTTTCGATCCGCCTGGAAGCGTAATTAAATCCCCCTTCTTTGCCCTATCCATTTCATCTCCATTTTTTGGGTCGATGCCGCCCACGGCGTTTAATTCTTGAGAATTAACCTTTTCTTCTTTATTGGAAATGAATTTGCAGTTGTAACAATTGGTTCCAATAACTTTTCCTATCTTAATTGATTTGTTTTCCGTCATAAAAAAAGCCAATATTACTGAATAATGTCTCTAACTATAAACATTTTGAAATCACTGGCTCAAGTACGAATCAATTATGCTGAAAGTCAATTAGCCTATTATTTATCGTTTACTTTTGAAGTTTTTCTTTCAAAGTTCCTTTTACTGACACAAAATTATCGTTCGGCGTTGTCATATTAGCATATACTACGCCATTTTCGTAATCCTCTATGTCAGTAACTGTAAGCTTGTTTTCTTCTTGCCAATTGACCATGAAAAGATTAGGCCTCAACTCCACCATAGTTACCGACAAATGCTGAATTCTTCCGACTTCGGAACCCTTCACTTCTGTTAAGATTAGTTTACTGCTGTTTTCATAGAACAATGTGAAGGTTTTCTCACCAAAGTCTGCTTCAAACAATCTCCCTATTATTCCAAAATTATTGCCTGAATTCTTCAAAAACGTTCGCTCCCAACTTTTCTAAGCTCTTCTTAACTTATAAAAGAACACTTAACTCAAAATAATATTGAGTTTTGTTATAGTGTCTTCGCAACCACATTTCTTTAAATTAATGACTTTTCTTCGATTCGAATAGTGGTTTAAGAAATGATGGAAAAAAGTTTGTATGAACGTTTAGGCGGCGTTTTTTCTATTGCAGCTGTAGTAAACCGTTTCAGTGATGAAGTTGTAAAGAACCGTATCGCAGGCGAAATGTCACAGAACCCTGCTCTTAGAGAATGGCATACAAAGGAGTTAGAAAGATTACCTGGCCTTAAATGGATGCGAACACTATGGGTCTGTGCTGTTGCAGGTGGACCATTTCAATACGCAGCAACTAAGCCAGGAGCTACACCAATGGGACTTGAGAAAGCTCATTTTAACCTTCATATATCTCCTGATGAATTCGATGCCGTTGCAGGAGAACTCTCAAAAGCACTCGACCACTATAACGTGCCCCAAAAAGAAAAAGGCGAAGTCTTAGCCGCCTTTGCAGCCCACAAAAACGAAGTAACCGCCGGCTATTATGCCATGAAAAAATAATCTCTGCACTGAAGTCAACACCGATAATGCCAGAAGAAGCCTGAAAGTTTTTGTCGGATTATCTGGCATTATACCTAACTTTCTTTGGTAAAGTTCCGTTTACCACTTTTGGAGAAGCATCATTTTTGGTTTCGGAAAAGAAGATCGGAAATAATTATAAACAGTTTTTGCAGTAACTGTTGACTGTGAAACAATGGCTGAGCAACTGGACGTCGTGAATAGAAAAATTTTGAACATGCTTCAGAAAGATGCTAGAATCCCTTTTTCTAAAATTGGAGCGGCAGTAGGCGTTAGTGAAGCTACTGTAAGATACCGAGTAAAAAATTTGGAAAAAAATAACGTAATAAAAACGTACACAACGTTATTGAACCCTGCAAACGTTGGTTTTTCAACCACAGGCATCATGATGGTTAAACTAGATCCAGTATTGTTTGAAGAAGCGACTAAACAAATAAGCGAATTAGCCGAAGCATATCACGTTTTCCAGAATACCGGAGACTTCGACATTGTCTCTGTTGTGCATACTCGCGATTTGGCACATTTAGGTGAACTTCGGAAAAAGGTGCAGTTGATTCCAGGTGTCCGAGAGGTTACTGTTTCTGCAGCTACACGGATTATTAAAATCAAAACCTCCTTTGACCTTTAATACTTGTGACAAGGGCAGGTTTGCGGATTTCGTTAATAATTAACCAATTTTTAACTAAAACAGCAATTTTTATATATCATTGTCCTTTGCATTTTACTAACTCAACCCACCCTAAACAGAAAATCCCTTAGAAGGTTGTAATAACGATAAAAAATAACCAAGTTAAGCGACCCACTATAGGAAAGGCAGCAAGGATTTCTTTAGCGGTAGTCATCGCCGCTTTGCTTGTTGTAGTTTCCTATTTTTCGTCATTCCTAAACCAAGCAAACCAAGCCATATTCGCAGCCATTTTTACGTTAGGAATTTTGGCTTTGGGCTCAAGCAGCTCAGCTCTGCTCATCAGCCTGATAGGAGGTGTGGCATATTCTTTCGTGTCTCCCAATCTCGGTTTCATCATGTTATTGCCATGGGTTGTTAGAGGCCTTACCACTGCCTCCATTCTCAAAGTCACAAGCACCTTCAAACAAGAAGGTATTCCTTCAGCCTACAAAATCACGGCAGCGATGACTATAGGCAGCCTCCTTACAGGACTTGCACAGTACATTTGGCTTATAAAACTCCTCAAAGTGGTTCCAGACACACCTACAGTTTTAGCGTTAACTGAAGCAGCTATAATTGTAGCCGTAGTATCAACGCTGATAGTTTCATTTCTAACAACCAAATTCCTCTTCAAACGAATAAAACCTATCCTATTCTGGTGAAAACAATGGTGCATCTAAGATCACTCTTCCAAAAAGCCCAAATGAACCAAATAGAAAGCAATTGTCGAAAAGCCTTCGATGCCTACGGGTTAAGCTCAATACTTTGGAACGTCACCTACGAATGCGGCCTAAAATGCAAACACTGCTACGTAGGCGAAACCAAAAAAGCGGAAAACGAACTAAACACAATCCAAGCACTGACATTAATCTCCAAAATTGGCGATATGGGAATACCTTTACTCTTCATGACCGGCGGCGAACCACTTCTGCGCAAAGACACTTTCGATCTATTATCATCCTGCAAAGATTATGGCATTACAACCGTCCTTAGCAGCAACGGGTTACTAATAGACAGCGAGAAAGCACACAAACTCAAAGAAAACAACGTCCATTTCCTCGCTGTCTCAGTCTACGGTCCACCCGCCAAACACGACGAAATCGTTGGAATAGAAGGCAGCTACAACAAACTCATGAAGAACGTCCAAAAATGCATAGAACAAGAAATCAACATCTGCTTCAAAACAGTAGTAAGCAGCTACACCTACGACAACATCCCATACATCGTCGGCAAAGGCATAGAATTGGGCGTGAAATCTTTCTACTTCTGCGACCTACTCGAAACCGGCAGAGCAAAAAGCGCCCATAGCTGGCGAGTACCACAAGAAAAATGGCAAACCCTCGCAGACTACCTTTTCAGCAAAGTCATAATAGACGGCGAAGCCGAAATCGACTTGGGCGGTTGTCCATCGATGGCATCCCTAGCAATCGAATACTTCAAAGAGAAGAAAAACGTCGACCACGCCATCAAAAGATTAGAATCATTGAGCGCCTGCCCGATTGGCCGAGGACCAATGGGCATCTCAGCCAAAGGGGATATCTTGCCATGCATCTTTATGCAGAATTTCTCAATAGGAAACGTCTTAAAAAACGACCTACGAACTGCTGCATTTAACCCCCTAATACAATCTATTGCTGCAAAAAGTAACCTGAAAGGAATCTGCGGTGCTTGTAAATACAAAAAACTATGCGGGGGATGCCGAGCCAAAGCATACATTCAAAGTGGTGACATCTATGGCGAAGATACAACCTGTATGCTTAACCCATCTGAAAGACAAAACATCCAAAAACTATAGGCGGTCAATATGAACAGCCCCCATAGCGCACCTAAAATTGCAGCAAACCAACCAAACCATGCGGGACCTCGAATTGTTTCCTGGAATACTACTTTAAAGTGCAATCTCAAATGCGACCACTGCTACATCGATGCAAACAACAATGAAAACAAAACTGAACTAAATACCGTTGAAGGAAAACAACTCATAGACCAGCTTGCTGAGCTTGGCAGATCTATTCTTGTGCTAAGTGGCGGAGAACCATTACTGCGAAAAGACATATTCGAACTTGCCGCTTACGGTGTTAAGAAAGGACTTATAATGACTATGGGAACAAACGGTACACTCATTGATGACGAAGTTGCAAGGGAAATTTTTGATTGTGGAATTAGAAAAGTAGCAATTAGCGTCGACTCAAGTACACCTACTGTCCACGATGAGTTTAGGGGGGTTAAAGGGGCTTGGAACAAAGCGGTTGAAGGTGTAAACTCATGCATAAGAAACGGTGTAGATGTGCAATTTAACGTAACTATGACGCGAAAGAACTATGGTGATCTTGATGCGATTTTGAGGATGGCCAATACTTATGGCGTGAAAAGTGTCCACCTTTTCTTCTTGGTGCCGACTGGTCGAGGAAAAAATGTTTTAGATCTTTCTCCTCAAATGTACGAAGATACTCTTCGCCAAGTCCTGATCGCACCAAGAGACCTAGTTGAAGTAAAACCTACGTGTGCACCTCAGTATATGCGATTAGCTAAGGAATTGAATCTCAACATTGGTCGGTGGAGCCGAGGTTGCATCGCTGGAATAAGTTACTGCCGAATTCTTCCAGACGGGTATGTGACTCCATGCCCTTATCTTCCAGTCCACGTAGGGAATGTGAGAAGAACCGATTTCAAGGAAATTTGGGCAAACTCACAGGTACTAAACAAGCTTCGAGATTTTGATAATTTGAAAGGCAAATGCGGGATCTGCGAACACCGAAGCATATGTGGCGGATGCAGAGCACGAGCATACGGGGTTACAAGCTTTTGTGGCGGAAGAATTGGTAAAGAGCAAGCAATTGAAGGCGATTTTCTAGCAGAAGATCCCTGTTGTACCCATAACCCATGACCCAACGAAGCCTGTCTTTTGACAAAATGTATCTCATAATCTATATGACTTTAACCTGTTCAGGTTCTGCAACTTGTCAAATTTACCTTTTTTCTGACAATTTTGAAACCAGCTTTTGAAAGTGCTTTTTATGATTTTTTGCCAAGAAACAGAAGGCAGTTTTTCAAACATTTATTATACTAACTCTTTCTTGCGTTTAGCTGGTCAATTTCTTCAGGGAAAGCTTCCAAATAGCCTTCGATGGCTTCTTTGATGTTGGCAAGGGCTTCTTTTCGGTTTTCGCCTTCACTTATTGCTCCTGGAAGCTCCAAACATTGCGCTGAGTAACCACCTTCGGGCTCCTCTCGGAGGATGACTGTGAATTTTTCTCCCTTGATTTTCACCATAATTCTCACTTACACTGCAGAGCCTTATTTTGACCATATAAGCTTTAATGTAAATCGTTAACTTCAAACGCATCTTGGTTTATTTTTTGGTTGCAGTTTTTTTTGTTTTCGCAACTAATCATGAGGTTTTTGGAAAAAGCTTCTTATGCATTGAGTAACAACTGTTTTTTCACTGGGGGAAAACGCGGTTAACTTCACGTTTGGCAAGCGCGAAACCGTTATTTTAGTGTTGGTGCTTGCCGTTTCCCTGTTAGTTAGGGTTTTATTATTTCCCCTTAAGGGATACTCTATCGACACAAACGATTTTATCTCTTGGTTTGGTACCGCAACGTTTCAGGGTATAAGACCGTTCTATTCGGTTGTAACTTTTGCAGATTACCCGCCATTCAACGTTTACATCTTCTGGTTTTTCGGGTCTTTAGCAAACGCGACAGGCATCGGCATAGCCAATATAGTGAAATGGGTACCCAACATCTTCGATTTATCCACTGCAGGACTCATCTTTTATTTTGTTAGAAAACAATCAACCTTCAAGATAGCTTTAACGTCCACGGCGCTCTACGCTTTTAACCCAGCAGTAATCTTCAATACCGCGGTCTGGGGACAATACGACGCCATCTACACATTCTTCTTAGTCATTTCGCTTATGCTTGCACTCAAAAGCAAACCCAAACTTTCCGCAGTAGCCTTCGCCCTCGCCATCTTAACTAAGCCGCAGGGAATTGCATTGGCGCCACTGCTTATCTATTTAATTTTCAGAAAAAACGGCATAAAGAACCTACTAATTTCCGCTGGTGCTTTTGCTGCGACAGTGTTTGTGGTGATCTTGCCCTTTGAATGGACCAACCCAGTGACTTTCCTAAGCAAAATATACTTTGGAGCATACAGCGGTTACCAGTACACTTCGATTAACGCTTTCAACTTGTGGGGCATTTTTGGGCTTTGGCAGCCTGATGGAGGGCTCAACATTTTGGGTTGGGTACTGTTTGGGGGGTTTGCGGTGTTACGCGGTTTATGTTTTGCATAAGCGATTTAACGTTTCAGGTGAATGGCTTGCTGTTTTCGTTGCTTTCATGCTTTTCTTCGCATTCTTCATGTTGCCCACACGGATTCATGAGCGCTACCTGTTTCCAGCTATAAGCATGTTAGCGTTGATGTTTCCGTTCATCAAGAAAGCCCGACCTCTATACGTGGTTTTAACTGGCGACATTGCTGGTTAACCAAGCTTACGTGTTATATTACCTCAATCTTGGTCAGTTTATTCCAAGTGGAGATTTGGTGGTTCTAGCGGTAAGCGTTATTAATTTAGTAATGTTCCTTTATGGTTCAGTACTACTGTGGGATGAACTTAAAGGGCAGATGCTCACTAACTAAAACCGCTCCGACATTAACCCAAACCCAACAGACAGGTGAACCCAAATAAACCTTGGATTTAACATAACCAAAAAAGACATCATAACCATTGTTTTGTTATCGATAGTCTTCTTTGGCATAGCCGCTTGGAACGTGGGTTCAATTCAATATCCCAGTTACAAATTGGCAGAGCACCCAGCAAGAAAGTTTCTACGTCAATTTGGGTTCAACTCAACAAGTTCAAAACGTTTATTTCTGGGTTCACAGCGGCAACGCCACCGTCACCGTTTATTCGGGAGATCCTGGAAACTGGAGTTACCTCGGGCAATTTGCCCTTCAACCCAGAGGCACAGACTACTCAGTCTACCAAACCTTTGCTTTAAACGTGAATACACAGTATTTAGAGTTCAATGTTACAGCTGTAAACTATGATTCTCAGCCTATGTTCTCCAACTGGGGCATAACAAACCCCTCCGACAAAACTCCACGCCATTCATACAAGTCGTCTGAAATCGGAGTGGAAAGCCAAAGCAACCAGCAAATCCCCATCACTGGAATTACTGGCGTAAACACGACCGATCCAACCTTAGTTAACTTGGTTGATGAACAGAATAAACTCGAGATTCCTCCAACTTACATGTCAAAGATGTATTTTGACGAAGTCTACTTTGCAAGGTCAGCAGAAAACTACGTTAACCATCAGATACCCAATGAGAGAACCCATCCGCCACTTGGAAAACTGGTTGAAGCCTACGGGCGTGGCAGTTTTCGGTGAAACACCGTTTGGTTGGCGAATAATGGGTGTAGTTTTCGCAACTTTGATGGTTCCTCTAATGTATCTGTTGGGAAAGAAGCTGTTTGGAACTTGGATTGGCGGGTTTTCAGCAGCTTTCTTGTTTTCATTCGACTTTATGCATTTCACGATGGCACGCATCGGCACCGTAGACACGTACGTTGTGTTTTTCTCGTTGGTTTCCCAGCTGTTCTTCTTAATTTACTTCATGAACGTCGTTAAAGATGGTTTCAAGAAGACGACTGTGTTGCCGCTGTTTTTGGCAGTGGTTTTCTTTGCATTGGGTTTCTCAACGAAATGGTTTACACTCTTAGGTGCCGCTGGGCTGCTTGCGCTGCTGGTAGCGGTCAGAATCAAAGATCTGTCAAGACTCAAAAAGAGCTTAAGCGACAAGTACCTGGCTTTCTTTGAACACCCAGCCCTGTTGCTGTTGGGTTTCATTGGCATTGCCGTCGCAATTTACTTTGCAACCTACATCCCAGAAATGTTGCAGGCGACTCGTTCCTAACGATTTTCAATTTGCAAGGTGCCATGCTTGTCTTTCCATTCAGGCACCGTAGTTGACTCCTCTTCGGCTCCTTGGTGGAGTTGGCCTTTCATGTTCAGGCTCGATGGCGTTAATGTTCCAAGATGGTTTGACATATCCTACCTGCCTAACAACGTGGTTTCCACAATCACGGTTTTCGGCAACCCAGTTGGTTTGGTGGGTAGGCTTTGCCTTAATGCTCGTGCTTACTGAGAGGGCTATCCATGGAAGACAATTGGTGGCGAACTTGCGGAGCCGAATATCGAATTCATCTGCAAGAAAACAAATCAGCATACGCGCGCAAGGCTGGGATATACCAGCAATATTCATAGCCGTTGTGTTCTTCTTCACTTGGCTTCCCTACATTTTCATTGGCAGAGCAACCTACATTTACCATTTCTACCTCAGCGTGCCCTTGCTTTGTTTAGCAATAACATACTTCATCAACAAGTACTGGAATACCCGTGAAGGAAAAATCGCTGCCATAGCCATATTTGCGGGTACAGTTGCGTTGTTTGCGCTCTTTTACCCAGTGATTTCGGGAGCACCCGTATCAACTTCTTATATTCATACTTATCTTAAGTGGTTCCCAAGCTGGGGGGACTTTGCATAACCACAAATCCCACACCCACGCAAATACAGTTCAGGTCTCATTGGTTCTTCCTGCCTACAACGAAGTCGACTACCTGCAGCCAGCAGTGGAGAAAACAATTGCAAACCCTAAATCAATTCACTCAATCCTACGAGGTAATAATTGCTGAAGACGGTAGCACCGACGGCACCGCCGAACGCGCAGAAGAAATGCTCAGAAAATACCGGAAGTTAGGCATATTCACCGTGAAAAGCGCTTGGGAAGAGGAACCGCACTCAACAACGCCTTTAAGCAAAGCCGCGGCGAAGTTTTAGTTTACATGGATTTGGATTTAGCCACTGACCTCAAATACCTAAAGCCCCTCGTTGAAGCCATCACCGTTGAAGGATACGATTTCTCAACTGGATCTAGGATGATGGCTGAAAGCAAGGCTGAACGCACGATGAGCAGAAGCATAAGCTCCAAAACTTACAATTTTCTTGTTCAGACATATGCTTGGCTCTAAAGCTTAGGGACCATCAATGCGGCTTTAAAGCTTTCAAGAGAGAACCACTCATGCAGTTGCTCGACGAAGTTGAGGCTACTCATTGGTTTTGGGATACAGAAATTATGGTGAGAGCCTACAAGCATGGCTTTAAAATAAAAGAGATTGCTGTGGAATGGAAAAGCGGCAGAGGCACCAAAGTTAACATCTTCAAGGATTCTTGGAACATGTTCTGGCAAATAATGGGTCTTTGGTGGAACTTGAAAATAAAGAAAAAATAGTTAACCGTGTTAGCTAACACAACAAATCGCTCTTGCAAGCAATGCTAACCCGAAGATAAGATTATTCCAGCCCAGAAAACAAACCACTCGGTGGCTAATGTCATGTTTTCAGGTAGGTAACTATTAGGAAGCTTGTTCCAAGCCAAAACACAATGTTTTCGATGGTTTCTGCTTTACGTGAAACAGGTGAATGCAATCCAACTCTTAGCGCTAAGATCACTATTTCTAAGATTCCTATACCTAAAGCGAACTGGAAAGCTGCAGTGTAAAGGTTCACGTAGGCAGCGGGGTTTAAAGGCGCAGGCAAAGAGATTCCAGTAGCTGGGAAGAGGCGCAAGAGTGAGTGAGGTGAAAAAGTTGACCAAGCCATCCCAAAGGTTGTCGGACAGATGGATGTAGTAAACTAAAGCCAAGATGATGAAGACGGAGCCGATCCAGAGAGCAGTGAATAAGCTTTCTTTTTTCTTTTCAGTTAATGTCTGCAGGTTTAGGATATTCATTGAATGTTTTTCTCCATTCGACAATGTAGCATTTACCAAATATATCTTTCCATAAAAGATAGAATGTGTATATTTTAAATACTCAGAGCTGATAAAATAGGAAGTGGATGGATTTGCATGTCGTATTGTCCAAAATGTGGCAATAAAGTCGATGAAACAATGGTTTTCTGCCCACGTTGCGGGGCATCATTAAAAGACACGTCCCAACAGGTCAACCTGCACCAGCTCAGCCTTACCGCAGAAGAGATGAGAAATCAGAGAAGAACGAAAAACAGGAAAAACAGACAAACCGTGACCGCCCAGAGAAAGGCGAAAAACAAGAGAAAGGAGAAGCTGGGTTTATCGGCTATTTAATCGGCGGATTAATCCTAATTACATTTGGTCTTTTCTCTGTGCTGCAGTTAAGCGGTTACTTCGCTGATTCAGGACAAAGCTGGGCGATTATGCTGTTAATAATCGGCATAATCATAATCGTCGGCGCCATCTACATTGCGTTAGTTGCACGAAAACGTTCTCCGCAACCAACTTAGACTATCCGACCTAAAAACGCTCGGTAAAGCCTATGCTCCAGAAGCGTTAAGGCTTTGTTTCTTCCGAAAACTCGGTAATAGTTTTTTCCAGCTGCTTCAATCAAGTCGCCGATGTCATAACGTGGAAACATGCATGAGGAAATGATTAGTCTGCCCCATTCGCCTCGTTTGAGTTCATGCAGCATCTTTACGCCTTTTCCGGTGGCAACTTCGAAGAAGTATGTGTCGTAGTTTGGGGTTATGTAGGGCAAATCGTCTAGTTGTTGTCCAAAGACACCTTCAGTGGCAGTGTACATTTCTACGATTGGCACATTCCCAAAGTAACTTTTGAGGATTGGTCCATACTTGAAGTGGATTTTGGGTACGCTTGTGCAGGAAAATGGCTTGGGTTTTCCATAGGTCGACGGGTTTTTTTCCGTATTTGCGTTTAATGTATCTGGCGAAGGACAGAATTACAGGGGTTACGCCCATGGCAGCGGTTACGTTTTGGTTAAGCGCCATCTGGTAGGCGAGTTCAAAGCGTTTTTCCCAATCTTTCCTGCCGACTCCGCTGCCTAAAGCATCGATTTCTTCTTGACGCGGCAAAAGGCTAACCCTGTCGAACATGGGATTAAGACGTGCGTAGGTGCCTGAACTGTAGCCGTAAGTGACTTGTTTGCCGTCGACGTCCATTGTGTGGACGTTTGAGGGAAAATTCAAGTTAAGAATAACGCCCAGAAAAACTTCATAGTTCTTTTTTCTTACAGCGTAGTTTATGAGGCCTCTTGCGCCGCAGCTGTAGATTTGTTTTAGGTGGGTTTGGGTTGCTGGTAGGACTTTTGATTTTCCTGTTGAGCCTCGGGTCATAACCCAGGTTTCGGGCGGTTCAGACAAAAACGCTTTGTAGCTTCGTTCTTTTACCTGTTTGAGGTATGGAATGAGCCCTGAATAGTTAATTATGGGAAAATTAGCCTGATAATCTGCAATGCTTTTGACTTGTGAAGCGTTGTGGCTTGCGCCATATTCTGTGAAATCGTATTTCTGTCACCAAATCAGCTAGCACTTGCTCCTGCGCCTTCTGCGGGTCCTCGATGGAATCGTACCATGGCTGAATGTACGGTCGCAGAATACTGTTGATGCTATCTTCATCAGGCAACATAACGTTCACTAAACAGTTGTTACGAATTTGCTTATATGCTTCTCCACAAATAAGTTAAAACGAACGCCTTTAGGTTGAAAATTATGGCAGAAACAATCCGTGCAACAGCAGAAAAAATACGTAAACTCCAAGTTCAAGGCGCAAGAAACGTCGCCATAGCCGCCGTCAAAGCCATCCAAACCCAAGCAGAACAGACAAAGCAAAAACAAAAACTGCAATTCCTCAGCGAACTCAAAGAAGCCCAAACCATATTTGCTGCTTCCAGAGAAACCGAGCCGCTCATGCGAAACGCCATCCGCTGGTTAATCACCCAAGCCCAAAGCGCAAACACAGAAAAAGTGGCTGAATTCAGTCAAATCGTGGCTTCAACCGCCACCCAGTTCCTAAGAGATTTGGAAGATTCAAAAGAGCACATTGCAGAAATTGGAGCCAAACGAATCCTCGACGGCTCAGTGGTTTTTACGCATTGCCACTCCTCAACCGTAACCCGACTGCTCGCCAAAGCCAAAGCGAGCGGCAAAAACTTCAAAGTCATCTGCACTGAAACCCGACCAGCGTTTCAGGGAAGAATAACTGCTAAAGAACTCGTTGACTTGGGAATTGAAACCACGTTTATCGTTGATTCTGCAGCGCGGACATTCATGGGAAACGTTGACGTTGTAATCGTGGGAGCTGACGCCATAACCTCTGAGGGCAATGTGGTTAACAAGATTGGGTCAAGCGGAATCGCAGTTTTAGCCTATGAAGCCCGAGTGCCCTTCTATGTGGTTTCGGAATTGTTAAAATTCGACCCAGCAACGCTGAGTGGCGAATGCGAGAAAATTGAACAACGAAATCCAGCGGAGGTTTGGAGCGAAGCACCAGCAAAACTAGTTGTACGTAACCCCGCCTTCGATGTAACCCCAAACCGCTACATCCACGGCATAATCTGCGAAGAAGGAATAATCGCACCTCAATCAATCGTTGAAGTTATTCGCCTTAAAGTACCCATGGGTTTTCTTGATTAAATTTTCCAATGTTTTAGGGCAAGAGAGAGTTCTTTGTGTCTTTTTGCGTATTCTTCAAGGGTTTTTCCGTACAGGGTTGCATCGACCGCTTGGCGCATGGCTTTAGCACCTGCAACTGTGCCGTCTGGGTGTCCATGGATGCCGCCGCCTGCTTGGATAACGAAGTCGTTGCCGAAAGTTTCCATGAGTGCAGGAACCAATCTGGGATGCAATCCGCCGCTTGCAACGGGCAAAACAGGTTTAAGAAATCCCATTTCGGATTTGCAAGCCTCGATGTTTTCGATTACTTCTGCTTTTGTCTCTGACATTTTCCCGACAACTGTGCCGACGTGAAGTTGGTCAACACCGATTATTCTTGCAACAGTGGCTATGGGTTTCATTGCGATGCCGTGCAGGGGGTTTTTGGTGAAAGCTGCGTGTCCAGCTCGGTGGGCATGGATGACAAGTTTGAAATTTTGGTCTCGAAGCGTCTGAAGTGCCGACCAGCCGCAAGTCAAAATGTCCACCATGATGTACTCGCCGCCTTGGTCAACGACGGCTTGGGCGCGTTTAAGCATCGTTTGGGTTTCGGCGGTGATGTTTATCATGTAGACTTTACGTTCATTCGTTTCTTCTTGGGCTTTGTCGCGGCTCTCCAACGTCTGCGTTAATCGTTCTTCGAAGGGGTTGAAGCTTTGGCTGCTCAGGTTCTCATCGTCTTTTACGATGTCGCATCCTCCATACCATGCTTCATAAGCAACTTTGGCGTGGTCTTTGGTTTCTAATCCGAGTTTGGGTTTGATTATGGTGCCGACAAGGGGGCGCTTTGGGATTTTGAGGAGTTTGCGGATTCCAGCTATGCCAAACGCTGGTCCTTTGAAGCTGGTTAGGAGCTGATTGGGAAATTCTATGTCGAGGAGTCGCAGGTTTTTTAGTGCTTTTAAGCCCAAAAACGTTTCCAGCTACGCTGCTTAGGATGTTTGGCATGTTCGATGGCTCAAAAAGCTCGATGGGATAAGCGATTTTAACTACGTTGCCTTCAATGCTGAATACGTGCGCTGCCAACCTTTTAACATAAGGTTTCTCAGTTGTTAGTTCTGTCCAAGTTCCAACGGAGCTTTCTGCCGCCACTCCTCCCGCGGCTTCTTTTAGGCTTATGCCTTCAGGTTCAACGTAAAAAGTGCAGATTAAATCGGTTTCTTTAGGCTTGTAAGTTAAATCTACAAAGTCAAGATACTTCAAGAGCAACCCTCGACAGTTAGACTCATTGGGTTTGCCTTAAAATCTTTAACTATTCCCAGCCTAATTGGTTAGTGACGTGTTTTAGATGGAATTAAGCGTTGAAGTCTTAATGATTACCACGGGCGGCAGCAGAATCGCCCTACTAAGCGAACAAAGCGCCAACTTATTAGGCGTGCACAGTTCTGACAGAATAAAAATCACCTGCAAAAACCAAGAAATGATTGCTATTGCCAACATCGCTGACTATTTTCCTCCAAACCGAATCGGGCTCTATCGAGAAACTGTTGCTGCCCTCGGGGTAAAGGAGGGCGAGACGGTTAATGTGGCTGTTGGCTCCGCTTCCTGAATCTCTCTTTAACATTCGAGCGAAGCTTCATGGGGAACGTTTACGCGAACAGGATCTTGTGGCGATTGTGAAGGATGTGGTTGAGAGACATTTGAGCACGGTTGAAATCGCAGCATTCCTTACAGCCCTTAGCATTCATGGGCTAAGCACAGGCGAGACTGAAGCTTTATCGCGAGCTATGATTTCTACGGGTAAAACACTCGATTTCGGACCTAGGACCAATCCTTGACAAACACAGCGTCGGAGGTATCCCAGGCGACAAAACCAGCATGATAGTCGTGCCCATTGTGGCGGCCGCAGGATTCACAATCCCCAAAACCTCCTCGCGTGCCATCACTTCTCCCGCAGGAACCGCAGACCGCGTAGAAACCCTCTGCCCCGTCAACTTACCATCAAAGAAATCAAAGAAGCAGTCAAAAAAACCAACGGATGCCTCGTTTGGGGCGGGTCACTGGAGCTTGCGCCAGCCGACGACCTCTTCATCCAAGTCGAGTACCCCTTGGGAATCGACCCGATGCTTTTGCCCTCGATTCTAAGCAAGAAAAAAGCCATCGGCGCCACACACGTCGTCATCGACATTCCAACGGGCATGGGCGCAAAAATCAAGACCCGAACAGAAGCCTACACTTTAGCATCGGATTTTGTGGATTTGGGCAAACGTCTTAGGATTAAACATTCAGTGTGCCTTGACTTTTGGTGAGCAACCTTTGGGCTGCGGGATCGGTCCAGCATTGGAGGCAAGGGAAGCGTTGACGACACTTATGGGTGGCGGTCCGCCTGATTTACGTGAGAAAGCCGTGAGCCTTGCAGGTATGCTATTTGAAATGGTCGGTGTTGAAAACCCACGTGGGATGGCTGAGGAAATGATTGATTCGGGCAAGGCGATGAAGAAGATGCGTGAAATCATCGCCGCTCAAGGCGGAAACCCCGCGGTTAAGCCTGAAGATTTGCCTGTTGGACCCGAATCGGCTGTGGTGCGTTCAGAAGTTGCTGGCAAAGTGCTTTGGCTGAGCACTGACGATATTGTACGGATTGCCCGCGAAGCTGGAGCACCCAAAGAGAAGGGCGCAGGCGTTGTGTTGCATGCAAAATTGGGCGGCAGCGTGCATAAAGATGGTGTCTTGTTTGAAATTTACGCGGAAAGAAGCAGCAAGTTGGCATCAGCACTGGAGCTGGCTGGGCAACTGTCGCCCATCGTGTTGAGCAAAAAGCCCGAGGAAAAAATGATTTTGGACCGAATTCCAGAACAGGCAACTCATGAGAAAACCTTCATGCTTGACAGGTAAACTGTTTAATAAATAGAAATATTTTTTTAATTATCTTCTGATTGCTCCGCCGACAAAGCCGCCGATTCCAGAGAGCACCGTAACCAACACAAGAACTATTACTCCTAAAACTAAACCTGCCAAACCGCCGAATAGGAAGCCCAAGACACCATGCCTAATTGTTTCAACTACGATAAGGTGTAGAAAAGATAGGATCGCCAAGACAACTGCGCTGGCGAATCCAGAGAGCAAACCCGCCATAGAGCCGCCTAAAATGCCGCGTGCGATGAGTCCAGCTATGAAGCCTCCCAATAATGCGCCGAGGATAAAGCCTAAACCTGGATAGAGTAAACTAACGATTAAGGTTACTATGAAGCCTACGAATGCGCCTAAACCGATACTTGCCAAGGATTCACCAATCAAGATTGCCTACGAAAAAACCGAAATAAAAAGGTTCTTTTCCCTGCACTTGTTTAAATCAACTGTTTAGCCGATTATGGGTTACATAAATATTTTAACTGACCGAAGAATTCCAAGTTCACATGCTAGTGTTCTGTTTGGGAAGATTAACACTTAACTTACATTACATATAAAAGTCATTGACACAATTTTTAATAAATTTAAGGAAAGGATGACGACGGCTGGTTCTGTTAAGGTAATCTTAAAGAAAATATTACAGTGTTGCGTTAATCTTCAATGCACTCATAACTGTAGCTGCTGTTGCAGGCATTTTATCTGGGTTCTACACGTCTCATCCCTATTGGCGTCCCTATGCTCCTTTCCTAATCGACGGCAACATGTTTTGGATTGCACTCGCAGCTGGAGTAATCAACATCTTTCCAACGCCGCAATCGGACGAGCTTTGCATACGGGGCGTTTCTTGTTTCACCATTACGTCTACGGCTTCTTTGTGCTGCTCTCAACCTCAGCCTGTGTCATAGCGTTCACATCCATTCCCTTACCCAGCCTATTCTTTGTAGATTCTTAGCAACGTAGGAGTTAATGCTGGACGAGTATGTTTTTTGGCAGGTTTAGCGTTGTTTTTAGATGACTTACCTGATGTTTCTAAAAAAGTGGAATCTTGCTTGAACCGAATAAAAGCCAAAGCTTACCAGATTAGGAAGAGTCTTCATATTCTCCAATTAGTTACTGGCGGCTTTGCATTTTATTGCTGCATCTCAATACTGCTTTCTACAATGGTGAACAGTAGCCAAGCCCTACCAAACTCTTTTGTCATCGGCAGCCTACTCGTAACAAGCATAACTTCGTTTGCATGCGTCAAACGAAAGGCATGGCTGAAAATTACTCCGCCAGAACCCAAGCAGCTTAATGTTTTTGCTTAACGATTTCTTTTCCGATGGCTTCCAATTGTTCTCGTGTAGGCTTCTAGAATTTCTATAGGTTGTTAGATGATTGGGTAATTGTGGAAGCTTAAGAATTGTTACCGTAGGGTTGTTCACGTGAAAGTTGCATGATTGTTTGTGAGGACCACTATGCCTTCAACCCATATGCCCAACGCTCTTAGGTTGGGGTTGCCGTCGATTATTTGTTGATTTTAGCAGCGTTCCGCTTAACTTGCCGACTGGGGCTTCCCGAAAAGTTCTGTTTGCCAGACCGCTGCCACTCATCACCGTTGCAGGAGATATTTCCGCTCCAGTTCTTAGTTTCTAAAACAAAAACACCGTTGGGTCCCAAAACGATGTGGTCGATGTCTCCGCCGCCATCCCGTAGGTACAAGTCGTTTAGGAGATAATAATCGTCGTTTAATGTGTGAGTTAGAAGTTTGGCAACTTGTTTTTCTCCTGCTCAAGCCGCCATTGTAAATGTGGTATTTGCGCAAATAAAAGTAGAAAGCACCCAGCGGTACAACCAAGAAAGCAAGCCCTGCCATCTCTAAAATGCCGACTTTTAGGGTTGAGAGGATTCTAAAGATTAAGAGGGCAGAGATGGCTGCAAACACTATTGCGCTTAGCCCTGCTTTGGCAAGGTTTTTTCTGACTTGGTTTTTGAGGTAGCTGCTTGAGCCTTTAATCTTTCGCATAAATCAGAGCAGAGCTGCGTAACTATATTACCGTATAGCAACTCAAACGTAATTGCAAGAAATTCAAGACTAAAACTGACCTCTTGTGGATATAGAATTTCTAAAACTAAAAATGAAAAATTAACAAGTCCCAAAAAGGGAAACAGGATTTATTTTTTGTTGGTTAGGTATTCGTGCATTGCTTTGGCTGCGCGTTTGCCTGCACCCATTGCACTGATAACTGTTGCTGCGCCTGTTGCGACGTCTCCGCCTGCGTAAACTCCGTCTAAGCTTGTTTTGCCAACTTCGTTAACAGTGATAGTTCCTCGTTTTGGGTCGCTTTACTAATCCGCCTGTGGTGCTTTGGATAATTGGGTTTGGTGTCTGTCCGATGGCGATTATAACTGTATCAACATCCATTGTGAATTCGCTGCCTGGAACTTCTTTAACGCCTCTTCTGCCTTTTGCATCAGGTTCGGTTAGTTCCATTGCGATGACTTTCATGGCTTTAATCCAGCCTTTCTCGTCACCGTAGAATTCAAGTGGTGCTGCGAGGAACTTGCAGACTAAGCCTTCTTCTTCAGCGTTTTCGATTTCTTCGTGTCTTGCAGGTAATTCGTCGCGTGAACGTCTGTAGAGTAAGCAGACTTCGGAGCCAAGTCGCATGCTGCTTCTTGCGCAGTCCATGGCTACGTTTCCGCCGCCGATAACGACTACTTTTTTGCCGATACGTATTGGAGTGTCATACTCTGGGAACAGGTATGCTTTCATGAGGTTAACGCGGATGAGGAATTCGTTTGCTGAATAGATTCCGCCAAGGTTTTCTCCTGGGCAACCAGTGAACTGGGGTAAGCCTGCGCCGCTTCCGATGAATACTGCGTCGTAACCGTGTTTCATAAGTTCTGGGATAGTGTGAATTCTGCCGACAAGGTTGCCGAGGCGTAAGTCAACACCAAGTTTCTGGACATAATTAACTTCGTCTTGCACGATGGCTTTTGGTAAACGGAACTCTGGAATACCATACGAGAGCACTCCGCCGCCAACATGCAACGCTTCAAACATGGTGATTTCGTGACCGAGCTTAACGAGGTCTGCTGCAACAGTTAATCCTGCTGGACCCGCACCGATAACTGCCACTTTTTTGCCAGTGTCTGGAGCTTTTGGCGGAAGCTGGGAGCCGTTATCTCTTTCCCAGTCTGCAAGGAACCGTTCTAAGCGTCCGATGCTGATTGGTTCACCCATTTTGCCGATGACACATTTGCTTTGGCACTGCACTTCTTGTGGGCAGACGCGTCCGCAAACTGCTGGCAGCGCATTTTTGGTTTTGATTGCTGCGATGCCTTCAGCGTACTTCTTTTCTTTGATGCATTTGACGAATGTTGGAATTGGAACTTCCACTGGGCACCCAGTTCTGCATTGAGGATTTGGGCACATAGGCATCTGCTTGCTTCTTCTTGGGCTTCTGCTTCAGTGTAACCTAAAGCAACTTCACTGAAATTTTTAGCGCGAACTTTTGGCTCTTGTTTAGCCATTTCAACGGCTTTCTTGTTTAACTTTGGTTTAGGCTTTGTTTCTGCCACACTTGCAACCTCCACTCATTTCCGATAATACTGAACTTAACCTTTCTTCAGGAAGCATAGTTCGTTGACGTATGATTAACTCGTCAAAGTCTGTTTTGTGACCGTCAAATTCTGGTCCGTCTACGCAACCAAACTTCATTTTGCCGTCGACTGTAACTCGGCATACTCCGCACATGCCCATGCCATCAATCATTATGGGAGTTAAGGTGACGATTGTTGGGATGTTGTAGGGTTTGGTGATTTCGCTAACGTCTTTCATGAGGATAACTGGACCCATAACTACGCAGCGGTCAAACTTTTCCGTCTTAAGCAGTTCTTTTAGGAAATCTAAGCCTTTGTAGCCTTTTGTGCCGTCGTCAGTTGCAACGTAGACTTTTTCGCTAAGGGCTTTAGCTTCATTTTCCATCATAATGAATTCTTTTGTTCTTGCGCCAAGAACAGTGGTTACTTTGTTGCCTGCTTCTTTCATGGCTTTAGCCTGCAATAGCAAAGGGGCAATCATTACGCTTCCGCCGACACAGAGAACTTTGCCAAAGTTTTTGACTTCAGAGGGATTGCCAAGTGGACCAGTAACGTTGTCGATGCATTCGCCTTGGTTTAGCAAGCCCAAATCTTTGGTGGTTTTGCCGACTTCATGGAAAGCAAAAGAAACCGTGCCTTTTGCTCGGTCATATCCGCAGATGGTTAAGGGTATGCGTTCGCCTGTTTTGCCGTGAATTACGATTAGGAATTGGCCAGCTTGCGATTTAGCCGCAACATCTGGAGCATCAACTTCAAAGAGTTTAATTTTCGGAACTAATTCTGTTTTTGAGTTACTATTTTGTACGTTTTGCAGTCGCCTCCACAGTTACTTCACGTTTAGGTAAAGCAGAAATTTTCTTGTAGAATTCATCGAGTTTTGCCTCGAATTCGCCAGCGCATCTGGGTGATTCCTCGTAGAGCTCAAATCGGTCAAGCAAACCCAATTTTTTGAGTGACAACTTTCAAAGCTGCTACGTTGCGTTCTGCAGTGTCTCTGCCTTCTTGAAGCTTGCAGTCTTTAGCTGAGCAAACTACACCCATGACACCATCAAAACCGCAGTTTAATGCGTTGATGATGTGAACTGGGTCGAGGGATTTGAAGCATGGAACTTCAAGAGCTAAGACATTTTTGCCTTCAAACGCTTTGTTTGGGTTGTCTAACGCTGAGAATTCTGACCATTGACAGACAAATGCGAGAACTGCTGGACCCTTGTTTTTAGCTTTCAATTGTGCAAGTGATTTTCCATAACGGTCAACTACGTCTTCAAATTCGAAGCCTTTCACTTGGATAGCGTGATGTGGACAAACCAGTTGGCAAGCGCCGCAGCCAACGCATTTTTCTTCGTTAACTTTTGGGGTGGCAAAGGATTCGAATTCAAGTGCGCCGTATGGGCAGATGAAGATGCATTTGTCGCATCCCACACATGCTTGAACATCATAGACTGCTTTGCGAGAGAACTTTACAACTCTAACTGCGTTCTCATCGAAGCCTAACTGTTTAAGAACATTTCTTGCTAAAGACAAGTCTTCGAGTGTTAATTTTTGTGCCTTCTTTGTAGCGGCAGAAGGGGTCTTCACATTGAATGGAAACAATGTTCTTTACGCCTGAATTGAGGGCTTCAAACACAAAGTCGGTTGGAACTCGACCTGCACAGGGCAAACGCAAAGCCATGTAATTGTCAACTTTCAATCCTTGTGCTTTAAGGATGTCTTGAACTTCACCTGTGGAAGGCGAGTTTCCTCGGCACATCAAAACCAAGTGTGTCAGGCCGTTTTTGGCTTTTGACCTGTGCCTTTTTAAGGTATTCTGATAGGTTATCGTAAGTGTAATACTGCATTTTTATAGCTGCAGATGGGCAAGCACTGTAGCAGATGCCGCAAACTTGGCAATCTTGGCTGTTGATTTCAACTTTGCCCGTTGAATCAGCTTTTATGGCTTCATAGGGGCAGATTGATTTGCAGACATAACATCGGCTACATAAGTCTTGATTGATTTCAACTACAGCGAGACATTTTTCACTCATTTGTAAACCTCTTTTCATGGCGTTTCCGCTGTTACTTTAATGCTTTAGCATGATAGCTTAAGCTATTGAAAACATGAAAAGGGTTTTAGAATGATATAATCCTTTCTCTCTATTTTCTGTAATAAGGTCGTCGAATGTAACTGTACGCTTCCAAAGCTGCAGTGATGCCTTGACCCACAGCTGTACCCACTTGCTTAACAGGATGATTAGTTACGTCGCCTGCTGCAAAAACTCCAGGCAGATTTGTTTGTTGGCGAATGTCAATTTTGATGTAGCCATGCTCGTCTGTTTCTACGCCGCTGGCTTTGGCTATTTGGCTGTTGGGTGCTTCGCCGACTTGCACAAAAACCGCGTCAACCGCTAATTCGCTTGTTTGCTTTGTTATGTTGTCGATTAGGGTTACTGTTCTTACTTGTTTGTCGCCTTTGATTTCTTGGATTTCAGTGTTCCAGAGAATCTTTACATTGCCCTTTGAGGCTATGTCGGATAACCAAGGTTTCTTCCGCTCTGAAAGCTTCCTCGTCTATGAATGACAGTGACTTGGGCTGCAAGACCTGAAAGATAAAGAGTAGTGATGCAAGCAGAGTTTCCGCCGCCGACGACCAAGACTTTTTTGCCCTTAAAGAATGGTCCATCACAAACTCCACAGTAGCTTACTCCTCTTCCACGGAATTCTTTTTCGCCTTTGACGCCGATTTCCTTGTAATGTGAACCCAGCAGAAAATATTACTGCTTTAGCCTCGTAGGTTGCGTTTGAAGTTTTACAGTTTTCATTTCACCCGTAAGCTCCAGTTCAGTAACGGGTTCTAACTCGTGAATGACTGCGCCCACTTTTCTGCAGTGCGTCAGTCATTTTTTCTGCAAGTTCTCCACCGCTAATCTCAGCAAACCCAGGGTAATTCACAACTGTTGAGGCATCAGAGATTGTTCCGCCAGGGAATTTTTCATCTAAAATTAAAGTTTTCAGTCCACTTCGAACCGCGTAGATTCCAGCGGCTAAACCAGCGGAGCCAGCACCGATGATTATTACATCCCAGTTCTCCATAAATCGGCATCTCTTTACAAGTAAATAGTTGGTTGGAGAAGTTTATGAATTGTTCGTCATTTTTCTGATGTTCCAATAAGCAGATAAAGGCGAAACTGATTAATTCTTATAACGCTTTTGAAGGTTTGTTTATGGCAAAATACAGGTGCACAGTTTGCAATTACGTTTATGATGACGCGAAAGAAAAAATAAAGTTTAGTGATTTACCTAAAGAATGGGTTTGCCCAGTTTGTGGAGCACCAAAATCAGCTTTTGTGCTTTTAGCTGGAAGGCGAGAAAAGCAGAGGAGAAAAAGGGTTGAACAACGGTTTCTGAGGTTCTCATTAACCAGATTGCTGAATGGGGCGTCAAGTACGTTTTCGGCATTCCCGGCACATCAACGCTGGGTATTGTGGATGCTATACGCAAGAGCAACGGCAAAGTAAAGTACTTGCAGGTTCGACATGAGGAAACAGCGGCGTTTATGGCTTCAGCTTACGGAAAATTGACGGGGCATGTGGCGGCTTGCCTTGGAATTTCAGGTCCAGGCGCAACCAACTTTGCAACTGGCTTGTACGATGCGCAACTGGACCATTCGCCTGTTTTAGCCTTAACAGGCATGGTTCCACGCAAACTGATTGGGCAAGGTGCACTCCAAGAAATTGATCAACACGCATTTTTTGAACCCTTAAGCGTCTACAACAAAACTTTAATGACTGAAGACCAAACCACATCGCTGGCGACTTTGGCGATTAAACATGCGCTTCTGGATCAAGGCGTCGCCCACATAGGCATACCCAACGACGTACAAAAGTTGCCATATGAAACGGAGATTTTGCCGTTTGAGGGCAGAATGCCCAACCTGGCTTATGGACAGGAGGAATGGGTGATTGAGAAGGCAGCAAAAGTTATCGATTCAGCCAACAGACCTGTGATTTTGGCGGGTTTCGGCTGCAGAGGGCAAGGAACTAAACTCTTGAAGTTGGCGACGAAGATTAGTGCACCGATTATCTCGACTTTCCGAGCTAAAGGTGTCGTTGACGAAAATGAACCGTTATATGTTGGGTGCCATGGCGGTGTTGGTTCAACTGCTGCGGCGAACTCATGGAGAAAGCAGATTTGCTCATTGCCATTGGCTCTTCATTTTCAGATTTATCGCTGATTCCCAAAGAAACGACAGTTCAAATCGACATTAACCCACTTATGATTGCCCGCAGATACCCAGTCGAAGTGGGATTGCTGGGTAATAGTGCAGTGTCTGATTCCCAAGTTGACCGAGAAAGTTCAGCAGAAACAGAATGCAGAGTATTTGGCTGAAGTTGCAAGCTTAAAGCAGGATTGGCTTAGCCAACTGGAAAAAGAAGCCGACGCAACCATGAAGCCAATCAGACCGCAATACATAATCAAAGTTTTAAACGAAAAAATCGCTGATAACGCCGTGATTTCGCTGGATGTTGGCGAGAACTGCTGGTGGTTTGGCAGAAACTTCAGGATGAAGAAAACGCAGAAATGGTGATGAGTGGAATTTTGGCTACAATGGGATTTGGTTTGCCAGGAGCCTTGGCTGCGGCATTGGCTTATCCAGAGCGACAAATTGTTTGTTTAACGGGCGATGGCGGCTTAACAATGGTTCTGGGCGATTTCTTGACGGCGCTAAAATACAATTTGCCCGTCAAAGTGTTTGTTATGAATAACAAGCGTTTGGGGATGATTATGCAGGAGCAAAAAGTCGAGGGCTATGAGGGTTGGCAAACTGACCTATATGATTACAACTTCGCCGACTTTGCTGAGCACTCAGGCGGTTTAGGAATTAAAGTTACTGAGCCAAGTGAGTTGGAAGCAGCTGTTGAAAAAGCTCTCAAATCAAGCAAACCCACAATCGTGGATATTGATACTGACCCAAAGAGATTCCTGTAAGGAGGTGTAAAATGAGTACAAGACAAGGAGTTACACTCTCATATGTTATGTCGTTGGTCGGAGGATTAATCGTCCTTATATTTAGCTTAGTAAATCTTGTGTGGTTTGGTTCAGGCGCCTCAATTTGGAGGCTTTGGCAGTTACATGCGTGGAGCGATGGGTGGCTACCACAACTTTATGGGAAGCTATGCCAGCTCCACAGGCTTCTTCACCGCAGTTTCCATGGTAAGCGTTGTATGCGGAGTAATCGTCGTGATAGCTGCACTCGTTCTGCGGATTCATCCACAGGAACATTTCATTTGGGGCAGTCGTCATCGTGGCGTTTTCAGCGGTAAGCTTTGTTGGCATGGGTGGGTACTTCGTTGGTGCAGTCTTCGGAATAGTCGGCGGCGTAATCGCTCTAACCTATAAACCTATACCTTAACTTTCATAGCAATGGTGCAATCGATTGCTTTGCCAAACTGTCAGGTTTCAAACTGGACGTTTTAGATGACGTATGTTTCTTGGATAGTCACTAAGCCGTTGTCGCCCACAATCAGCTTCAGATCAGGCAGCAACGATTCAAGCTTTTCCTGCGTATCAACAACTTCGATAATCAAAGGCATATTCACTGATACGCCTTCAAGATGCAGCGTTGATTTTCCACGTTTACCAAACCCATTCACACCCGTCCAAACAGTTGCTCCTTCAACGTGTGCTTTCATGAGGCAATCCATGATGAGCGCCTGAAGCCGTTTGCCTCCGACTTCATCGTTCTTCTTAATTCTAATTGTTAGATTCCACATTTTTTGTCTCAACGCATAAACCTCGCCATAATTTCTTCACCGAGCAGTCTGCCGCCAAACACCGCTCCCAACGACAAGCCCACATTCGCTAAGATATTTAGTGCCATTAGGCTAAAACGGTTTGCGTCGGCGAGGTTGTTGGTTTCTAATGCGAATGAGGACATGGTGGTAAAGGAGCCGCAGAACCCAACTGCCACAAGCAGAGTGTATTGGGGTTCCAAATTTAACCCAATCGAGAGAACCGAGAATAATCCCAAAATAAAACTGCCCAAAACATTCACAACTAAAACATTGACGGGTAAACCATAAACTGCTGCGGGAGACTCGACAAGTTTGTAACGTAAAAAAGCTCCAATTACCGCGCCGACTGCCAAGAGGACAAATTCAATCCATTTCATATTGCTTACCTTCCACTTTTTAGGTAGGCATTATCAGCATCCATCTCGGCTGCGGTTCTGGCTTGTGCCACGGCTAATGCCATAGCCAAACTTCCTGATGCTGTTCGAAGTTATTAAAACTTTATTTGCCAAAAACACAAATTGATATCTTCCGATAGAGCTTTTAGTTTTGGGGATGAGCTAATCCTATATATGACCTGAATTTAATATTCAAAGTGGATTAGAAAAATGGCTGCTCAAAACTCTGACATCGCGGTAGTCGGACACTTTTCAATCGACAAAATCAACCTGCCAAGCAGAAACCAGTCCCTTCATGATTTTAGGCGGCGCCGCAACATACACATCCTTAGCCGCAAAACGTCTGGACGCATAAGCATCGGTTATCTCCAAAGTTGGCGGCAATTTTCCTGAAGCTTACCTGTGGTGGCTGGGGCAAGAAGGCATCGACCTTTCAGCCGTCACAAAACATGCAGATGAACCCACAACCTGTTTTGAGCTTAACCTACAGCAAAGACCTCTCCGAACGCACTTTGAAACTCAAGAGCAAAGGACCAACATTGAGCCCCGACGATGTGCCCAAAGATTTCCATGCAAAAGCCGTCCATATTGCACCCATAGCACAACGAAATTCCCTACGAAGTAGTTGAACGGCTCAAGGGTTGCGCGGATATTTTGTCGCTTGACCCTCAGGGTTTACTTCGAAGCTTCGACGAAGCGGGAAACGTAACCGAAAACCCATGCGTAGACAACCGAATATTCAGCTTAATCAACATTTACAAGTCTTCACAAACATGAAATCTTCGCTTTAACTGGCGAGTCAGAACTTAAGCCTGCAATAAAAGCAATTCATGATGTTGGAGTTGAAACAGTCATCGTTACCTTCGGCGCTAAAGGCTCCGTACTCTCGGTCGAAGGCGCCCAATACAATATTGACGCTTGTCCTTCGCAGGTTCTTGTTGATCCAACAGGCGCAGGAGACGTCTTCATCGGCAGCTTCCTAACTGAATACCTTCACCAAAAAGAATCTCTGTGGTGCGCCAGCGTTGGCTCCGCCGCAGCTTCATGTGTCGTCGAAGGCATTGGTCCTACTTATTTTGGCAAAAAAGAAGAGATTTATCGAAGAGCCAATGCTTTGTATGAAAAGAAACTTAAGCAATAATGGCGTATGTACGTAGTAATAACTTGAGAGGCGTGGATTATGGGACGTATAGATAAAGGAGAAAAATGCAGTGTCTGCGGCAAAATCGCAGAGCGTTCGTTGTCAGCTGACAAAGTTAAAGCTGCTGGATTAAACGTTGGCAGCGCCGAAAAACGTGCTTACCTCTGTAAAGACCACTACAAAGAATACAAGAAGAAAACCAAGAAAGACAAGACCCTCGACAAGTGGCGTTACGGTTAAGAGGCAAATGTCATGCGAATTTTACAGTTACATTCTAACTTTATAGTTTTCAAACCTGTCGAAAAAGAAATCAACATAGCTGAAGAAGCGGAGAAAGTTGAGAACCGAGTTGAAGAAGTCGTCGTTTTATTCACTGCTATAGAAGAAGGCGACAACTCTGCTATGGCACAAAAAGCCATCAATGATGTTCGGGCGTTTTTGGGTAAACTCAAAGTAAACCGCATTCTAATCTACCCATTCGCGCACCTAAGCAGCAACCTATCCCAGCCAGTCAGAAGCACTTGAAAATCATCAAGGACATGGAAGCCTACGCAAAAGAGAAGGGCATAGAAACTTACCGTGCCCCGTTTGGCTGGAACAAACAATTCACAATCTCAATCAAAGGGCATCCGTTAGCTGAGCAAGCACGAAGCTACACCCCTGCACCGGTTACCAGCTGGGACTGAAGTATCAGCTCCATGCGAAGCCAAAAAAGAGGAAGAACCAGTCTCCGCAGCCCTAAAAGCCGAAGACACCATGAAATCCTACTGGCATATTCTCCAAACCGACGGCTCACTCGTGCCAATTGAAGAATTTAAGTTCAAGGGACATACTAACCTTCAGAAATTCTCCAATTACGAAATCAAAAAAACCCGTGCGGTTACCGTGATGCCTCCGCACGTTCCACTCATGAAGCGTCTGGAAATCGCCGATTATGAACCAGGCAGCGATCCAGGCAACATACGCTGGTACCCAAAAGGACGCATGATAAAATCGCTCCTCGAACAATACGTCTCAGCAAAGGTTGCAGCTTATGGCGGCATGGAAGTCGAAACCCCCATAATGTACGACTTCAACCATCCCAGCCTCAAAAGCTACCTCAACCGTTTCCCAGCACGCCAATACGTCCTCAAATCCGAGGACAAAGAACTTTTCCTGCGGTTTGCTGCGTGCTTTGGCCAATTCCTAATGGCACACGACGCACAATTCAGCTACAAACAAATGCCCATAAAACTCTACGAACTCACCCGCTACAGTTTCCGCCGAGAAAAAAGCGGCGAAGTCGTCGGCTTAAAACGGCTACGCGCTTTCACAATGCCTGACTGCCACGCATTCTGCACCGACCTTGAACAAGCCAAAAAAGAATTCATGATCCGATTCAACCTCTGCATCGACGTCTTAAGCAACATAGGCTTAGTAAAGGATGATTACGAGATTGCTATGCGTTTTACCAAAGACTTTTACGCAGAACACAAAGATTTCATAACCGAATTGGCAACGGCTTTTGGCAAACCCATCTTGGCAGAAGTTTGGAACGAGCGATTCTTCTATTTCGTGTTGAAATGGGACCTCAACTTCATCGACAACCAAGATAAAGCCGCAGCACTCAGCACCGACCAAATCGACGTTGAAAACGCCAAACGCTACGAAATAACTTTCGTGGATGAAAAAGGCGAGAAACAGTATCCGTTGATTCTGCACTGCAGCCCAAGCGGCGCCATCGAACGAGACATCTATGCGTTGCTAGAGAAGGCTTACCGTGAACAGATGGCGGGTAAAGCACCGATGCTTCCGATTTGGCTCTCACCAACCCAAGTGCGGCTGATTCCAATTTCAGATAAATTCCTCGACAAGATGGACGAGCTTGCCAAACAAATCAGTGCTCACTGCATCCGAGTAGACATCGACGATTCCGCCTCAACTTTGCAGAAGAAAATCCGTGAAGCTGAACAGGAATGGGTGCCCTACATCATCGTTGTTGGCGACAAAGAAATCGAATCAGGAATGCTCTCAGTACGTGAACGCGAACTCAAAGGTCAACAGCAAAACCTGACCACTGAGCAGTTGATTACGAAGGTGTCTGAGAAAATCGCTGGCAAACCCTACAAAGCCCCTGCCCCTACCAATGTACCTCTCGAAGCGCCCGCAATTCCACGGTTAATAAAGCCGCAATAAATGAATCGTATGTATCGTTGACGTAAACTATATCAAACAATTGGACAATATGAAACAGTCATCCAAGAAGAGGAAAACAAATGACCAATGAACTTCAAGTATACATAGACGGCGAATTCTACCCTAAATCACAGGCTAAAATCTCCGTCTACGACCATGGATTCCTCTATGGCGACGGCGTCTTTGAAGGCATCCGAGAATACAACGGCGTAGTCTTCAAATTAAAAGAGCACATTGACCGCCTCTACCGCAGTGCACACGCCATAATGCTCCAAATACCTCTAACTAAAGAAGAAATGACAAAAGCTGTCGTTGAAACCCTGCGTAAAAACAACATGAATGACTCCTACATCCGTTTAATCGTCTCAAGAGGCGTCGGCGATTTGGGATTGGACCCGCGTAAATGCCCCAAACCCACAATCATAATAATTACAGACACCATCAACATCAAAGCAGGCAACGCCAAAGAAGTCGGCATAACCACTATGTTCAGCTGGGTCCGCAGAAACCCCGTGGACGCTACTACACATGAAATCAAATCGCTCAATTACCTAAACAGCGTGCTGGCAAAGATTGAGGCGAACGCGAATGGGGTGGACGAAGCTATCTGCCTAGAAGCGAGCGGCTGCATAGCGGAAGGCGTCGGAGAAAACATCTTCATCGTTAAAGACGGTGAAATCTTTACTCCACCTACTTCAACAGGCGCTCTTGCAGGCATCACCGCAGATGTTGTTGCTGAACTGTGTGGAAAACTTGGCATAGACCTTATTATTACTAACTTGACACCATTTATGCTCTTCACTGCTGACGAAGCCTTCTTCACGGGCACTGCTATGGAAATGGTGCCCATCCGCGAAGTCAATAAACGCACAATCGGCGACGGCAAACCTGGACCACTCACTAAGAAGTTGATGACTGAGTTCCAGAAAGTAATCGAAAACCCAAAAAGCGGCACAAGAATCTAGATTTTTAACCGTAGCCTACGTGGCCGCGGCTTTCCTTCTTTTGTTTCTTCTTCATGAACTGTTCTAGGCTGTTAAATGCTTCTTCGAGTTCCTCGCACGGCGGCAGGAAAACGATTCTGGCATGATCTTTGCCGTAAACGGGATCGAATCCTGAACCGTTCACAATTAGAACGCCAGTTTGTTTAAGCAGGTCCACTACAAATTCCATGTCGTTTTTCCATCGTTGGCCAATGCCCTCGATTTTAGGGAATATGTAGAAGGCACCTTCGGGTTTAGTGGTGGTTATGCCTTCGATCTCATTTAAGCGTTTGAAGGCGTAGTCGCGGCGTTCTCTTAGTCTGTCAACGATGCCTTTGACGAAGTCTTGAGGACCGTTAAGCGCGGCTGCACCAGCTATTTGGACGGGTGTGTTAGCGCAGAGGCGGATGCGGCATTGCTTCTCTACGCCCAAGCGGAGCACGTCAAGTTGCTTGCCTTCACCCTTGAAATACATGTAGCCCAGGCGCCAGCCGGTCATCTGATAGACTTTGGAGAACCCGTTTAGCCCAACCACGGGAACATCTTTGGATAAGTGTGCGGTGCTGACGAATGGTTTCTCATAGGTTAATTGGTCATAAATCTCATCACTTAGCACAGGTAAGTTGTGTTCGCCCGCGATGTCTAGCATTTCTTTGATGCATTTTTCGCTGTATACGCTGCCTGTTGGATTGTTGGGGTTTGTTATCACGATAGCTCGGGTTTTCGGTGAGATTTTGCTGCGTAAATCATCGATGTTTGGAACCCAGCCTTCCTCTTCGATGGTTTCGTAGGAAACTGGGGTACCGTCAAAGAATTTAGTGTAGGAAATGTAGGGTGGATAGGTTGGTCCTGGAAAGAGAATTTCGTCGCCCCTTTCAACCAGCGCCGCCAATACCATCTGAATCCCCTCCGAAATACCCTCGGTGACTATCACTTTGTCAGAAGTTATTTCCACATCGTTGACCCGTTTTTCTTTACGCACAATAGCTTCACGGAGTTCAGGTCTGCCTTCCGAAACAGAATAGTAGTTGTCGTCATGGTCGATTGCTGCGCACAAAGCATCCTTCACGTACTGGGGCGTTTTGAAGTCGAAGGCAGCAGGGTCACCGATGTTTAAGTAAAAGATTTTTTTGCCGCTCTTAATTAGCTCCTGAGTATGAACTATGACGTCGCGTATAGCGTACTCGATGTTGCTTGCACGTTTCGTCACTTTAATGTGCGCCAAAGTATGTTACCTGTAACCAGAACACTTGATAGTCCAAAAAATAAATCTTCCTAACACCGCCCAACTTTTACTTGCCTTAGACACAAAAAACTTACCCTTGCCACAAACATACTGGGGATTAAATAGCAAATTGTTGCTGAAACTATCAAAGAAGTAAGAAGAAATTAACGTTTTTTCAGACAAAAACAAACCGATTAACTGGATAAAACAATTTTTTGAGCATAGCAGATATAAGGAACCCTAACAATATGAACGGCAAAGAAGTGTTACGGTTATGTCAGAAAAATTGTCTTTAGTTACATGCACAAGTTGCGGAAAACCAATCCCACCAGGCAGCGAATCCACAAAGTTCCTGTGTCCACAGTGCGGAGAAATCCAGATTAAACGAGATGGCAAATGCCGCAAATTCGGCCGCCTTTACAAATGCCCCAAATGCGGGTTCACTGGACCATAAAAGGCGAAAAGCATGGGCGCTGTTCTTGTAACTTACAAGGTTTTTCCCGAAGATATTGTTCCAAGCTTTGACGAGCTTAAAAGAAAAATCAAAGCAGCTCTGCCTGAATTCGCCAAGATAGAGGGTTACGGGGAAGAACCAGTAGCTTTTGGACTCGTAGCTCTCCTTGTTCAAATAAGATATCCAGAAGACAAATCCGGTTTAGTTGATGAATTCGAAGAAAAACTCGCAAAAATCCCCGGTGTAAGCCAAGCACAAACATTTCAGATACGCAGAACAAGCCGCGATTAACAATTAAACCTTAATTTTCTTTGTTTCTCCCCATTAATATGTTCTTGAGAGTATTCACGTTTACGCTTTAAAGTTTATATAGGGATGGATGCTTTTTCAAACACACATCCCAAAAGCAGCAAGTCAGGATTATTTAGGAGAAATTTTACATGAGTGAAGTACAACTTCGCGTTGGAGACGCACGGCAAAGAGATGTCGGCAGAGGAATCGCCAGAATTGACCAGCGAACAATGCAGAAACTGGGAATAAGCGCTGGAGACGTAATTGAAATCGTCAACAAACGTACAACTCAGGCGATTGCTTGGCCAGCCTACAGCGAAGACCAGAACCGCGACATAATCCGCATCGATGGCTTCACACGCAAAAACAGCGGAGTGGCCATAAACGAATACGTTGTTATACGACCTGCAAAAGTCAAAACTGCCCTGGCAATAACTCTTGCGCCAGTGGATATGCGTTTAAACGTGGATGAAGACTTCACAAACTTCGTTAAAAACCGACTTATGGAACGTACCCTAGTCGAAGGCGACACAACCCTGGTCATGATGCTAGGACATGCTATCCCCTTCACAGTTTCAAAAACTCGTCCACACGGCATCATAAAAGTAACCGCTGAAACTCGACTGACTATCTTAAACGAGCCAGCGCCCGAAGGCAAAGGCTTACCCAGAACAAACTACGAAGACATCGGAGGACTCCAAGTAGAAATCCAGCGTGTACGCGAAATGGTAGAGTTGCCCCTTCGTCACCCTGAACTTTTCCAACGATTAGGCATTGAACCTCCAAAAGGCGTTCTACTTCATGGTCCACCAGGCTGCGGCAAAACTCTCCTTGCACGAGCAGTTGCTAATGAGTCAGAAGCCAATTTCTACTCTATCAACGGCCCTGAAATCATGAGTAAATTCTACGGAGAATCAGAGGCACGCTTACGCGAGATTTTCCAGCAAGCCCAACAGAACGCTCCAAGCATAATCTTCGTCGATGAACTCGACGCCATCGCGCCTAAACGGGAAGAAGTCACAGGCGAAGTGGAAAGACGCGTTGTCGCTCAGCTTCTCGCATTGATGGATGGGTTATCTGGAAGAGGAAACGTCATAGTTATAGGCGCAACTAACCGACCAGGCGCACTTGACCCGCCTTGCGTAGACCCGGACGGTTTGACCGAGAAATAGAAATCGGTGTTCCAGACAAGAAAGGACGCTACGAAGTTCTCCAAATTCACACACGCGGTATGCCCCTTGCAGAAGATGTTGACTTCCCGAAACTATCAGCCATGACTCATGGCTACACAGGCGCTGACTTATCCGCTCTTGGCAGAGAAACCGCAATGAAAGCACTCCGAAGATATCTGCCACAGATTAACCTTGAAGAAGAACGCATTCCACCCGCCGTCTTGGAAAAGATGGAAGTTAAAATGGATGATTTCCTTGGTGCATACAAAGAAGTCACACCCACAGCTATGCGAGAAGTCTACATTGAAGTCACAACAGTCCACTGGGAAGATGCAGGAGGACTCGACGACGTAAAACAACACCTCATTGAAGCCGTGGAGTGGCCGATAAAGACTCCTGAAATATTCACCAAACTCGGAATAAGACCGCCCAAAGGCATCTTGCTCTATGGTCCACCTGGTTGCGGAAAAACCTTGCTCGCACGCGCGGTAGCAACTGAAAGCGAAGCTAACTTCATATCCATTAAGGGACCTGAAGTGTTCAGCAAATGGGTTGGCGAATCAGAAAAAGCCATCCGCGAAGTCTTCCGTAAAGCCCGCATGGCAGCACCCTCAGTAGTATTCCTCGACGAAATCGACTCACTTACACCAAAACGTGGAATGGGTATGTCTGACAGCGGCGTTTCAGAACGCGTCATAAGTCAACTGCTAACTGAGATGGATGGCATAACCACATTGCAAGATATCGTAGTTATCGCTGCTACTAACCGTCCCGACATGGTTGATTCCGCAGTTCTCCGTCCTGGACGCTTTGACCGTTTAATCTATGTGCCTGAACCTGATGAGAAAAGCCGTTTGCAAATCCTCAAAATCTACACAAAAGGCATGCCAATCAGCAAAGATGTAGACTTGAACCAGATTACAATTGCAACTAAGTACTATTCTGGCGCTGACATAGAATCCCTCTGCCGAGAAGCCGCAATGCATGCACTGCGAAAGAACGTTAACTCAACCGAAGTTACAATGAAGGATTTCCAGGATGCCCTAAAAGAGATGGGTCCATCGATTACTCCTGACATGGAAAAATGGTACAAGAGCTTCATGCAGCAAATCCGACAAGTACAAAAGCCACAAACGCCAGTTGCATAGGAAGGAACATTTATGCCGCAGATGAAAACTTGGAAAACACGCCCAGCCTACTTCTATCTATTGGAAGTTTTAACTAAGAAAGGCGACTTAACAGACGACGACCTCTTTGACCAGCTAAAAGACGAGTACGAAGATTTAGGCTTCAAAGACTTCAACGAAATACTTCTAAAACTTGAGGTAAGCGGCAAAATCCGCACTTCCTCAATGTCTCGCGGTAAACGCCGAATCGAATTAGTTCACCAACATTAATCCAACATTTTTTCCTATACTTTCTATTTTTTACAATTTAGTTAACATGTTAATGGAATTTAAGATTTTCAGCATTACTGTCCTAACCTTTTAGGTACTATTTTCAAATATCTGCTTCTGTTGCTTCCCTGCTGCCTTATATAACGAAAAATCCAATAGCATAACGATGATGGCGCCCAAAACAACTTCAACCACTCGCAGATGCAATAGTCGTCGGAGGTGGACCAGTCGGTTCCTACGCTGCCCTGCACTTAGCAAAACTAGGCGTAAAAGTCACAGTTTATGAAGAACACCCACAATTGGTTATGCCATCCCACTGCGCTGGGCACATTAGCATACGAAGCCTAAGAAGCATGGGGCTTTATCCGCTTCCAAAGGGAATTGTTGAGAACACTTTTTGTGCCGCCAACTTTTACTCGCCGCTGGAACCAAATTCTCGCTTAAGCTTTCCTGTCCAGTCACAACCGCCTTAAATAGGGCACGGTTTGACCAATACTTAGCTAAAAAAGCTCAGATGGCTGGAGCAAGCTTTGTTTTAAACTCTCGAGTTCAATCTTTACTGATAAAGACGGTGCAGTAAAAGGCGTATTAACAAAGGGACAGGTGCCGAAGAGAAAATTTAAAGTAAAATCGTATTGGATGCTGAGGGAGTGTCCTCAAGGCTTCTAAGGCAAGCAGGATTAAAAGCGCTTAAGCCCAGCGGATTGGTTTATGCGGTTGAAGCAGAGGTGGACGGTGTGCAGGATGTTGAGCTTGACGCGGTTGAAGTTTATTTTGGCAAAGCTTATGCTCCTGGCTTTTATGGTTGGCTCATCCCAAGACCAGATGGCTCAGCGAAGGTTGGTTTAGCAACAAACCATGGAGACCCACGCAGAATACCTAAAAAGACTCATGTCAAAGCATCCAGTAGCTTCCAAACAACTTGGCAAAGCCAAAATAACACAGGTCGGCTACCACGCCATCACTTTGGGCGGACCAATCAACAGATCCTATGCCGATGGTTTTCTTGCAGTCGGCGACTGTGCTTCACAGGTCAAACCCACAACTGGCGGCGGAGTAATCTTCGGGTTAACATGCGCCAAAGAAGCAGCGGAAGTTGCAAGCCAAGCCATTAAGCAAGGCGATGTTTCATCTAACTTCCTGCAGAAATACCAGAAAAGATGCAATGATTTGTTGAGTTTTGATTTTCTTGTCATGCTTCGGCTTAGACGTTTTCTCAATTCTCTATCAGACGAAAATTAGATGAGATGCTGCGGGTCTGCGGAAAATTGGGCGTGGACAAAGCATTGAGAGATGTGGATGAGATTGATTTTCAAGGCAAAATGTTGCTTACAGCAATGAGAAAACCTGCGATGGCTGCGGCTTTGGCTTACTTTGGATTGCTTTACTTGTCTGCAAACCCTTAAAATCTCCAATACCAACCTATAGACGGGATAAAGCAAATGGGCGAATTTGAATACAAGCAAGTTCTCGTTTTCCGAACCGACCTGCAGATGAGCAAAGGCAAAATTGCAGCGCAAGCTGGGCACGCGGCGGTTTCTTCAGCTCAAGATGCTTATGCTCACCATAAGAAGTGGTGGGAAGCATGGATGTTTGAGGGACAAAAGAAAGTCGCGGTTAAAGTTGCGGACGAGAAAGAACTCAGCGAACTTGAAGAAGCTGCTGACCGATTTGGGTTTGCCGCACGCGTTGATTGTTGATAGGGGTTTAACTGAGGTTCCTGAAGGCACAGTTACTTGTTTGGGGATTGGTCCTGCGCCATCAGGAATGATTGACCGTTTAACTGGCAAACTAAAGTTGCTTTAGGCGATTTTTTGTCTGTTCCTGAAATTGACAAGTTGCTTGGCATCGAAGTTTACGCCACCAAGACTAAAGGTGTTGGCGGGGTTATTCGGGAGTCAGTTGACGATTTTGTGGTTGAAGAAGTTCTTGTGGATGGCTCCAAAGCCACAGTGAATGGAGAGGTTCCAAAGAGGGTTTTGGGTTCAACACTTCAGAAGCAGCGGTTTTTGCTTTGTGTTTTGGTTAAGCGCAACTGGGACACGTTCATCGCTGTCAAGAACATAGCAAAGTCGTTAGGAATTGACCAAGCGAGAGTTCAGTTTGCAGGAATCAAAGACGCTAAAGCCGTCACCGCCCAGCACATCACAATAGAAAACGTTTCGATGGAAGAAGCTGCGAAAAGTTGACGTTAAAGACGTGGAAGTTCGCCCTGTCGGCTACGTCCGAGAAATGCTCTCACTGTTTTACCTTTTAGGCAACAATTTCACAATAACCATAAAATCCATCAAGAGATTCAGAGGCAACTGTCAAAGAAAACATCGCCCAAACCATGCAGGAACTCGATGAAATCGGTGGTATTCCAAACTTTTTTGGGCACCAACGATTCGGAACCACACGCCCCATAACACATTTAGTTGGAAAAGCCCTTGTCGAGGCGATTTTGAGGAGGCAGCGATGCTTTTTCTGGCTAAACCAAGCGTTCATGAGCATCCCGCTTCAAGGCAAGCCCGCCAAGAACTGGAGACAACAAAAAATTTTAAGCAGGCACAGGAGAATTTTCCCAAACAACTCCGTTTTGAAAGAATAATGCTTAACCATTTAGCCGATAATCCTGGCGATTTTGTTGGAGCTTTCCAAAGTTTGCCCCTTAAGCTTCAGGCGCTCTTTGTTCAAGCCCACCAGTCCTACCTGTTTAACCGTTTTCTTAGCGAGCGCGTTAAGCATGGTTTGCCATTGAATGAGGCTGTGGAGGGGGATTATGTGGTTGGTGTTGAGCGTTCTGGGTTACCATTGACTTCTGTGGCTAAAATTGCAACTGCTGAGAAACTTGGCTGAAGTTAACGCTCAGGTTAAGGCTGGAAGGTTGCGTGTTGCTCTTCCGATTTTTGGAGTAAAACAGAAGCTTTCCCAAGGCATAATGGGGCAGATAGAAAATGAGGTTCTTGAGCAAGAAGGAGTCGAAATGCAACAACTTGCGTTTTAACGAGTTATCAAGGCAGGTGGAAAAGGCGGTTTACGCACGGCTGTTACTCCAGTCAAAGACTTTAGACTGCAAAGTGTTTCGGCGAATGCAGACTGGCAAAGGGTGCCAGGCAAAGGTGAGTTTCATGCTGCTTAGAGGCTCCTACGCAACAGTGGTTTTAAGGGAAATAATGAAGCCTTCCGACCTATAACTGCTGGCTTTTAAGATGTCGTGGTAACGCTGATAAGGAAGTGATTGTTCATTATTTTATAGGAAGCTTAATTTTATGGAAAATCAACCCGCACGCCAATGCGTTATTCCGCTTCATAAACCAAGTCGAAGGGAATTAGTTTTCTTTTTTGCTTCTGGAATTTTGGTGAGTATTCCTTTTGCAGCTTTCTTCGAAACGTTTGTACCCAGCTCGGTTTTCTGCAGCTTGTACTTGTCGTTGTTTTGGCTCCCTTCATAGAGGAATTAGCGAAAGTTTTTCCCTTGTTCTACAGACATGGCGAAACAGAACGGTCAATTGTAACATTGGGTCTTTTAACTGGGTTAGGTTTTGGCGTTGCAGAGTTTGTGAATACGTTTTCCTTGTAGGTGCAGTCTCCTATTGTCAGAATACCAGGCATTATCTTTCATGCTTCCAGCGCAACCATAACCGCTTACGGCATAGCTAAGAAGAACCCCTTACCCTACTACTTGCTTGCCGTGACGCTTCACACATCAGCAAACTTTTTCGCTTTGCAGGCGGATTTACTGTATCTTATTTGGCGAACTGTTGGTTTTAATCACTGTTTATTTGTTGGCTTGGCGCTTTTACCATCAAGCTTCAAAGGAAAAAATAGTTGTTTAACTAACCCTGTCTGTTCGCGCTAAGTCTCTAAGCCTGTTAACCCCATCTATCTCCAAAATGAAGTCAGCCACGCTTTTGGGCACAAGCTCTGTCCAGCTGTCGTCTTTAATCATTTTTTCGCGTACGATAGTTGACATGTAAACTTTTCTTTCAAACAAGAGGAATGGTTTTGACTTCGTAGCCAGCTTCCATGAAAAGCCGTCTTGGTTAAAGGTTCATTAGAGAAAAGTGACATTGAATTTTGGTGTGTAGCCTTCGACGGCGCTAACCCATAGCATGTGCAGGTGAACGTCTGGTACTGGAACAATCCACAGTTTAGAATAATCCACCTCTGCCTCCAGCAGAGCCTGACGAACCATAACAAGCCTTTCGCCTGCCGTAAACGGGTTGTTGGTGTTGTGGCTGTACTGGGCGCTGCCAATGACAATGACTAATTCATCAACCTCTTTTAGGGCATACTTGATGGCGTCTAAATGTCCTAAATGGAACGGCTGAAATCTTCCAACATAGAGGCCTCGATTAACCATGGTGCTCACTTGCTTTGAGTGGGGCTCGCCTGCATTTATGATTTGCGAAACACTGTTTTAAGCAAAGTTTCTAAGAACATTTTCAACTGGAAAAACCGTGAGTTGCCCACCATTGACTTCGATTTCTTTTTGAGAATGAAAACCCTCGTTTTTCTCTTCCTCAACAACTGCATCTTAACTTTTAAGCCAAACCCGTAGCCGCCCAACGTAAAATCAGCTTTAACAACTCTGTGGCAGGGAACGATGGGTGCAAAAGGGTTGGATGCCATGATGTTTCCGACTGCTCTGTGGTCCGCCGCCGACGGCTTTGGCTATTGCGCCGTAAGAAGTTACATAGCCAAGCGGAATTGCCGAGGTTGTTTTTAGGACTTTTTTGGTGTAAGCTGGCAGATGCGATGTTGCCAAAGGCAGGTGTTGTTTTGACTTCTTTTCCGTCGTAGATGCATTTCAAAGTTGCAAGAGTGTTTTTGGCGGAGGCTATGGGTTCATGGAAAACTTGAAAAGGCACGTTAAAAGGTACGTTTCCTAAGACGTTGTTTATGGTTGTTTTTTGGTTCTGCTCCAAAAGATGATGTTACGATTTGTTGCTTGTTGATTGCGATTGCAAACCACGTGTCGTCGATGTTTTGCGTGTAGATTTCTATCATTCTGCTGTCTCTTCATTTTGATGGAATGGGTGCATGTTAAAAGTTTCTGCGGTAAAAGCTATTTCCGTTGGAGCAATCTATGCATGTAGCAACCAACTTTACGTTGTCCACTGCAGGTTTAGCTACTAAGAAGCTTTTGGCGGCAACCGACACGTAACCGATGGGTTTGCCGCATTTTTGGCACCTTAATGGTTCAGACTTACTCATGCAAGCCACTTCGCTTACTCTATAATGGTTATAAGTAACCTTAATAATTTGTCTTGTGTATATCAAGAAAAGGCGAAAATTATGGAAGGTTATGGACCACAATTACCAACTTTACCGAATATTCCACAAATCCAGCTGATGCCGCAGGAACAGCAGCAAGCTCAAGGCAACCAAGCTCAACAGGGCGGTGCATGGATGCCAGGCGCAACAACCGTCGGCGCAATCTTCAAAGACGGAGTAATCTTAGCTTCAGAAAAAAGAGTAACATACGGCAACTTTATCATGAGTAAAGGCGGCAAAAAAGTCTTCAAAGTAACAGACCAAATCGGCGTCGCATGCGCAGGACTCGTTGGAGACATGCAGATTCTCGCTAAAGAAATGCAGGCACAAGCAAACCTCTTCAGCATGGATGTTGGAAGAAAAATCAGCGTGCGTTCAGCATCAAAACTCTTAGCCAACGTACTCTTCAACCGTCGATACTCGCCATTGTTCACTCAAACAATCGTCGGCGGCTTAGATGATGAAGGTGCATCACTCTTATGTGCTTGACGTTTTAGGCTCATTGATCCCTGACAAATACGCGGTTGTGGGTTCAGGAACAGAAATCGCCATGGGTGTTCTTGAAGAAGGCTACAAAGAAACGATGAGTGCCGAAGAAGCAAAAGAACTTGTTACGCGGTCGATAAAGTCTGCTGTTAGCAGAGATTCCATGAGCGGCGACGGAATAGACTTCCTTATTATAACTAAGGAAGGCGTCACTGAAGAATCCATAAAGTTTTAACCAACTTTATTTTTAATATTTTTTAGTTTAATTTGAGTGGTTGAGCAGAGCATAGGAAGGAATGTTATGTCGTTTGAACTAACCCAGATGAAGAAGGAAAATTTCTAATCAACTAGCACGAAACACAGTAAAACAGTATTTGGAAACTGGCAAAAGCTCCAAAACCGCCCAAGGAAACACCCAAAAAACTCTTTGAGCACTGCGGCGTTTTCGTAACCATAAACAGCCTCAGGCATGGCGAGAAGGAACTCCGCGGCTGCATCGGCTACCCCTACCCCACAAGCCCACTTGTGGAGGCAGTGATTGACAACGCCGTAAACGCTGCAACAGAGGACCCACGGTTTGAACCCTTATCCCTCGAAGAGCTGGGAAAGGTTGTTTTTGAAGTCAGCGTGTTAACGCCGCCCGAACCCGTAGAAGTTAAAAACCCAAAAGAATACTTGAGCAAAATCAAAGTTGGCGAAGACGGCTTAATCGTTGAACGAGGTCCCTACAAAGGGCTGCTTTTGCCGCAGGTGCCTGTGGAATGGGGATGGTGCGAAGAAGAATTTCTCTGCCAATGCTGCATGAAAGCAGGTTTGCCTCCAGACACTTGGTTAACAAAAGACGCAAAAATCTACAAGTTCAAAGCCATCATTTTTGACGAAGAAACACCAAACGGCGAAGTCAAACGCCTAAACCTAACCAAACAAACCTAATCCAGCAGGGTTTCCACGATTGAAACTGCCCTATCTAACCCCTTAAACCTGTTAGAAAACTCGTTTAAAGCAGCCACGTTTCTGTCGTAGGTTTCTTTTTCAGTTTCCATTTTTTCAATGGCTTTTTCGAGTTGTTTTCTGTTTTTGACGGTTATGGAGCAGTTTAAGTCTTGAAGTTTAGCTGCGTTGCCTAACTGTTCAGGCTGCGTGGGATGCAGATGCTTGGTTTAGCATACTTGATGGTTTCAAAGCATGTTGCGTGGCCGCCGCTGAAGATTACGAATTTAGCGTTTTTCATGGCTTCTGCCCGTTCTTCTGTGGAGAGCCAAGTGTGGAGTTCGCAGTTGCCAATTTTCGCTGAAGCTTTCTTTCCCGGGGTGCCTAAGCTAATGATGCATTTGGTTTTTAGTTTTTCAAGCACGGGAATAAGTGTTTTTATTAGTTTTGCTCTTGTTCCGACTGGTCCGCTTATTGGGGCAAAAATGTGTTCTTGCGAACCCCTGACAGGGTGAAGTGTCAACGAAACTTCCTACATACTCAACTTTTCCGTTTAATCCCACATTATCCAAGTTGCCAATGCTATATTCGGATACAGTGTAGGGCGGTGGGTTGTCGGGAATTATGATTTTTGAGCATTCTTCACATATCGTTCAACTACACGTTCGCCGGGACTTAGAAAAGCTGAGAACCCGTAGCTTGGTCTTATCATGTTGGCGATGTAGACTGAGGGAATTTTCCATCTTTGTGCAAGCCGAAGGGCGTTTATGTCGCCGTCAGCGATGAGAATGTCTGGTGCAATGTCATGTAGGTTTTCTCTTAAATCATAGTAGCGGTAGATGGTTTCCATGGCGTTGGATTTTTTCATTTCAAACCTGTTCTGCTCCATGTTAAAGAGTGGAAGCGGAAACAACAGGTTGAGCGAGTGAGGCAGAGGTGATTATGCCATGCGCGTTTTCATACCATGAGAATCGGCTGTGCACTTGTAAACGTGACTGAACTCTTTTTGGAGCATCTCGTATGCTTTGCCGCCTGAAAAAAAATACATTTCATGACCGTTTTTCTCCAGCCGCTTCCCTAACGGAATGATCCGTGAAACGTGACCTAATCCGAGTTCGGAGCAGCTGAGTAGCAGTCGCATATAACTTACAGATTAGTGCAAGATTATATTTGAACTATCCCTTAAAACAGGAAAAAAGCAAGCAATTTAAGCTCTGACGTGCCAACAATAGAAGGTATGTTTGTTCCAAGAAGAATTGTGGAGGAAAAGCTCAAGCAAATCCTCGCCGACGACATCGGACAGGGAGACGTAACTGCGGCAGCGGTTATTCCAGCGAATTTAACTGTTAAAGCAGAGGTGATAGCCAAAGAAGATGGAGTCGCAGCTGGAATCGAAGAAGCCACATTTCTTGCCGAGTACTTAGGGCTCACCGTTAAAGCCAAGGTTGCTGATGGAGAAAAAATCAAGAACAAACAAGTCCTAATCCAAATTTCAGGAGACGCCCAAACAATCCTGTCCGTTGAGCGAACAATGCTTAATCTTCTTTCGCGGATGAGCGGCATCGCAACCAAAACACGAAGCTTAACTGAGAAACTCGAGAAGGCAAACGTGAAAGCGAAAATTGCTGCAACACGCAAATCCGCACCTGGACTGCTCTATTTCGACAAAAAAGCCGTGAGCATTGGCGGCGGTGACCCACACAGATTGCATTTGGACGACATGGTTTTGATTAAAGATAACCATCTCGTCGATTGTTGGAAGCGTTGAGGAAGCTGTCAAGAGGGCTAAGGCTAATTCTTCGTTTACCAAAAAAATCGAAGTTGAAGTGACAAATGTTGAGGATGCTTTCATTGCAGCAAAAGTCGGCGCCGACATCATTATGCTGGATAATTTTTCTCCCAAACAAGCCAAGGCTGCAGCTGAAGTGCTCAGGAAGGCTGGGTTTAGCAAAGTGCTCCTTGAAGTGAGCGGTGGAATAAATGCCGAAAACCTTCTTGGAATATGCTTTGGCCCAAGTTGACATCATAAGTATGGGCGAGTTGACTCACAGCGTTAAATCACTAGATATAAGCTTGGAAATAGTCAAGCCGCAGTAAAACCCGGCTTTCAAAGATAATTTTCACCCTGAAAAACAAGATATTTTTAGCAAACACAAATATGATTCCGTACCCCAGTCTTTTCTGATTTAAATGACAAAGTCTGTTTGCCAAGTTTGCGGTGAAACATTCAGAGGAATCCCACTATACACTGTTAAAGATGGAAAACAAGTAGAAGCTTGCCCAACCTGCTATAGAAAACTAGACGAAGCCTACAGGAAAAACAGTTGCTTAGCATGTGTCTTTTTCAACGTCAGCGTTTGTGAACTTTTTAACACTGAATTAGAAGAGCCCTACGTTAAAAGCGCAAGCTGCAACTACTTTACTACCAGCGCAGACCCAGAAACCATGGCGAAAGCGCGAATTAAAAAGTTGGAAATGTCAGGACGTTTTGAGAATGCAGCAAAAGAATACGAAAAGCTTGGCATGACCCAAAAAGCTCAGGAAACCCGCGAAAAAGCAAAAAATCTACCTCCCCCCTCAAATGACGTTAATGAGCTTGTTAAGCAGTTGGACGAAAGAGGCGAAGCATTAACCTATTACTGTTGTCACTGCGGAGAACAGTTGAAGATTGGCGCAAAACACGAACCGCAAAAGACCTGCCCCAAATGCAATTGCGATTTGACCATTATAGATCTAGCAAGGTTAATTAATCAACATTTGTAGCTTGCAAGCTGCGTTTATCCTAAAACGGTTATAATCCATACCTCTACTACGGCGCCTATGGCAAGTAAACCTGTGCAAGTTCCGATGAATATTGCCGTCCATTTTAGATTTCTCCAACGTTTCTGGGTTAATCTGCGGAATAACCAAATGCTTTCCGCCATGGCGATTGAATAGGCTGCGAATTCTACCCAGAATACTGGCGTAACCACTAAGCTTGCAAGCCCTAGCCATACGGGGTAGCCTTGCGTGGTGGCGATGGCGCCAAGCGCTAAGCCTGTGTCAAAGAGTATGAACATTCCCAATGCAGCTCCGGCTATTGGTATAAACATTAATAGGCATATGGAGAAGTTGTTTAAGAAAATGGCTTGAGTCAATGTACTGCTTGCTCTATTCGCATTTAATGTTTGATTAACCTGATTGCTTAGGGTTAATGCATCTTGTGAACTGAGCGGTATGTAACTTCCAATTATTGTAATTATGAAGGCTACTATGAAAACAGCCATTATTGAATAGATTCGCTTTCGTCTTAGCGAAGCGTTCGTCCAAAAAGACAAATCAAGTGTCATGACAACTATCCTTAATTTAATATGATCTTAAAATTAAGCCTTCGAAAGTCTCTTAAAAACGTAACTCACATCTTGAAGAATTAATCCTTGAAAAATTGATTTGCTAAATGTAAAGACATTGTATGAATTATCAACTTAAAAATAATGAAACCAAGATACCCTTAGCTTAGAGTGGGATTGATAATGCCCAAGTTTCAACTATTGCTCCAAGTGTTAGCAACAGTGCAACGACTCCGATTAATATCAGGGTTGTTTTGAGTTCACGCCACCGACGCTGCGTTAATCTGCGAAATAGCCATATGCTCTCTGTCATCCCTATTGAGTATGAAACGAATTCGAACAAGAACGTAAATACTATCAGAATCAGTACCAAGCTTGCCGTGGATGCGGATATATTCTGGGAAGTTGCACTTGAAACTCCACTCGCGGTCACGATGTCAAATATCGCTCTGAACGCTTGACCCGAGCTAAACATAATGAATAGACCTATTGGCAATCCGGCGAGGGGAATAAACATGGCTAGGCAAAGCAAAAAGTTGTTTAAGAAAATACTAGGTGCCAAATTGTTGTTTGCTGTACCTTGAATAAGGGTTTGGTTTACTTGATCATTTACCAATTGTTCTTCTTGCGGACTGAGTGGAACAAGCACACCAACTATGGTTACTAACACGGCTATTATGAATATGAAAAGCGTTGAGTAGATCCTTTTGCGCTTAGATGAAGCATTTTTCCAAATTGGAAGATTAATGTTCATTCAGTTAGGCCTTCTTGATGTTTTTTGGCTCAATTTTTAGAGCACAAAAACTTCATGTAATAGGGTTTAAGGTTTCTTATAATTTAACCTTTGTTAGAACCTGTTGGTTACCTGTGTTAAATCCACGGATATTGTGCTCTCTTTGCCAAAAGTCTACAAATCTATTCCGTGAAAACCTTTGATTTCTCATGTGCTTTTCCTCAGGATTGGCAAAATATTCGCACCAAAATAGGGTAAGTTAAGGAGGAAATTAGTTTTCCTCAGTACATTCACGTGCTGTCTTTAAACCCAAAGCTAAGAGATACATTTCTGAGCTTTTCTGCCGACTTGCCTGGGGCTTCACCATCTTAACAGTTTCAAAAAGAGGCTTTACGGACTCAATGAAATCGTTTAGTAAGTCGCCTTCGAAGACTTTTACAAAGAAGTTTCCGTTGGGTCTAAGAATGCATTGGGCAATTTCTAGGGCTTTTTCTGCTAAGTCGATTTGTCTGGCGTGGTCGACTTCCCAAACGCCTGTGATGTTTGGTGCGGCGTCGCAAAGAACGACGTCTGCTTTGCGAGGCAGAAAAGACATGATTTGGTCAACTATGCCTGGTTCATTGAAGTCAGCGATGATTGTACGAATATACACTTGAGTGAATGGTTCAATTGGTTTCAAATCCACTCCCAAAACGAAGCCGTTTTTGCAGGCGACTTTTCTTGCAGCTTGAATCCAGCCGCCCGGAGCAGCTCCTAAATCAACAACTACATCGCGTAGTTTAATGAAACCGTATTTTTCGTTTGCTTGAATGAGTTTGTATGTGGAACGACTGCGATAGTTTTCTTCTTTAGCTTTTTTGTAATAGTATTCGTTTTTTCTTTCACGTATCCAAGCTTTCGTCAATGGACTCATCCTCAGTTATATTCGGCTCTGGTGTTGGTGCGCTTGGATCTTCAGGAACATCTGCTATTGGTGCTAGTGGTTTTCCTAAGTTAAGAATCCAATCAGTTAGTTTGGGGCAGCTTTTCGGGGAAAGAGCGGTTGTTGGGTCGCATCGTGCATTGTCTGGGCACAGTAGGCATGGGCAATCTACAATGGTTTCTATGGATGCAGGCAACCTTTTGGGGTAGAGCCTGTAGGTCCATCTGCCTTCTTGAAGTTCTTTTTCTCTACGAATAAGCCCCTTCTCTTCCAGTTTAATTGAGACGCGTGAGCCTTCGCGGCTGCTTGCGCCGAGTTCACGCCATAAATCTGATTGCAGCACACCCTGATAGCCCGTACCGACGACATAATGGAGTGCTTTCTGTTCAAGGTCATTACGCTTTGGCATCTAAATCAATTCCGAAATAATTAAGTAATATATGCGTTGGATTCACATAAAAATATGTATCTCTACTTAAATGTGGAATGCCATGAGGAAAACCAAGAAAGATGATTTAGGAAAATACTGTTTAGGGATTGAATCTTCAGCGGACGACTTCGGAGTTGGAATCGCCACGTTCAATGGAGAGATCTTAGCTAACAAATCTGATAGCTACATTCCCTTGGAAGGAGGCATTCACCCTCGTGAAGCGGCGCGTCACCATGCTGAAGTTGCAGACAAAGTACTGAAAGATGCTCTGTCAAAAGCTGGCATCAAGCCCAGTGAATTGTTAGTTATTGCTTTTTCTCAAGGTCCAGGTTTAGGACCTAGCTTACGTACAGGAGCCACCGTTTCTCGGGCTTTGGCTTCGTACCTTGAGGTTCCGCTTGTCGGCGTAAACCATTCGGTTGCACATATTGAAATTGGAAAATTAAAAACAGGTGCCCAAGACCCCGTTACACTCTACGCTTCAGGAGGTAACACTATGGTCACAGCTTTTGAATCGGGACGTTACAGAGTCTTTGGCGAAACTCTGGATATTGCTCTTGGAAATTGCCTTGACGTTTTTGCGCGTGAAGCAGGGCTTAAACACAAGAAGGGTTTGCCGCTTGGCGCTGCCGTGGAGTTGTTGGCAGCTAAGGGTGGAAAGCTGGTTTCTTTACCTTATGTGGTGAAAGGTATGGATTTGTCGCTTAGCGGTTTGTTAACAGCGGCCACAGCTACTTTAAAGAAGGGTGATTGCACACTTGAGGACGTCTGTTATAGTTTACAGGAACACGCTTTCTCTATGGTTACTGAAGTTACCGAGCGGGCATTAGCGCATACCGAGAAAAAGGAGGTTTTGTTGACTGGTGGTGTAGCTGCTAACAAACGGTTGCAATCCATGCTTGCCATAATTGCAGAAGAGCATGAAGCAAAATTCAACGTAGTTCCCCTCGAGTTTGCAACTGATAACGGAGCTATGATTGCTTGGACAGGAACCTTAGCATATCGGCATGGATTAGTTATACCCATCGACAAGAGTTACGTAAAGTTGCGTTGGCGAGTAGACAAGGTAGATGTGCCATGGATACTATAGATAAAATAGACAGCACAAAGCTGCTCAAGAAAGGAGCAGAGGCTAGCCTTTTCCTTGCTGATTGGCATCAACGAAAAGTAATCATCAAATTAAGAATTCCAAAAAAATACCGCCCTGAATCCTTGGACTTGCAAATTAGGAGTTACCGTACGGTACATGAGCCTCAATTGATGCATGAAGCCAAAACAGCTGGAGTAGCAACACCCTTGATTTACATGGTTAATGTGCCCCAATCCACAATTATTATGGAGTACATTGAAGGCCAACAATTAAAACAAGTTTTAAATAAAGTTACAAAGCCAGAACGCCATGAATTATGCGTCAAAATCGGCGAATACATCGCTCAACTGCACAGTCACGGGTTAATCCACGGCGACCTAACAACCTCCAACATGATTCTAAACCCAAACGGTAAAGTCTTCTTTATCGATTTTGGTTTGGGAGAAAAAAACAGTGAACTTGAAGCGCAAGGAGTAGATTTGCATTTGCTAAAGCGAGCTTTGCAAAGCACCCATTATCAGTTCTGGGAAGAATGTCTCCAAAGCGTGTTATGCGGTTATACCTCGGTTTTAGGGGTCCAGGTTGCGGAAAAGGTTTATGAGAAAATTAGGGAAATAGAGAAGCGTGGACGTTATGTCGAAGAACGAAAACAATAATCAATGCCAAATTCCAAAGCGTAAAGTCGTCTTTTTTGCAACTGGCAACATCAACAAGTTTAACGAGGCACGAAATATTTTGGGGCAATTCGGCATTGCAGTCGGTATGCTACGGCTGAAGGGCGATGAGATACAGAGCGATACACTAAAAGACATAGCCCAAACGAGCGCCATTTATGCGTACAAGCGGTGTCGCCTGCCTATTTTTGTTGAGGACGCAGGCTTATTCATAGATGCTTTAGAAGGGTTCCCTGGACCATACGCCGCCTACGTTTACAAAACCCTCCATAACATCGGTATCCTAAAACTAATGGAAAACCACGACGATAGGAAAGCCAAATTCCAATCCGTCATAGCCTACTGCGACGACCAAACCCAATGCGAACCCAAATGCTTCGACGGTGAATCCAAAGGAGAAATAGCCTTAGCTGAGCGAAAAGAGCAGGGCAAGTCAGGCTTCGGTTTTGACCCCATATTCCAGCCAAAGGGAAGCAAAAAAACGTTTGCGGAAATGACAATCGCGGAAAAGAACGGTTACTCGCACAGGGCAATGGCTATCCTTAATTTCGCGGAATGGTATACGAAACACTAAGTCAAAGCCTCAATTGCAACAAAACAAAATTTTATATTGCTATTGTTGCATAAACAGAATTGAATAGAAAGAGCGGAATAATATGATTCGAAGTGCCGCAAGAAACAGGTCTCCATATGAAGCCTTAATCACAGCCTTAGCCATAGGCGGATTCTTCATCATATTGGGCTTGGTAATAGCGGTAACCCCGGTAACATAACAGAACGGACAAACATTTTCTGGTCAGACATAACTACAAAAACCTATCCCTCTGGAAGCTCAAACTCCATATATTTGCTTGCGCCAGCACACCCTAGCCGAACACATAACTTTCTATACAGCTGTTATGAATTTCCTTTTAGGCGTTGGAATATTACAGATTGTTATCTTAGCACTAAGGTTAGCGGTGAAATCGCCGATTAGGCGGATAGCTGAAACCTTGGGCAACTTGATTTTCTGGCTGGGCGCCGCAGTTATGGCGAACATTTTCCTGTTAGCTGGTACGCTTAACGGGTGGTTCCAGTTCTGGTCAGCAATAATCATGCTAATTGGCTTATCATTGATTGCAGGTTCTTGGTGTATCTCGCAGGAAGAAATCAAAGAAGCGCACAATAAAGAACTATCATTTTTCTTATTTTTCTTATCAAAGGGATTACTTTTAAATATTCGTTGGGTGTGGATAGTGGTGCAGTTTAAGGTGTAAGCATGCCAAAGCAAGAAAAAGGGAAATCCCATTCGATGCGTCCTGTCAGCAGGCGCCCTCCAAGCTGGTGCAAATATCAGCCTGAAGAAGTAGAATCATTCATAATTAAACTGGCTAAAGAAGGCCACTCACTCAGCAGCATAGGCACAATCCTACGTGACCAATACGCAATTCCACTCGTAAAACCCATCACAGGCAAGAGCATAAGCGACACGTTAAAAGCCGCAAACTTAGCTCCAACGATGCCTGAAGATCTATCCAACCTCATGAAAAAAGCACAAAGCCTCGCCGTCCACATGGACAAAAACAAGAAAGACCTTCATAACAAACGGAACATGCAAATCATTGAAGCCCAAATCCATAAGCTCAGCCGCTACTACAAACGTGAAGGCGTCGTCGCAAAAACTGGAAGTACGTGCCAAAAATCGCTTCCGTAACCTAAACTTTTCTTCTTTTAATTTTACTTTTTATTGGTTCTTGATGCGCCAGCTTTAAATCCAATTATCGCCTTTTAGCTCGAAGAAGTGAATCGGGCATGGCTGCACAACCACATCAAAACATTGAAGGCTTCTTAGCGGCTGCAAACGAAGCAGCAAAGGTAATTCTGGAAACAATCAAAAAAGACGGTTTTATTCTTGTCTTTTCTCATTTAGATGCCGATGGGGTTGCAGCAGCAGGCGTTATGGGGAAGATGCTCAGTCGACTCGACGCCCGTTTCCGCATACGAGTGATGCAGTGGGTGGATGAGAAAATCATCGGCGAAGTCATCGCCGACAAACCACAACTAGTAATTCTAACCGATTTTGGAAGCGGCTACCTTGACCTACTCAACGAGAAAATCCCAAACTTCAAAGTCGTAATTCTTGATCATCACCAAGTAAATAGCAAAGTCGCAAACTCAAACTTCACCCAAGTGAATCCGCACTTTGTTTGGTATTGATGGGGCGACGGATGTTAGCGGTTCAGGTGTGGCGTATTTTGCAGCTAAAGCAGTAAACGCAACGAATATGGATTTGGCGTCCATAGCTTTGGTTGGCGCGTTGGGTGATATGCAAGATAAGTATGAACAACGTAGCATGCGAAGCCTAAACGAAATAATCGTAAAAGATGCGGTAGCCACTGGCTCTGCTCAAAGTCGAAAAAGACTTGATGTTCTTTGGCCGAGAAACGAGACCGCTCTACAAGATGATAGTGACTACAACTAACCCATTTATTCCGGGATTAAGCGGACAAGAAACTCAAACGATTAATTTTCTTGAGGATACATTGAAAATTCCAACCAAACTGGGAGACAAACCGCGAAGTCTCAGTGACCTATCCCCTGAAGAGAAGACACGGCTGTGCTCCGGTTTAGCCGATTACCTGATGTCTAAGGGACTACATTTAGCAGTCGAGGACATAATTGGCTACATATATGTTTTAACTAAAGAGGAACCAAACACGGCTCTTAGAGATGGACGAGAATTCGCTGTGGTTTTGAATTCAGCGGGACGCATGGACCGTCCGAGCCTTGGCATCGCCATTTGTATGGGCGACCGCAAAGCCGCCTTGGAGGAATCCAACAAAATTCTCGAAGACTACCGCAAAAACATCAACAAATACCTCGGCTGGGTAGCTGAAAAACCCGAACGAATGCGTGAACTCCAAAACATCTATGTTATTTACGGCGAGAACTTTATCAACGAAAAAATCATCGGTACCGTCTCCTCTATAATCGTTGCGAGCCTTGCAAACAACGAAAAGCCGCTCTTAGCATTCGCCAACATAGAAGCAGAAAAAGCCGCAAAGTTCTCAGGAAGAACTACAGAGGCAGCACTACGGAAAGGCGTCAACCTTGGTGACGTGATGCGGTTAGCTTCAGAATCAAACGGTGGTAAAGGTGGAGGGCACAATATTGCTGCAGGCGCACAGGTGCCCTTGGATAAGCTTGATTCTTTCATCAAAACAGCTGACGAGATGGTTGGGCGTCAATTGAAGGGTGAGAAGCTTGGAAGCAACAGTCACGCTTGAATATGAAGACCAGAAAACAGCTAAAGCCGTTGCAGAAGCGGTTTCGCCTGACAACTTCAAAACCCCCATTGGCTTGAATATTAAAACTGAGCGGGAAAACAACAAAGTGGTGACCCACATTGAATGCGAGGGCAAACTTGCCACTTTCATCGCTACTATTGATGACTTACTCTTCAGCGCATCCACCGCCGAGAAAACAATTCGTTCCATAAACGGCTTAAAACCTTGATGTGCTATTGGCTTGAAAAAGCGCCATTATGACTTACCCCTATACAGCTTTTTGCAATGATTGACATTAGAACCCGAATATGCTGAAATTTTAGTCTCTTCGTAAATTTATTAAGTTGGTTTCTTGCCTATCTTTATTTGTGGAATCGTTTTGGGCGTAAACTTCAAAGATCTCATACCAAAAACTCCTGTTAAACTCGAGGATTTAGGCGGCAAAGTCATCGCCATCGACGCTTACAACGCCATCTACCAGTTCCTCAGTATTATCCGCCAACCAGATGGTACCCCTCTCAAAGACAGTACAGGAAAAATCACAAGCCACCTTAGTGGTTTATTCTATCGAACAAGCAACTTGATCGAAATGGGCATAAAACCAATCTACGTTTTCGACGGCGAATCCCCAGCTTTAAAAGCGTCGGAAATCGAGCGACGAAAACAAGTCAAAGTTCAAGCAGTCGCAAGCTACGCCAAAGCGGCGGAAAAAGGCGACACAGAAAAAATGTTCATGTACGCTCAAGCATCAACAAGTATGAAAGATTACATGTTAGATGACAGCCAGAAACTCTTGGGGCTCATGGGATTGCCTTGGGTTCAAGCCCCCGGTGAAGGTGAAGCTCAAGCAGCACACATGAACATAAAAGGCGACGCAGACTATTGTGCAAGCCAAGATTATGATAGTCTACTTTTTGGGGCTTGCAAGCTGCTTAGAAACGTGACTATTTCTGGGAGAAGGAAGAGAGGAAACGTCACAATTGAGGTTGTGCCTGAAGTTGTTGAGCTACCTAAAACGCTCCATGAATGTGGGTTAACCCGCGAACAACTGATTGATGTCGGCATCTTAATTGGCACTGACTTTAATCCTGACGGCGTTAAGGGGATAGGACCAAAAACCGCGCTCAAACTCATAAAGCAGTACGGTACTTTGAAGAACGCTTTGCCACATATAGAAAATATAAATTTCGCCGACAAGATAGAAGAAATCCAGCAAATTTTCCTTTGCCCAAAAGTAACAGACAACTACAAAATTGAATGGAAAGAACCAAATGAATCAAGCTTAATCGAGTTTATGTGTAAGGAGAAAGAGTTCGGCGAGGATCGAATCAAAAAATCCCTTGAACGTATGACAGCGGGCAGTAAGAAGCAGAAGGGAAAGGTTTCGCTAGAAAAATGGTTTGGTTAAACCAATTTACTGGGTGAATCTTTGGCAGGTGCAACCTTTAATGGTGCATTGTCGGTCTTGGGAGTGAGTTCATCTGGGGTGTCCGCAAGTGGCACAAGCTTTGAGTAATGATGTGCTTAAGATTACTCGTTGGTTTAGGATATCACTCATAGCTCTACCCAGTTGAACATTTAGCTAAGAAAGGAAAATAAAAGTTACTTTACAGTAACTGATTTTGCCAGGTTTCTTGGCATGTCAGGGTTAACGCCTTTCTCCAAAGACACATAGTACGCCAGCAACTGCAACGGAACCGCAAATGGAATCGGCGAGAGCACACTTGGAATGCCCTTAGGTACCTCGATGTAATCTTCCGACAAAGACTTGATTTCTTCGTCACCTTCCTCGATAACGGAGATTATGTGGGCACCACGGGCTTTCATCTCCATGATGTTGCCAATGACCGTTTTATGGGTGTCATCTCTGGGGCAAATGAATACGACTGGGAAGCCCTCTTCGATTAGACTGATTGGACCATGCTTGCTTTCACCTGCCGGGAACGCGATAGATGGGATGTACGCGATTTCCATTAGTTTAAGTCTGCCTTCAAACGCAGTAGCGGTGCTGATGCCTCTTCCTAAGAAGAAGAACACTTTAGAAGCCGCGTACTTTTTTGCAATTTGTTTAATCTTTTCTTCCTGTGTTCGAACGATCGTTTCGACGTCTTCAGGCATCTTTTTGAGATTCACTTCTAGGCAATCCATTTCGTCCTGAGATATCTTGCCCCGCTTCTTGGACAATTTTAATGCGAGTTGGGCTAAAACAGAAAGTTGAGAGGTGAACGTTTTGGTGGCGGCGACACCGATTTCTGGACCTGCCTGTGTGCCAATGTAGACTCGGGAAATCCTCGTCATAGTGGAGCCTATAACGTTAGTTAAGCTTAACACGGTTGCTGCACGTTGCTGTGCACAACTTACCGCGGCTATGGTGTCTGCGGTTTCGCCTGATTGACTCACAGCTAAGATGGTGCTGTCGATGCTGACGGATTTGCCGCATTGCTCCAAAAACTCAGAAGCATAGACTGGATAAGTTGGTAAGAACGCCAGTTTAGAAAACATGTAGGACGCTGCCAGGCATGCATGGTAGCTTGTTCCGCAGGCAACTAAAAACACTTCATTGGCTCGGTCAAGAAAAGTAGCCAGCAAATCCAAGTAATGATCCTGAATGCGCAGAGTGTTGCGCAGAGTTTCGGGTTGTTCATGGATTTCTTTAATCATAAAGTGTGGATAACCATGTTTTACCGCCATCTCTGCGGTCCACTCCACAATTATAGGATCACGTTTAACAAGGCTGTTATCGGGGATTCTTCGGATTTCGTAGCCGCCTGCAGTGAGAATTACGAGTTCACAATTGTTTATCATGACGGCTTTGTTCGTGACTTCCAAAAACGCTGGAATATCACTGGCGCAGAAAATGCCTTTGTCGTTGATTCCTAAAACCAAAGGGCTTTCGTTTCGAGCGCAGATTATCTTTTCAGGTTCGCGTGTGGAGATTATGGCGAACGCGTATGATCCTTCAATTCGCTTGAGGCTTTCTATCACTGCCTGTTGAAGGCTAAGTTTGGGGTTTTGTTTGAGGGTTTCCTCAATTAGATGAGGCATAACTTCGGTGTCTGTTTTTGAAAGAAACTTGTGGCCGAGGTTTTCCAGCTCAGTCTTGAGTTCCATGAAGTTTTCTATAATTCCGTTGTGGACAACGGCTATTTCGCCTTTGCAGTCCATGTGTGGGTGAGAGTTAACTTTTAGGGGTGCACCGTGGGTTGCCCATCGGGTGTGTCCGATGCCTATGCTGCCAGGCATGTCGTCGAGGTTGACGATTTTGTCTACTTCATCTATTTTGCCCGCGTCTTTTTTTATGAAGATTTTTCCGTTTGAGATTGTTGCTATGCCGACTGAATCGTAGCCTCGATATTCTAGATGTTTTAGCGAGGAATGGATGAGGGGTGCAGCGTTTCCTTCTTTTAAGATACAGCCAAATATTCCACACATTTGTTTATGCCTTCGAGTGATAACTATGTTGATGTCTTATGAAGTTTGAGTTTTGTTAATAAGGATTTTTAATATACTAGTTTGACTAATAAAAAGTTTTTTTTAATAGTTATCATCAATTTGCATGTAAACAGAAGCTTGCAAACTGAGTTTTGACCAGTTTTTGAACCACTACAAATAAATTTTTTATAGTACTACTGCCTAATCATAACGAACAACATGGAAAGGAAACTTCTCCTCCAAAACCACGACAACACCCAAGAAGTAAAAGAAATAAGCATCCTAACCGACTCCCAAAAACTAAAAATGATACTGGGCAACCTTAGCTGGAAAATCCTCACTATACTCTCAAAAAAAGAAATGTATCCCATAGAAATCGCCAAACAACTCGGCATGCATGAACAAAAAATTTATTATCACATAAGAGTACTCGCCAAAGCAGGCGCCATCTTTGTCGTACGCGAAGAAAAAAAGAAGGGCGCAATAGCAAAATATTACAAAACTGTTTCACCCGCCTTCGGAATCGAATTCCCGCAAGGCTATAAGCCAATCCAGAATCTTTGCACACTAAGCATCGACGAGCCACTGCAGCAGTTCTTCAAGGAATTCATTGATAACGGCACCTTCGACGGAAAAATTGTTGTTGGCAGCCCTCAGCCGCATGGGCCCTTCAAAACTAGCGCACGGGACGGTCACTATGCAGCTCACTTGGCGCTTTTTCTGGGGCAGTTCGCCAAAATGCCGACAGAGTTTGCGGTAAAATTAGACGTTGACGTGAAGGTGGAGAAGGAAGAAAAAAACAACCTCATACTTGTTGGTGGTCCAGGCACAAACCTGTTGACACAGGAAGTTAACGATTATTTGCCCATAAAATTCATCATGCAATCTTCGGGACAGGGATTTTTGCTAGGCGGTTTATCCTCAAAGAAGACAGCGCAAGTTTATACTTCCGATGTTTCAGGCGTTGTGGCTAAAATTGTGAATCCTTGGGATAATACTAAACGTATAGTAGTTTTAGCTGGCAACAAAGCCGTCGGAACTAAAGCGTGCGTGCTGGCTATAACCAATTTTTGGAGGAAAACCCTCGAAAAATATGAAGGCGAAGACACCTTCGCAGTAGCTATACATGGGTTTGATTTGGACGGCGACGGCAAAGTAGATTCGATTGAGGTTAACGAGTAATTGGGTCCCAAAAAAACAATGGAAACGTTCTGGGCGCTGGGACACCCAAACATTCAAGCGGTCCACCCAACAACGTTGATGTTTACCAAGGATATTCATGTTTCAAAGAAAGGCGACTGCATCGTTGCATTGTCGGCGGAAAAATCGGTTGCAGATTTAGACTGCCAATTTAAGCAGGAACTGCGAAAGCCAAACGCAAAAGTAACCATCACTATCGAAGCAGGCGACTTCAAAGAAGAAATCAGAGCACTTGGTTCTCCTAAACTCTGTCTATGCCACCCAACGGATATAGTGATTAGGAAGAGTGATTATGTATGCAATCGAACTCTGGCGATATGCGCTGACAAATCCTCTGTTGATTTGTCTAGAGATCTTGTAGAAAAACTTCAAGACCCTAAACAAAATGTCAGGGTAACCTTAAGCGTTGAGAGCTAACGGATTTGGGCGTCTAACACAACCTGCGACTCAAAAGGAGCAGTTTCACGGATGCTTTTGGCACAAGTAAATGCCTCGACTTTTCGCCCGTGTTTTTCCACTAATTCAATAAAGCGTTGCTTGAGGTTTTCTATTGTGTCAGGAGCTCTGACAAACCCATAAAAGTGAACCATCCCACCTTCTGGCCTTATTGCATTGCAGGCAGCATCTACAAAATCTATGGCGGTTTCGGGTAGATTCATGATTACTCGGTCGGCGGCGCCTTTTAGCTTGGTTTGAGAGATTTCTCTGGCGTCGGCATGTATGGGGAAGACGTGACCTTCAACCCTGTTAACCCTCACGTTCATTTTAAGCAGTTCAACAGCGTCGGGATTGAGGTCAACAGCGTAAACCTTCACTGTTGGATTCCTCTTACCAATCAACACCGCAAAGGGTCCAACTCCAGCAAACAAATCCGCTACCGCTTCGCTATCCTGCACCTGCACGGCCACCCGCTCATGTTCATGGGATAACCGTGGAGAGAAGTATGCTTTTGCTATGTCAACGTGGTACTGGCAGCCGAATTCACGGTGGATGGTTTGAGTTTTGTATTCCCCAGCGATGAAATCGTAGTCTCGGATGCGAAACACGCCTCTGATGTCGCTTGCTTTGGCAAGGACGGTTGTGACGTTTTTTTGGGTTTGGAGGATTGCTTCACCGATTGTGTTCTGATAAGCTTTGAGTTCGGGTGGGATGTCAATAACCACTATGTCGCCGATTATGTCGAACGCTTGAGGAACTTTAGCGAGCAATTCAGGAGGCAGTTTGTCTTCTAGAACTTGGGTTAGGGTTTCTGGCGGGAGCTGTTTTTCGCTGAAAACAGCGGTGTAGAGCTTGAATTTTGGAATCTGGCTTTCCAGAGTTGTTAGCTCAATGCCTTGGGGTTCCCTGAATAAGGGAATGATGAGGCTGTCTTCTTCCCGTTGAATAACTAGCGATTTGTCGGCAAGCCCAAGTTTGGTTGCTAAGGTTAGGGTTTTTTCGCCTTGATTTTTCGGAACTTTGATGCAAATGGATGGTCTGGGCATATGTATTCAGCTTTTTTGTATTCGGTAGAGATTGTTTACTTTTTCGATGATGAATTTGGTGTTTAACATTTTTTCCATGAGCCAAATGTTCGATTCGATGTGTTCAGAGATGGTTCGACACAAAAAGGAAGATTTGCCCTCTGCAAGCGCCATGTATGGAATAAGCATGTCTGCAAGGAAAATATCTACGGTCGGTTTAACAGAGAGTTCAGCGAGGAGCCTTTGTGCGGCTTCTTTTCCTACTGCTTCGCTCATTTTTCTGAGTTCCCCAATAGCATCGGACCCCAATGATAATGCCAGTGTCGGTTTCTGCCCATAAAACGATTGAACTACCTTTTTGGGTGGGATTAGATTGGTCATTTACAACTTTGATATCTGCCGAATAGCCGTTCTGAGAAAGGTAATCTTGAGCTGCTCTTGCTTGTCGCGCAGCTACCTGTCTATCAGTCAGGAAAGTGCAGACGGAAACGCCGTTAATGTCTTTTAGTTTGCCGAAAGTTTCTATCTTTATGGGTTTCAGGTTGCAGTTTGGCTTAACTGTCATTGTTGCTTCTCCCATGCCTTTCGGGTAGTATCCGTATTTTTGAACGGTAATTTCAGCGTCAACGCCCATCTGTTTAAGCGCAGGAAGAAATATAAAACGAAGGTAGTTGATTGTTGGTGCGTGAGTGGTGTCTGTTCCGCCCTTAGCCACATGCAACCGTACAGGATTCTTGGCGAACAAACAAATCGGCAACGTCGCCAGCAGCAGCATAGGAATGCTTCCCGCCGTTTCAATTAAAGCTTCAACGTTGCCTCCCCTAATCTCCTTCGGGGTAAACCAGAGTTCTTTCGAGCCTAAATGGGCTCCTTCTATTTTGGCGTTGCAGAGTTTTCCTGCAGTCAACACAGCCTCAAGATGCTGGGGTTTTAAGCCTGGTTGGGGTCGGTTTTGGCGGATTTTGGTTATGTGAAGTGGCTGGTTAGAGATGGATGACATAGCAATGGATAGGCGTAGGATTGTGCCGCTTCCACTTTTTTGGCTCCCATCAATTTCCAACATGCAGGTTCTCCACTTTGGCTTGTTTGCAAACAATTAATAAGCTTCTGGGGTTATTTAGGAGTTTAAGAGGAAGCAAATGTGAGCAGTGACAAGGAAAAACTCAATCAACTGTTGGAAAAAATGGATGAAATGTCTGCTTCAATAAACAAGATTTCTGAGGAACTCCGTTCAGTTTCCGCTTCCCTGAAGTCTCTTGCAGTTGGGCAGATCACTCAGCCTCCCGCTCGCCCGCCAACACCCCAAGCCTCAGTTGCACCATCACAAACAGTTGCGCCGCGTGAATCCTCGAAGATGAGAACTCTCGACGACATCCGCATGTCGTTCCCAGAAGAACTCGAAAGTCGCCTGAGCTTCGACGAAAAAGGAGATTACATCATAATCAAGCCCAAACAGTTTCTGGGTTCCGAAAACTTTGCTAAAATCGCCTCGGCAGTTCGAGGTATGGGTGGAGAATACATCAGCGCTGGAAAAGATTCCCATTTTAGAGTGCCCAAGAAAAAAGCTTAACTAGAATGTTTCAAAACCAGAAAATTCTCCCTTGTACTTTTCATAGTTAATTTCAATATTTTCTACTTTTGCGGCAGTTGGACCATGCCTGCAATAATCAACTAACTTCCGTACAGCTGATTTGTCGCCTTCAAAAACAGCTTCCACTCTTCCATCCGATAAGTTTCTTGCCCAACCTTTAACACCCAGGCTTTGAGCCTGCAGTTGAGTGCTTTGCCTGAAGAAAACCCCCTGCACTCTGCCGCTGACAAAAACATGTGCTCTTACGTTTAGCATTCATTCTCAAGCTAAGATAGAATCTTATGTTTAAAAATATAATTTTAACAAAAAAGAAAAGGTGTTTTTACCATGGCTCGATTTTTTCGCCCACGGTATACAAGAAAAGGCTTGCTGAAGGGGAACCCAGCCATTTGAACGTGTTAACCAATTCTTTTATTGCGTTTGCGTAGTTGTTTGACTTGTCTAAGCTATCTAGGTATTTTTGGAATGACCCATATCGTTTTTCGATGGCTACAAAGTTTTGTGCGTTTTGGATTATTGCTTGTACTTTGCCTTTATTTCGAACAATTCCTGGGTCTTTTAGGAGCCGCTGAACATCTTCGTCTGTAAAGCACGCCACTTTTTTGATATTGAAATTTTCAAAGGCCTTCTTAGTCGAAAGCCATTTACCGTCGATAACCCGCCAGTTTAGGCCCGCCTGGAAAATTACTCTGCACATGTTCTCAAAGTAAATGCTGTCGTTGGCTGGTCTTTCTTTTCGGCACCACCAATCAGGCATCTGCCAATGTTCTTCTTGCATAAAGTTTTTACTTCCATTCCCAGATAGTAACGTTCATTTCCATCCACATTGGGTCAACCGCTTCAAAAGTAACTAGAGCAATAGTGTCGTTTAGCCAGCCTAGTTTCTCGGACATAGTCATGAAGGTCCATAAGCCGACGCTTGAAGGGTTTTTGCCGGGCACCATCTTCATTAGATCAAAGCCTTTTATTGTACCCATATCGCCTGTCATTGTCATCATCATTCCTAAGTCATTCGATGCTGCTATGCCTTTTGGAGGAGTCATACTCGTGCCTGTCACGTTAAGGTTGCAATCTACGCCCTTAGCTTTCCCCATGCCTTTCAATTGAGCTGTCCATGTATACATCGAAGTTACGCCTTCCATGTTGATTGATTTTATGAAGCCTGGACCACCTTTGCCCTTGCCTTCCCAAAGTTTTTCGCCAATCACCATTTATTTTTCACCTCACATAAGAAAAGTGCTTTTAATTGGAATTTAAGCCGTTGTGGTTGCCCTTGCACAGCAACAACCCATGCGTACAAAGAGTTCACTTTCACTGAGCCCTCCGCTGATACAAACCGTCTTTGGTGAGTTTGTTTTAAAAATGGTTTTACCGATAGGGGAGTTTGATGATTAGCATGTTTAAGGAAAATTTTGGGAAACTGATGGTTTATACCTCAACCGGTATTCCAAGCAGGAAAAGGTTAGAATCAGTCAAGACGGCTGCAAAAGAAACTGCTAAACTTTTGAATTTAGATTTTGAAATAGTTCGGCTTGATAGGGCGCCATCACCGATCTACGTCTATTATGAAGAAAACGACGGCGATGACCCTATACCTCTCTATTGTGATGAAGGTAAAATGTCCGGATTAGAAGAAATAAGCGATAAAATCAGGAACATGATGTTTGTTCTTTCGTTTCATCCCAAGCATTCAGTGCTAAAAAGAATGAGAAGCGAACTTCTCAAACTTTCCTAAAACGAATCGCTTGGTTTTCAAGACCAACCTCGTAAACTTGGTTTACGTCGAAGGTTATGCCCAAGTTGTCGTATTCCTGTTCGGTTAGGAACAAAATTATCTTCGGCGTGGCCATCTGTGTCCGTTGCGGCAGAAAGGGCATCTGTGTTTGAAGCGCCTGCATAATATCCTGCGCCATCTTGGCTTCGTCTGATTGCGGTCTCACAATATATGGGTTAACTTCGCGTTCTTCGAGGAGTTCGATTCTTTTTCCAAGGTTGCCGTCTAAGTCGCGGGTTGATTCGATTTTGTTAACTCTAACACGAAACAAGTTATCTTCACTCTCTTCTAATGGATTAGGCAGTCACAGATTTAATTCTTTACACCAACCGCCAATAGTTTCGCCCAAAAGCGTGGTTGCATTTTCTAATTTGAAAAACTAAATGCCTTTTTGATCAGAATCTATCTTGGTTTTTCTCTTAAGTTCTGCAATCCGTTTATCAACTAGTTTTAGTCGTTCCTGCATCCTCTTTACAGTTTCACGCATATGTTTTCTTTGGTGCTCCAACTGCGTAAGGCTTTTGTCAGCGTCAACTTCTTCCTCGAGGAAAGGCGTAAAAGGAGACGGAATAGACGGCATAGAACTCTCGGTGGCTTCAACTTTGAGGACATCTCGAGAAAATTCGCGGAACAGAACGCCAATGTTATTGAAAATTTCCGTTTGCTTTAAGATGGCATGTCTTAGAATGAGTTCGCCTGATTGGGTAATTTTATACACTTTCAATCTTCGGTTTTTCTGTGTTTCCCAGTGCCCTTTGATGTATTCTGATTTTTCGAAGTCGCGTAAGATGGGGTAGACGCCGCCTGCGGTTGGTTGCCAAAAGCCTTTTGTCCGGCTGTTAATTTCTTTCATGATTTCGTAGCCGTGGCTGGGTTTTTTGTTGAGTAAGATAAGAACGCCCATGCGTATGTAGCCTTTCTGGGCTTCTTTCATCCAGTTGGATGTTGTCTGTTCTTCGGTTTCTGACGCCATCTTGTTTCAAAACAATATTGTATGTGGGTAATACTTATATTTTACCGCTATATATTGCACTGAATAATATTGCAAAGTCATGAGGAACCAAAATGGCAAATGAATCCATCATCGAAGTAAACCATCTCACAAAGATGTTCAACAAGTTCACAGCTGTTGATGACATATCTTTCGATGTTAAAAAAGGCGAAATCTTCGGGTTACTTGGACCCAACGGAGCAGGCAAAAGCACCACCTTGCGTATGCTATCCACACTGTCAAGACCCACAAAGGGCGCGGCCACCATCGGCGGATACGACACCGTCAAAAACGACATGGAAGTACGCAAATTAATAGGCATAGTATCAGAAAAAATGATTATTTACAATCGGTTAACTGCTAAAGAGAACCTCTGGTTCTTTGGCAGCCTCTTCAACATCCCCAAAGATACCCTGAACAAGCGAATCGATGAATTACTCGAACTCGTTCAACTCACCAAATGGAAGAATGCTCAAGTCGGCACTTTTTCGACAGGCATGCGCCAAAGAATGAACGTAGTACGTGCTTTACTCAACATGCCACAAGTACTATTCCTAGATGAACCCACATTAGGTTTAGATCCCCAGTCTTCGGTCGAAATCAGAGAGTTCGTTAAGAAACTCAATCAGGAACAGGGAACCACTGTTATAATAACAACTCACATGATGCTTGATGCGGACTTGTTGTGTGACCGCATAGCCATCGTTGACCACGGAAAAATTATAGCCTTGGACACTTCGACTAACCTTAAAAAGATAATTTCAGGAGGAGACACCATGATTATAAAACTTGAAATCGCAAACCTAACTCCAGAATTAGTAGCCTCAATAAAAGCACTCAAATGCGCGGACGCTGTAACCCAAGAAAACTCAACAAGTGTACATCTTATTGTTCATGGTGAAGATGCCTTTGATAACATAATCGATACTGTCCGAACCAAAAACGGGAAAATCACTTCCATGGCAAACTTGCAGCCTTCGCTTGAAGACGTATTCTTGCATATTACCGGTCACGAAGTGAGGGATAGTGCTACCGAAAAAATTCCGATGCAGCAGGGTCCAGGAAGGCGTTTTGGTGGGGCACCAAAGAGGGTAAGGTGATAGACGATGACTGCAAAAACTATTCTCAGTCACAGTTTACGAATAGCGAAGAAAGACTTAACTGAATTGTTCCGCAACAGGTTTGGCTTAGTGCTTTTAATCGTTATGCCATTGTTCATGATGGTTATGGTTGGCTTCATCTATCCATCCAACGGAACCATTACCGACTTGAAAGTTGGAATGGTAAACGAAGACTCAGGCTTTAACAGTGTTTTTGCAAGCCAAAGCTTCCTAACAGGTCTGCAACAGATTAACGGCCAAACCCACATGCTAATCATAACTAATGTATCCAGCACAGCAAACCTCAAAGATATGGTACAGAGAGGCGACCTTGAAGGAGGCATAGTGATTCCAAGCAACTTCAGCCAAACCCTCCTATCTGGGCAACAAGGTACGATTATCATTGTCAGCGACGAATCCAATCCACAGATATCCGCCACAATCCAAGCAGCATTAACCGGCGTTTTTAACGCCATGGGTCAACAACTCGCCATACACAACGTCCTGCCATTGAACGCCACAAACCCGCTAGCGGTTGTGCAACCTTACAAAGTACAGACACAAGGTGTTGTTTCAGGTCACCCAAGCTACTTTGACTTCATAGCCCCAGGCATCATGGCTATGACCGTAATGATGAGCGTCATGACAGGCTTGCCAGTTGCCATCTCACAGGAAAAAGAAATCGGCACAATGGACGGCATGATGGTTGCACCAGTAAACCGTCTCTCAATCCTGCTGGGCAAAACCTTGGCTCAAACAGGCAGAGGCTTAATCCAAGGAGTAATCATTTTGGCGTTAGCCATCGGCATATTCGGAGTCGCGATACAAGGAAGCATCATACTCGTATTTGCATTGCTACTACTCGGTGTCTTTAGCTTCGTAGGATTAGGTATAGTAATAACATCATTCACTAAAGACCAGGAAACCGCACAGATGCTCATGATGACCCTGATGTTCCCCATGATGTTCCTGTCTGGAGTGTTCTTCCCCATACAGCAGATGCCATGGTATATGCAGGACATCAGCAAAGCGCTACCCTTAACCTATGCTTCAGACGCTCTACGAAAAGTCATGGTGCTCGGCGCAGGCATACCGCAGATATCCACAGAACTCATAATCCTCATCGTGTTCGGCGTAGTCATGATAGCGATTGCATTGCCAGTGTTCCGAAGAATGATGACAAGATAGGAGAACCATAATGAGCACACTCTGCAACAAATGTCCCTTCTTTCAACTTGCGCCGCTTTTGAGGCGCAAAAACGCCCGCAAACGATGCCGCATCGAACCCCAGAGACAACTACGAATCTACGAATGCAAAGACTACCCCGAAAAAAAGGGGCTCTTCAAAAAATAACTTTTTTCCTTTTTTGTTTTTAGTTAGCTTTTTTTTACTCCCGCTTCTTCGATCGTTCCAGATTTTTAACTACTGATTCTAAACCTATTACTGAGGTGATTATCTAGCCAATAGATCCCATCCCCTTGGGGAATCGGATTTTGAGAATTGTCCCCGTTACGGTTTTATATCCAGATGCAGGCATACATGAAGCAAGAAGAGAATCCTCATGTCTGATACTGGAGTAACCGTTAAGAAATGTGAAGATTTCAGCGAATGGTATGTTGAAGTCGTTTTAAAAGCAGAATTAGCTGATTACGCGCCCGTTAAAGGATGTATGATTATCCGCCCAGACGCTTACGCAGTTTGGGAAAAAATCCAAGAGGTTGTCAACCAAAAAATCAAAGCCACAGGACACCGCAATACGTATTTTCCCATGTTTATTCCTGAAAGCATTCCTCAAAAAGGAAGCTGAACACTTCGCAGGATTCACTCCAGAAGTCGCTTGGATTACTCAAGGCGGAGATACCCCGCTTGAGGAGAAACTGGCGGTTCGTCCCACCAGCGAAACCATAATGTACGCCATGTTCAGCAAGTGGATTCGTAGCTGGCGCGACTTGCCACTTAAAATTAACCAGTGGTGCAACATCGTACGCTGGGAAACCAAAGCGACGAAGCTGTTTTTGCGGACTCGCGAATTTCTTTGGCAAGAAGGCCACACTGCACACGCCACCGCTGAGGAAGCGGAAGCTGAAGTCATATATGCTCTTAGCGAATACAAAGACGTCATCGAAAATTACTTGGCTATTCCTGTCGTTATTGGCACGAAGAGTGACAGTGAAAAGTTTGCTGGTGCCCTCTACACTACAGCGCTCGAATCCATCATGCCCGACGGGAAAGCCTTGCAGATGGGAACCAGCCACAACCTCGGCCAGCACTTCGCTAAAGTATTTGATGTCAAATTCATCGGTGAAGACAAACAGGACCACTATCGTTTGGCAAACTAGCTGGGGCATCACCACACGTCTCATTGGCGCTATGATTATGGTTCACGGCGACGACAAGGGCTTGATTATGCCGCCTAAAGTTGCGCCAACTCAGGTTGTCATCGTTCCGATTCCGTTCAAGGGCATTGAAGCTGAAGCAATCGCTGCAAAAACCAAAGAAATCGCCGCGACTCTCAAAGCCAAAAGCATAAGCGTAATCTTAGATGACCGTAACGAGTACACTCCTGGTTGGAAATTCCATCAGTGGGAACTCAAGGGCATCCCAATCCGAATAGAACTTGGCCCAAGAGACCTCAAAGCAGGACAAGTCGTTATGGTCAGACGCGATACAGGCCAAAAAAACCCAGTTACCGAAGCCGACATTCCAGCAACTGTAGAGAAGCTGCTGCAGGAAATCCAAGATAACTTGCTAGCTCAAAGCCAAAACTATTCTCCAAGAAAAAACTTCTGCTGTCCAGAGCTATGACGAATTCAAAAAAGTGCTTAGAAGAAAAAGGCGGTTTCCTTAAGGCAGCATGGTGCGGCAGCCCAGATTGCGAGGCAAAGGTTAAGGATGAAACAGGCGCAACAATCAGAATTAGACCTTTCCAAGTTGAGGAGCCAACCACTAACTGTATCGTGTGTGGTGAGAAAGGTAAGGAAACAGCGTACTTCGCAAGGTCCTACTAACGCGAGATTCTTTTAGTTCAAGTTAAGCTGGCTTGCTACGTCAGCCAAACTTAACCTTTCCAACGTTTCTTTTGTTGGAACACCATTTTTACTCCAACCACGTTTTTGATAGTAGATGTCCAGCATGGCATTGTATTTTTCTAAGTCAAGCACTGAACCCTTCAGGGGACCCTCCGTTAAGGGGTCATTAAACCACCGCATCGGCGGAACATCCAAATCCCGACTCCACTTGATCCCGTATTCTCTTACCCAAAAAGCGCGGATTAAAGTAAGTATTCGGTCGCTAATCTGGTTTAATTCATTAATCGAAAAGTTCTTTCCAGTTGATGCCCGCAAGTACTTGTGATACCATTCAACCTCGAAACCCAATGAGCCATGTGGGAAGCGGCAAACAGTTAAGGCTTCGAATGCGCCTCCGCGTAAGAGTTGGGTTTTGATTAGGTGGTCAACTTTTGCTTCGTCGTATTTTTCTCTGCCAAATTTCTGTTCCCAAGTGATTATCCAAGCGTCCTTGTGGTGAGCCCCAATCGAGCTGGTGCCGTAAGCTAAAGCCATGCCAGGTGCAATGTGGCAGTCGTAAGCTGAGACTTCTAAGCCTTTAACATGCATCGCCCAATCGCTTGAGCCTTTGCCGATTGTTGCGGCTGCTGAGCGGACGCCTTCCGCTAAAACTGCGCCTAAACCACGCTTGTAAGCAATATCGTTAATCAACGCCTTAATAGCTTCAAAATCGCCCCACCCAATCTTCTCAGGAATTAGCCCTTTCTCGGAGGCTTCCATTGCAAATCCAATCACGCTTCCAAGAGCGATGCCGTCAAAGCTAAATTCGTCTGCCAACCGGTTCAGGGTAGCTACTTGAGCAAGGTTTCCCAACCCAATGTTGGAGCCAAGCATAACTACGTTCTCATAATCCAGCTCTGAATCTTTTCCTTCACTGTCTTTAACTACGTTTCCGCAGGTCATGTTGCATTGTGGGCAGCCGCGATTGGAAACCTTCATCTTCTCCATTGTAAACCCGCTTATGCCCTCAGCCTTGTCGAAAACACCTTGCCTGTAATTGTGTGTTGGAAGACAGCTGTTTTCTTGGCACCAATCAACCGTAGACAAGGTGCCTTGCCTTTTCCAGAAGCTATATGATGGTTTAGTTAAAAGCTCCTTGTAGCCGTCTACTGCTAGCCGTTTCATTTCGTTAGGGAATGCGAGAGGGATTGGTTGGGTGCCTTCGACTACAATGGCTTTTAGGTTTTTTGAGCCCATAACCGCACCCATTCCCGGTCGCCCACCAGCACGTCCATTCTGAGAAACCACTGTTGCGAACTTGACAAGGTTTTCACCTGCTGGTCCGATGGATAAGATGCCGGCTAGTTTAGAGTATTTTTTTCTGAGTTGGTCCTCCACATCAAAAGAGCTTTTACCCCACAAATCCCCTGCATCCAAAAACTCCCACGATTTGTCTTTGATGTGGAGTATCGTGGGTGTTGATGCTTTGCCTTCGATAACAAGTGCGTCATAGCCAGCTTTGCGTATGTTCACAGCTGCCCAGCTGCCAGAGTTGCCATCGCCGTAACCGCCTGTCAAAGGGCTTTTTGAGGCGATGACGAGTTTGCCGCTATTGGGCAGTCCTATTCCCGTTAGTGGTCCTGTGGCGAAGATTAGTTTGTTTTCGGGTGAGAGAGGGTCGGTTCCTTGTTTGAGGGTATCCCAAAGAATTTTAATTGCAAAGCCTCTGCCGCCTATAAAATTCAAAGCTAAATCTTCACTGTAAGGTTCAGCAGCAGCCGTGCTCTTGGTTAAATCAACTTTTAAGAAAAAACCTGTCCATCCCTGCATTATTGTCCACCAAAATTAATTTGATGTTAGGGGAATCGGGAATAAAAATGTGCTTAGAGCGTCTAATTGAACTAAAGAATGCCAATACGAACTGCCCCCATTAGGTTTCTCCAATGAATTCCGAATGGATTCAAATAACCCATCTAATCAACAAAACAAGGCAGAAAATAGTCCTACTGCAAAAAAATATTGGATAAACTTTAGCTTGAATCCGAAACGCTTATATTTTTTGGGAGATGAACTCATTGGCAGGTCCGAAGCGATGCTCAACGCCAAAAACAAAACCAACATCACTACGTCACTATTTCATAGCTTCGACTACTACTTTTATTATTACCATTTTCCATAAGCCCAGAACTAACAAATTTTTTGAGGATAGTTCTGGGCGAAAAACGGGGGTACCTAAACGCAAACTAGCAAAACCATAGTTGTTAAATTCGGCGGCTCTAGCCTCGCTGACCATGAAAGACTCCTCAAAGCGGTAGTTGCCGTAGTGAATGAAGCTAAAAAAGGCACCAAAATCGCTGTTGTAGTTTCCGCCATGGGCAAAACGACCGATGTCCTCATGACCACCGCCAAGAACACCTCGAATGGAAAACTGCAAAAACACGAATTAGACGACATCCTCTCCATGGGTGAACGCACAAGCGTACGCATTTTCGCCGCAGCCTTGAGAAACAATGGTGTCGACGCATGCTACTTCGACCCAATGGATAACAAATGGCCAATAATCACCGACGACTCTTTCCAAAACGCAAATCCAATCCTCAAAGAATGTGACAAGAACATCAAAGAATGCATCCTGCCGCTCGTAGAAAAAGGCACAATACCCGTAATTGCAGGTTTCGTAGGCAAAACCAAGGACGGAAAAATCACCACTTTGGGCAGGGGGGGAAGCGATACTACTGCATTCGTTCTAGCTCAGGGAATCAGCGCAAACCAAGTAGTGTTGGTAACAGATGCCGATGGCATAATGTCCAGCGACCCCAAAATCATCGCATCTCCTAAACTGCTCCCAGAAATTGACGTAACCACACTGGTTGGGTTAGCTGATTCAGGCGCCAAATTTATCCATAGTAAAGCCCTCAAGTACAAACCTAAAGATATCGACGTCAAAGTTATCAGTAATGCACATGGCGATTTGAGTAGGGCAGGTACACTGATTAAAGGCGGGTTAGCCTCGGAGCTTGACGCTGAAATCGCTCATCCTATACCTGTCTCGGAGATAACGGTGATTGGAAATGGCATATCAGCCAACCCCCAAGTCGTTACCGAAATGATCGAAAAAGTCAAAGAGAACTCCATGCTCCTCGGAATGTCGATGAGCACTAACTCAATCATCCTCTACGTTCCCCAAGAAAAAAACATCGACGCCCTCTTCAACCAAATCCACAAGATAACTGTAAGCAACAAAGAAACCATAGCTATGGCTGTGAAAAAAGACCTAGTATTCCTCAAGACCAGCGGAGTCGGATTGGAAGAAACCCATGGCATTATAGGCAAAATCAGCGAAGACCTTCGCTTAGCAGGCATAAACATCTCAGGTATCCTCACCATCACATCAAGTATTTTGTTGTTTGTAGATTGGAATGATAAGGAAAAAGCATTAAAGTTAATTAAAAACTCGCTTAAAACACACTAGGTGGAAAAAGATGAATTCAGGAAAAACCCGTAGACTAAGAAAAATCATGCAAAAAGACAACCACACAGTAATCGTGCCTATGGACCACGGCGTCACCGTCGGACCCATCCAAGGCATAACCAACATGCAGCAAATCATTGATCAACTAGTAAAGGGCAAAGTCGACGCTATTCTGATCCACAAGGGCATAGCCAAACAAGTCGACGTTGGAAACGCCGGGTTAATTGTAATGCTCTCTGGCATGTCGAATCTTAGCCCCAACTTAAACGGTAAAGTCCAAGTCTGCAGCGTCCAAGGAGCCCTACGAGTCGGCGCAGATGCCGTTAGCGTGCATGTCAATGTCGGTTCGCAGGATGAAGACAAAATGCTACACAACCTCGGCAAAGTTGCCGACGAATGTGACGTTTTTGGGATTCCGCTTTTAGCCATGATGTATCCTCGAGGGCCAAAAATACCCAATGAGCACGGCGTAGATGTGGTAGCGCATGCCGCCCGCATCGGCGCTGAACTTGGCGCAGACATCATTAAAACAAACTACACAGGCAGCATAGACAGTTTCAAAACAGTTACTGAAAGTTGCCCAGTACCAGTCGTCATCGCTGGAGGACCAAAGTGCAAAACCCTGGAGGAAATCCTGCAAACTACAAGTGACGCTATGAAAGCAGGCGCCTCGGGTCTCTCAATCGGGCGAAATATATTCCAATGCGACAAACCAACATTATTGTCAAAGTCACTTTCAGCGATCGTTCATGAAAACGCGTCTGTGGAGCAGGCACTTAAGATTCTTGGTGAAAAGCATTGAAGGAACTTTGGGTAGAAACTGACAACAAAGACGCCTTATCAGCGCTTGTCAATCAATACGCTGATGCCATAGTTGAGGGTGACAAAACCACTTTTTTGGCAAACAAACAAAGCCTAAAAGTAGTCTCTCCATCAGTCGATTCTCAAAAGTTGGATGTGGCGAAGAAGGTTGCAAGAATCTGTCTGAGTGACAAGCCAACTGAGAACTTAACCGTTAAAGTAGCGGAGGCAGGTGCAAGTTACTTACTTATCAGTTGTGCGAATTGGCGTGTTATTCCTCTTGAAAACTTGATTGCCCGTGTTAAGGGGAAGAGCAAGATTATCGCTGAAGTCATCAACGCTGAAGAAGCGAAAGTGGCGCTTGAAACGCTCGAGTTAGGAACCGATGGCGTTTTACTCAAGACTATCAATCCAGAGGAGCTACTCAAAACCGTATCCATAGTGAAGCCAGAAGCCCTAAGGCTGGAGATGGCAGTCGCCAAAATCGTCTCCACAAAACCCATCGGCACCGGTGCTCGGGTCTGCGTAGACACCTGCGAGTTGATGAAGCAGGGTGAAGGTATGCTTGTTGGAAGCCAAAGCGCAGGTTTATTCCTAATTGAAGCAGAAGTTAACGAGAACCCCTACGTTGCGTCGCGTCCCTTCAGAGTAAACGCTGGAACATTATCAATGTACACGTTAGGTAACTTGCAAACAACCCGTTACCTCCAAGAATTCAAGGCTGGCGACGAAGTCATAATCGTCAACCGCGAAGGGAAAACCCGAACGACGAATGTGGGTCGGATAAAAATTGAAATCCGACCTCTCATTTTAGTAGAGGCACAGGTCGAAGGGAAATTGATAAAGACTATCCTCCAGAACGCCGAAACCATCCGCTTAGTCACGCCAAAGCCTCAAAACCAGTCACCGAACTTAAACCCAACGACGAAGTCATCGTGCATTTAGCGGCGAAGGGAGGACGACACTTCGGCATATCTGTGCCTGAAGAAACGGTGATTGAAAAGTGACCCCGAGAATCTGCGTTTCGATTCTCCCAAAAAACAACTTAGAAGCACTAAGTCTAATTGAGAAGGCAGAGAAAGCCAAAGCAGACTTTATTGAGGTCCGACTGGATTGGCTTGAAATTTCCAGAAAATTATCAGATATATCGGCTAGTACAAAAATCCCTTTAATTGCCGCTAACAAACTTCAAAGCGAAAAAGGATACTTCTCGGGCACAGAGATTGAGTGGCAACAAACACTACTTTTTGCGGCCAAGAGCGGTTTTGAATATGTTGACGTTAACTTATCAAGCCCAAAACATATAGAAACAATCAGCCAACTTAAGCAGTTGGGGGCTAAACCAATCGTTTCCTATCACAAATTCGACGGTGCACTCAGCGTTACAGCTATGGAGGATGTTCTTGATAAGGAGCTTGCCAGTGGAGCGAGCATTTGCAAGATTGTGACAACCGCCAACCAGGTAGAAGACAACCTTCCCGTTCTAAGCTTTATTTCTTCTGCATCCAGCAAGGCTAAACTGGTTTGTTTCTGCATGGGTGAACATGGCAAGGTTTCAAGGCTTCTCTCGCCAATGTTTGGGGCATTCTTTACTTTCGCTTCTCTGGAAAATGGCAGCGAAACCGCCGCTGGCCAGATGAGCATAGGTGAAATGAGGACTGCTTATGATCTTTTAGGGGCAAAGTAGCATGGATATCTCGGGGAAAACACGTGTTTGCGGAGTCATCGGCGATCCGATAGAACACACCTTAAGCCCAATAATGCATAATGCAGCATTTGAAGCCCTCAAACTCGACTACACATTCTTAGCCTTCAAAGTCAAGCCTGCAGAACTGGAAAATGCAGTAAACGGCATGCGCGCCCTGAACATAAGAGGGCTAAACGTTACCATGCCCCACAAAAGTTCAATCCTGAAATATTTAGACAGAATAGATTTATCAGCACAAATAATTAACTCAGTTAACACCATCTTGAATCGGGACGGCAAGCTTTTTGGCTTTAACACTGACGGAGTCGGCGCACTAAAAGCATTAAGGGAAAACGGTGTGGAACCCAAAGGTAGGAAAATTCTGTTGCTTGGTGCAGGAGGAGCGGCAAGAGCGATAGCTTACTCTATGGCCCGAGAATCCGACGAGCTGGCAGTTTTGAACCGAACCCTAAAACCAGCCCAAGAATTAGCTAAACTGCTGGAAAAGACCGCTAACAAGAAAATAGTTTCAGGCGCCCTCTCGCCAAAAGAAATACAGCATAACCTCCAAGACTCAGACATCCTAATCAACGCAACATCGGTTGGGATGAAACCCAAACCCGACGAAAGCCTCATTCCACCTAAGCTGATTGGACCCAATTTGGCAGTAATAGACATCGTTTACAATCCAATCGAAACCCAACTATCAAAAGACGCCAAAGCCGCAGGTGCCAAAGTCGTCAGCGGAGTTGAGATGTTGATTTATCAAGGTGCGGCATCATTTGAAATCTGGACGGGGAAGTCTGCTCCCGTTGAAGTTATGAGGCAGGCAGCGCTTAATCATTTACAGAAGGTATAAACTGTGGCTGGGAAAGCTGTAGCTATTGTTCATGGGGCTGCAACAATCGTCAACGCAATTGCCCTGGGAAAAGGCGCTGCGTTTGGGGTTGATTTGTGGACTAAAGCAGAAGTCAAATTAACTGATGAACCAGGCGTTATCATAACTGAGATAGCTTCTGACCCAACCGAAAGCACTCTCCTCATAGAAAAAACTGCTGCCCGAGTTCTGCAACTGTTCAATTTAGAGAAAAGTTTCGGAGTAAAAGTAAAAACCACTTCAAACATTCCCATCGCAAAAGGACTCAAAAGTAGTAGCTCAGCCGCAAATGCAGCTGCACTCGCCACAACAACTGCACTTGGCAAAAAACTCAGCGACTTAGAAATCATCAACATAGGCGTTGAAGCGGCTTTTGACGCCAAAGTTACGGTTACAGGTGCGTTTGACGATGCTTGTGCTTCCTATTTTGGCGGCATAGTCATCACCGATAACCTAAAACGGGAACTAATCAAGCAAATTGCCACTGAATGAGGATTTGAAAGTTCTCTTCCACGTGCCACCCCAAAAAGCCTACACAATCGACTCCAACATAAACCGACTCAAATCCGTTAAACCCCTTGTGGAAATCGCATTCGAAAAGGCTTTGGAAGGTAAAGTTTGGGAAGCCCTAACCCTCAACGGCTTAATCTACTCTTCAGCCTCCAACTTCAACACTGCAATAGCTATCGACGCGTTAGCTGCTGGAGCAGTGGCGTCTGGACTCTGTGGCAAAGGACCCGCCGTAACCGCGGTGGTTCCTAAAGACAAGGTTGATTCTGTTAAAGCTGCTCTGCAAAAATATGAGGGCGAAATCTTGCTGACACAACTAAATTGCAAAAAAGCCAAGGTGCAATAACATGGTAGATGTGATTGTTAAGAAAACTGAACACTTAAGCGGTCAAGTTTGTGCTCCACCGTCTAAGTCTTACACACAGAGGATGGTTATTGCCGCCGCTCTTTCGGCTGGTTCCTCCAAAATATCTAACCCACTATTATCAGAAGATACCGAAGCAACTCTACGTGCTGTCAAAGATTTGGGTGCAAAAGTTATGACTGCTGAAGGTTGCTGGACAATCCAAGGAGCATTGAAGCTTAAAGGTGCAAAGGAGCCAATTGACTGCGGAGAATCGGGTGCCACATTGCGTTTCATGATACCCGTGGCCGCTCTGGCAAAAGGTCCTTCAACATTGGTGTTTAGGGGTTCAATCGCGAAGCGACCCGTAGAACCATTATTGGCAAGCCTAAATGAACTCGGCGCCAAAGCCCATGTTGGAAAACTCGACGACAAAGACGCCGTTTTCGTAGAGGGCGGCGGCATCGTTGGAGGCGAAACATCCATACCCGGCGATGTAAGTTCACAATTCATTTCAGGGTTGATGTTTGCTTGCCCAAATGCTAAAGTGGATACTGAAATAACTTTAACTTCGCCGATGGAGTCTGAAGATTACGTCAAAATGACTGAGGCAGTTCTTGCTGACCATGGAATTAAGGTTCCTGCACATGAAAACCACATTCATATTCCAGTAGGCCAAACCTACAATCCAGCGGACGGAAGGGTTCCGGGCGATTTCTCTTCAGCTGCTTTTCTTCTTGCTGCGGCAGCAATAACCACTTCGAAAGTTCAAATAAACAACCTCGAATACAGCAGCGTTCAAGGTGACAAAGCCATAACGGGCATCCTCAAGCATATGGGTGTCAACGGGAAAGTTTGCGCTGACAGCATTGAAATCGAAGGCTCAGGCAGTTTACTCAAACCCTTAGAGGTTGATGCTAAGAATATCCCTGATCTTGTTCCAGCAGTTGCAGCCCTCGCTTGCTATGCGAAGGGTACATCTCACATTTTTGGAGCACATAGGCTTAGGCTCAAGGAGTCTGATAGGCTTCAATCGCTCTATGTTGAACTTGGAAAGATGGGCGCAGACATCAGCGTTACCGAAGATGGGTTAATCGTTGAAGGCGGACGGCGTTTGCATGGAGCCACGATTGACCCGCATAATGACCATCGAATCGCCATGGCATGCGCAGTCGCAGCTTTAGGCGCCGAAGGAGAAATCACTATTCAGAATGCTGAGTGCGTTAGAAAGTCTTATCCGCAGTTCTTCACTCATCTAAAACAATTAGGAGCTAACTTAGTTGGCGGGAAATTCGATAGGTAAAGAATTCGTAGTTACCACGTTTGGTGAGAGCCACGGCAAAGTCGTTGGCGTAGTTGTAGACGGTTGCCCAGCTGGGTTGCAGCTCTCAGAAGCAGATTTTCAGGAAGAACTTGACCGTAGGATTCCAGCGGAGCCCAAAATTGTTTCTGCGCGTGTCGAGAAGGACGTTGCCAAGATTCTTAGCGGATTATTTAATGGGTTCACGACGGGTGCTCCTATTGCTTTGACGGTTGAGAACAAAGAAACCAACTCAAGCGATTATGAGGCCATCAAAGATCTGCCACGCCCCGGACACTCAGACTACCCAGCCCGCATACGATACGGCGGCTTCAACGATTACCGAGGCGGCGGACGCTTCTCTGGCAGAGTTACCGTTGCTCTAATCATGGCTGGAACCATAGCCAAAAAACTTCTCGGAAGATACGACATCGACGTTTTAGCTTATACCCAATCGATAGGGAAAATTAGAACCGACAAAAAATTCAGCGCAGCAGAAATCCGCAAAAACAAAAATGCGGCGGCAACACGTTGCCCCGACTTGGCATGCGCTGAAAAAATGGAGGAAGCCATCGTGAATGCTCGAAAAGAAGGTGAAAGTTTGGGCGGAGTTATAGAATGCATCGCACTCAACATGCCAGCTGGAATTGGCGAGCCATTGTTTGATGCATTGGATGCTGATTTAGCGAAAGCATTGTTTGGTGTTCCCGCTGTGAAGGGTGTGGAGTTTGGCGCCGGGTTTAGTGCGGCTGAGTTGACTGGTTCGCAGAACAACGACGCTTTTCTGCTCAAGAACGGGAAGATCATGACTTCCACGGAGAACGCAGGAGGCATCTTGGGCGGTTTATCCAGCGGTATGCCAATTATGATTCGTGTGGCGATTAAGCCTACTCCGTCTATTTCTAAAGAACAGAAAACCGTTAACCTTTCCTCAATGAAAGAAGCCGCAATAAGAATTAAGGGCAGACATGACCCTTGCGTAGTTCCCAAAGCTGTACCAGCCATCGAAGCCTCAGTAGCCATAACCTTGGCTGACCATCTCATCCGTTCAGGTTACATTCCCAAAGTCCTCAAGGAGACCTGACATGACTGAAATCCCAAAGCTCAGAAAGAACGTTGATGAAATCGACGACCAAATCCTAACCTGCCTTTGCGATCGCGTGAAGATTTGCAAGGCAATTGGAGCTGCGAAGAAAAAGCAGGGAAAACCAGTTCGCGACATCTCCAGAGAGAACGCGGTCTACAAGCGTATACATGCAAAAGGGGCTGAGTTGGGTCTTGATACTGGGCAAGTTGAAGCGATTTACCGCGAAATAGTTAATATGTGCAGTGCTGTTCAAGAATAAAGAACTCTTAACGGAGAGTCCGAAGAAATGCTCTACGAAATAAACGAGAAAGCACTCAAACTGGAAAGTGAAGGAAAAAAAATCATTCGCTTAAACCTGGGTGACCCAGACTTAGCTACGCCCCCCGAAATCGTGGAAGCTGCGTATGCTTCTATGAAGGCTGGGAAAACCAAGTATTCTTCTTCTTATGGCGAGCTTAACCTACGGCAGAAAATAGCTGAAGTCCATGGTGTCAAAACAGAGAACGTGGTTATTACACCGGGTTCTAAATGGGCGATTTTCTCTACGATGTTTCTTATGCTGAAAAGTGGCGGCAACGTCATCATACCAACGCCTTATTGGACTGCTTATGATTTAATTGCTAAGAGCTTTGGCGCAAAAACCAAGCTGTTGCGCACGGAAATGGAAGATGGCTGGAAAATTGATTTAAAAAAACTCGAAAGCCTAATCGACAAAGAAACAAAAATGATAATACTCAACAACCCAAACAACCCCACCAGCAAAGTCATGAACCCAAAAACCCTCGATGGTATAGTCGAATTAGCCAACGAAAGGGGCGTAACTATCCTTTCCGACGAGGTCTACAGCGCAATCAGCTTTGTTAAAACCAAAAGCATCTTGGATTACGAAAAAGAATGCAAACACATCCTTGTCACTGGCTTCTCAAAGACTTTTACAATGACAGGCTGGCGCATCGGCTACTTAATTGCAAACAAAATGCTGATCGACCAAATAACCAAACTCAATCAAATCACCATCAACAACGTACCCGTTTTCATCCAAGACGCCGCACTAAAAGGCTTAGAACTGCACAAGCAAATCGCATCCAAAATCAAAGCCAAATATAAACAACGCGCTGACCTCGCAAGCACCAAACTCTCCGCGGTAGGTTTCAAATTCACCAAACCCGATGCACCCTTCTATGTTTTCCCCAAACTCGACGGTTTAGACAGCGAAAAATACACTATGGGACTTCTCGACAAAGGTGTAGCAGTGGCTCCAGGCACCGCATTTGGCGATTACCGCGAACATTTCCGAATCTCCCTAACTGCGCCAGACAGCGAAATCGAGGTTGGACTCGACAAAATTTGTGAGGCAGCAAAGCAATGAAAATCGCCGTAATCGGGGCTGGCAAGATGGGCGTTTGGTTCGCCGATTTTTTCCAGTCTAAAGGTTACGACGTCATTTTAGCAGATAGAAAAAAAGAGAAGCTCGAGAAACAAAAAGACCTTCTGGTAGACTTAACCACCAATTTTCAGGAAGCAGTGTGCGAGGCTGACCAAATTCTTCTCTGCGTCTCCATAAACGCGATGGAAGACGTCGTTAAAGCAATCAGCCCAGCCATTCACGAAGGGCAAGTCGTCATGGACATCTGTTCTATCAAAGAAACTCCAGTCAAAACCATGCATCAATATCTCAAAGGCGCAACCGTGTTGGGGACGCATCCGGTTTTTGGTCCAGGAAGCAACGGTGTCAAACACAAATCCTACATCTTAACGCCGACGAACGTTAAGGAACAGGAGTTCGCTGAGCAATTCAAGAGTTGGCTGGAGAAAGAAGACGCGCACGTCTTCATCATGACGCCCAAGAAGCATGACGAACTCATGTCTGTAGTGCTGGGATTGCCTCATTTTCTGGGATTAGTCGCCTGCGAAACGCTTTTAGAACAGAAGAATTTGCCTGAAACCAAAAAAGTTGCAGGGACTACCTACAGAATGCTATTCACGTTGGCGGAATCTACTGCGCTGGAAACCCCAGACCTTTATGCCAGTGTTCAAACAAGCCTCTCCGAACTCGGAAAAATCGAAGATACCTTCATGGCTAAAGCTCATGAACTGCTAACGCTAATCAAAAACAAAGACACCAAGGCGATCGTCGAGCGCATGGATCAGTTAAAGAAGAAACTTAAGGAAACGGATAGCGACTTTGCAGATTCCTATGAAACAATGTATAAAATGCTGGAATCAACAGAAAAATAGGATTTCAGATGACTAAATCACTGCTTGTTAATTGTTCTTTTATCGGTAAGATAAGCGAAGATTTGTTTACTGCAGTAAGCCAGTTCAATGAGTGCACAGTGATTAATTTTGGAGATATCACTCAAGACTACCGGATTCCTAAAGATATCGATGCAGTCGTCCTCAGTGGGTCTGCTGCCCGAATAGTCCACGCCTCCGATAAAGTCAAATTCGAAGATGTTGAAAAGCTAATAAAAAATTGCAATGTACCCTTGCTGGGTATTTGTTTTGGTCATCAATTGCTCTGTTGGGCTTTTGGCGCCGAAGTAGGTTCGCTTCCCCAGCAGGTCGCTAACCGATTTGAAGATGTTAGAGTCATTCAACCAAATGAAATCTTCGCAGGTTCCAATGAAGGACAAACAATTCCATTAGCCGAAAACCATTATGATTATGTCTTAAAAGATAGCCTTAACAACGCGGGTCTCACGTTGCTGGCGGATTCGGCCTCATGCGAGGTAGAAGCCGTTAAACACAAAACCAAACCCTTCTACGGCGTCCAATTTCACCCCGAACGCATTTTAATCAGCGGCCAAACTCATCTTGAAGGGCATAAGATTATCGCAAATTTTTACAATGAAGCGCTAAAACGGTAGATACCAAGTTTAAGCACAAAATCTATTACTGCCCCAAGCATTAGCGAACGTGATAACTATGGAAACCTGTGCAAGGTGCGGCAAGGAACTCGCTTGGAACGAACAGAAAATGGTCTTTTGGAACAAACAACTCAAAAAAGGCTACATCAAATGGTACGGTATCGGCTCAATGCAGTTTGGTAAACGCAAAGAGTTCCCAGAGTACACTGGGAAGAAGCTTTGCCAACTTTGTGCAGATGAAATATTCCATGTTCCAGCTTCTCCAGACACACACGAAATCTTACCTTGTAATCAAGAGAAGGCAAAGTCCCAACCAGTCAACATTTCTGGGGCTATCGTCGACTTTGCTTCGCTTAGAGTTTTCCTCAAAGAAAATGGTGTCGTAATGTCCGCGTATAACTGCCCAAAATGCGGCAACATGGTTGACATCCCGGAGATGGGCAAAATCCTGATTTGCAAACACTGCGGCAACCCAATCAAGCCAACTGAAATAGCAGAGAAAATCAAGCCACTGATATAGGAATCAATTGTAAGGCATTAATCAACAGAAAAAATAGTTAGATAGAAATACTCAAGTAATTACAATCGGTTAAACTATTTAGGGATTTTTTTATGGAATGGAAGAAAGCCCCGCAAGACCTTGTAGATTTTATAATGGATAAAATGAAGAATAAAAACTGCGATTACAAGAAAATGTTCGGGTACCCGGCATACTTCTCTAACGGCAATATGTTTGTGGGAGTGCACGGCGACAAGCTTTTCTTACGCCTTTCTGAAGCTGATGCGGCGGAGATAAAGAAGGATTACTCAAACGTTACAGCTTTTGAACCTATGCCCGGCAGGGCAATGAAGGGCTACGTCGTCTTGCCAAAATCTCTCTACTCAGATGACAATGCTTTCACTGAATGGCTAAACAAATCAATGAATTACACTGCAGAGTTGCCGCCAAAGAAAGCAAAAAAATAATTCAGGAAAAAGATCGAATTAGATTGCTCTGGGGTAAGATCCCAGAATTTTCACGAAAGTTGCATACTTTTCTAGAGCTTGAAGTGCTTCTGCACACCGTTTCTCAGTTCGATGACCCTCAAAATCCAAGTAAAAGTTGTATTGCCAAGCAGTCGTTTTTGTGGGTCTAGATTCGATTCTTGTAAGGTTGATGTTTCTTGATGCAAACTCTCCAAGAGCATGGTATAAGGTGCCAGGGGCATGTTTAGCTGAAAATATTATTGATGTTTTGTCGTCTCCAGTTAGTGCGGCATCTTCATGAGACAGGACAAGAAATCGCGTATAGTTTGACGGGTTATCAGCGATATCTCGGGCAAGAATTTTCATACCGTAGAGGTCTGCGGCTTTTTCGCTTGCAATGGCCGCAGCATTAAAGAGCTCCTTTTCTTTGATGGCTTTGACGCTTCCGGCGGTGTCGTAGGCGGGGATGATTTCCCACTTGTGTTTTTCAAGGTAACTGCGGCATTGCGCTAGCGCTTGGGGGTGCGAGTAGACTGTTTCAATGTTTTCAAATTTGGTTTGGGGATTAGCGATCAGGACATGGGCGAGTTTTACTGCGACTTCGCCGCAAACTTTGAGGTCGTAAGCGAGGAATAAGTCGTAATTTTGGTTGACGCTGCCTTCAATAGAGTTCTCAATCGGAACTACTCCATTTGGAACTGCACCTGTTTTAACCGATTCAAAAACGTCTCGAAAATCTTTGCAGGAAACTGGCTCTACTTTACTACCGAAAAACTTGAAGACAGCCATTTCACTGTAGGCTCCAGTTTCACCCTGATAGGATACTTTCACTTTTTGTTTCCCTGCTTTTGATGGTTCTTTAGCAAGAGTTTGTTTATGCCGTTTATCATTGCTTCAACAGATGCCATAACGATATCTTCTCGGGCTGCTCTGGCTGAAACGATATTGCCTTTTTCATCTTCAACTTTTATAACGACTTCGGCGACTGCATTTGAACCGCCTGTGATAGCTTCAAGTCGGTATTCGCTTAGGCGGATGTTTTCTATGCTGCTCGTCAACTTCTGAATAGCTTTAAGCACTGCATCTACGGGTCCTACGCCTGTTTCAGCGGCAACATATTCTTTGCCGTTTAAAATTAAGCGAACAGAAGCGGTTGGGATAACTTTGATGCCTGTGACGACTGCCATATCGCATAAGTCAATGATTTTTTCTTCCCCAAGCACTTCACCCATAACCGCAGAAGTCAACGCAATCAAGTCGGCATCGGTGACCATCTTGCCTTTGTCGCCTAAATCTTTGACGCGTTGAACGATTTCTTTGAGTTGCTCTTCTGTTGGATGGATGCCGATTTCTTCCAGTTCCGCTTTGATTCCTCGGGTTCCAGCTAATTTGCCTGCGACAAGTTTTCTTGTTCTGCCGACTAATTCTGGTTTTATTGGTTCAAAAGTTAACGGTTTCTCTGTTACTCCGCGTGTGTGGATGCCTGATTCGTGGGCAAAGGCGTTTTCGCCGACGATTGCCTTGTTAGCTTGCACCGTGATGCCACTTAAAGAAGCAACCATTCGCGATGTGCTGTAGAGTAATCGTGTGTTGACGTTTGTTTTGTACCTGTAAATCATATGCAGTGCCATAACAACTTCTTCTAGGGAAGCGTTGCCTGCCCGTTCACCTAAACCGTTGACTGCGACATGTACTTGGGCTGCGCCAGCTTCAACGGCGGCTAGACTGTTTGCTACTGCTAAGCCAAAGTCGTCATGGCAATGGGTGCTTATCGGCACTGTGACAACGGTTTTTAGTTCTTCAATAAGTTTGATTGTAGTTTTGGGAATCATGATGCCGACAGTGTCTGGTACGTTTAGGCTGTCCATGCCTGCGTCCTGAGCTGCTTTGCAGACTTGCTTGAGGAAGGGCAATTCGGAGCGCGTGGCATCCATGGGTGAAAACTCGCATTTTACCCCATGTTTCTTCACGTAAGAAATCGAATCAACTGTGGAAGCCAATACCTGTTCAGGCGTCAAGTTAACTGCATACTTCATTTGAACGGGTGAAGTTGGGATGAAAACGTGAACTAAGTCAACATCACAAGCGATTGCCGCGTCAATGTCGCCCCTTGTTGCCCGAGATAAACCACAGATTTCTGAGGTCAAGCCCAGATTGGCAATATCTTTAACGACTTTTTTTTCGCCCTCAGAAGAACTTGGAAAACCGGCCTCGATAACGTCTACGCCTAGTTTGCTGAGTTGGCGTGCTATCTCAATCTTATCGTCAGCGGTTAAAGAAACTCCAGGGGTTTGTTCCCCGTCTCTTAAGGTGGTGTCAAAAATTCGGATGGTTTTTGGGGATTTGTTGGTCATGCTTTTCAGCCACTTTTCGTGGTTAGCGCTGCTGCAATGGCTTCTGCCATGCCCACGGTTGTGGTATGTGCCGCCGCAGTCTGGAACCGTTTGCCGATTACGCAACGCGTACACTACACCGTTCTCTATGGCTGCGCCTGCTTGTAAGCATTTCTTGTCACCGTATTTTTCTCCCAGCCACTCCAGCATCATTTTCGCTGAAAGTATCATGGAGATTGGGTTGGCAGTGTGTTTTCCTGCTCTGTTTGGGGCTGAGCCGTGAATGGGTTCGAATAATCCAAAGTTTTCGCCGACATTTGCTCCTGGAGCCATTCCTAAGCCTCCGATTTGTTGTGCGGCTTCGTCGCTGAGAATGTCGCCGAACATGTTGCATGTGCAGAAGACATCGAATATTTCTGGTTCTTTGATCAGTCGCATGGATGCTGCGTCAACGTAGAGTTCATTAAATGCGATGTCGGGATAGCCTTTGCTGATTTCGCGGCAGACGTCACGGAATAAACCGTCGGTTACGCGCATAACGTTTGCTTTGTGAATGGCCGTAACTTTCTTCTTGCCGTTGCGTAGGCGTGCCATTTGGAAGGCTTTTTTGGCGATGCGTTCGCAGTTTCCTCGTGTGATAACTCGTATGACAAAAGGTGGTGTCTGCGCCAATTGTGAATTCTAAGCCTTTATAGACGTCTTCGGTGTTTTCGCGGACAAATAGCATGTCGATGTCAGGACGTGCCACTGGAACGTTGGGGTAAGCCTTCAATGGACGCAGGTTAGCGTAGAGGTCAAACATAACTCTGAGCTTGACTATGACGTCGGCTGCAGATTCACCCACTGGCCCTTTAAGGCAAGCGTGGGAATTCTTAATTTTCTCCACAGTGTCTGCTGGCAATGCGGCGCCTACTCTTTCAAGTGCAACGTCGCCTGCTTCAGCTTCGATAATCTGGAGTTTAACACCGAATTTTTTCTGCACTGCGTCTAGGACTTTTAGTGTGGCTTCGGTTAATTCTGGTCCGATGCCGTCGCCTGGGAATTAAGGATATTTTGTATTCTGTCATTTTTTCATCTTTCCTCTTAAGTTCTCGATTAATCCGCCATCTGATAATATTTCTAGGATGAATGGTGGCAGTTTTTCGACTTGGAATTTTTTGCCGTTGGCAGCGTTCTCGATTTTGCCCGCCTCAAAGTCAACGACTAATTCGTCGCCTGTTTCAACCGCGCTTGATATGCCTTTGCATTCGATTACGGGTAAACCTATGTTTATAGCGTTGCGGAAGAAGATACGGGCGAACGATTCTGCGATTACGCATTTGACGCCTGAGTACTTCAACGCTAACGGAGCCTGCTCTCGGCTTGAGCCGCAGCCGAAGTTTTTGCCGCCAACTAAGATGACGCCTTTTTTGGCTTTGTTGACAAATTCGGTGTCTAAGCTTTCCAATGCGTGTTTGGCTAATTCGCATGGGTCAACTAAGATTAGGTATTTGCCTGGTAGGATGACGTCTGTGTCTATGTTGTTGCCGAATTTTATGGCTGGCGCTTTGATTTTGCTGTTCATGGTTTTGTCTCCAGTTTTGTGGGGTCTGTTAATTTGCCTGTGATTGCTGAAGCCGCTACGGTTGCGGGTGAGGCTAAGTAGACGTTGGCTTGGGTGCTGCCCATTCTGCCGATAAAGTTGCGGTTGCTGCTGCTAACGCATGATTCTCCCGCTGCCAGCAAGCCGATGTGGCCGCCTAAGCATGGTCCACATGCGGAACCGCACACTATGGCGCCTGCGTCGGTGAAGATTTCCATTAAGCCCTCGTTTAAGGCTTGGCGGTAAACTTCTTGGGAAGCAGGAATCACTAAGGCTCGTACGCCGTCTTTGACTTGTTTGCCTTTGATGACTTCTGCGGCTAAGCGTAAGTCTTCGATTCTGCCGTTTGTGCAGGAACCGATGAATGCTTGTTCGATTGGCACGTTGCCAACTTCCGAGATGGGTTTCACATTGTCCACTGAAGATGGGCACGCCACTTGAGGTTCCATCTTGGAAACGTCAAACTCGACGGTGCGCTCGTAAACTGCGTCCTTGTCGCTTTGCAATGCTTCAAAGTCAGGTAAGTTTTTGACTCTGCCCTCTAAGAATTTGCTTGTTGTTTCGTCGGGTGCGATAATGCCGTTTTTGGCGCCCATCTCAACTGCCATGTTGCATACGGTCATTCTTCCAGCGATGCTCATTTTTCTGATGGTGGGACCTGTGAATTCTGCTGCTTTGTATATGGCACCGTCTACACCTATGTTGCCGATTACGTTTAGAATCAGGTCTTTTGGGTGTAACGTACTTTTGGAAGGTGCCTTTAACATTAACTTTGATTGTTGGGGGAACTTTGAACCAGATTTTTCCTGTCGCCATAACTGCTGCCGCTTCAGTTGAGCCGATGCCTGTGGCGAATGCGCCGAATGCTCCGTAGGTGCAAGTGTGGCAGTCTGCGCCAACAATTACGTTGCCCGGTGTTACGTGTCCTTTTTCGGGCATGACTTGGTGGCATATTCCGCCTCTGCCTACGTCGTAGAAGGTGACGTTTTGGTCTTTGGCAAATTGTCTCATGGTTTTGTGAAGTTCTGCTGCTTTTACTGATTCTGCTGGAACTTGATGGTCCAGAATCACCACTACTTTTTTGTTATTCCAAACTTTTTGTGAGCCTATTTTTTTGAAGGCTTCAACCGCTAAGGGTCCAGTTAAGTCATGTATCATGACCATGTCGACGTTTGCGTCGACGATTTCGCCTGGATGTACGGCTTTCTTTCCTGAAGCCTTGGCTAAGATTTTTTCTGTTATGTTCATAGTCTTTCATTTACCTTGAATTAAACTAAATATACCTAAAGACAAATGGGAATTTTAAAGAACAAGCAATTAAGTATTTCCGCTATACCAATGCTGTTTATTCGTCGATTCTTATCGATTTTGCGCCTCTGGCTAGGGCTGTTATGCCTGTTCTGGCGAGTTCTATGACTCCGTAGCTTTTCATGAGGTTGAGGAAGGCGTCGATTTTGTCTGGGGTTCCTGTGATTTCAACTGTTAAGCTGTCTGTTGAGACGTCGATGATTCTGCCGCGGAAAACTTCTACGCAATTGATGATGTCGCTTCGTTCTTTGGAGCTTGGCACGTTAACTTTTATCAAAGCGAGTTCGCGCATGACAAAGTTGCCCTGTGAGAGTTCGTCGACTTTCAGGACGTCGATTTGTTTGGCAACTTGTTTGACGACTTGTTCGGTTGTTTTTTCGTCTCCTTTGATTGTTATGGTCATGCGTGATATGTTCTCTTGCTGTGTGGGACCAACCGTGATGGATTCGATGTTAAAGTTTCTTCGCCGGAACAGGTTTGCGATGGTATGGAGTACACCTGGTTTGTTTTCGACTAGGATGCTGATTACTTTGGTTTTTCCTGTTTCCATTAGTAGTCACCTATCTGTTGGGGTAAACCGCAGCCTGGAGGCACAAAGGGAACCACATCGGTCTCTGAGCCAATGGGCACGTCGATTACCGTTGTTACTTTACTAGTAAGTGCTGTCTTAACTGCTTTGTGGAACTCCTCGATTGACGTTACACGTATGCCTTGGGCTCCGTAGGCTTCTGCCAATTTAACGAAGTCTGGAGTTTTGCCTAAGTGAACAGCCATATAGCGGCGTTTGTAGAGCATTCGTTGCCACTGTGCCACCATGCCAAGGATTGAGTTGTTTAGCACGATGACCGTGACTGGGATGTTCTCTGTTACTGAGCATGCTAGTTCTTGTTCTGACATTATGAAGCTGCCGTCGCCTGCGACGTCCACGACTGGTCGGTCTGGGCATGCGACTTTTGCGCCTATTGCTGCTGGGAAACCAAATCCCATGGTTCCAAGTCCGCCTGAACTGATGAATGTACGAGGTTTTAATGCTTGGAAGTATAGAGCAGACCACATTTGGTTTTGCCCCACTTCGGTGGTGACTATGGCGTTTTCCTGCAACAGTTTCCTTAGCTCCATTAGCAACGCTTTAGGCATCAAGTCTTTTGGCAGCTCTTTTAGTAGGGGACTCAGCTGTTCTTTGGCTTCTTTCACTCGTTTAGTCCATGTTTTGCCTTCGCCCTTTAGCAATTTCTGCGAGACTGAAGCATAAAGCATCTTCATCGAGACTTTAGCGTCTGCAACGATGGGAACGTCAATTTCGATGTTCTTGTTGATTTCTGCGTCGTCGATGTCTATTTGAATCTTTTTAGCGTTTGGTGCAAAGCTGTCTAGGTTTGCGGTTGCGCGGTCAGAAAACCTTGTTCCGACAGCCAGCAAAACGTCTGCTTCACCCATAAGCTTGTTCGCAGCGGGGTTACCATGCATGCCTATGCTTCCCAATGATAATGGATTATTTTCTGGGAACGCACCCTTTCCCATGAAGGTAGTTGCCACTGGAGCCATCAGCAAATCTGACATTTTAACCAGTTCATCTGAAGCACCTGCAGTTATGACTCCGCCGCCTGCCAGAATGATTGGGCATTGAGCTTTGGCTAACAAGTCTGAAGCTTCGCTGATTCTCGCTGGATTCGGTTCGATCGGTAGCTTGTACCCCCGTATATCAATTTTATTCGTAAATTCGACGTCGGCCATTCCTGATTGGACGTTCTTTGGTAAATCAATTAGGACGGGTCCAGGTCTGCCTGTTGTTGCTATGTAGAAGGCATTGTTTACCATAAGGGGGATTTCAAGAACGGTTCGAGGTTGGTAACTGTATTTCGTGATGGCTGTGGTGATGCCGATGATGTCTGCTTCTTGGAAGGCATCTCTCCCAATCATATAGCTAGTGTTGGTACCTGAGGCTGGAATTTGTCCAGTTAAAGCAATTATCGGCGAGGAATCCATGTATGCGTTAGCGATTCCCGTCACTAGGTTGGTGGCTCCAGGTCCGCTGGTTGCCATGCATACGCCTGCTCTTCCGCTAGCTCTTGCGTAACCTTCAGCTTCATGTGCTGCACATTGTTCATGTCTTGCGAGGATGTGGCGAATTTTCTTGTTTCCGCATAACGCGTCATATACTGGGAGGATTGCGCCGCCTAATATACCGAAGATAACTTCAACTTTTTGATGTTCAAGGGATTCTAAGAGTGCTTGTGCACCAGACATTTTTGCCATTTTCAATTCAGTCTCCTATGATTTGATTTAACAACTATACTGTCGTCTAGAATGTTTGTGTGCGAGAATTTTTTGGTGGTGTATTTAGAGAGTAATCTGGGCAAATTAGAAAAGTTGTACCCGACGATCCCAACTATTGAGGTGACGATCCCTCATGTTCATGCCTCTTTAAACTCCACGTTCTTTAAAAAGAACTATCTGTGCAAATAAAAAGTTTACGGTTTCCGATTAAAACCTTAACCTTTGGCAACGAAAATCACTTGGCAAAATGACAAGCATCTTAGTCATTCTGTACTTTTACAAATCCTTCCTTACCTATTTTGCATCAAAAACTTGTCAAATTAGTTAAAGGGGAAAAGTAGTTAATTAAGCGGATTTAGCCTCGGGCTAGCATCGGTGAGGCAAAAAGTAGTCGCAGGTGCCTCCTCCTTTGTTAGTCGCCGGATCCGCCTAACTTGGCTCTTAGTAGTTTGCTTCTTGATCCTCTAACGATGCGATTTGATATAAGGCGATGTTGGCACAGCTATGAAACAACAACCGCTAAGTTCTATACTTCTTTAACTTAGAAATTTATTTTAATAATTGAAAAAATAGAGGTGGGATTTTGTTTTTAATTAATGGGATCGGTTGATTAGTTCTTTTGTTGCAGCCAACTTGACAGGTAAACTTGGTTGGTGTTGCCCGTTTTTTCAAGTGAAACGATGCCTCTGTCGGCTAGGCGTGCGATGATGCGGTGGGTTTGGAGTCGGCTTAGGCCTGTTTCGTTTCGGATGTATTTTTGGAGGTATTTGCCTTCATGTTTGTTTAGGACTTCTATGATTTTGCGTTCTTCTTCAGTTAGGGTTTTTGAGACGGATTCATATGCCGTGGATCCGTTTGATACTGGTTGAACTACGGACGTGCTTGGCATCGTCGGCATTGCACCCATTCGAATCTGTGGATAAACTAAGTAATATGTTATCCCGATTATTCCAATAACTGTGACGCTAACCAAAACAGCGAATAAAACGCCGAAGTAAGTCAGAGACGGATTAGTGGTAACTTGTGCAGTTCCTGTTTGTCCCATCATGCCTCCCATCCCGCCTGTACTTGAGCTTGTGCTTCCTCCTCCCCACATTTGGCTCATCCAGTTTGCTGAGTTTTGGGTGGATGCGAAGACGGTGAAACCGATGGCTGTTGAAGCTACTAAGGCTGCTATGGATGCGATCAGTATGGTTAGAAACATGTTAACTCTTTTCATTTTATATCTAAATTAGACGTATCCGTGGAAGGATTTAAGGCTTATCACAGTGTTATACAGGTTTTTACCATCAAAACACGAAGAAACAGTTTCACCAAAACCGTTTCAGACATGTATCAGCCAACCCTCAAACCACGCCAACCTCATATGTATGCTGAGGTGAAATACACAAATGACTAAAACAAAAATAATCCTCGTAACTTTGGCACTGTCACTTGTAATCTTGGCAGTTGCTGGAGTAACCTTCGCACAATATGCAAATACCCAAAACCAAACCGGTACCTACAGCCAAACCCCTCTAGGTTACACTGGCAACAACGGATACTTAACACCCAACAGCGGATACTCCCAAGTGCCACAACAAGGGGCTCATCCCTACCGAATGGGTATGGGAATGGGCATGATGGGTGGACGCTACTGGTAAACCCAGCAGCTCACTCCCCCTATTGCCCTTTCAAGTTTTTATTCGGTTGGTGCAGGATTGTAGCGGGAAAGGATGCCCTTTTTTATTTTTGGTTCTCTTGTTTTCCACGCAGCTAACCGTGCTTTAAGTTCTTTGTCGGACAATTCTACTTTTAGGGTTCGGTTGGGGATGTCGATGGTTATGGTATCACCGTTTTTGAGAACCGCTATTGGTCCGCCGTCGAAGGCTTCCGGTGCAACGTGTCCTATGCTGCCTCCTCGTGTGGCACCTGAGAAACGTCCGTCCGTAATTAAGGCAACGCTTTCGCTGAGTCCCATGCCTGCGATAGTGGCTGTTGGAAACAACATTTCAGGCATTCCAGGTCCACCCCTTGGCCCCTCGTAGCGAATGACGACCACGTCGCCTGCTTTGATTTGACCCCCGCGGATGGCTGTTAGGGCTTCTTTTTCTGAGTCATAGACCTTTGCTGGACCCGTGTGCTTCTGCATTTTTGGTGAGACGCCAGCAGTTTTTATGACTGAGCCTTTGGGTGCAAGGTTGCCGGTTAAAATGGCGATGCCGCCTTCTTTGTGAACTGGGTTGGAGAGGCTGTGGATGACTTCTCTGTCGAGGACTACTGCGTTCTTGATGTTTTCACCGACTGTTTTTCCTGAGACCGTTGGAACTTTTAGGTTAAGCAGAGTTTTGATTTCGTTCATGACTGCTGGAACTCCGCCAGCTGCGTCTAAGTCTTCAAGGGCGTAAGATCCGCTTGGAATCATGCTGCATAAGTGGGGCACTTTTCGTCCGATTTCGTCGAATCTTGAGAGAGGAAGGGTTAAGCCTGCTTCTTTAGCGATTGCCGGCAGGTGTAGCGTAGTGTTTGTGGATCCGCCTAGAGCCATATCGACTGCGATGGCGTTTTCGAAGGCTTCCTTGGTGAGAATTTGTGAGGGTTTTAGGTCGTCTTTGATTAGTTTGAGGATTTGTTTGCCTGTGGCTCTGGCTAACCGCAGTTTGAATGCGCTGTTCGCAAGTGAGGTTCCGCAGTACGGTAAAGACATCCCCAAAGCTTCAGTTAAGCATGCCATGGTGTTGGCGGTGAACATGCCGCTGCAGCTGCCGCATCCTGGACAAGCGTTTTCCTCTAACTCGCACAATTCGCCTTCAGTCATTTTTCCTGCGGCAACTTGTCCGAGTGCTTCTGGCATTGTGGAGTAACTGATTTTTTTGCCGTGGTGGCGTCCTGCAGCCATAGGTCCACCTGTAACCATAATGGCTGGTATGTCGACTCTAGCAGCTGCCATAAGCATGCCTGGAGTGATTTTGTCACAGTTCGAAATCATTACAAGTCCATCTAAACTGTGAGCTTGAAGCATAATCTCCACGGAATCAGCGATTATTTCGCGTGAAGGCAAGGAATACCGCATGCCTTCGTGTCCCATAGCAATGCCATCGCAAACCGCAATCGTGCTAAATTCAAATGGTGTACCACCAGCAGCTAAGATGCCTTCTTTAACCGCTTCCCCAATTGTGTGGAGATGAATGTGCCCGGGAACGATGTTTGTGTAACTGTTCGCTATTCCAATCAACGGCTTTGCTATGTCATCGTCCTCTAAACCTAAAGATTTTAGGAGCGCTCGATGAGGAGCTTTTTCTGTTCCTTTCTTAATTTGGTCGCTTCGCATAATCAAATACCTCAATGAACACAAAGAGAGAATTGCGGGTGTTGCTGTTAAATTTTTTGAGGCTTCCTCCAAAAGCTGCTTGATGTCGGCGGTTTTTTGTGGTTACGTACTGGTTTTCAACATGCTAATGCACCTGTTTTCCAGACAATAGGGACCTACTCCCTCGGAGAAAAAGCCATAATGATCCCCCTCTATCGTTTCTGCAATGAACCTCTATTTGGACCCTAATGACGCTAATAGGATCCTAATATATTGGTGAGCTACCAAAAACGGAAATGGCAGCAATGATAGCGGTGAAAAGCACAATTCAATCGGGCAATAGCGAGGTCCATACGGAAAAACCCGACCAAAAAACCCAAACCCCTAAAACCTATAAACAATCTAACCCAACAAAAAACACACTTTTAGGGCATACAAATACTCTACTGAAAAACCACGCCACATCTCAGCAGCTACCCTTCCTCCCTTGTATAAAGCAGCCAAAATTTTAGGATGAAAATCAGCCTACGGCATGAAATACCCCCGCGGCCACAATAGAAGAAGGAACGCAGAATACCTACCTTTTTCTAGCGAAGAAGTTGGAAAAATGAAGTCATAGCGGCAACAGAATCTTATCGGTGGTTCTATTAAGTATCCGTTACACAAGCATAACTCGTTTCCAAGTTAAAAATTCTCACCTAACTATACTTCGTTGTAAAGGTTACAGGTTGGACACTTTAACACAACATTCTTGAATTTTCCTTCAATGATAGTCTCGCCTAGTTTTGCTCCACAATTGCCGCATAGATAGTTAGCATTACCACCCTTGCTTTTTATTACTGGCAACGTTTTAGATGCAAAAACGGTTTTAGTTCCTTTTTTCGGTTCGGATATAGTTTTTAATTTTCTGTCCATGTTATTCACTTACTTCTGCCTTATTGGTTTGACTCGGATTATAAGTTTATGCCTTTCCTCTTTTTTCGCTTGTATGATTGGATGCTCGAGGAGAGGCGGCGTTCTTAGGAGCTTTTTTCTGGATTTTAGTCTCTATCAACTGTGTTTTTGTGGAGTTCAGTTTTGTATGAAAACGTAAAGTTGTCCATTTTATATTCTGTGATCTTTAACCTTCAAAAGCCGAATTCTTCACTCAGAAGTCTTCACGGAAAGAAAAAGGAAGTAATACGAGGAAACAAAAGGTTGGTGATATCGCCAGAATGTCGTGGGTTTGAATCCACTTCCTCCACATTCTGAGTTCATTCTAAATTTGTGAATACTATATCGCTGGACATGTGCTTTTTTTGGCGAAAAACTTTTTTGGCAGTATTGTTTTTGGAATCTACGACAAAGGAAAATTAGATAACTCTATTCATAAAAGACTTCACGCAATGGTTGAGTTATTAGGGCGAGCTATGATGTCTGAAAAGTCGATCTCTGAACGGGCAAAAGAAACACTGAAGTGGATTCAGAAAGAGCAGCTAACAAACGGTCTTGGAATGGTTGATTTGGCTAAAGTCCCAGACCAGACCGCAATCCGCTATCTTCTTCGGATGGGCGAAGTCTTTGAGCCACAACAGGGAATGATAAAATCCTCTTTGGAACCAGAAAATGAAGAATCCACCTCAGACACTTCTGGGCTTGTTGATCATAAGCCTTGGGTTTGGAGAACTCCGAAGCCTAAAAGCAAGAACGATAAACCGGAACCTTACGAGTTTCTGCCCTACCCAGACTGGAGTATATTTCCAAGTGTGGTTGCAGACGCTCTTAGAGGCATGAGTTTCGCAGATGCTCCCTTTCTCTATGAAGGTTATAGTTACCGTAAGATGGCGGGTGGAGCGCTTCGTCGTAAAATGTTGGGTACGCATTCTAAGGTAGCGTTGCTGGCTGAATTAAAGATAAAAGAGAACCGAACTGAAGAGGAATGGGCTAAATTCGAAGCGGACCTTGACGACAAGATTGCTGAAAATAGGGGCAAGTATAAGCAATGTCCAGAGGTGCAGATTTGCTCTGGAATCGTGTTTTATCCGAAGGATGGAAGCTTTGGTTTTATTGAAAAGGATTCTACGGGCCAGAAGTAGCTTTCACCATAATTCTTATATCCCTGCTTGACGCTGAAACTGATACGTGATTTAAATGGGGTATTGCTTTATTCAATCGCTTCCCTAAGTCTTTAAAGTTTTTAGACACCACCCTGCGTGATGGTGAACAAACACCTGGAGTATCTCTTGTTCCTGAAAACAAACTGCGTATAGCCCAGAGGCTGGATGAGCTCGGCGTCGATTTTATCGAGGCTGGGTTCGCTGCGGTTTCTGAGGGCGAAATGGAATCCGTTGCTTTAATTGCTAAACAGGGACTTCGTGCGCAGGTTTTCAGTGCTGCAAGAGGCACCAAAAACGACGTGGATGCCGTATTAAAAAGTGGGGCGTCGGGCGTTGCGATGATTATTCCAACTTCCGATTTGCATATAGAGGTTAAACTGCGTAAGACTCGTGAGCAAATCCTGACGACAACTTATGATCTTGTCTCTTACGCTAAAGCGCATGGTTTATCAGTGGAGCTTTTAGCTGAAGACGCAACCCGCTCAGACTTCAAATATTTAACTAAAGTGTTTCTGGCAGCGGTTGATGCTGGTGTGGACAGAGTTGTTCCGTGCGACACCGTGGGAATTCTAACGCCCGAGCGTGCGGCAGAGTTCTTCTCCAACCTCAAAAAAACAATAAACGTCCCAATAGCTGTCCATTGCCACAACGACTTTGGCATGGCAGTCGCCAACACTGTAGCGGCTTTAAGCTCTGGAGCAGAAGAAAGCCACTCAACAATCAACGGACTCGGCGAACGCGCAGGCAATGCAGCTTTGGAAGAAATAGTGATAACTCTGCGGTCGCTCTACAAGCTGGATCTAAACATCAAAACCGAGTTGCTCTACGGCACATCCCAGCTGGTTTCACGGTTAACGGGTGTTCATGTGCAGCCTAACAAAGCTGTCGTGGGAGAAAACGCCTTCACTCACGAATCTGGAATACACACCCAAGGCGTCCTCGCTAATCCCTTAACTTATGAGCCGATTGCTCCTGAACTGGTCGGGTGTCAAAGACGCATCGCCGCCGGAAAACACTCAGGCTCCAACGCCATACGCGCCGACCTCAACAACATGGGCTTAAAACCCACCGAATCACAATTCAAACAAATTTTCCAGCGCATAAAAGAACTCGGAGACAAAGGCAAAACCGTCATGGATGCCGATGTCCTCGCTATAGCTGAAACCGTGATGGGTTTGGGCGGAGACAAACCCATTCAACTAGAAGAAATGACCTACGTAGGCGGCGATAAAGTTACTTCGACCGCATCAGTGCGCCTAAAACTTAATGGGAAAGTCGTTTGGGGTGCGGCTGTGGGCGTTGGTCCTGTGGACGCAGCCATAAATGCTGTAAAAGATGCAATCGCAGAAACTGAACCCATAACGCTGGAGCAGTACAACGTTAAAGCTATCACTGGTGGAACAGATGCTATGGTCGAGGTTCTTGTGCATATGCGCAAAGGCAACCGAACCGTCACAGCGATGGGCGTGCGCGAAGACATTGTAAAAGCCAGTATGGAAGCAGTTCTAAGTGGAATGAACGTGCTGACAACAGATTACAACAACAAAACCCACCACTAGCAAACCTCTCCTTATTTTTAGACGCCACTTTTAGCAATGGCGGTTTAGGGTTAACTTTTTAACCTTGAAATTAATTTGATTGTAGTAGTAGCTCGACTACTGCAAAACCTTTTAGAGCTAAGAAACGCTGATTTTTAATGCTGCTTGCCTTAATTGGTCAGTCTCTTCTTAACGAAAAACACAATAAATCGTGGTTTCGTATGGTTTTGGTTGAAGGAATCCAGATGAAAACTGAGCGCATAACTAAAAGGCGCCTATCAACTGCATGGAAAACATTAAGCGACAAGCCTTTGCCAAAAGTTAAAGCCTTTAGAATAAGCGACGATGACTTCAACCGTGTCCTTCAACATCGCCATTGCATTGAGGATGATTTTCGGGAAATTGAAGAGTGGGGTAGGCTTCTTTCAACTAAGGGCACTGATGCCTGCGTTTTTAACGGTGATGAAAACGACGATGCAGAATTCATTATTTTGGTGAGAGAAAACTCCTATCACACTTTAGACGAAATCATCGTTCACGAATTGTCACATATTGCCCGCGGTGACCTATAACTAAAACTTGTTGGCGACGGCTTCGGCGAACAGTCTTAGCCCATCTGTGCTTGGTAAGTCGGCGAAATACAGCATAAAATAAGTAGCGCCCAAATCGGTGTAAATCTCCAACGGATTTCGGCATTCATTTGCTGTAACAGCCAAAGTTCCCTTCATATAATCTTGCAAACTCATTTTTGGCGGCTTTACTTTGCTAATTTTTTCGTCAAGCCCTTTTTGGTCTTCGGCAATAAGTATTTGTCCGCTTGGCCAAGCAGACCGCTCAATTTCACTGAAATCTCTGCCCACTGCCTTGCAATGATTCTCTAAAACCTCAAGTTTATGTTTATACGCCTCGATGGAGGGCAGGTGTCCCCAGTCAAGCCGATCTGCGTATTTTGCGGTAACTTTGAGGGTGTTTTTTTCTTCGCTTCCACCGACCGTTATGGGGATATGAGGTTTCTGCATGGGTTTAGGTTCACAGACTGCTTCTTTTAGTTTGTAGTGTTTGCCTTGGTAGGTTGTTTTTTCCTGAGTCCACAGCCGCCTAATTAATTCTAAAGCCTCTCCTAACTTCTCAACTCTACTGCTCAGGTTGGGAAAACCAAACCCATACGCTGAATGCTCTGCTTCTTGAGCGCCTGCACCAATCCCAAACTCTAATCTTCCATTCGAAAGCACGTCGAGGGTGGCGGCCGATTTGGCGAGAAGCGCTGGGTTTCGGTGTTGGTTGCAGGAAACCATAATTCCCAATCGTATCCTGCTGGTTAAAGTGGAGAGTGCAGACAGGGTGGTCCAGGATTCGAGGATGGGCCAGTTATGATACATTAAGTGGTCATCGAGCCAAACCGAATCGTAGCCATAGCGTTCGCAATCTAAAACGATGGTTTTGAGGGTTTCAAACTGTTCGGTCGGCGTTTTGGCTTGGAATGCGTAGAAGGGTAGGAATACGCCGAATCTTAATTTGCCCACGTCATTTTCCCAGCCGTAAATATGCTGGTATAACAGTTGTCGGTTGGCGGTATTAGGTTTTAGGGTTTGTCGGCTGATTCCTAATTTCTTTTCCCCTAAAATAGGAGAGCACAGCTGCAATTATCAATATAGTTATGGAAGCGTAGAATGCGTTGTGGATGCCTCCTAAGAATGCGGTGCTTACACCGCCTGAGAGACTTGAGGTTCCTATGAAGACTTCAAACGCCACCTGCCTAGGAACCGACGCTGCTGCAACCGAGATAGCTAAAACATAGCTTCCTACCAAACCAATGTTCTGTACTGTTCTTAATAGTCCTGATATGCTGCCAAATGAACCTTGACGGGCGTTTGCCATAACCGCGCTGTTGTTGGCAGGGAAGAACATAGAGGTGCCTAAGCCTGAGATTGCTGAGGCTACTAAGACAATCCAGAGCGGCGAGGTCATGCTCATGGTTAAGTAAACTAGGATGGCTAGTGCTAAGAAGAAAACGCCGATGGTGGCTATGTCTCTTGAGCCGTATTTGTCGCTGAGTCTTCCCATGATTGGACCCAGAAAACTTCCCGCCACATACCCTGGCACAAGCAGAAGCGAGGCATCTAACGGTGACAGTCCCCTTATTCCCTGCAGGTACATAATAACGAGAAATACTACTGCGAAGTAGCCTATGCTGAGGAAGAAGGCTGAGAGGATTGCGTTTCGTAGAATTTTGTTTTTGAGGGCTTCATAATCTATCAGGGAGTTTTTAAGGTGGCGGTCATACCAGAAGAACAAAGGAATCAATGCAGCACCTATGATGGCTAAGATGATGCTGGATGTGCTGATTCCTTCCGCAGCAAAATTAACCAAGCCCAAAGACAGCAACACAAGTGCTATGGCGAGCAGCCCCATGCCAGGCAAGTTAAGTTTCGATGGCGCTTTATGTGTGTCTTTTATGTACTTGAAGCCGGCCACCGTTGCAATTATGCCGATTGGAATGTTTATGAAGAATATGTACTGCCAACCTACGAAAGTGGTTATTACGCCTCCAAAAACTATTCCCAGCATCGCTCCTGCTGTGAATCCTAACGCGTTGTAGCCGTATGCTCGGCCTCGAACTTGAGGCGGGAACACATCGGCGATTATGGCTCCGCTTGTTGCTTGCATAATGGCGCCGCCTGCTGCTTGAACTACCCTAAAGGCAATGAGCAGGTAGATGTGGGTTGAGAATCCACAAAGGACTGAGCCGACGGTGAAGATTATGAAGCCCGTGTTGAATATTCTGCTTCGCCCATAGATGTCGCCGATTCTGCCCATCTGCGTAGTTGCAACAGCAATCACCAATAGGTAAGCCAAGATTATCCAAATTGAAGTGGCGAGGTCGGAGTGGAGGCTGTCGTTTATGGTTGGAAAAGCTAAGAGGACTATAGTGCTGTCTAGGGAACCCATTAGTGTGCCAAGCACAATGATTGTCAGTATTATTCTGCTGTGCGGTGTAGAACTTTGGTTTGGTTTGTTTTGTGTTCGTGGCTGGCTCATGTGGATGCCTCTTTTCAAAACAGATTGCTTTTCTCTAATTAAAGCCAATTTATTAAACCCACAGGGAACAAAATGGACGGCTTACGCTGAAAACTTCACCTTTTGGCCTATCTTCATTTAATGCTGGGTTGCTATCATTAGTGGTAGAACAACAACACGCAAAATTTTGTTGTTGTTGTTCTTTCAACTCGAAACTAAGTTGAAAGAAGAAGAGCAAATTTTTTTTTCCAATCTTCTTCTTCTACCCAATGAGAATTAGGCTTCTTAATGATTTCATCTTATTTGGAAGGAAAACAACACATTTTTTTGTAGGATTATCAGTTGTTATTCTTTAGATAGTTGATGAAAGAAGGAAAAACCAATGATGCTACGAAAGATTTTTTCTTCTTCTATTTGAAAAGAAGACAGCAGCTCTAAGACATACATGCATGCTAACTAGTTCAGAGAGGAATAATTTCAAGAAAACTACTGCTGACGAAATTCACTCGCTAAGAATGCCCGCTGGACAAAGTATGATGAAGCAACTTTAAAGGCGTTACGATGCATTTCTTAGCGAAAGCCTAAACGGTTCGGAATCTTCAGAAATATGAATGATAAGGCCAACTTTGATGGGATAAGTAATTATAATTCATAAACCTATTTTGAAAACAAATCATTTCCCGTGATTGTCAAAATGCCGTCGAAACCGCCTTCTGTATATGAGCTGATGGATGAAGAAAGCAGTGCACAGGTTGATGAAGAAGCTGAAAAGCGGCAGCGGCGCAAAGAACTTCTCGAACCCACAGGCATCAAAGAACTTTTTAAAGAGGGCAAAATTAGCATCAATGAATTCACTTGTGTCGGCGCACAATGCAGATTATGCTTAAAGGCTTGTCCAACTAACGCGTTGTATTGGGGCACGGGCAAAGTCGGCATCATGGAGGATTTGTGTGTTTATTGTGGCGCTTGCGTATTCAACTGCATGGTTGACAACTGCATAAAAGTCGAGCGAACACGTGAAGATGGCACTGTGGAGAAATTTAGCAAGCCAAATGACGTGGTTAAACTTGCCGAGAGACTCAGCAGCCAAAAACGTTTTGACCGGGTGAAAACGAATGCTTCGACAATGCGTCGTTATAAAGAAAAAGACGTAGACAATCATCAACTTTACTTGAAAAATGAAGATGCAGGTTTAGAGGAAACTTTGCCCAAAAAAACCAAAGTCAACGATCATGCTGATAAGCAAAAACACTAATTATGAACCCAGAAGGCAACTGAAATGGTTAAAACTTACAACATATCCACGTTCAAACAGGATAAGGTCAGAACTGCAGAGTTAGATGGAAAAGCAACTCAAGCGAAATGGTAGATGTAACGGTAACAAAACTCAAAGCTTAACAACTGAAGCAACCGTTGCCGATCGGGTAGATAACTCCAATTTACCCCCAAACCCTTTCTTCACATAAACATTTTTCAGATTCAATATATCGCCGATTTTCACGTCCTTTAAGGCTACAGCTTGTTCCCTCCAAGCAGAAATGCGAATGCTCCCGCTTTCATCTTTTAAGTCAAAAGCCATGAGTTTGATAGTTTCGCCCTTGGATGTTGTAACCTCCTTGTTTTCCCTTAACGCCAAAACGGTCCCTTCAACGTCAACTATTTGGTTCTCAGCTAAGCAAGCGATTTTAGTTGAGTTTGATGCTGCGGCTTGAACCTCAATGAATGTGTTTGAGTCAACGTGAATTTCCATGGCGCCGGTTTGTCCCTCTTTCACCCGAGCATTAACCAACAGCAACCGTGCATTTGCTTTTAGTGTAGTTTCCAGTTCGGTTGCTTTTTCGTTCCAAAAAACTACGGTTATCTGACCGGAGTCGTCTGCTAAAGTTAGTCGTGTAACAGTGCCGACACTGTTGTCGCTTCTGATGAAGGTACTTTCGCCCAAAATCTCCTTTACCACGCCTGAAAGATTAACATTGCCTGCAGCGATGTTTAAGGTATTGATTTTCGTTGCGAACTTGTCAATTGAGATGTATTCGTTACCTTTGTTTTTGGGTTCCACTTCGATTAGGCTCTTGATGCCCAAATGCAACTCCGTTTTGCCGCTGCGATCTTCTCGCGTGTAACCATGCAGCAATTTGACCGCTTGCCCTGCCTTCAACTCGCCCCTCTCAACCAACTCTGCCTTCTCATTCCACAAAACCACCCGCAAAAGCCCATCTTCATCTGCAAGCATCACAGTCGCAAACTTGCCAGATTTCTCAGCGCCCTGAAAGGTTTTGGCAGGAAAAACAGCAATTAACCTACCCGCAACCGTAACATCATACAACCCAGCAAAAAGACGGCTTGTGGATAGAACTGCACTATGTTGGATAGCGTTAAGTTCGACTTGAACGCCGAATTTAGCGGCAATTAACCGAAGCAATGTTTCGTCGCCCAATAAACCGCCAGTCTTTTCTCTCTCAGCCTTCAGTCGCTCTTGGATTTGCTCAAGGCTGATTAGGGGGTTCTGCCGCTGGATTTTTTTTATGAGGTCTTGGGTGGTCATTTTGCGCCGACACGATAGAGCGGTGTTGGGGCTTTTAATTTTTTGCATTTCAAGGGCTGCTGGCTACGTTTATTAAAAACGCTGGTTCATGTGCTTTAGGGCTGAAAAGAAAAAGTGGATATTACAGATTTTTATGCACTTGGGCTAGCATTGGTCGTTGTTGGAATAATAATTATCGTAGCTGTGATTGTTCTTGCTTCTGCTGGCGGCTCCAAAAAGGGTAAAGTGCAGGGTGCAGGCGTCATAATAATTGGGCCGATTCCTATAATTTTTGGTACAGACAAAAAATCAGTCAAAACTGTAGTAGCGCTTGCGTTAGCGCTCACTATTGTGGTTTTAATTATTACTATACTCCCCTATTGGCTGTTGAGGTAACCTAATATTGAGCGATAAAGAAGCTGAAGATGAAGGAATCGGCGTCTCTGGCAGGTTGCTTAGTTTTTTGTTCCTAGGTGTAGCGTTAATTTTTGTTGGAATTGCCGTAATTATTGTTGCTTCCGTGTTTTTGGGCGGGTCTGGAAGTGTAGGCGGAGTTATTCTCATCGGACCAATCCCCATTGTTTTTGGTGCTGGACCCGACGCAGGCTGGCTCATAGGAGTAAGTATAATCCTGACTGCCGTAAGCGTAGTCTTGTTTCTAGTAATGAATGGGCGACAAAGAAGATAAGCGGTTAAAAAGCTGGGATTTATTCGGTTGTTTCTTCTTCCTTGCCATAGTATACGTACATGAAGATTAGAACTAAAGCAATGAAGGTTGCACCCATCAAGGTGTACTGGAGTACGGTGAAATATGCACTTAGGTCCATAGCGATTCTCCCTGCATTTTACTGTATTCTTGTAACTCTTCATATTTAAGCAGTAGCTTTTTTCCACTCTTTCATTAACATGTCAAAGCACTCATCATTTTCCTGTATCGTCTCAAACCAACCCAAGTTCTGGGCAATCTTCTGTGTCAATATGTGATAGCACATGTGGACTTTCTTGTCGAGGACTCGGAAGTAGAAGTCGTCGCAGGTACAGAATTCTGCTTCAGGCATGATCAAGTAATCACGTTCTCTGCCTACTACGATCCAGACGGTTCTGCCGCTGGGCTTAAAAATGTACTTTTTTACTCTACCCTCTTTTAGGGCGTCGAGGGCTTTAGTGAACCTAGATCCAAAAAGTTCATACAGCTCTGTTAGATTGTCGCCAGAAAGTTTGCCCGCTGATTTTGCTTCTCGACATATAGCGTTTAACGTGTCGATTTCTGAGTTTTCATTCGTCATTGCTATAGCTACTCTAAGGATTATTGGGTGAGTGAAAGTTTTATGCTTTTAGCCTATGTCGATTGGTTCGCCTTTTGGCTTGCCTAATACCTCGGCTTTGGGAAGCACAACTTCCAACACACCATTCTTGTAGGTTGAGTTTGCCTCTTTAACCCTAACATTCACTGGCAAAACAACTTCCTTGAAATACTTGTAATGTGGCGTATCAACCGAAATTGTCAATTCATCTTCAGTGCCGTGGAGTTTAATGTCGGTTTTTTCCACCCCTGGCAACTCTGCAACTACATGGACGTCGTCATTGGTTTCCATGATGTCAACGAGGGGTTCCCGCTCCTCTTTAACCTGGGGTGGACCCTTAAGGCCTTTTTTGAGGTTTCCAAACTCCTGAATTTCCGGTTTTCCATCTGCGCCAATCTTCATGCTGTAACCATAAACGAATGGCCCCAACTCTTTAACGGTGCTGCCGTCAGGCAATTTACGTTCTTTAACATATTCTTTGGGAACTTTTTCGGTGAAGTTTTTAAGTTCTTCATCCATCATTTTCTCCATGTCGCGGAACATGTCGTCTATTTCGCCGAAAAAAGGATCTTTGGAGGAGTTGCGGCGTTTTTTGAACCATTCAGGATAATCATCATTGCTTGAAGACATAAACTCACCACTTTAAGGTTGGTTTTCAATCCAATAAATTTATTGTAACAAAAAATACCATTAAATGTTGTCATTAATGGTTTGATTGTGGGTTGTTTATCAAAATTAGGCGCTTTGGATTCGTTTTTGAAAATTAATTGATTGAAACTCGTCAATATTGAAATGTTGGCCAAGGGTTTTATACAGGATTTTTGCTATAAATCCCCTTTTTGTTGTTGCGTTAACGAAACCACACAACTATATTAGCGATACAGTGTTAAGTGAAATAGAGAGCCAAAACTCTTGAAGTATTATTGCGTTTGAATATTTGTTGGCTCACATTTAAGTTAAGATGTTTTTGAGGACTTAAATTTGACTCAAATGAAAGTTGCAGTAAAGCAAACCTTCGGTGACATCGATGCAATTATGTTTGAAGCTGCTTTAGTAGCCAACGCGAAAGAAACCCAAAATAAACGAAAAGAATACATCCGCTGACCCTGCACAACAAAATTAATGAAAATTGTGCAATGAATCATTAGTTATGCCTGTTGTTGATAGTGATTCTTTATTTTTTTGACATCATGATATTAGAGTTGTTTCTTAATTTTTATTTCAATGCTTGCATCTTAGCATTTACTCTTTAAAAGTTTAAATGAAGGAAAACAGACTAAAAAGACACGGCTAGAAAATTCAGTGGTTAATTGCCGGGGTAGCCTAGCCTGGCTAGGGCGCCAGACTCATAATCTGGAAAATGGAAAAATCCAGATGAGAAATCTGGAGTGCAAAAGGGGCCAATCGCCCTATGCCCAGAAGTCGCGGGCTCGAATCCCGTCCCCGGCACCACTTTTTAAATATGCATATACTTATTTGGTGGACGGTGGCTTGATGCGATGGTTGCTGAAAGTAAGCCCTGGTTTAAAGCGTGGCCTCGAGATGTGCCGAAGACCATAAAGTATCCTGTTGTTTCTCTTCAAGAGCTCTTGCAGAAGACAGCCGAAAAATATCCCAATAAGACAGCCATCGATTACGGTGCTCGCGAAATATCTTATGTGGAACTGGATTTGCTTTCAAATCAGTTCGCCAATGCACTAACCAACTTGGGAGTTGCAAAGGACGACCGCGTGGCGCTTTTCTTGCCCAACATTCCACAGTTCTTGATCGCTTATTTTGGGATCCTCAAGGCGGGCGCGGTAGTGACAGCGATTAGCCCTCTGCATCGTGAGCGCGAAGTCGAGTTCCAGCTTTGCGATTCAGAAGCCCAAATTATCGTTGCGTTAGATTCTCTTTATCCGATTATAGCGAAAGTTAGGGAAAAAACCCAGCTTAAACATGTAATAATTACTATGTTAGATGAAAATGAGCCTTCTCTAAATAATACAAACGCCCTAATTTTCACACAATTGCTTGAAATCAACCCAAAAACAGATCCAAAAATCAAAGTTAATCCAACAGAAGATTTGGCAGCTCTCCAATACACAGGCGGCACAACTGGGACAGCAAAGGGCGCCATGCTTACCCACAGCAACCTTATCTCAAACGCCCTTGCCTTCGCTGCTTGGATAAAGGGCAACCCAGCCCAAGAAACGTTCCTAACAGCGCTTCCCCTTTTCCATATCTACGGCATGACCACCAGCATGACGGTGCCAATTAGTTTAGGCGCAAAAATGGTGTTGGTTCCGAAATTTGAGCCAACCAAGATTTTAGAAACCGTTCAAAAACAAAAAGTCACTGTTTTCTGTGGCGTCCCAACCATGTACTCGGCACTGCTTGCCAACCCAGAATTAGGCAAATACGATTTAACCTCTATTCGCGTGTGTATTTCGGGTGCTTCTTCTCTGCCGCCGCAAGTTCAGAAAAAATTCATGAAGGTCACGGGTGGGTTCCTCGCAGAAGGCTACGGTTTAACTGAAGCGTCGCCGGTGACGCATTGCACGCCAGTCGATTCGTCAATGAAAACTGTTAAAGTTGGTTCCATCGGGTTACCCCTGCCCGATACCGACGCGCGGATAGTTGATTTAGAAACAGGTAAACCCCTTAGGCAGGGCGAAACGGGCGAGTTAGAAGTGAAGGGTCCGCAAGTTATGAAAGGGTATTGGCGCCGACCCGAAGAAACCGCTCAGGTGCTTAGTAATGGCTGGCTTCTCACAGGCGACATCGCACGAATGGACAGCGACGGCTACTTCTACATAACCGACCGAAAAAAAGACCTCATAAAAACCAAAGACTATAGTGTTTACCCAAGAGAACTCGAAGACATCCTCTACGAGCATCCTGCAGTGAAACTCTGTACAGTTGTCGGAAAACCCGACCAAATGGCAGGTGAAGTGCCTAAAGCCTACATAGTCCTAAAAGAGAGAGCAACGGTGTCAGCAGAGGAAATCTTGACTTTCATTAATAACAAAGTTGCCCACTACAAAGCTATCCGAGAAGTAGAATTCAAAAAAGAACTACCTCTCAACCCCGCCGGAAAAGTATTGAAGCGACTACTGCAAGAAAAACAGTGACTACTCTTCTTTCTTCCAGACTCTAAAAACCAATTTTTCGCCGACCCAAGCAAAAAACAGCAAAACCACAAACGGTCCCAAGAAGAGCTCAAAGACAAAGTCGTTGTTGGTGGTTGCTGCTTTTCCCAACACTTCAGGATATGCCATGATGCCACCAATGACTAAGACAATTGTCAAGACAAAAGCAACTGTAAACGTAACCCATTTCATACACGTAAAATGCAAAATTGTCTGGTTTAAGTTTTGCCAAAAATGCTTCGAAATGTATAAGAGAAAACCTCGAGCATGAATTAAGTTAAGGCTCCTGTCATGCGAGTAAAAATCAACGTTACGGGAATTGTTCAAGGCGTGGGATTTCGCCCTTTCATCTACCGCTTAGCAGTGCGGAATGGTTTGGCAGGGTACGTTCGCAACAGGGGCGATGCAGGCGTTGAAATTCTTCTTGAAGGAGACGCGCTTTGTGTTGACCGTTTTATGGTGGATTTAACTGATGAGAAGCCGCCGTTAGCCCAAATTGAAAAAATTAGTTGCACAGAACTTTCGGGAAAAAACGAATACCAAACCTTCACGATTTTCAAGAGCTCCCAAGAAGCCGAAACCTCAGGTTCAATCATACCTCCCGACATAGCCATCTGCAACCAATGCCTAAAGGAACTCAGAGACCCCAACGACCCCCGTTTCGAATACTTCTTCATCACTTGCACCGACTGCGGACCCCGATTCACCATAATCGAATGCTTGCCCTACGACCGAGAAAACACCACCATGAAAGAGTTTCCTCTCTGTGGCTTCTGCAAAAAAGAGTACGAGGACCCAGCGAATCGGCGTTTTCATGCGCAAACAGTAGCGTGCCCAACCTGTGGACCTAAAGCCTATTTGACAACCAACACGGGTGAGCCAGTCCAAACTCAAGACCCCGTGCGGTTGGCGGGAAAATTGCTCTCAGAAGGCAATGTTCTTGCAGTTAAGGGATATGGGGGATTCCATATTGCAGTTTCAACTCTCAAAGAAGGACCCTTAGAACGGCTTCGAGCCACGAAGCATCGACGCGAAAAACCATTCGCCATCATGGCAAAAAGCCTCGATGCAGCAAAAGAGTTTGCCGAAGTGGATTCGAAGGAAAAAGACTTGCTAACATCCCCTGCACGCCCAGTTGTCTTGCTCAACAAGAACACCCGGCTACAAACTTTCGCCTCTGGTTGCGCCGCACCTGCATAACGTCGGAGTCATGCTGCCCTACACAGGGTTGCATTACATGCTCTTCGACCAAGTGGATGACTTAGCGTTTGTGATGACAAGCGCTAACCCACCCAACCAGCCCATAGTGAAGGATAACGAGGCAGCCCTAAAAATCCTTGGCGGCACAGTCGATTATTTCCTGTTTCACAACCGGCAAATTGCCCACCGATGCGACGACTCAGTCATGCGAGTCCATGGCAACCGTCAGGTTTTCTTGCGTCGAAGCCGAGGCTACGCTCCAGCTCCCATAAGGCTTAAGCAAAAATCCAAGACGCTGCGTGGTGGCATTGGGCGGCGAATTAAACACCACTTCCTGCGTACTGCTCGATGATAAAGCATTCATTAGCCAACACATAGGCGACGTTGAAAACGTCGAAACTCGTAGCTTTCTTCAAGAGGCCACAAGTCATCTTCAGCACTTAACCAACTGTCATGGCGAAGTGGTTGCTTGCGATTTGCATCCCAAATTCACTACCACTAATTCTGGCTAAGGAGATGGCTGAAGTCGATGGTTCGACGATGGTTCAGGTGCAGCATCATCATGCGCACGCGGCTGGTTTGATGGCGGAGCATGGGTTGGATGAAGCGGTTACGGTTGTCTGCGATGGATATGGCTATGGCATCGATGGCGGGGCTTGGGGCGGCGAAGTTCTATTTTGCACGCGTGAATCACCGATTTCAAACGCCTCGGGCATCTAGAAGCTCAGCCGCTGCTCGGAGGCGATTTAGCCAGCCGCTACCCTGTCCGCCTTGCTGCAGGAATGCTTTATAAAGCGGGCGTAAATGTTGAAGAATGGCTAACAAAAAACAGCCAACATCTTCCTTACGGAGAAACAGAAGCCAAGCTCATCCTAAACCAACTAAAAAAAGGCAGAGAAAATGTGGAGACGACGAGTTGTGGACGGGTTTTGGATGCAGTCGCTGCTATGTTAGGGATTTGCTTTGAACGTACTTATGAAGGAGAATCTGCCATGAAACTCGAATCCACCGCTTTAGTTGGGAACACCATTTTGAACTTAAGCCCAGTCATAAGGGCGATGTTTAGGAACTTCTGTTTGCTTAAGGCAATTTATAATAGTTTAGGCAGGGTTTCTGCTGCAGATTTAGCTTACTCAGCCCACGTTTACTCGCAAAAGGGTTAGATGAGTTGGCGATGCGGGCTGCAAAGCCCTGAGTAAGGCGTCAAGAATCTGGGTTTTTCAGGAGGCGCCGCATGTAACCAAATTCTCGTCGAGCTTATGCGTGATACCGTTGAGTATGCGGGGTTGAGGTTTTATGTTCACGAATCGGTTCCAACTGGCGACGGTGGGATTTCGTTTGGTCAAGCAGTTGTCGCTGGATTTTCAGGGTTTTAGACCAATCTGTTTTTATCGCCGTTCAATGCGTCTTTAATAGACTGATACTTATGTGTTTAGCAATTCCAGCAAAAATAATGAGCCTAGACGGCACAACCGCCCACGTCGATTTCGGTCAAGGCGTCTTACGAGACGTTAACGTTTCGCTGGTCGAAGCTAAAGTGGGCGAATACGTGCTTGTTCATGCTGGCTATGCTATTCAGGTACTTGAGGAAAAAGAAGCCTTAGAAACCCTTAGCCTTTGGAACGAAGTTTTAGACGCTGCGGGAGAATAAGTTGGCAAGTTGAGAACATGGCGCAAAACATGAAATTTCGAAACCCAGAGTTGGCACACAACATCGCTGAAAAAATCAAGGCTGTGGCGCCGAAGAAGGGACAAGTGAAGTTTTGTCATGTTTGCGGAACCCATGAATGGACAATAACTCATTTCGGCTTGCGGAGCTTATTGCCCGAAAATGTTGAGGTCATCGCTGGTCCGGGCTGTCCAGTGTGTATTGTTCCTGCAGCTGAAATCGATGAAGCCGTACAGTTAGCCCAAAAAGGCGTAGTAATAACTTGCTTCGGCGACGTTCTTCGAGTGCCAGGCAGCCAATCCTCGCTTTTAGAAGCCAAAGCAACTGGCGCTGATATTCGAATCGTCTATGCGGTCTCCGACGCCATCGAAATGGCTAAACGAGAGCCCAGTAAACAGTTTGTTTTTCACGCAGTCGGTTTCGAAACCACCGCACCCATCACGGCTCTGGAAGCACTTGGCGATTTGCCCAAAAACTTCAGCTTCCTCGTTTCCCACCGTTTGATTCCGCCAGCCATGGAACTTTTGCTTGGGGTTGGAGATTTGCAGATTGACGGTTTCATCGCGCCCGGTCATGTAAGCGCAATCATCGGTTTGAAACCCTACGAGCTCTTCACAAGGGTTTATCGCATGCCCACGGTTGTGGCGGGGTTTGAACCCAACGACGTGTTAATGGCACTCTATATGCTTCTAAAACAAGTCAATGAAAACGACGCAAAACTTGAGAACGAATATTCACGTGTGGTAAACCCAGAAGGAAACCCCAAAGCGCTTGAAATGATGAAAAAAGCCTTCACAGTTACTGCCGGAAACTGGCGAGGAATCGGCAGATTACCCGACTCAGCACTGCAACTTCGCGAATCGCTCAAGCAGTACGATGCCAGAGAAAAATTCGACGTTCACATCAAAGAAGGTAAAGACATCAATTTCGGCTGTGAATGCCACCTTGTCATCATAGGAAAAATCAAGCCTAAAGAATGCCCCCTTTTCATGAAAGCTTGCACGCCCGCAAAACCCGTCGGCGCCTGCATGGTCAGCAGCGAAGGCACCTGTCGTGTCTGGGCAAAAAACGTTGACGCAAACAACCCTTAAATTTCATTGCTTTCCTTGAGAATCTTTTGGACCTATTCATCGGTTAAATCATACCAGTTCAGGTAGGCGTCGGCGACAGCTAATGATGATCCGCTTCTTATGTTAAGGCATACGATTTGGTCTACTTCGGATTTAAGCCATTCATTTGTCCCTAAGGAAGCTGTGGGTACTGCTACGACAATTTTTTGAGGTGCTCTGTCCCTTACGGACCTAGCGGCTGCCTAGCATAGTGAACCCTGAGGCTAAGCCGTCATCAACGAGGATAACAGTCTTACCTACCAATTTTGGCATGGGCACGTTTCCTCTAAACCTCTTTAGCCTGTCCTGTATGTTTTTCTTTGTCTCAGCAATTGCGGTTTGCATATCTTGTTCTTTGAGGCCTAACTGCTCAACCAACCCCTCGTTTAGGAAGACTTTGTTATCCCAAGTTATTGCTCCGAATCCAGCTTCAGGTGCCCATGGAATCTGTACTTTCCTAACCACAATTACCTCCATTGGAACAGCAAGTTCCTTGGCGACTTCATAACCAACTGGTACTCCACCAGCGGGACAGCCAAAACAATTACAGTCTTATTACCAGTGTACCCCCGAAGTTCGTCGGCTAAAAGTTTGCCCGCTTCAAACCTGTCCTTGAAGATAGAGGTGCGGTCTCGAAAAGATGGATTGTCAATGATTTCCGCAGTCAAAACAAGACACTTCCAAAATAAAATTGAATATCTTCACACAAATGTAGACTTTGAAATGGATATAACCATTCGCTGGCACGGCTTGTGACAATGAAAGCCTTAGATGACAAATGCTCAAAAAACACTAACAGATTCTTGGCACTGGGTCCCCGATTGGCTTTGCAATTATTCTTTTGCCGCCGACAGCTGTTTGCATTGCCACGCCTTTGAATTCAGTTGTGGTTTCGCCGATTATTTGGGCATCTTTGCCTTCCGTGGTTTGTTTTAGGAATTCGAGTGCTTCTTCTGCTTTTTGGGGGACTACGCCGATTATGATTTTGCCTTCGTTGCCTATTTCTAAGGGGTCCAAACCCAACATGTCGCAGGCAATTTGTACGTCATCGCGTATTGGAACTTTGTCTTCTTGGATTAGGATGCCGATTTTAGATTTTTCTGTCCACTCGTTTAAAGCGTCTGCTAAACCTCCTCGGGTTGGGTCTTTCATGGCGACTACGCCGCCGACTTTCCCCAATAAACTCTGAATCATGCGGTTAAGCGGCTTCACGTCAGATTTGATTTCACTTCCAAACTTCAAACCCTGCTGAGCTGAAAGCACCGCTAAACCATGGTCGCCAAGGGTGCCTGAAAGAATAATTTTGTTGCCGACTGTGAGGTTGGAGTCGAGTGCCCATCGGGTTTTAAGTTCCTGATATTTCCTAACTACTGCAAGGTTGCTCTCCAACGCTTGGGTTCTTCTGCCGATGCCTGAAACGTTCATAACGCAGCCTCCTAAACTGCCGCGCTCTACCACCTTAGTATCACCCGTAACTATGCCCACGCCTGCTTCAATGCAAGCCTGCCTCATACTTCCCAGAATCTTCTCCAAATCTGACAGCAACAAACCCTCCTCCAAAATGAGTCCACAAGCCAACGCATATGGTTCCGCACCCAAACAAGAAATATCGTTAACCGTTCCAGAAATTGATAGGCGTCCAATGTCTCCGCCCGGGAAAAAGATAGGTTTAACGGCGTGGGAATCGCTTTTGAAGACTATGTCGCCGATGACTGCTGCGTCATCCATGGCTTCCAACGGTACCTCAGCCGCGTTGCTCAGCCCGCCGAAATATTTTACAATGTAATTTTTGACGAGGTCATGCATGACTGAGCCGCCGGCACCGTGCAGCATAGTGATTTTTTCAGTTTTATCCATGGATTTGCTTTCTCCTCAAGTTTATTGCTTAATTAGACTACCCTAAGTGTGAAAAATAAACACATCGCCAAAGTCTCTGAAAAGTTGTGCAAATCATAAGTTGGAGAAAATTAAAATTGCCCTTGAAAACTTGACATTGACGCTGCTTTATGACTTGTTATAGCTTTGCAGCGACAACATTGTTTCTAATAGATTAAACCTCTTATTGGCAAGTAGCAAGCTTGGTTTCGCTTAACATTGTTTTCGAGAGAAAATTCTATGAATTTTGTCAAGAAGGTCTAAGTTGAATCTTGCTGCATTAGCTATGGCACCTTTGATTGGTTTAGAGATTAAGGAAAGAGATAGACGGCTGAAAGAATGATTGTTTCGTTCACAACAAAAACAATTGAACAAAAAATCGGATAACTAATAGACTATTGCTGTTTATTTTTTTTAGGTTTTAAATTTTTGTTGTAGGTTCTCAGCAGCTATTTTGTTCATTAAAACGTCAAAAAGTTATTTTGGCATGTTGTAGTTTTGGGTTAATTAGAGTTTTCTCTGGGTGTTTATGAGCAAACTATAAAAGCCTAAACGTAATCCAAAAACTGTACACCTCACGCGTTCGAATAGTTCCTCGCAGGAACACCCACTTAGTCAGTTAAGAGTAAAATCTTAGTTGTGATACGGAAAGCCATATAAATTGCTTTTACGTGTTTGAATGCGCACTGGAGAAATATTAATGCCAAAATGGGGATACTCAATAATTGAAGAAATGCTCAATCCAGAAAAAACAGCGAAAGCCAGCGGTAGAGAACTCAAGGTATCCCATAAAGCCGCTAGGGAAATCTGTAGAGCTGTTAAGGGCATGAATCTTGTTCAATCTAAAGAGTTTTTACGTGACGTGATGATTAAGAAAAAAGCTGTTCCATACTCAAGGTATACCAAAAAACTTGGGCATAAGGGCGGTTTGGAAAATCACTGTGTAGGCAGGTTCCCAATAAAAGCTGCTGAGCAAATTCTCCATGTAATCGAAGCAGCCCAAGCAAATGCAGAAAACAAAAGCTTAGACGTTGATCGCCTCAAAATAATGCATGCAGCAGCATATCAAGGCATAAAACTTAAGCGTTTTACGCCAAGAGCACACGGCAGAGCTTCACCAAAATTCGACAAAACCACACATGTTGAAATCGTCCTGGAAGAGAAACCGACTCAAGGAGAACAATAAATGAGCATAGTTAAACGTTTTATTACTGAATCTATTAAAAGAACAGAAATTGATGAGTTTTTACAGAAAAAGCTTGAACGCGCAGGATATGGCGGAGTAAACCTATCCAAAACACCACTGGGTACCCACGTGGTCATCTACGCGATGCGTCCAGGCTTAGTTATCGGTAGAGGTGGAGAAACCATCAAAGAACTCGCCTCAGCCTTAGAGCAAAACTTCAAAGTTTCCAATCCTCAAATTAGCGTTTCAGAAATTGAAGTTCCAGAATTCAACGCCCACGTTGTGGCTAACCGAGTTGCTTCAGCTCTTGAGCGGGGCGTACACTTTAGACGTGCTGGTTTTTGGGCACTGAACCAAGTTATGGAAGCAGGCGCACTTGGTGCAGAAATCGTTATCAGCGGCAAACTTACAACTGAACGAGCCCGCTTCGAAAAATTCAAGGCAGGACACTTCCCAATTGTTGGTGAACCAGCTCTTCGAGCTATGAAAACAGCCGAAGCTCACGTTCAACTAAAACCGGGAATCATCGGCGTCCGCGTAAAGATCATGCCGCCAGACGCATCCTTCCCAGACAAAGTTACTATAGTGGTTCCAGCGCCAGAAGAAGAAAAAGTAACCGTTGCTAAACCAGAGCCTGCAGCTGCACCTGCCCCTGCACCAGAGCCAGCTAAAGGAGCCCAAAAAGAGCCGGAGCCCGAAGTGCAAGCAAAAGAAGTTGTTGACGAACCAAAACCTGAGGAGACAAAAGAGTAATGCGCGTAAAAGAAATTAATGCTCTATCAACTGAGGATAGGGACAATAAACTGTTAGATTTACGTATTGAGCTTGCACGTATAAGAACTATGATTAACGCAGGCGGCGCCGTAGAGAACCCCACAAGAGTGAGGGAACTACGCAGAAGCATCGCTCAGATACTAACTATAGAAAACGAGAAGAAACTGGGAATACGCCAGCCAAAAGAAGAAAAAGAGGCAAAAGCAGCGAAGAAAGCTGAAAAACCAGCTAAAAAACCAAAGGCTAAGGAGAACGTTAACAAATGAAAATAACTCCAGACATTATCCGCTACGAGTTTATCGGCACCCAAGCAAAAATTGCCCAAAGTGCTCATGCAGGTTACCTCGGGTTAGCTGGTCCAGTAGTGGCTGAAACAAGAAACACACTTACTCTAATCCATCAGGGTCAACCTAAAAGCGTCATAAAAGACCTTGCAACGTTTGACTTCTCATTTGATGATGGCACAACCGTTGAAGTTGACGGTAAACTGTTAGTCGGCAGATCTGAAGACAGACTAAAGAAAGGCATAAAGAGGTTATGGTAATATGTCAATGACTTTCAAGAAACCAAAAAAGACTTGTGCTGACCGAAATTGCCCATTCCATGGAACACTAGCCGTTAGAGGCCGTGTCTTGGAAGGCGTCGTTCACACTGCAAAGATGGATAAAACCGTTATCGTCGACAGAGAATTCACCCAATTCTCCACAAAATTCGTGCGTTACGAAAGACGACACGGACACATCGCATCACATAATCCACCCTGCATCGACGTTAAGGAAGGCGATCGCGTAAAAATTGCAGAGTGTAGACCAGTTAGCAAAACCGTCTCATTCGTGGTCGTTGAGAAATTAGGAGAGGAACGATAATATGTGCGCAGCGAAGGCAAAGCAGAGAGCCCTAACCGCAAAAGGTATGCTTTCACACGGACAAAAAATCAGCCGTGGACTCTTAGCAGGATCCGAACTACGATGCACAGATAACACAGGCGCACGAGTTCTACGTTTAATTCAAGCTATGGGTTACAAGGGCAGACTAAGACGTTACCCATCTGCCACAGTAGGAGACAAAGTAACCGTTTCCGTCCGCCAAGGTTCACCTGACATGCGCAAAAAAATCTTCCAAGCCGTAATTGTACGCCAAAGAAAAACCTTCAGACGCATCGACGGTGTTTGGGTACAATTTGAAGATAACGCCGCAGTAATCATTACTCCAGACGGCGAAATGAAGGGTTCTGAAATCCGCGGTCCAGTAGCAAGAGAAGCAGCTGAGAGATGGCCAAGAATCGCAAGTGCCTCCAGCATAATAGTGTAGGTGTAAGATAATGCAAGATACAAAACGAGTAAAGAACCCTGGTAAACAAAGAAAAAGACTCTTTAACGCTCCAGCTCACATCCGCCACAAACTCATGTCAGCGCCACTTTCCCATGAACTTACAGCATCAAAAGGTGCAAAGACTCTTCCAGTTCGAAAAGGCGACACTATCCTGATTAAACGCGGAGACAACAAAGGGTTTGAAGGCAAAGTTTCACGTGTAGACCTAAAAGCATTCCGCATCTACGTTGAAGGTTTAACACGAGAAAAAGTCGATGGAACAAACATTTTCCTTCCTATTCATCCATCCAAAGTTGAAATACGCAACCTCAACTTGGACGATAAATGGCGCAAGAACATCCTTGATCGGAAGCAGCAGACAGCAAAGCCAGAGAAGCCAAAAGCTAAGCAAATAAAGAAAGCAGAAAAGGCTCCAGCCAAAGAAGAGAAAGTTAAAGTAACACCAGCTGAAGAAGAAGCGACGCCTCAAGTTGCACCACTACCAGTAGCAGAAATGACAACCGAAGCACCAGCAAAGAAACCTGACGCTAAAAAAGCTGCAGCTTTAAAAGAGGAAAAAGTTCCAGCCGCCAAAAAAGCAATAAAGAAGGCACCAGCCACAAAAAAGACAGAGGAAGAAGAAGCCGCGCCAAAAGCTAAGGCTAAACCAAAAACCTCTGGGAAAACTAAGGGAGGACAATAAGTATGGGTAAAAAAGGAAAAACTGCAAGGCTGAAACGTAAGCCAGCGCCAGCATTCTGGCCTATTCACAGAAAAGAATTGCCGTGGGTTACGAAGCCCTCAGCAGGTTCGCATTCACTCGAGAAATGTCTGCCTTTAACGTTGGTACTAAGGGATATCCTCGGTGTAGCACAAACACGTAAAGAAGGCAAACTGATCCTTTCACAGGGCAAAGTGTTAGTCGATGGCAAAGTTCGCAAGAAAGATGATTCTCCGGTTGGCTTAATGGATGTCATTTCTATGCCAGATGCAAACAATTACTACCGTATAATGCCTTCACACAAAGGATTAGTTTTAACTCCAATCAGCAAAGACCAAGCTAACGTTAAACTGGTTAGGGTCGAAAATAAGACCACAGTCCATAACGGCGTCCAAATCGCACTCCACGACGGCTCAAACATGCTTGTCAAAGTTGCTGACGCCAAAAAACCAGTAGAAGTAACATACGAAACATTCGACATCCTCAAAGTCACCTACCCCGAAAAACAAGTCGTCCAAAGCCTAAAAACCAAAGAAGGGAATTTAGCAGTAATTACCGGCGGAAAAAACATTGGCAAACAAGGCAAGATAGTGGAAATTGAAAAGACTGAAGCCAAAAAACGCCGCCAAGCTCTGGTACTCATCGAAGACTCCCAAGGTCAACGTTACCAAACAATCTTGGACTTCGTCTTCTCCATAGGAGAAACTGAACCACTCATAACATCACTGGAGGAACCAGCAGTTGTCTGAAGAAGCAATAATTAATAATTGGGAACATCATCCAATGCTTAAGCCACGAATCGATAAAGTCGTCGTTAATCTTAACGTTGGCAAATCAGGCGAACCACTTGAGAAAGCCAACAAAGTTCTCCAAGAAATCACCGGTCAAACACCTGTCAAAAAGAAAGCTAAGAAAACCATCCGAGACTTCGGAATACGAGAAGGCGAATCAATCGCAGTCGTCGTAACTTTACGCAAACAAAAAGCGGTGGATTTCCTCAAAAAAGTTCTGCCGGTAGTTGACAACAAAGTTTCAAAACGTTCCTTCGACGAACGCGGCAACTTTGCCTTCGGCCTAAAAGAACACATCGAAATTCCAGGCGTAAAATACGATCCAGATATTGGTATCTTCGGAATGGACGTCTGCGTAGCCGTTAACCGCCCTGGACAAAGAATTAGAATCCGCCGAAAACAAAACAAGACCATTGGTCCAAAACACCTCTTAACACCTGAAGAATCAATCATCTTCATAAAACAAACCTTAGGAGTCGAAATCGTCTAAACCAGAGAGTGAATGTATGGGAAAACTGCAAATTAAGAAAGTACGAAAATACGGCAAAGGTTCACGCCCATGTGTTAGATGTGGCTCGTATGGACCCGTTATCAGACGTTACGATTTATATCTATGTAGAACATGCTTTAGAGAAGCAGCCCCAAAATTAGGGTTCAAAAAATATGAGTAGGAGCTAGTAAAAACAATGGACACCTTAACAAATGGTTTGATAACCATCAAGAACAACGAAACACGCAACAAGCGCGAATGCATAATTAGCCCCGCCTCTAAACTTTTGGGACGCGTTCTACGCATCATGCAACTTAACGGTTACATCGGCGAATTCGAATTCATCGATGATGGACGACAAGGCAAATTCAAAGTCCAACTGCTGGGCAGAATCAACAAATGCGGTCCAGTTAGACCACGTTTCGCCGTTCAAGCTGACGAATTTGAAGGATGGGAAAAGAAATTCCTACCCTCAAGAGATGTAGGTATAATGGTCGTTTCAACATCTAAAGGCGTATTCGCTCACAAAGACGCTGAAGAAAAAAACCTTGGAGGAAGGCTCTTAGCCTTCGTGTATTAGGAGTGTAACTTATGCGGCTTCCAGAAATATCCAAAACTGTTCAGGTTCCAAACGAAGTAAACTTAACTTTAGAAGGCAAAAAAATCAGTGTCAAAGGCGCCAAAGGAACATTAACACGCGACTTCTCGTTTGCTCCAATATCAATCGAAGGCGAAGGCAAAAACGTCCGCATCTCAGCCAAGTGGCCACGCAAAAAGGAAGCTGCTCTCGTAGGCACAATCTACTCACACATTAACAATATGATAACAGGCGTAACAAAAGGCTACCAATACAAACTCAAAATAGTCTTCTCACACTTCCCAATCTCCGTAAAGCTCCAAGACCAATCCATCCTGATTGAAAACTTTACTGGTGAACGTAGACCCCGCAGAATAAGATTAACCGGTAACATCAAAGTGAAGATTGAACCCGACGACATCATTGTTGAAGGCGCAAACTTGGAAGAAGTAAGCCAAACCGCCGCCAACATTGAACAAGCAACCCGCGTACGAAACAAGGACCCCCGAGTTTTCCTCGACGGCATATTCGTATATGAAAGAAACGAAGGAATGGCATAATGACCGAAAAGAAACAGTCCCCATCACGCGAAGCACTCAAAGTTAGAGCGCGCGCAAGGAACAAGAAACCCAAATTCGTAAGGGCTGAGAGCTGGAAATACGACCGCTTCAGCTTAAGCTGGAGACGACCCCGCGGCTTAGACAACAAGATCCGCCGAAAAATCAAAGGTTGGCCACCAGGACCCAGCATGGGTTACAAAGGACCCAAAATCGCCCGATTCCTTCACCCATCAGGATACCGCGAAGTCATAGTCTTCAATGTAGCAGACCTTTCAACTATCGACCCCAACATTCAAGCAGCACGAATCGCACATACCGTCGGCAAAAGAAAACGTGCCCTTATCATTGCAGAAGCAAAGAACCTTAACATCAAAATCTTAAACATCAAAGTCTCTAAGGAAGCCGAAGAAAAAACCGAGGAAGCCGAAGGCGAAGCGCCAGAGGTCGAAGCGGAAGAGAAAACAGTCAAAGAAGAAACGCCCAAGAAAGAAACCAAAAAGAAAGCTCTTAAAAAGGAAAAAGCAAAGCCCAAACCAAAGAAGGGAGAAAAGAAACAATGACTGACTTAAGCGGACAAAGACGTTTAGCTGCCCGAATCTTAAAGATTGGGCAGAACCGTGTTTGGATTAATCCCCAACGTATGGACGATGTTGAAGGCGCGATTACACGTGAAGAAGTAAGAAAACTGATTCATGAGAAAGTTATCGTTTCATTGCCTGAGGTAGGAGTAAGCAGGTCACGAGCAAAAGTTATCCGAGCTAAGAAACTTAAGGGCAGAAGAAGTGGTCCAGGAAGCCTCAAAGGTGCAGCACACGCAAAGGTCACCAAGAAAGAAGCTTGGATGATAAGAATCCGTTCTCTACGGCGCAAGCTGAGAGATTTGAAAGCAAGAAAAGTCATAACCGAAACCACCTACACCCAGTACTACAGGATGGCAGGCAGCGGAAGGTTTGAGTCTATTGCTGACTTAGAACGCAATTTAAAAGCGCATGATTTATGGAGGAAACGTTAGATGGCGAAAAAAGCGAATTACCGAGTAGCACTGCGACGTAGACGCGAAGGAAAAACCGATTACCAAGCACGCAAGGCTCTGGTTACATCCAGAAAACCACGGCTTGTTACAAGGGGATCCAACAAAAATGTTGAAGTCCAAATAATAATTGCTAAGCCCCATGGCGACGAAGTTTTAGCGTCAGCCAACAGCCGTGAACTTATAAAATCTTACGGTTGGCGAGCTCCAACAGGCAACATCCCTGCCGCTTATCTGACAGGGTTATTGGCTGGTTTGAAAGCTAAAGCGGCCGGCATCAAAGAGGCAGTTCTTGACCTCGGCTTGGTTTCTCCCACTAAAGGTTCACGAAGCTTCGCTGTCTTAAGCGGTGTCGTAGACGCAGGCGTAGCGGTTCCCCATAGCGAAGAAAAGATCGTTAAAGAACGGGTAAAAGGTGACCACATAGCAAAATACGCTAAAAGCTTAGGTGCAGGCTCAGAAGAATATGCAGCTAAATTCTCACAGTACAACGCACAAGGTGTAGCTCCAGAAAAAATCGGTGAGCACTTCACTAAAGTTAAGGCTGACATCATGGCTGGATCTAAGAGCGCAAAATTACCACCAGAAGCCATCAAACCAAAAGCTGCTCCAAAAGAGAAAGCTCCCAAAGCAGCAGTTGAAGCAGCACCCAAAGAAGCTACTCCTAAAGAAAAGGCTCCAGTTAAAGCAAAAGAAGAAAAACCAGTAAAAGTCACACCTGTTAAAGAAAAAACTGCAGCAAAAGCAACCAAAGGAAAAGCCCCGAAAGAAAAATCTCCTAAAGCAAAAACAACAGCAACCAAAGAGAAAGCTCCCAAAGAAAAAATAGCCAAAGAAAAGGCTGCCACAAAAGAACCCGCACCTAAAGAAAAAGAGCCCAAACCAAAGGCTGCTAAGAAAGGTGGAAAGAAAGAATGAGTAGTAGAAACCGAAACGAAAGAGAAAAACGAACAACTAACTTAGAAACCTGGGTACCAAAAACCCGACTTGGCAAGATGATTCAGGGAGGCAAAATCACAAGCATCGAAGACCTCTTCCTATCCGGAATAAAAATATCTGAATCACAAATCGTCGACTCCCTGATCCCTGACTTACAAGAAGAAGTTATAAACGTTAACTTAGTTCAGAAACAAACTGACGCAGGCGAAAAATCACGTTTCAAAGCTATCGTTGCAGTCGGCAACCGAGACGGCTACATAGGCTTAGGCTCAGGAAAAGCCAGCCAAGTCCGAAACGCCATCGAAAAAGCAGCAGTCAACGCACGCCTAAACATCATCCCCGTTAAACGTGGATGTGGAAGTTGGGAATGCGGCTGCGGGAAACCACATTCAGTTCCATTCGAAGTCGAAGGCAAATGCGGCGGTGTCCGAGTAGTCATCGTTCCAGGACCAAGAGGTTTAGGCTTAGTTTCAAGCGAAGTCGCCAAAGTAATCTTGGGGTTAGCAGGCGTTAAAGACCTTTGGATGAGAAGTTATGGCTCGACAAGAACTGTGCCCTCATATGCATGCGCAATCTTTGATGGATTAAGGAAGACTTATAATTTGATTACCACAGTGGACTGGGTGAAGTAAAATGGCACAGAAAATCGAAGAATGCAAACCACTCGTCGTTGTTAGAATCCGAGGAACCGTCAGCGCACAACGTGAAGCCAGAGAAACCCTTGACCTTCTTCACTTAAACCATACAAACCACGCAGTACTAATCGACAGCCGACCATCCTACAAAGGCATGTTGCAACGCGTAAATAGCTATGTAACCTACGGTGAACCCACAAAAGAAACCGTAGTCATGATGATACAGAAACGTGCACTCTTAGCAGGCGACAAAAAACTAACCAGCGAATACCTCACAAAAATCGGCTACAAGAACATCGATGACCTCGCAGCAGACATAGTTGCATGCAAAGTTCAATACGGCAAACTTCCGGACATAGTGGCGCGTTTCCGGCTCCATCCGCCAAGCAAAGGTTACAAGGGCAAAACCAAAAAAGGCTTCAATGCAGGCGGCGAAGCAGGCTACCGTGGAGAAGCAATCAACAAATTAGTCCAACGCATGGTCTAAACAACCAGTGCAATTATCCTTTCTATTTCATTTTACCTTCCTACAATTTTTTAATGTGGAGTGTCGTAGCCTTTCGTTACTATAACTTTACTGACAAAAGCATTAAAAAATTTCAAAGAATGCATGATTATACCAAGTTCAAGTGAAATGATCCACGTTATGAGGGTTGGAAACATCAATTTTTGGGGGCTCTATAACATTCATGTTTTCAACCGGTTTTAATAATCAACCTTTAACCGCTTAACTAATCCCAACGCTATTGACCCAACGATCAAAATGTGAAACAACGATAAGGGGGAGGGTATATTGGCGGTTTTCCAAGCCAGGTATATTTAAAATCATGAACTATAGCTTGCTTCTAAATTTACGCCAAAACACCTTTTCAGCCTGCTAAACTGCCACTCAATCGCAGTTTTCATGGATATTTTGCTTCGGATTGGTTAGGTGTTTTGTCACCCTTTATGTGCGATACGTTTTATAATGTCATCAGAGAAATGCGTTAGTTAATCTGAAGGGGGAAAGAGACAAAATGAGTGCAAGATGGAGAAGATCAAGCAAAAACCGGAAATGGCTAGATTTGAACGGGTTAACTGACAAGGAACCTAAAACATATAAACCGGCTAAAAGACCTAACTCGATTCCAGCTCACACGAACTTCCGTCCATCAAAAAGCTTTTCTAAACGCAGCCTGCCCGAACAAAAACCCCTAATAGATATTTTCCAAGAAAACAACACAATAACAATTGTCGCTGAAATAGTAGGCTTTAATAAGGATTCTCTCAAGATAAATGTGAAAGACCAGAAAATTACGCTGTCGGCAAAATCGAAAGATCGAAGATACTATAAAAGTTTAAATCTTCCGACGGTAGTGATTCCAAACGCGATGCACACCAAATTCAAGAATGGCGTGCTCGAAATCAAGCTTAAAAAAGCAGAAACATTGGATAAAGAAGCTGATCAAAATGCCACATAAACTAAGAAAAATCAGAAAAACAAGAGGCTCAAGAACACAAGGTTACGGAAGAATAGGCCAACACCGAGACTCAGGCAGCAAAGGCGCAAGGAAAGTCGGACGTCACAAACACCTCTGGAGCTTAGTCGTTACATCTGAACCCAACTACTTCGGCAAACACGGCTTCACCTCACCTAAAAGCCTTCATACCAAAGTAAATGCCATAAACCTAGTAAAACTTGATCAACTTGCACAAACCAACGAAGTCAACTTAACTGACCTAGGCTATACCAAACTATTGGGGACAGGAAAAATAACTAGACCCCTAACCATCCATGTGGCTTCATACTCGAAGACCGCTCAAGAGAAAGTCACTCAAGCGGGCGGAAAAATCGTAGCTCCCCAAGCCAACGGAGAGTAAAGTTTCTAGATGCCTGGAAGATTCCTCAGTCTCTTCAAACCAATAGGCAGAGTTTTACCTGAAATCAAGAAACCTGAGCGTAAAGTCAGTTTTAACGAAAAAATCTTCTGGACAGCACTCGTTCTCATAATTTTCTTGGTTATGACTGAAATCCCGCTTTACGGGGTTGCAACTTCAGCATCGGACCAGTTTGGTCAATTAAGAGTTATTTTCGCCTCCAACCGCGGTACCTTAATGGAGTTGGGTATCGGACCCATTGTCACGGCTGGGTTAATTCTTCAATTACTTGCAGGCTCCTCAATCATTAAATGTGATATGTCAAACTCTGAAGACAGAGGACTCTTTACCTCGGCAAGTAAAGTCTTCACTATCGTCCTTACCGCTATCCAAGCAGGCGCATACATTCTAAGCGGCATGTATGGAACAAACCTTGCTGGACCGGTGATAATAGTAATTTTCGTACAATTGATAATTACGGGTATAATTGTGATGTTAATGGATGAACTCGTCCAAAAGGGTTGGGGACTAGGCAGTGGAATCAGCTTATTCATTATGGCTGGTGTCGCCCAGAACATTCTGTGGTCAACTTTCTCGCCTCCGACTGGCTTATTCGTTGGTTCACTTTCATCCCTCTTAGGCGGACAACAAAGTTTAGTTCAATGGGCCTTCGGTTCAGCAGGGGGTGTCTACCCATCACTTCTAGGTTTCATAGCAACGATAGCAGTATTCCTTATAGTAATCTACTTGCAAGGCATCCGAATTGAACTTCCAATGAGTTACGCAGGGTACAAAGGATTCCGTAGCAGATACCCAATTAAATTGCTATACGTTTCAAACTTGCCAGTCATCTTTGCCTCAGCATTGTTTGCAAACGTGTACTTCTTCGGCCAACTCCTTTGGGCCCAATTTGGACGACCTGCCCCAGGCACCAATCTGTTCTTCCAAATAATTGGCGACTTCAACCAAACAACCTCAAGCAACGGCACAAGCGTTACACCAGTAGGCGGCTTAGCATACTACGTGACCGCCCCTCGCAACATCCAAGGCGTCATCAATGCACCCATACAAGCTTTCGCATACCTAGGCATCATCATAGCCTTCTGTGCTGTCTTCTCATTGATTTGGCTCGAAGTAGGCGGTCTAGGACCATCAAAAGTCGCTAAACAACTCATGGACAGCGGCATGCAAATTCCAGGCTACCGACGCTCCGGAAGACCCATCGAAGCTATCCTAAAACGCTACATTCCAGTAGTTACGGTGTTAGGAGGTATAATCGTTGGGCTTGTAGCTGGAGTCTCCGACTTCCTAGGCGCCTTTGGTTCCGGTACAGGTATCTTGCTGTCAGTAGGTATCATCTACCAGTACTACGAGCTCCTGATGCGTGAACGCGCTGCAGAAATGTTCCCAGCGTTTAGAAGAATATTAGGCGAATAGCCTAAATGTCGGAGGAAATACAAGTTGGGAAATACCAACGTCATTTTTATTTTTTTGTTTCTGGTTAGGGTTTCAAAATTAAGAAAGGTCAACTTTTTCTTCGATTAGAATTTGGTTTCCTCAAATAGTTTAATGTGTAAATAAGTGAAAATGGTTATTAACAAGAAACATGTAGGCATAGACTTAGAGTGGCAAGAGGAAAATATAATGTCTGAAGTAGTTACTTCGTTGCCTCTGGCAACATTAATCATCATGGCTATTGCAGCTGGAATTGCTTTCTTAAACTCTGGAATCAACAGAGTATTAATCAACTACTTCGTAGGCTGGGAGCAATACCGCGTTATGCAGAAAGAAATGGCGGAGCACCGCTCAGAAACCATGGCGGCCATGCGTGCTAACGATAAAAAACAGGTTGAAAAACTAAAAAAGAAAGATTCACAAATCAAAAACATGCAAGCGAAAATGATGAAGCCTCAAATGGTTCAATTCGGCATATCCTTTGTCTACCTTATTGTTTGGTTCTTAGTATTAACACCTGTGTTTGGAAGTACTCAGATGGCTTTCATACCTGGTATCGGTACAATAGCTAATGCTAACCACCTTGTTAATGGAGTAACAGTTGACGTCTCCCAATGCAATCCCAGTGTTCTACTGGTACCCAATATGTTCACTGTTCTTCGGACTTTTATCCTCACGCATAATAGGGATAATGCCCATCGAACAAGGCGCAATCTAATCAAAAAATGAGTGACCGCCAAATGGCCAACCAACAAAAAACCTGCACCGCTCCAAAAAAGACTGTAATTTGCATTTCAGGAATGGCTGGAACAGGAAAGAGCACGTTGTCAAAGAAGCTCGCTGAAAAATATCATCTTAGATACTTTTCGGGTGGCGATGTTTTAAAGGAGCTAGCGAAGCAAGAAGGCTACGACGTTTCGATTCGTGGATGGTGGGAAAGTCCCGAAGGATTAAAATTTCTTAACGAAAGAGTTAACAACCCCAAATTTGACAAAACAGTTGACGAAAAACTCTTAGAATATGCAGAGAAAGGTGATGTTCTATTAGACAGTTGGACGATGCCCTGGCTATTGACGGATGGTTTCAAAATTTGGCTTGAAGCTTCATTTGAGAAAAGGGCGGCAAGAGTTGCTGACCGAGATAACATGAGTGTTGCAGAAGCACTTGAGGTGCTCAAAGAAAAAGAAGCCCATACTAAAGCCATCTACAAGGCATTGTATGGGTTTGTTTTAGGCGAGGATTACAAGCCGTTTGATTTCGTTTTAGATACAGATAACTTGAGTGCAGCTGACGTTTTTGCGGTTCTATGCAGAGTAATCGATAATGTGGCTCTTCCAGACCAGATAGAAAAATAGAACTTACTTCTATAACTTAGTTCCATTGTGCTTAAAACTCCAAAACAATCTCTTTTAAAGCAGAATCTTTCAGGAAGGGGCATACCGAAGTGAAAACTTTAAACCGAATAGTTTCAATTCTCTTGGTTCAAACCATCGTTCTCTGTATTGCTGCCTCATATTTTCTTATTTACGGACATAATTTAACAGGGCAAATTCAATCTACAGCAACCCTTGTAATCTTCAATATCCTCTTCGTCTCTTTGTTCTTTCAATTGAATGGAACCTTAAACCTTAAGTTATCCTTGTTAGCCGTTGGAAACTTTACCGGGTTGTGCTGGAACTTTATTTTCAACAGCCTCAACATAGCAGGAACTTTAATTTACGGAGAAACATTTGGCCGCTTATGCTTGATCTTCTTTCCATTTCTCAGTTCCCTTTGGATAGTTTCATTTTGGTCTCTTAGTTTAACCCTTTTTCACCACGATAAACGGTTTTTTAAGGAGTTTTAAATTTGATTATTGAAGTTCTGGAATTTCTTTTCTTTCTTTTAACATTAATCATGATAGCCTACATAATCCGCCACTACATTTTCACCCTTTCTGTCCTTAGATTTGAAAAAAACAAAAAACAGATTCATGCATCAAACAATTATGTGCCCTCGGTTTCCATTCTTATTCCCGCCCACAACGAAGAAAAAGTTATTGGGAGACTCCTCCAACAAATAACCAACTTTACATATCCCAAAGATAAACTGCAAATAATAGTTCTCGACGATGCCTCAAATGACCAAACAGGAAAGATAGCCGACGATTACGAAGCCAAGTATTCATTCATCAAAGCGATACATCGTGACAGAAATATCGGAGGAGTAGGCAAAGCTTCAACGATGAATCAGGGCTTTAATTTTTGCACAGGTGAAATCACACTTTGCTTTGACGCTGACTACTATCCCCAAAAAAATATTGTTGAAAACCTCACTAAATGTTTTCTTGACCCAAATGTCGGCGCGGTTCAAGGCAGAGTTGTTGTTCTAAATGAACCACAAAACTTCGTCACTAGACTGGTTGCATTGGAAAGAATTGGTGGCTATAGAGTAGACCAAGAAGCCCGAGGAAATTTAGGCTTAATTACTCAGTTCGGCGGAACGGTGGGCGGTTTCAGAAGTAGCTTACTCAAAAGTCTGCGGGGCTGGGATGAATCAGTGTTGGCTGAAGACACAGATTTGACTTTTAGGATTTACCTTGCAGGGTACAAAATACGTTATGAAGTTAACGCTGAATGTTACGAGGAAGCGGTCGATAACTGGGATTCTTACAGACGCCAACGGTATAGGTGGGCAAAAGGACACATGCAATGTTTCTTTAAACATTCATGGAGCGTCTTAAAAAGCCCAAAACTTACCTTCAGAGAAAAAATTGATGGTTCATTGCTGCTCGGTGTCTATTTTATGCCCCTTTTAGTTCTGCTTTCTCTACTAATCGGTATTCCCCTAATCTTTTTTGATCTGCATAATTCTCCACTAAACTTATTCCTTTGGTCTGCGATTGCCGTTTCGATCTACAGTTTTGTGGGAAATTTTGCCCCTTTCTTTGAAGTCGGAGCAGGCTTATACTTGGACGGCAGAACAAGGACTCAATTGTTGATTCCCTGCATGTTATTCACTTTTTTCCTCAACATTCCCATATGTCTAAAAGCGTTCATTGACGTAGTGGTATCCAAAATAACTAGAAAAAATAAACATAAATGGGAAAAAACTTTCCATTCTGGAAATGGAAATTGTTACATTGAGAATCAAAGGTTAATGGAGCACCGATGATGATGGATCCGATGTTAATTTCCTTAGCAATTGCATCAGTTATATCCGTGGGCCTCTTATTTTTGCCAGCGATTATTGAGTTAAAAAAACCCCGTGACACAGGCCCAAGATTAATAGATGGTCTCTTTGAACAAGGATTTTCGAGTGACAAAAAAACATTAGTCAAGATAGAAAACGAATCAAAGATGGAATATCCATCGGGGACTGAAGAAAAAGATATTTGACGTTAAGCATGAAGACGCCTAAGTTTATTTGAGTAGTAACTTTGCGTTTTTCCATTGATCTTTTGCTAGCGATATGTGACCGCTGGGGCTCCCGTGTAGTGAATAGAACACATAGCAGAGATAGTTACATTGAGTGCATTCATGGTAGGATTCTCGTAGCTTTTTGAATTCTGGGCTTTTCCATTTTTTTGGTAAGTCAAAGATTGACCCGGCAAAATTGTGGCTGTGGCAGCCTGCAACTCTTCCCAAGTGGTCAATTACTAGGAATTGATTGAGCGCCTGGCATTTCCAAGTTCTTTTGCTATTTTCTTCGTATAGACTCCGCATCGCCAGAAGCAGTTTATCCGTCATGAGTATTTTCTTGTTTTTCTTCTTCATCTCAATAAGCTGATTGCATAAGTTAACAACCGCTTGCCTATCGGTTATCACTAAATCGTCGTTTTCTTTGCCAATCCTAAACAACTGTTTCTTATCTATCGAAGTGTCATAGGAGTAGAGGCAATACCAAACGGGGATTCCTTTGTTAGTGTAATGATTAGTTAAGTCTATGATTTCATTGAGGTTCCTCTGGGAAATCGTTGGGGTAACACTGACTTTTATTCCTTCTTTATGAAGGGCTTCTACGGCTTGAGTACCCTCTTTCCAAGCACCAGCAACATTTTTTAGGTAATCATGTTTAGCTTCGTCAAGGCTATCGATGGAAATTGCAACAAAATCAGCTTTCCGCAGGAGATCGATTTTTTTTTCAGCCAAACTGCCATTATCATAGACAGTTGTAACAAACAATTTTGAAGCATAATCAATTATTTCGCCGATATCATCTCGGAGCAGCGGATCTCCACCTGAAATTACTAGCTCGACGATGCCGAGTTTTTTTAGAATATCAAAGCCTTTCTTTATTTCGTCGGCTGTTAGTTCATGCTGGTCTTGTTCTTTCCAAACGTTGCAGCCGCGACATTTGTAGTTACATTTTCTGGTGACTAGCCACTGTGCATGATGAGGCTTGCCAAAAGTAAGTGAACGTGCCGCTACCGATGCCGTTTTCTTCAAACCAGAGGTCAAACAACCGTCACTAGCCGATTAATTGTTATTACCTAACTCAGGTTGCAACTATAAAAACCCATTATAAATCTACTATCTTCCCCTTGATACATTCATTTAACGCGCTAAAGCAATCCATAGGTGATCTGACGCTGGTCTTGGAAGCATCTCCGCCGAATCATCCTTGTGCAGAAGTAAACGTTTGCTTGGGTTGGGGTTGAATTCGCCTATAATGTCAGCGTAAATGTGCTCTTGGCAGAGTGCATCGATTATTTTGTCTGCAGCTTGCGGCTCAGCAGCTATTAGCAATGCACCTGAACTAATCAGCTGCAATGGGTCAATCTCGTAGAACCTGCAAATCTTTGCGGTTTCAGGTTCAACCATAATTTTTTCCTCAAAAACACGTACACCTAAACCTGCAGCATCAGCCATTTCGTGGATACCGTTAAACACTCCGCCCTCAGTTGGGTCATGCATGGCGTGAACTCCACCTGCTTTGTAAGCGGTTAAGGCGTCTTTGACGACGCTGATTTGTTTGTAAAAGCCTTTGGCGCTATCTATCAGTGTTGAGTTGAAGGTCTTTGAGAGTTGCGATTCGCGGTCGAAAGCTAATATTGCTGTGCCCTCAATTCCCGCACTCTTAGTTAAAATGAGTTTGTCGCCCGTTTTTGTCCCCGCTGCTGTAACGTATTTTCCTTTTTCTGTTAAACCCATGATGCAGCCCACAACAATCGGATTTGTTAAGCCAGGAGTTGATTCGCAGTGTCCCCCGACTATGGCTATTCCCAGTTCCTTTGCTGCGATATGCATTTGGGAACTTATGTTTTCAACGATTTTGCTATCTGCTCCTTCTGGAAGCATTATGCAGGAGAAGAAGAAGGCTGGTTCCACGCCGAAGGTGGCAACATCATTAGCGTTTATGTTTATGGCTTCCCAACCTATTCGTTCAACTGCGCCCGTGATAGGATCCATTGAGACTATGGCATTTTTGCTTCCAACATCCAACACCGCGCCATCCACGCCTGCAGCTGGTCCCAAGATGACTTCGCTTCGGGCCGCGCCGAGATTTTTGAAAACTACTTCTTTCAGGATGTCTATTGGGATTTTTCCAGGAGGAAGCTTCATGCTTATTTCTCTGTTAAAACTCGCTTTTAAGCTGTGGGACAACACGAAAAACGGCATGCATCACTGGCACCGCAACAGCCAAGCCGATTAACATCTGAACGATATTGAACGGCACCTCGGCTATTGCGGCGTAGCCTACTATGAATTGTTCATAGAGGAAGTACCCTGCAACCATCTCCAGTCCTCCCACAAGAACTGAAATTGTAGCGCAAAGCGAGAGGTTTTTGATGTATCTTCTTAGGTGCATGTTTAGGAAACCGACGATGAAACCTTCTGCTCCCTTAATAACTAAGGTTCCTGGCGCAAAGAGGGCATATCCTAAATAGATATCTGATAACGCTGATCCTATTCCGCCTGCTAAAACGCCGACTATGGGACCAAAAACCAAGGCTGCCACATAAATCGAAGTTTCTCCAACGTTAAAGTATCCTGATGTGGTTGGGATTGGGATTGGCGGAATCTGTGAAGTTACCACGAATACGAGTGCAGCAAACACAGCGGCGACGGTTAATCTGAAAGCCAACGACTGCGTGAATCCCTGTTGCTTCGAATTTGAGGTTTGCTTGTCACCCATAGTCTTCACAGCGTTATAGTTTCAGAGATACTACCTTTATTGTGCCTTATAAAAACAATCTTGCAAAATTTATTCCTAAAAGAATTTGCTATTAAACTAAGGGCGATTGTTTTCTGCAAGCGTTTAAGCAGAGATATGTTGCAGAAGAGGAAAATCTAAATGTGACTTCTCCGATGAATAATACCGAACTAAGAGAGTTGCATTAAAATGAGCACTGTTAGAGAAGACCCAATTAAAATGCATAAAGATGCTATCACATTGATGGAAAATGGCAAGTACGCTGAGGCAAAAGACCTCTTTATGAAAGTTGCTGAACTCTATTATAAGGGACAGAACTATTTTGGCGCTGCAGAAATGAATTATAAAGCAGGCGAATGCAGCTTCGCACTGAAAGACTTCGCAAAAGCCGCAGAGCTTTTCAAAAAGTCATCTGATATTTCGTTTGCTAAAGGCTTTGAACGCTACGGCCTTAGTGCTCTTGAGCAAGCAAGGGACAGCCAAAAAGCATTAGGCAACACCAAAGAAGTAGAGGAACTGGAAAAGAAAATTAAAGAAATTAACGATAAACAAAAAGAGCCTGAAGGCGAATCTTCGTTCTCAGTATTTTCCTAAATTCCGGATAGTTAAGCATTTTCTTTTATTTTGCGTTTATAGAATACGGTAAGTCAGGTTTGATTCAAGGCTGCTTGTGGTAGCAAAGTCGTTTAATGCTCTTGTTTCAGGGGTAAAATCTACTACGCCTAACATGTACGATGGATGCTTCTCTAACTCTACCTCGCTTGTGTAGGGTGTTTTAGTGAATCTAAGCACTGTGGTTGCTTTTTGGTTCGTTATTTCTTGCAGGGTGCTGTTTCTTCGGTTGCTCTCATGTGAAAGATATGTTGCGATTATGATGATTCTGTGCTTTCTTGCAAAGTTTGCAAGATAACTAATAATTTGGCGGTAAACCGCAGTTGCTTCTTGGTCATCTACATTGCCATTCAAGAATGAGTATACAATGTCGGAGATCACTACAAGTTTTGCATCCGATTTTTCTAAGGCTTCTTCTAGTTTCTCCATTATAAGAGACGTTAATCGATATGCTGTGTATGCTCGCATGTTAATAACTTGTTCAAGTGGAGTATTGGGGTCTAATTTTTGTTTTTCTGCAGCTTGTACAATCTCTGACAATGAAGAACTGCTTGCGCAGTCGATGAAGACGACATTACTTTCTAATCCGCCCATATATGCTGGTAATTGCGCTCTGACACAGAGTTTAGACACTAAAGATGTAACCGACTGAGAACCATAGACAACGGCGAAGTCGCCAGCTTTGAATCCTGGAAAAAGCCCATCAATGTCACGGACATTAAAAGCAAACGGTTTAGTGATTGTTTGTGTTATTGGTGATTTTAGTATTAGTTTTTGCTGCATTACTGTTTCACGCAAACTCAGTTACCTCTTATTAGCCTATTTAAAGCGTCGATGTAACAACATAGCCCAACAGGGGAGGGGTCAGTGAAAGTGAACTGTGGCGCAAGCAATTATAATCTCAAAAACCATAGTTTAATTCGTGTTTTTTGGTAACTATGTCTGCCACATTCAAATCTATCTCTGAACTTCTCGAAAAAGTCGAAGCCACAAAGAAACGGCTTGAAATCATAGAGCAAACCGCAAATTACCTTAAAACCCTCAATCCCGAAGAGATTGAGCCAGCCACAAACATGATGGTTGGGCAGAGCGTTTCCCAAGTACAGCCAAAAAACACTCGACGTAAGTTGGTCTACTCTCATCCGAATCTTTGAGCGCATAAGCGCTTTTGATTGGGAGATTTTTCGTCGGGCCATGGCTGCGACTGGCGATATCGGCTCAGCTACCAAAATAGTCCTCGAACAGACCAAAGCAAGAAAGCAAACCCAACTAACCCCAAAACTCCTAACCATAACCGAAGTTCGAACCACGATGGATGCTATCTCGCAAGCGCAGGGTTCAGGTTCAAGGACCAAAAAAGAACGCTTACTCACAACTCTAATAGGTCAAGCTGAACCCCTTGAAGCAAAGTATCTGGTAAAAATATTCACAGGTGAGATGCGCACAGGACTCCATGAGGGTTTGATGGAGCAGGCGATTGCAAAGGCTTTTGATGTTCCGCTTGGACGAGTGCAGCATTCGGCTATGGTTTTAGGTGACATAGGCGAGGTTGCGGCTGTCCTTAAAACTCAGGGTTCTGAAGGTTTGGAGAAGTCAGGTTTTAGCGTTTTTAGACCAGTCAAACTCATGTTAGCGCAAACAGCGCAGTCAGTTCAAGAAGCGTTGTCGGAGCATGGCGGCAAAACCGCTTTTGAATACAAATATGACGGTGCTAGAGTGCAAATCCACATGCAAGGCGACCGAATCGAAATTTTTAGCCGAAGACTCAGTGACGTTACCGTTAGTTTGCCCGAGGTTGTGGAAGCGGTAAGACAGAATATCCAAGCTCAGTCGGTAATCGTTGAGGGAGAAGTTATCGCACTCGACAGCGTTGGTTACCCAATTGCCTTTCAGCATTTGATGCGGCGGTTTAGGCGAATCCGCGGGGTCACTGGCATGGCGGAGAAGATGCCTATAACCCTCTACCTCTTCGACATCCTCTACCTCAACGGCGAAAGCCAAATCACTAAATCATACATCGAGCGCCGCCAAATCCTTGCTCATACCGCAGGAAAAATCGCCTTATCCAACCAACTAGTTACCATCCAGCCCTCTGAAGCTGAAGCCTTCTTCAAAGGAGCGCTTGCTGCGGGACATGAAGGATTAATGGCGAAGAAACTTGATACCCCTTATACGCCCGGGCGCAGGGGCAAACGTTGGCTCAAAATCAAAGCAACCCTTGACTCCTTAGACCTGGTCATCACTGCAGCAGAATATGGCTATGGCAGGCGGAAGGGTTGGCTCTCCGACTACTACCTCGCTGCGAGAGAGCCCAAAACAGGGGAGTTTTTGAACATTGGAAAGACCTTTAAGGGGTTAACTGACGCAGAAATCATTGAATTAACCAAGCGGTTAAAGGAATCCGCATTAAGAGAGGATGGGCACCGCGTTAACGTTATCCCAAAAATCGTTGTGGAAGTTGCTTACAATGAAATCCAGGAAAGTCCCCGCTACAAAAGCCAAATGGCATTGAGGTTTGCGAGAATCACTCGTATCCGAGATGACAAAACCCCTGAAGATGCCAGCACAATCGGTCAAGTTAGGGAAATATATGATAGGCAGTTCCGCAATAAAGGCAAATACAGTGTGATTACCGGAAGTGGTTGAGTTGGATGCACAAGAAAAAGATGCATTTGCGAAGGAGTTCTACAGTCGCCAAACCATCCTCAAAGAACTGGGCGAGAAAGGGCAGCAGAAACTCGCTAAATCCAAAGTTGCAGTTGTCGGCGCAGGCGGGCTAGGCACGGTATCCTCACTCTATCTAACATTGGCTGGCGTTGGCTACATCCGTTTAATCGACCAAGACACAATCGAACCCCACAACCTCCACCGCCAAATCCTCTACAACCCAGACGACCTCCACTACCCCAAAACCGAGGTTGCCGCGAAAAGGCTGGAAAAACAAAATCCTCTGGTAACGGTTGAGGCTGTTCCTGAAAATGTGAATGCAAGCAACGTTGAACGACTCTTAACAGGTGTGGATTGCGTGGTGGATGGGTTAGATAATATGGTCACACGGTATCTTGTTAACCGTGCCTGTGTGAAACTTGGCATCCCATATGTTTTTGGTGCAGCGATTGGCATTGAAGGGAACTTATCCGTCTTTGCTCCGCCAGAAACAGGATGCTTAGAATGCTTGATGCCTAATCTCTCTGACTCAGACCTTCTAACCTGCAACACAAGGGGCGTTATGGGTGCCACAACAGGCGTAATCGGCAGCTTGGAAGCAATGGAAGCTATAAAATTGCTCGCAGGCATCGGCTCAAATTTGAAGGGTAAGTTGTTGGTTTGTGACTTCAGCGACATGGACTTCACAATTATTGACATTTCCAAAAGCACTCGTTGCCCCGTCTGCCACGGCGACGTAGCATCCATTGCGGGCGGTGAGCGGCTGGTTTGGCTCTGCGGCAAAGAAACCGCCAACATCAACCCAGAAAAACCCCTAAAACTCAACCTCGACGAAATCTACCCCCAAATCAGCAACCAATTCAAAGTGCGCCTGAAATCACGGTTGGCGTTAATGTTTGATTACAAAACCTATGAGGTTAGCCTCTTCAACGGTGGACGCATGCTGATAAAAGGGGTTGTGGATGAAAAAACCGCTTTGTCCACTTACAGGGAAATTCTAAAGAAAATTGGGATAGGATAGTCTAATTTCTCAGCTCTGCGACCAAAGCATTAGCCTCCTTTACCCATCCCTCTAATATTTTGAGGTTGTTTTCAAGTTTTTGTGGGTTTTTTTCGAAGCCCTTGAGTTGTTCCTGTTGATGCAAGTAGTAGCCTACCAGTTGGTTGAGTGGCTCAATGAATTCTGCGGTTGATCCCCCTGATTTCAATGAGTTTCCCAGTTCTTTTAGTGTGGTTTGCATTTCGTCAATGGATCTTCCTGTGGTTTTCTTGAAATCCCTTGAAACCCATTGGCGCTCGAAGAGGTTACGTTTCTTCCAACCTTCCGACTGTTCAAGATAAGTTTTGAGGACAACTTTGTAGAGTTCATCTTTGCTTCTGTTTTCGCTGGGTTTTGCTGCTTGGGTTTCTTGCTGTTTGATTGGTTTTTGTTCTTCCATTTTGGTTTCTTCTTGTTCAGTGAAGGGTATTCCAGCTTCCCGTAGCACTTGGATGGAGCTGGTTTCTTGTCCATGGTACTTTTTGGCAAGGGCAACTGCGATGGCAAAGCCTGCACCTGCAGCTTCGGGAGAAATCTGGGCGTTTTTGTTTAGTTCAAAGAGCTGCTCTAAACTCAAACCCATCAGTGAGGCTACTTTTCCTCCGCCTTCAACAAACCCGGGGGTTTTGGAGATTCCTGGTCCAATTGTGAATGCGTAGACTCCTGTGCCTTCGACTTCGGCAGATATAGTATTTGATAGTTCAACTTGGGCCGTCTTGAAAACCTCATAAGCGCCCATAAACGGTGCTGCACCAGATGAGGAAACGCAGACGAATACGCCGTGCTTGCGTTCAATCATAGAAGGAAGGAATTTTCTGGCTAAAACAACTGGGCCTCTCAGGTTGACGTTGTAACTAAAATCCCATGACTCAACAGGTGTGTCTTTTACAGCGCCCATGGGGAAAACCGTAGCGTTGTTTAGGATGATGTCGACTTTGCCGAATTTTTTCAACGCTGTCTCGGCGAGTTTGTCGATGTCTTTTTCGTTACCGATATCCGTTTTGACGAATAGAGCTTTGTCGGCGCCGAATTCTTTGTTAATACTCTCTTCGGCAGCATTGCCGTTTTTCTCGTCGATTTCAGCAATAACCACTTTTGCGCCAAGCCAAACAAGGCTTCTTGCAGCTTCAAAACCAATTCCCCTTCCACCCCCGGTTACTACGGCGACTTCTCCCTTCAACGAATCCTTAGCTACATTTCCTTTGCTAACAATCATGCCGTTCCCTACTTCAAGTTTGTTATAGCTAACTTGTTATCTGCTTTTCCCTAAAAAAGTTTAAACCCAAATAATGCAAGTTCTGCCCATAGCACAACTGAGGCAATAGCAACTTGGGCAATAGATAGAGTTGCCCCGACTTTGAGGTATTCTTTTAGACTGATGGATACGCCTTTGCGTCGCATGATTTCCAGCCACATCAAAATCGCCAGCGACCCCAACGGGAAAAAGTGGGGACCTAAGTTGTTGCCGATGATATTGCTAAAAACCAAGTTTGCCAAGGCTGGTCCAGTCACTGCTGCTTGGTGAATGCTCAGTAAACCCAAAATTGTCATGGGCCAATTATTCATGAAGCTCGCTCCAACCGTCACAACCATGCTTGGACCAAATACTCCTAGCACCGAAGGAAGCTTACTGGTTGTCACAAGCGCAGAAGCCAACAAGTTCGTAACGCCAGCTGATTCCAAGCCTTGAACAACAATGAATATGCTGAGCATAAACAGCACAATATCCCAATTAATATCCCTCGCCAACCCCACCAGCCCCTTCTTCTCGCCGTTAACCGAGCCATTCTGCTTCAGCGCAAACCAATAAACTGCCACCAAAAACACGGCGCCGCTACAAATCACCAATGAAACTGGAAACCTATTCAAAGAAGTCAACACGTAGCCAATGTCAATTGCCACAAGAGTTACCAAGGTTATTTTCAAAAGGTTGCGCGAGATTGCGGGTTTGCCCTTGGTTAAAGACTCTGCTGCCTGTACGTCGTAGGTGCTGGGGATCTGTTTTCGGAAAAACAGCCAAATCAACAGCAAACTGCTCAGAAGAACTGCAACTGCTATAGGTCCCATGAAGATGAGGTGGTCGATGAAGCTGTACTTGAAATAGTCTGCGCTTAGGATGTTGATGGGGTTGCTTGTTATTAGGGGCATGGCAGCGGTGTCAGCGATTAGTCCCGCGGTGAATAGGTATGCGAGTTTGCCCCGTTTTTCAATGCCTAAGCACGTAACAATCTCAAGAACAATGGGCGTTAAAATCAGAACTGCGCTGTCATTAGCAAACAGAATACTCACAGCAGCAGTTAACAGGGCGATGTAGAAGTAAAGTCGCAATCCACTTCCCTGTGCTAATTGCACAACTCGCAGTGCAGCCCACCTAAAGAAGCCCATCGCATCCAAGGTCACCGACAACGCAATGATACCCAAAAACGCCAATGCAGCGTCCCAAATGTCCAAAAACGATTGTGCGGCTTGCCCTAAACTTACTGTACCCAAAAGAAGCGAAGCCACCGCCCCGATAGCAGCGGCATATCCCAGCCGAAGCCCCCGAGGGCGCTTAACCATCAAGAAAAGCGTCACTGCAAAGACAGCTATTGCTACAACGGTTATGTAGTTCAACTGAGTGCCTCGGTTGCTTTAGCACAGCGATGGTTTGTGATATAAAAGATTAGCTCGCCAACAAACGAGAACTTGAGGATACTTTAAACAAAAAAATAAAATAAAAGAAAGAAGCTTATTCTGTCTTCTTTTGTTTAGGACGCAAAGACCGAACGGTTGCGCCTGCACGCCACATTTCGCTGTTACCCATCTCTTTGAGTTCGTCAGCGAGTTTCTGGCGGTAATCGGGTGCCTTGCTCTTTTCGAGAACGATGCGTGTTTCTTCTCCTGCTGCAACAAGTTCGTAGAGTGAATCAAACACTGGCTGTGTTGCTTCACGGAATCGGCTTCTCCAGCGTAATGCGCCGATACGTGCGGTTTCACTACAGTTGCAGTACATCCAGTCCATGCCGTTTTCGTCGACTAGGCGGATTAGGCTTTGGGTTAGTTCTTCGACAGATTCGTTGAATGCTTCGCTTGGGCTATGTCCATGTTCCCGCAGAGTTTTGTATTGAGCTTCTAATATGCCTGCGAGTGCACCCATTAGTGTGCCGCGTTCACCTGTTAGGTCACTATAGGTTTCTTTTTCGAAGGTGGTTGGGAAGAGATATCCTCCGCCGATGGCGATGCCGAGTGCTTTGGCACGATCTTCGGCTTTGCCTGTTGCGTCTTGGAAAACTGCGAAGCTACAATTTATGCCAGAACCATCAACAAAGTTTCGGCGCACAGATGTGCCCGAGCCTTTGGGTGCAACAAGGATAACGTCAATGTCTTTGGGTGGGATAACGCCTGTTTGCTCTTTGTAGACGATGCTAAAGCCGTGGCTGAAGTAGAGTGCGTCTCCTTTTTTGAGGGTTGCTTTGACTTTTGGCCAGACAGCTTTTTGTGCTGCGTCAGTGAGTAGGAACAGTTTGATGGTGCCCATTTTTGCTGCTTCTTCCATCGGGAACAAGTTTTTGCCTGGAACCCAACCGTCTGCGACAGCTTTGTCCCATTCTTTTTTGAATACGCCCTCTTTTTCTTGTCCTATGATTACTTTTATTCCTTGGTCACGCATGTTGAGTGATTGAGCTTGACCCTGAATGCCGTAGCCAAGTGAGACGACAACTTCGTCCTTTAGGATTTTTTGGGCTTTTGCCAATGTGAATTCTTCTCGTGTGATGACGTCCTCTTTGACGCCGCCGAAATCGATTTTCACCATTTTATGTACCTCAGCCATTGCATTTATCAGATGGCATAATTAAGAATTATGTTGGTAAATCCATTGATGATTATGCCATTGCTAAACCCTCGTGTGTCCCCTCTAATAGTCTTTAAAATAATGCTGAAAAAAATCGTAGATTTTTTGTTAACTTTTCCGAGCTAATTAAGCGTGTATATTAGATTTTTACCAAATGTAGGGAATAAGCCGGTAACGAGTTTTCTGACAGTATTCTTCGTATTCCTTAAGGTTTTTTGAAAGCGTTTTTTCTTCATCGCTAAGTCTAAAACAGATTACCGCAAACAATGGAGGGAAAGCAAGCATCCCCCAAAATGAGCCTAAAGCTAACGGAGTAAATACCAAGAGCAACAAAGCACCAGAATACATCGGATGACGCACAACACCATACACTCCTGTGGAAATTACTTTCTGTTCGGCTTTCACTTCGATTATTGCTGAAGCAAACGTATTTTGTTTGAAAACCAAGAAAACAATCAGAAAACCAATTGAAACGAAAACGTTAGATATTATCACTAAGTAGAGCGGAACATTGGACCACCCGAATCGGAAGTCGAATGGGGGTATCAGGAGGAGCAGAATAAAGAAGAATGCAGCAAATGCCTGTGATATTTTTTGACTGCCCTTGACTTCAGCTGCAGGACCCACTTTGATTCTACTTGATATAAGGTAAGGGTCTTTTTTTATAAAATAAAGACTAATTGCTGTTACGCAGGAAAAGAAGACTATCCAATAAAGCCATCCTTGCCAATAAACCAATTTACCTGCAGGAATGAAAAGCGCAAGCCAAACTACAGTCGCTAAAAATATTAATCCTAAAATTGCTTGTTGTGAGATGCTGAGTTTAGCTTTGTTCATAGCGTGTCTCTTTTTATTTCTTAAAGAAGTATTTCTCAATTATTTTAACTTCCCTGCGGAACTATAATTTCTCAGTGCTTGCTTGGAGAACACTGGAGCTTTATTTTTTTTGCTCTTGCTTTTTTGTCTGTCGCTACTGGTAATTAATCAAGCGTTAACAAGTCTTATATTATGAGGGCTTGAAATCAATCGCTAAAGTAAAGGTGCACTTATGCGTACCATTGTGTCTTACGTTGTTTCAGTATTAGTTTTCATGTTAGCTGGATTTCTGGCTTATCAAGCAGTATGGTTCCAGTACTCATGGTGGTTTGGGTTTGCTCTTAGTGTAGAACTTCTATTTCTTCTGATTCCAATCCCATTTGGAATTGCTTTCAGATATTTGCTAAAAAGTAAAGATGACCAATTTTTGACCAAGAGGAATGCCTTCTTAATTTTTCTACTTGTAGGGTTTTTTGCCTTCGTCTTAGCCTTGCTTCTATACATGTATGAATTGCACACTTTGTAGTTAAGAGGAGTCTGTTTTGTTATACACTCTAAGCACATTTTCATGTCTTATATCTAAGGTGAAGAAATGAAGAAAAGATACAAAGCAATGTATGCGGTTTTTCTATCTTTTGTAGTTGTCTTTGGCTTTGGGGCTTTCGTTGCTTTTCATAATGAACTGGATATTGTTGACTTTGCGAATTTTTACGGTGTGTACAGACACGCTAATTTTGAAGAAATGACTATACAATCTGTTTCATTCAATAGTTCCGATAATTCTGTTTGTGTAACTGCTAAAGCTACTCATATTCAAGGACTCTATACTTCTATATTTTTAATCGAGGTCGTAATTAGAGACGAAACAGGAGACAAAGTAGCTCAAATTAATTTAGTTCCATCTGTTGGATTGAAAATTAATGAATTGACTGCATTTAAAGTGTATCTCAATGAATCTGTGGCTTTTGATGAAGCTCGTCAATCCTTCTTTCCTATAACAACTTTACCTTCTGGAGTTTACTCTGCAATTCTTTGTTCAAGAGTCGGTAACAGTTTCTATTCTCCGACTTTCACAATACCATAGCATACGGCTTTTTGCCACTGTTTCCACTAAGCAGTTTTGGTTAGTTGTCTACAAAATAAGCTCAAATTAAGCTTTGAAATCCCCAACCATACAGTTAATAATTATCAAGGGATTTTCAATGAAAATTAGAATTACACTTGACATTAATCATTTCTCATTCTTGAAAAAGCGTAAACCAATTAAACCGTTTTCGTCTAATACCAAATGATGTCAACCAACAAATTTACGCCTGAACTCATTGCTCCCTGCGGAATGAATTGTGGAATCTGCAGAGCTTACCTCGCTTACACCCATGGAGTACCAACGAAAAGAGGCAAAGTAACTCACTGCGCAGGCTGCCGTCCCAGAGCCAAAAACTGCTACATCAAACGAGGTTGCCCAAAACTTAGAAAACATGAACTTGAGTCTTGCACTCAATGTGATACGGTGCCCTGCAAAAACCTTGCACACCTCGACAAGCGATATCGCGAACGCTATAACATGAGCATGGTCGAGAACCTGAGGGAACTAAAAATCAATGGCATGGAAATATTCCTGAAAAACCAGCAAGAAAAGTATCGATGCCCGAACTGTGGAGATGTAGTTTGCGTTCACGATGGAAACTGCTACTCGTGTGGTTACAGAAAGGAAACAAAGCCGATCAAGTTCTCAGAATAATTACCAACAATGTTGCTTGAGGGCTTTTAGTCTTACCGAGTGATCCTAAGTTGAAAGAAGAAGAAGTCGGAAAAAATTTTGCGCCTCTTCTTCTTCTACCTGTTAAATGGTTGCTTTCATTTAATCGGGAGAACAACAACAGACGGCAATGGAGTGTTGTTGTTCTTTCAGTCAAGTTTGAAAGAAGAAAAAATCAACTTCCCTAAAGGCAATTTTTTTCTTCTTCTCTTAGAAGTAGACAGAGTTCTGGGGGAGCTGTGTCTTCTTCTTTCAGGCTGGTATTTTCACTTCATTCTATAGCACGGCTTATCGATGTGCTTTGTTTTTTGTGGCAGCTGCAATTAGCAAATTCTGGTATGACTTCAAAAAGGGCTCATTAACTTGAGAAAAATCGCTTTGGCTGCATACAACCTGTTTTCTGCTTGCTCGTAAATCACCGACTTCGGGCTCTCGATAGCTTCTGCGCTGATCTCGTATCCTCGGTGAATGGGCATATCATGCATGATGAAGGCGTTGCTGCCCTTGAGCAACTTAGCATTAATTTGATAGGGCATCATGAGCTTAATGCGCTTCTCTTTTTCCGCAGCAAACTTGGGGTCAGTGAAAAACTCCATATCAATCCATGTGTCTGTATAAACGAAATCGGCGTTAGCAACAGCTTTTTTTGCATCCAAGGTTGATTGCCAAAGACCTGTTTTCTTAGCTTGAGAAAGCAACTCGTCATCTCTTGCTGCTTCATTAAAAATAGGCGTTACAGTAGTGAGTTCGACGCCTGCTTTGGTGCATCCTTCGATAAGTGAATTGGTGACGTTGTTGTGAACGCCGATGTAAACGAGTTTTGCGCCCTCAAGTTTGCCATATTTTTCTTTGATGGTGATTAAATCTGCAAGGGCTTGGCTTGGATGATACATCTCATCGCAGCCATTTATGACTGGAACACGGGAAGCCTTAGACATCTTGAGCAAGTCTAAGTCACAAAGTAACCGTGCCATTATGCAGTCGACGTTACGTGAGAGGTATTGGAGCTCGTCTGTTATGTCTGCTAAGGCGAAATTGGTTGTGCGCCAATCGATGTAGAGTGCATGGCCGCCCAGTTGCGTCATGGCAACTTCAAACGAAACCCGGGTGCGAGTGGAGGTCTTTTGGAAAATCAATGCGGCGGACTTGCCTATGAAAGTTTTTAGGTATTTCTTAGGGTTGTGCTTAACTTCTATGCCTAAATCAACCAGTGCAACGAGCTCTTGGCTTGTTAATTCTTTGAAGTTAATTAGATGCATCTTTACAGTGCCCTCAATACGCTGAACCAAGAATGCAATTATAAGCTTTATGGAACTGATGTTATCAATGCCAAATTTGATTTTTAATACGTTTCAACTATTAGTTGTGAGATTTTTTCGAAATCCTTTCTGTTTCTAGTAACTATGACGTTTTCTCCTTTAGACAAAGCAATCGCAGCTATCATCACGTCTCTATCAGAGATTTTCTGGCCATTCCTGTCTAAAACGCTGAGAATTTGTCCAAACTTTTCGGCTCCATGCTCATTCATCTCCAAAATCAAAAAGCCGCTAAGAACTTGCTTTACATTTTCTTTTTCCGTTTCAACATTTTTTGATTTGTGGGCTCCATAAAAAAGCTCGGCCACAGTGATAACGGTTGTGCAAGGTCCATCTATTTCTTTTGCAAGGGCGTTTAGTTTCTTTTCAGCGTCTTCATCTTTATGAATAAGGTCAATAAGGAATGTTGTATCAACACAAACCACTAGTGAAGTTTCAACTCCTTCATTCTTTCCATAGCATTTTCTACATTATCTGCAAGTTCATCATTTTTTTCAGATTTTGAGTACCACAACAATACTTTATCCCAGCTTCCCTTTTCGGCATTGCTGGTTATTGTAAAGCCTTTTAATCGTAATTCGATTTGAGTGCTAACTGGAACGCCCGTTTTGTCGCGTATTTGCTCCATTTCTTCCACTATTGATTCTTCAATTCTGAAGCAGACTTGTCGTTTTTTTGCTCGGGACATAATTCATGCCTAAATTAGTAAATGCCTCCTATTGCATTTAAATTTATTGCATGACAACGCATTACATTATTGAAACTTGGTTTAACAACATTTTTACGGCAATACTCACAAGTTATGTGAAGTACCCAAATGATTCTCCTAGTAGCTTCAAAGCAGGATATTGCAAGCTTAAACATCAAAGAACAAATCCTCAGCCACTACCCCTTCCACAAACTTACAAATGACTTCCAGCGTAAGCCCTATCTACGCTTCAGAGATGAACGGTAAAACATTGAATCTTGTAACCTTAAAAGATGAGTCCATTCAAGCCCAAGATTTACCAAAAAAGTTTCCAACAGCAAAAATAATTGTTTTTATCTCAAGGCATGCCAGCCAAAGTGGCAAACCAACCCTATCCGTTCATGCGCCTGGAAACTTTGGAGATGCAGAACTTGGCGGGTTGCCCGGAAAAGTTTCAGTTTCACCTGCTTATCCGATGCAGAACGCCCTAAAAGCGCTTTTGTTCTACAAAGAAAAGTTAAACCTCAACTACGAAGTATCGTTTGAATGTACCCATCATGGACCTAGCTTGGATGTTCCAGCTATGTTTGTTGAGTTAGGCAGTTCTATGGCACAGTGGGGTGATTTGAAGGCTGCAGAGGCAGTTGCCCACTCAGCAATTTACTCAGTCACTAACCTCAAGGTAAACACCAGCCCCATAGTTTTAGGCATAGGCGGAACCCACTATAACCAAAGGTTTACAGTTATGGATTTGGTCGGCGAATTCGCTTTCGGTCACATGATTCCCAAATATGCAACCCACCTAGTAGATGCTGAAATGATATCTCAGTGTGTTGAGAAGACTTTGGGAAAAGTCCAGTTGGCTGTTTTGGATTGGAAAGGAATCAAGAGTGAAGACAAACAAAACGTGATTTCTGCTTTAGAAACCGTTGGATTGCCCTTCAAGAAGGTTTAAAATGCCTGTTTGGGGAAGCTTTAAAAGGGTTAATACAGTAGTTTTTAAACTAAAATGTTACAGTAACATTTATTATATATCAGTGAAATCTTGAGTGTGCGGTAAATATGGGCATCAAAGATTGGTTGACACAGGCAGGAAGAACCTTAAAGCTCGCCATAAAACCTGGACGTGAAGAGCTTTGGCTCTCGATAAAAATCAGTCTATTAGGTATAGGTGCGGTCGGCTTAATCGGTTTTTTAATTAAAATCTTAGCTTATGCAATTAGCCCAGCAACGGCAGCTTAGAAGGCAAAGTCATGAACACGAAAGAAGAGCCAAATCAGCAAGTAAAAATATTCGTTGTGAAAACAACGACAGGTCAGGAACGCAACGTAGCGCGCCTAATCGCTTCAAAAGTTGAGATGTCTCATATTCCCATAAAATCTCTTCTAGTTCCTGACACCCTCAAAGGCTACGTGTTCATCGAAGCAGATGGACCACACCTCGTGGAAGAAGCAATAACAGGTGTTAGACATGTCCGCTCAAGAATCCCGGGGCTCGTCAGCTTCGCAGAAATTGAACGGTACATAGTGCGTAAACCAGTCATGGAAGACCTCAACGAAGATGACGTCGTAGAAATCACTGGTGGCCCCTTCAAAGGTATGCGTGCTAAAATCACAAGACTTGATAAGTCAAAAGGCGAAGTTACCCTCGAATTGCTCGAGGCAACATTCACTTTGCCCATCACAGTACATTCAGACTATGTAAAACTAGTTGAAAAAGCAAAATAAACGGTGAAACAGAAAATGTCAGAGAAAAAAGTCGTAGAATTAATCGTTAGCGGCGGACAAGCCAATGCAGGTCCTCCATTAGGTCCAGCTCTTGGCCCACTTGGCGTAAACATAGTGGCTATTGTCAATAAAATCAACGAAATCACAAAAGAATACGCTGGAATGAAAGTTCCGGTAAAGATAAGTGTTGACACTGAGGATAAAACCTTCGAGGTAACCGTTGGCACTCCTACAGCATCTGCACTTCTTAGTTGCTGAACTCAAAGTTGAGAAAGGCTCAGGTACTCCAAACACCGTTAAAATCGGGGACTTAACCATGGAGCAGATGGTGAAGATAGCTAAAATTAAAGGTCCTCAACTTTTAGCACCAACCCTCAAAAAGGCAACTAAAGAATTGCTTGGCACTTGCGTGAGTTTAGGTGTAACAGTAGAAGGCAAAGACCCAAGAGAAGTCCAGAAAGAAGTCGACGCTGGCAACTACGAACAACTATTCGGTACTGAACAATGATAAGCGAATATTTTAATAATGGGTTTCAAATCTCTCAATGGCACGAGGCTTAAAAATGCCCCTAGACAACAAGACTATAACAGAAGCAATTAAACAGGCAAAGGCAAAGTCTGGTCAGAAAAAATTCAACCAGACTGTAGATTTGATTCTTGACATCGTCGAGATCGACATGAAATCGCCAGAAGGCAAAATCCAAGAAGTTGTAGAGCTTCCACACGTAACTGGTAAGCCCAACAAGGTTTGTGTTGTTGCTTCTAGCGGCGACTTCGTTACCAAAGCGAAGAATTCAGCAGCTGACAAAGTTCTTGAACGCTCAGACTTAGATGCCTTAACTGGCAAGAAGAAAGAACTCCGTAAGATCGCCAGCGACTATGACGTTTTCATCTGCGAAGTTCCCCTTATGCCCCTAGTAGGTAGGACTCTTGGTCCAGTTTTAGGTCCAAGAGGCAAAATGCCCATTCCTGTCCCAGTTAACGCTGATCTTACAGCAATAATAAACAAGCATCGAAAAACTGTGGTTGTACGCATGCGAACTCAACCAATCATCCAAGTTTCGGTTGGTTCCGAACAGATGAAGGATGAGGATCTCGTCGATAACACCATGACTGTCCTTCGCGTTTTGGATGGAAAACTAAAGCGTGGCTTGAAAAACGTAAAGTACGCTTTCATAAAGACATCCATGGGTGAACCAGTTAAAATTAAAGCTTAAAGAGAAGAAAAACTATGCCGTCCCAACAAGTATTAGAAGCAAAATCAACCGAAGTCGAAGCAATAAAAGACATACTTAAAGAGTACAAATCCATCGGCATCGCCAGTCTTAAGAAGGTTCGCGCTTCCCAACTCCAAGAACTTAAAAAAGGCATGAAAGGCAAAGTTTACCTTCGCGTCTTAAAGAATACGCTCATAAAAATTGCTTTAGAAGAAATGAATCAGGCAGAGCTCAAGAAGCTTGAGGCTTACTTGGACGGATCAAACGTTTTCTTGTTCACTGACCTAAATCCCTTCAAATTGGCTTTGCTTTTGGAACGCGGTAAAGTAAAAACAACCGCCAAATCAGGCGACATAGCCGCCATGGACGTAGTTATTCCATCAGGAAACACGGGTCAACCTCCAGGACCAGTTATCAGCCAACTGAACGCCGTTGGGTTACCGACAAGAATCGAATCAGGTAGCGTTTGGATCAGCAAAGATACATTCGTTGTCCGAAGGGGCGAAGTCATCAATGAACGCCTCGCAGGTGTCCTCTCTAAACTGGGCATAAAAGCGGTCGAACTCGGCATATCCATGCGAGCAGTCTTCGACAACGGCATGATTATAACCGGAGACCAACTCGTAGTTGATGTTGAAGCTACACGTAAAAGCGTTCAAGCAAGCAACGGTGAAGCCTTCGCATTAGCACTCGAAATCGGCTACGCAAGCAAAGACACAATCAAACCACTACTCCAACGTGCACACCAGAAAGCAGTCGCACTATCCGTAAGCGCAACCATACCCACAAAAGACACAATCGCAGACATAATCCGCAAAGCCAACGCAGAAATGACCAGCCTAAGCACCGCCGCAGACAAAGTTAAGCCCAAAGCTTAAACCCATTTTTCATTTTCTTATTTTTAAATTAGAATACTTGTTTTTATCAAGAAAAAAAATTGTAATGATTATTGGTTAAATCGTTGCCTATAATCATCATAGTCAGGTAAGATACGAGCGTACTCTTGACCCATTAGCGGTGAAGAAATGATAAAGTCAGCTGAAGCGCGGTTGCAAGCTATGGGAATGTTCCACACTGCGGCCACTCGCAGAAGCGCTTTTACGTCGGGGTCATGTGGCAATTGGGCAAGCGGATCCCAAAAGAAGATTAGAAAATCTATTTCTCCCTTGGCGATGCAGGCGCCGATTTGTAGGTCGCCGCCCAACGGTCCTGACTCCAAGATGGTCGATGTCTAAACCCAATTCCTTCTCCAGCATTCTGCCCGTAGTTCCAGTTGCATAGAGCTGATGTTTCTCCAAAGTGCCGATGTTGAATTTTGCCCACTCCATCATGTCTTGTTTTTTGTTGTCGTGGGCGATGAGTGCGATTTTCTTTTTGCGTTTTATAAGGGCTGTTTTTGGCATTTTTTTTGCTCCACTTTAGAGCGTTTGGTTTGGTGGCTATAATTGTTCCGCTGTTCAACAGGCCTCAATGAACGTGGTTTTGGGAATAAAGGTTATTTAGGTATTTTGTGCTTGGAATAATTTGGGGAGAAGATGTTTTATGGGGTTATTGAAGAGTTTAGCTCAAGGCTTTCTGGTTGCCACGGCCTTAATCTGGGTCGTTAAACGTAAGTTCTAAAGACGGATGGTCGTTCAGACTGAAGGTAGTTTGAATCAGGAAAAATTTTAGGTGCCTCTGGCTTCTTTAAAACCAAGGGTTGGTTTGCAGTTTGGGGTAGTTGTATCCTGCATGTAATCACATCGTTTTATATCTTTTGAAACCTTGGTGTTTAGATAGGAAAAGGTAGCTGTTCGTTAGTTGAGCAGGTCCAGTTGTCGGTTAAGGCGAGGTTCGTTCTTTGCATTTTTCTTTCCTCTCCTCGTTTTGGTCGGCAGGTGGACCTGCTTGCAGCTTAGGTTAAAAACTAATTTTTTATTTTTCAAGATTAAATTTTTGTTTCGAGTCGTTTTGTCATAACGTATGCGTCTTCGCCGTCTGAATAGTAGCCGTTGATAGTTCTTGTAATTTCGAAGCCCAGTTTCTTGTAGAGCGTGATGCCTGCCTCGTTTGTTACACGCACCTCAAGGAAGCATTGTTTTGCCTTGTAGTATCCCATGCCTTCCACTGCCCTTGTGATTAACGCTGAAGCCATGCCTTTGCGTCTGCTCTGTGGCATCACCGCAATAGAAACCACGTGTCCCTTCCGAATTAAACCGCCTAAACCAAAATTTGACAATCCAACCTCAATGCGGCACATTATGTACCCACCGATTTTTCCGTCTTCTTCAGCTACAATGAAGGTTTCTGGGAATCTTTGATGTAGATCTGTGAAGAAGAAGTCGGTGTAGTTTTCTGGGAGGCACACGCGGTTGATTTGCATAACAGATTGTAAATCGTCGGGAACAAACTTTCGCAACGTGAAGGGTTGTTGCATTCTTTCGCCTTGCCTAACCAAATTTCAGTTTGAGACTTAAAGGTTACGCTTTAAGGCTTAACCGCTCGCTCCATTTGGGCGTTAGGTTGGTGTTTGGGTTAGGTTTTTGTTTCTTCTGGCGCTTTGTACACTGGCAACGTTACATTTCCATAGGGCAGTGCCCAAACTCTGGATGCTGAACCAGCAATCTTGAAGGCTTCTGTGAGGGCGTCGTTGACGGCGCGTGCGGTTTTGAGTTTAAAAACGCTGCTGGCATAGTACTCTGGTAGAGAAGAAACCAGAATTATCTGGTGATTCTGCAAAGCTTTTAGCAGGTAATATGTTTTGTATCCGCCGAGGACAAAGTTGCGTTTTATTTCTCGTTCCACGTTCTTGATGTCTGCTAACCGCATCATCCAGTCATAGAAGACTTGGTTGCCATGTCCTTCAGTGCATTCTGCAACTAGAATCATGACTCCGCCACGTTTGACAGCGTCTAAAGCGTTGTCTAAGCCCTTGTAAGCTTCATAAAGACTAACGTCCGCTGGATACCCACCTGCGCTCACCACGATAATGTCTCCTCGCCGATCCACAGTTATACTGTACATGTCCTCGTAGAGCTTCACCGCTTCAAGAAAAGCCGCCTCCAAATCGCCAGCGAAAACTTTCACAACTTCGCCTTTTCGATTTGCAACGACGTTTACGATAAAATCTACTTTAGCAAGCCTTGCCGCTTCAGTCATATCTACATGAACAGGATTATCCACAAGGTTACCCGATCTCGCATTAGCGCTTACAAGCATGCCATGGTTCTGCTTAATGGTTTCCTCCCCGCAAATCCCAGGCAAAACACCTTTTCTTCCTCCACCGAAACCCGCGTAATAGTTTAGGTCAACATCGCCCAAAAGCACCTTCAAATCCGATTCCATGTATATTCGGTTTACAAGCACCTTGTTGCCATGGGTTTTAGTCGTGCCAACATTTACCAAATCGGGTGCTCGATAATCGTGACTTACCGTTTTTACTCGTTTGAGGGCTTCTTCACCAATTAGTTTGACAGCTTCTTCAGGCTTCACAGCCGGGTAGGTTCCGCAGCCAAAAACAACCGTGACGTTCTCATCTTTGACGCCTGCCCCATTGAGCTCAGCGAGGAGAGGTAACAGCAGGATTTCGCCTGGCGTTTTGCGGGTTGCAACATCCACGACGATGGCGACTTTGCACTCTGGCTTAACAATCTCGCTTAATCGTTTAGTGCCGATAGGTTCCTTTAGCGCCCGTTCAACCTCTGCCTTCGCATCAGCCACAGCTGGCTGCTCTTTAGGCTCAATTGTGCCCAAAAGGTTTCGGGCTGGAACTCGGACGCATACGTCGGTTTTTCCGTAGGGTAAGCCAAACATCAACCATGCCAAGTCACTGATTGATTCATGTAGTCGGTACAAGAAACTATTAAGCCTTATCAAACCAAGGTTATTTTCTAAGCTATTGCATTTACCTTCTCGGTATCAATGATTTTCATAACTACGTCTTTGCCGAGATTTTTTGAAGCACCTAATACATTTATGCCTATGATGCGCCAGTTTTTATCAAGGTCCAAGATGACGTTTTCCGCCAATTCTTCGCTTATATCATATTTGGCTTTTCTAAGCCAGATGTACAAGGCGTCGACTTTTCGGTCATATTCTACTTGCACCATAGTCACGGTCTCCTTGTCCAATAAACTGTGATGATAATTATTTTATCGGTGCTCATTTCACAGATTGCTTTAAGATATTTATCGCCACGTTTTTTACACCAATGAAACTGTCTAGCCGAGACGAAACCCCAAGCTCGCTATAGGTGATAGCCATTTTCTATCCGAGATTATTTTTTGGCGTTCGTTTCTGTTTGGTTAGCATTGCTTTGCGGTGCTCTTGGAATAAGAAAAATTTCCATCCCCCACCAGCTTTGCATTAAACGCATGTTTTCCTTTTTTTCAAAATTGAAGAACACGACCCATCTTGTTATTTGAATGGAAACCCCCCAAGAATAAATCGAAAACAAAATCGTTGACCAGCTTAAAATAGAACTAAAAATAAAGAACAAAACTATTGGAACTATAATCGAAACAATGTCTTTTCCAGTTGTAGAGAATTGATAGTTTTTTGAAAGCCGGCGCAGCTGGTTTTTAGCTAAGATTGTGCCTGTAATTGTGCCAACTGCTAAACCGGCAATTATCCAAGCCACAGCTTGGAATGTTGAAACAGGGAAAACTGCAAAGTTAAGAGTATTAAAAAACAGAAACCCGTAAACGACTATCCAGAAAATTGTTAACCCCCCAAGCATTTTCGTTGTGCTTAAAGTGTATCCTGACGGAATTATCGGGGGCGGCTGTTTGATTTCGCAGTTTACTTTAACTTTTCGCATGCTGATCAAGATGGGCTCCTGCGGAAACCAACCGTGGAGGCGATTTTCTAAACTTTTTTTGACGTTCATGTTTTTTACTCTGTGACCAGTTTATTGAAACAAACTTTTTTCTATCGGTGTTGCAATTTTTGGTTTTTCCATAAGAGCAGCTATACCGCCGGCAACCAATAAGCTCCCAAATACTGCTCCGTATATGGGGTTACTTATTAATCCAAAGAGACCTGCAACAATCATAAGGCCTCCACCTAGTTTCTCACCGATAACTGAACCATATAACCCAATAATTCCAGCCGCAAGTAGAATCAATCCAGCGACAATACCAATTTCGCCATAAACCACGCTGCCACTCCACCAGAAAAATCCGCTCCCACTATTAGCCACCTGAATGACCGAAAAAATTACCAAAAATAAACCGCCCGCACTGCCCAGACGTAAACTCCATCTCGTATTTTCACTCGCCGTATTCTTTTTAACCTTCAGAATAGCAAATAATTCTCCACGCACGAGTTTGCTTCGATTCCTACTCAGATAAAGTAATCCCCAACCTAAAATTAACCCAAATATTCCGACAAGCCCCAAATAAAACGGAGTAGTGGACGGGTTTTCGGGAGCAGTGTAAACAAAATCCAGCAAATATGTTGAATAAACCAATACTGCTATTGCAATCACACAAGTAACGGTTCCTCCTAATCTTAGATAGGGGTTCATGTTTTCGGTGGGATGGTTTTTGTATGGTTGTTTTCTCTTGAAAAAATAAGAGATTCCCCACCACAAAGCAAGGTAACTGAAAAGAAGAATAACCAATCCAAAATCAAATAAATAGAAGCTAACTATGTTGCTCGTAACCAAGAAATATATTAAGAAGTTCAAGAAAATAAAAACTCCATAAAGCACAGCTTCTATTTTGAATCTTTTACTTCTTTGACGCCATAATAGAGACGTTATGAAGGCTGAAAATCCATGAAGCCATTTTCTAACTTTAAAACTTGTGCTTATGTTGACTGGTGCAATTTGGGCTTTAAGAGGTGCTTTTAAGACTGGTTCTTGTGGAAACCAGCCTCTAATCTCACGCAACTCTTTTTTTGTTTTCATATCTTTCGCTTCCAAGACATTATTCCCGTTGCGAACAAACAGGCTCCAACCACAAGCAATCCTGCGAAGAACTCCAGTTGAATGTAGCCATGGTTTAATATTGGGTCGTTTGGCGCCAAGAGATAGAGAAACAGAGAACGAAAAGAAAGAACAATTAAACCGCTGCCAAAACCGAACAGAAAGTTGCCTAAGAAATGTTTTTCTTTATGTACAAAAGCCTCCCTAAAGGATTGGCTTCTCAAGGATAAAGCTCCCAAAACGGCAACGAAAATACCTCCCACTCCCATTGCAAGGTAGAGTGATGTCTGGTCAATTAAGTGTCGAAATACATTGTTTGGGGGTAAACTGTCGGGACTAACCAATCTTTGGACTTCGCCATACGTTAGATTAGTGAATAATGCTCCCGCAAAACCGATTACGAGCAAGCCAATTCCAAAGCCTATGAGGATACCGACGTTTCGTTGGAACTTGTTCTCAAACATTTGTGGAGGCGGAGGGAATGGGATTTTAGTGTTTTGTAATACGGGTGCGCTGGTTTGTCGGCGGGGCAAAGTAGGAGTGGTTGGTAACCAGCCGCGGACACGGTTTTCTAAACTTTTCTTTACATTCATCTTTTTAAACTCCTCATAGGTTAGCGCTGTTTTTATTCCGTGGTTGGTTTTGACATGTAAACCAGCGAACCGTCAGGTTGGAACTCGGAAATTAGTATACCTTCATCGTTAAAGTTGCCATTTGCCAAGATGGTTCTATGGTATCCAACAAGTTGTATGATGATGCCTTGGTAGTTTCCAACTCCTTGTCCGAAGGTTAATTCGATGTTTAAGTAATTCACTGTTGGCAGGGTTGTTGTCCTGTTTTGGGCTATTTCTAAAGCTTGATTGTAAAACCAGTTAAGCCCTAAAGCATCAATCTGTTTAAGCGCTTCGTCAGTTGTTTGTTCTGAAGGGTAAAGTTGGGACATTACTTGTCCGTTATATGTCATTGGATCTATGATGTACTGATGACCGTCGCCACTGTAAAAGTGAAAATAGGCGTTGTTAACGTTTGAGGCAAAATCAACGCTTACATAGCCCCCCGAACCGTGAGAAGGCCAAAGTTTCAAGGATTCAAAAGCGGTGTTGCCTCCGTGTTCCAATCTGAGAAGGTTAAACGTTTGGCTATCTTCTATGCTTTGAACTAGCTTTTCTACTGATGAATTTAACATTTTTTGCATAGAAAGTGTAACTTGGGGTTCGGTTGAAACGTAGGTTGTTGGGTATCCTCCATTCCAAAATAGGTAACTTTCAACAGCTGTAAGGCTAATGGCAAAAATCATCAGAGCAACTAAGGTGAATTTTAGAGTGCTTCTTAATATTCTGCTAGACAACAACCACACTGCGCCCGTCACTAAGGATATACTGATAAGCGCGATTTTTATCCATGAATTGCTAAGCAACAACGCAGAACAAAACAGCCCAGCAATTACAAGAAAACCGAATACCACATTTTGGAAAATTGCCTTTGCCTTGTTTGCCTTCATTTGGCTTGGTGCATCATGATGGGGTGACATGGGCTCTTTTGGTAGCCACCCTCTTATTCGGTTTCCAAAATTTTTCTTGACGTTCATGTTTTCAACTCTGGAATAAGTTTAGAGAAAATCATGTGGGCTAGTTTGGCTGGGTGGATTTCTGAGGCGTTTTCTATTTGTATGCTTCTTTCTTTGGCGATGTCGATTAGGTATTGTCGTGTTTGGTTTAGGAACGCTGTGTCTGTAATTTCTTCAGGAGTGTTGTGCCAGTACCAGACTTTGAGTCCGTGGCTGGTTGTGTAGGTGATGATGGCTTTCTTTTTTAGGGCGGGGTGGTAACCTAATAGTATGGCTTGTTTGGGGTAGAGTTTGGTGATTTGGAGGTCGTTGACTTGGGCTACGTCTAGAAGTGTGGTTGAGAGTTTGGCTTCTGTTATGAGTCGGGTTTGGTTGACGTATTGGCGGGTGGTTTTGAGTTTTTCTGCGATTTTGGAGACGGAGAGGCCTGTGCTGATTAGGGACCAGATGTCTTTTTGGCTTTGACTAAGAGGAGAAGAAACTGAGCAATTTGGGGTCATAATGCTCTGTAAATAGTATGGTGTTTACTGGTATTTAAAATATTTGCAAGACACAACCATGCAACCAACTATAGAAAAAAACCGCTCTCTTCTAAATGTTACAACAAACAACCTTTTAGTTACTGCCTAATTTACAAGTTCCTCGCAACAATTTTTTTACTGTACCGATGCATGAAGCAATCAAACTCTGCAGGGAAAGTTCGTAAAAGCGCCTAAAGCACTGCAGATAATTTTGTGCACCAACTAAAATGAAGACTCTTCAAACTACCTAACCGCCTGCAAATCACCGCAATCACCGATCCAAACCTTACCGAAACACCCAACGTCACCCACGGGCCACTCCTAGCAAGCACCCAACCCCAAGAATCATATTCAGCGAAAGACCCACAATGGAAGTTCAATACCAAGACGAAGACATAGGCAGACATGTACAAAATCATGCATGGCTCGAACCCAAAATCGTTCGAGATGCAGCTTTAAGCAAATCTGCACCTAAACCAACCCATTTTTTCCACCTATGGCTTTAAACGAAGAAAGAAACCTGATAATGCCTGTTGCAGCAATAGAACTAAAAGCAACATATTCCTATTCTGACAGAATGGTAAACGGATGACTGAAAAGCCGACTCAATATAGACGGGTCCTGATAGTTGCAGCAATTATAGTGGTGCTTGTGGTTGCTTCTATTGGCGCTTTAATCGTTTACGATCAATCGAAACCCACTCAAACTCAACTCGGCATCACTATCTCAACGAATCAAACAAGTATTCTTCAAGGAAACAGCACTAAAATTCCAATTAATATTAGCCTAACAGGCAATCCAGAAAAAGTTGATTTAACAAGCATAGTTAACTCAAGTAAAATTAACTGTTACATTGACCCCGCAAACGGTTCTTCCTCATTCAACAGTACGCTAACAGTTAATGTTGATGATTCAGTTCAAGGTGGAAATTACTATGTGACTGTCAAGGCATCAAGCCCCACTACATCGGCAAATGCTTCATGCATCATTACGGTCCTGAGCAGAAACATTACTGCGTCTGGGCAAGTAAACCTAATGCCAGGTAATTTAGCTTCGGAAGGTTGGAATGTTCAAATTACCTCTTTAATGTTCCAAGATACAAGAACTAACGAAAACGTTACGATAGAACCAAAGTCTAACGTCATATTTATTCCAAAAAACCTGGACTTTTACAATATGACCGATCAAACTTTCAGAGTGACTCTAAAAAATCAGGACTTTTACTACGTAACAGCAAATTACGCCTTCGGAATTGTAAACTTTTTCCCCTTTTCAGGAAGTGTTGTTATCGGCAACCTGACTGTTTCCACACCAGCCGGAAACAATATGATGCCGGGGCAAGACTTTACGGTGACTCCTCAATCTTGAGGAACTCCAATTATTTGACTTTGCCAGAAAATCAGTCCGCACACCTGATGGGGAAGCTTTCTAAACAGCTTACAACACACGGCAAATTGTTGAAGCGATGCTTAAGTCAAGGTTCCGACTAAGCAGTTTTAGAATTATGCCTCTTGAAGAAAACCAATGAAACAGCAGCTATTGCTAACAAGATCGCGATCACAATAAGAATCTCAAGAGCCGGAAATGTCGACCTTGGGTCTGGGGTTGGTCCCTTAGCGTTAATAGTAAAATGAGTGGTTGCAAGAACGTAGTCGCCTTTTTGAGTTATTATCGTCAACTCTAGGGTGTAATCGCCATCTGGGAGATTCTCTAAAGTTGAGTTGCCAGTGCTTTGTCCATCAAAGTGGGTATCCATCGTTTTAGGCCACATCAAATAGTTTGCGGCGGTGAAATTTGTGTTGATGTAAAATTCTAAGGGTAGATTGCCCTTGTAGGTTTGGTTGATTGGCGACAGTATCTTTAACGTTGGAACCACATAGTGGGAGTCTACAACAAAGGTTCTTGAGGTTTGCAGGTCATTAGCGTATGCCTTTATTGTGTGATTGCCTTCCGACAAGTTATCCAAAACCGTTGTCACTTTGTAAATGGTGAGGTCTTGATTGTACTGTTCGTAATTGTATTTTGTGACGGTCAGGTTTCTGAGGTAAACCAACGGCTGGCCATCGAGGCTATATGAAATGAAGTTAACCCTTGGTGGCTCAGTAACGCCCTCTTTTACCAAAGTTACTGAAGCTGTGAAGTTGATCGTGCTGTTTTCATACCAGTATTTATTTTGGGACGGCGGAATGCTGGGCGATAGAATACTGATATTGTTGTATGCTGGCAAAAAATTTGCAGTCGCATTAGGAATCAGTGCTAGCATGGTTAAAGCTACTAAAGATACCACAGCTAAGTGTCGGCTGGTCATACCTTCCGTCTGCCCATTTGGCTATTTGTTGCTGTTGCCTTATGAAGTTTTATATTCGCCGACTAAGTGGTCTTAGCCTTACGCCTCTTAAAGTAAACCAGTGAGACAGAAGCAACAGCTAAAACTACAATCACAAAAGTGACAAGAATAATTATGCCTATTGTGATTGTAGGCGTTGAAGAAGAACCTGGGCTTCCTAAGGGATATGTTCCTCTGTCTATCTTAACTGGGGTTTCAAGGAATGATATAGTTTGAGAACTAGAATCAATAGTAAATGAAACATCCTGCGTTACATTGGATTGAAAGTTTCCAATCTGTGAGAAAGTCTTACAATAAAGTTGAATGGTTAGTTTGTGCTGAACTGTGTCACTAGTAAAAGAGCGATTATAACCACAGATTGTTAACACAGTATCTGGGTAACCAGTGAAGGAAATATTGAAATTACAAACCTTATCTTGAGAATTTATGTCTCCCATCTTCATTATTCCATCTAAATACGCATATCCATAATATTTGCCAACAATAGGCTTGAGCCCCATATAGTAATGGAGCCAAGCATCTGGTTGGATTACTGTAATGTTTATTGCTACTGTGTTATTGTCATTTAATGGCAAAGGATTTGCCGGTGTTTCAATTGTCAGAGAGGGTAAATCAGTATTGGGTACTTGTGGATAAGGAATTGTTGGATTTGCATCAACCACAATAACTTGTACACCAATAATTAACACTAAGATTGCTGTTAGAATTGATATTGCCAAGAGTTTCTTTGGCATTCGAGGTTCCTGTTATATTATGAGGTTGAGTTTGCTTAAGTGGTTTTTTGTCAAACTTTCTTGACGGGGTTTGTTCAAGGTTTCTTGACTCGGTTTAATCAAGATTTCCTGTCTAATTCAGTATTAGGTTATGCTTATTGAAAGAAGAAGAAGATGCCAAGCACCACTCTTCTTCTTCTTTAACAAAGCTTGAGCTGCCCAAGGAGTTGCCAAGAGGACATTCGGCAAAAACTGATTAACCTTGACTTGTTGAAAGAACAACAACAACAAAAAAATCAGTGTTGTTGTTCTTCTCCCAAGCTAAAGTTACCCGAGGAACTGCCAAGTGTTGAAGAGACTCTAAAAACATTAGCAGCGGCTTTGGAGGCACTCCAAACACCGGGGCTTGAAAAGACCGATGTTCTTCGATTGCGAAGTATAATTGCCGGTGCCAAGGCCTACAAAGAGCTCCTATCTGATTATGTTAATTATCGTGGGTTAGAAGTCGAACTTTTGGAGCTGAAGGAGAAATATGCGGAACTTTCCAAAAAACCAAAGGCGTTCCGTCCCAATAAGCTCTTCGAGGAGCGTGCTTTGCTCCGTGAACAGGCATTGTCAATAGAGTCTGAACGATTAAGCAAAGTTGAGACCTTAAAGACCGATCCGCTCGAGTTTTTTCGCCATGTGTTAGGCGTTGAGCCAACTGACTACCAAAAAGAACTCATCGACCTTTTCTACAAGAATCAGTTTATTGCGGCTCGTTGGAGTCGACAATCTGGCAAAAGTTTCACAACCTCAGGCTTACTGCTCAACTATGAGTTAGCCAACGCTAATTTTTCCATTGGCGTGGGGGGTCCTTCCTAGCGCCAAACAAAACTTGTTATCCGACGCATCGGGGATTTTGCACGTCGATTATTGCATCTTTCAAAGATTCAAAGCCTAACATTCTAACTTCCAGAGTTGAAGGCCACAGTGCGTAGAAGTTGTTGTTGTTGCTGCTGCTGCAACTGCATTCTGAAAAAAGCGGGTAGCAACAACAATCAGATTTAATCCTAAATTGTAAGGTTCACTCCTACGGAAAGAATTCTTAACCAAAACTGAGATAGCTTTTATCAAGCATTATTGTACTCGCGTTTGGATGCATAACTTCTTTAAAACACATCTCTCATACTAGTTCTTGAGGAATCAAACTTGTCCATCCAGAAAACGCCTGAGAAAAACAGCATCTTCTTCATGTGGCTCAACAACTACGCCGGAATTCTTCTGAAAACCCCGACCAAAACGTTTGCAATAGATCCAGTAGATGTAAAAGCTAAAAACCTCCACAACGTCGACGCCATCTTAATCACCCATGAACACTACGACCACCTTGACCCACCTTTAGTCGCAGATATCCAGAAAGCTACAGGCTGCACAGTAATCGCCGACGCTGCCTCAACCAAAAAACTCAAACTCGCCCTCCCAAACGACAAACTTATAGAAATCAAGCCTGGCATGGAAATCAAATTTGGAGAAGTCTCAGTAAAAGCGGAAAAAAGTAATCACCCAGCTCAAGCTCCAGTCACCTACATTATAACCAGCGAGGACAACGTAAAAGTCTACCATACCGCGGATAGTTTACCCTTCCCAGAACTTGCGAAGATGGCGCAGAAAGAAAACTTTGACTTGGTCTTCTGCACAGTTGGCATTGCTCCAGGCGCTTCGCCGCAATCCGGATTTGAAATTGCATGGTTAACCAAACCACAAATAGCCGTCCCCTACCACACAGCGACGGTTGCAAGCCAAAAGGAGTTTGAAGAACTTTTGAAAAAAGAGTTGCCAAGGACTGCATGCTTGATTCCCCAACAGAACAAGATTTATCAGGTTTCTAAGAGGACGTGAAAGAATGAAAAGTGAAAGTAAAGGTTTAGCCCCGAAAGAAAAGATGGCGAACATTCTTTTCAAACTCGACGCCATAAAATTTGGAGTCTTCAAACTAACCAGCGGAAAAGCAAGCCCCTACTACGTTGACCTACGAGTTATCCCCAGTTTCCCCGATGCTTTCCGAGAAATCTGCGAATCTTACGCCCAATACATCAATAGCGAAATCGGAGTTAAAAACTTCGACCGCATCGCCGCCATACCCTTAGCAGGAATCCCCTTCGCCTCCCAAATCGCCTACAACCTCAAAAAACCCTTCCTATACGTGCGAAAAGATCAACACTTGGCTGGTAGAGAACGCAGAGTCGAAGGAATCCTGGTTTCAGGCGACAAAGTTTTGTTGATTGATGATTTGCTTACCACCGGCTTAACATTAAAGACGGCTGCTGAAGCGGTGAGAGCTGAAGGTGGAGTTGTGTCGGAAGCAGTGGTTTTTCTTGACCGAGAAGAAGGCGGAAAACAGCTGCTTGAAAAGAACGGCATAAAACTTCATGCATTGCTCAAAGTGAGTGAAATCGCGAACACGCTTTATGAAATGGGTGCAATCGACGAAGAAAACCTAAAAACAATTCTTAAGCAAGTAAAGAAGCATTAAATTGGGGTTTATTCGTAGTAGATGAGGCTTGTTTCTTCGAGTAGCGCATGCAATTTATCCACGGAGTCATAGACGTCTTGTTCTTTTTTGCCTCCAGTACATACGAGTTTGCCGCTGGCGAAGAGCAAAATGACAACTTTGGGTTCTGCCATACGGTAAATCAAACCTGGAAACTGTTCCGGCTCGTACATGGCGTGTTCGAGAGTGTATGCGGCTTTTTCAAGGTCAATCATGCCCCCTAAGATGCCTGAAGCCACGATGTTTTGAATTTTCATTTCGGGTTTGCTGATGATTATGATGCCGCCTTTCTTGAGTTCCTTCACAACTTTCATGACGGCTCGACGTGCTTCCTTCTCAGATTTGGCGCCTGTGCAGACCATTTTTCCTGAACTGAAAATCAAAGTTGCTGTTTTGGGGCGTTTTAATCGAAAAACTAAGCCTGGGAACTGTTCGGGGCGATATTCGACGCCTGGGTAGCCTTTGACGACTGCGTTTAAATCGACTTTTTGGTTGAGCGTTGCAGAAGCGACCACGTTCTCGATGCTTAATGTTGCTTTAGTTTTTGGCAATCCTTTCCCTCTTGCATATCGCCTTTCTTGAATGTTCATTTATCAAAGGCTATCTTTATAAACACATCTACAGCTGCCCTGTTTTATTTGTTCTGCTGTCCAGTTTTCTTTTTCTTGTTTTCCTTAACCAAAGACACCACAAAGTCGATAAATAGAAGCAAAATTATAAGAGCAACAATTATGGGCAAGCCCATGAATTACCTCTCATAAACAGAGTAATCCAACTGAAGTAAAACTACCGCTTAACAAAAAAAGAAAAAATGAGAGTGCAAACTTGCGACTGCTCGTTTAGGTTGTAGATTAAATTTTTTGTTTGCTTAATACTTCGCGGAATACGTTGCCGCATTTTGGGCATTCGTAGAGTCCGATTTCTAGCTGCATGCGTTTGCCAGCTTTGTCTGGTCGGCCTGCCATTTTCCAGGTTTTCTTTGGCTTTGCTACTTCGGTTCCGCATTTTGGACATTTAGCCATTTAATTTATCCTCCAATGTTGTTGCTTCCATGCTTTAGGCTGATAGGATAAAAAACTTTCCGTAGCTTTCCCATAGATATTTTTCTTTTCAACATTAAAATTAAACATCTTCATGTCAATAGCATGGATGCAAAGTAACTGAAGTGTTCAAACAATCATTCAAACACTTAGGTATTCGCCTAAAACAATACCAATAAATCACAAACCAATACGAAAAATGCCTAAAACCCCTGCCAACATCGATTTTCTCGCCCAACTTCTTTTATAGCTGAAATAAAGCTTATCTTCTTAACAGTCGGGTCAGGTTATATTGCAAACTACTTCTGAAAACGCTTTTGAAATGCTAGTAAAGCCACTTCGAAGGCTAATTGAACAGAAAGGATTCCTAAAACCCACCGACCCCCAAGAAAAAACCATCCCCAAAATCCTCGAAGGCAAAAACGTACTCTTAATCTCACCCACAGCTACAGGCAAAACCGAAGCCGCTTTTCTACCGATTATGAGTATGCTTTTGCAGTTGCCCAAAACTCCAGGGATCAAAGTATTGTACATAACGCCGCTTCGGGCTCTAAACCGCGACTTGCTTGAGCGGTTGCAATGGTGGTGTAACAACCTCGACATCAAATTGGCAGTTAGGCATGGTGACACCGAAACCAAAGAACGCACCCGTCAATCCCGATGTCCACCAGACATCCTAATTACCACACCGGAAACCCTCCAAGCCATTCTCACAGGGTGGCTGCTACGCCAGAGCCTACAGAGCCTCAAATGGATAGTTATCGACGAGGTACACGAGTTAGCTGACAGCAAACGAGGCAGCCAGCTGTCGCTAGCGCTTGAGCGTATCCGCGATTTAATCGGCAAAGACTTCCAAATGATTGGGTTATCCGCCACAGTTGGCAGCCCCGACAAAGTTGCCCAATTCCTTGTCGGCGACAAACGACCCGTAGAAATTATCCGCGTACCCGTCGCAAAAATGGTCAAACTACAAGTTATCTACCCCAAACCAACCGAACAAGACGCCCAATTCGCCTCAAAAATATACACCCACCCCGAAGTAGCGGCGAGGTTGCGCATAATACGCGATTACATGACCAAACGCAAGTCCGTGCTCCTTTTTACTAACACCCGTTCGGTTTCAGAAGTTTTGGCTTCACGCTTCAAAGTCTGGGATGCCGATTTTCCAATTTCAATCCATCATGGCTCTCTAACTAAGCCCTCCCGCATCGCAGCTGAAACTGGACTCAAAAAAGGTGCTCTCAAAGGGCTAATTGCCACCAGCAGCCTAGAATTGGGCATAGATGTCGGTCACATCGACTTAGTCATACAATATATGAGTCCACGCCAGGTTTCACGACTCATCCAGCGAGTTGGCAGAGCAGGACACACTTATGGGAACTTGTCTGAAGGAATAATTATTGGCATGGACTCCGATGACACGCTCGAAGCAATGGTCATCGCAAGGAGGGCTCTATGCGAAGAGTTGGAGCCCCTTTCGATACCAAACAAGCCCTACGATGTTTTGGCACATCAAATCGCTGGGTTACTGTTAAAAAACCGTCGCTTGGCTTTTAACGAGATTTTGGGCATATGCAAAAATGCTGCACCTTTCGAAAACCTAACGATACCCGACGTAGAAAAAATCCTCAAGTACATGCATAATCGTTTTCCCCGATTAGCTTGGGCATCGTTTGAGGACCAGGTAGTGTTAAGACCACAGCGCACCAAGGCGCTGTTTGAATATTATTTTGATAATTTATCCATGATTCCAGAGGAGAAACAGTTCCTTGTAATCGATGAATCAACCGACTCATCTATCGGCGTTTTAGATGAAGCCTTTATGGCAGAATACGGTAAGCCGGGCACAAAATTCATCATTAGAGGCAGCCCATGGCAAATCATACACGCCACTGAAGAAAAAGTCTACGTTCGCCCAGTCGACGACCCAACAGGCTCCATACCCAGCTGGATAGGCGAAGAAATCCCAGTTCCCTACGAGATAGCGCAGGAACTCGCTGAAATCCGCGGGTTTGCAGAGGAGAAAAGCCATAGCGGGTATTCTGGCGAGCAAATTAGCGCTTTGCTCTCGGAACGCTACCCCGCCGATAGCGAGACGGTTCGTCACGCTTTGGAAGAAACACTCGAGCAAGTGCACAGCGGCTTTCCAGTTCCCACTCCTGAACGGGTTGTGGTCGAGGATTGGACTGAATTCGTAATTCTTCACACCAATTTTGGTTCACTTACGAATCGAGCTTTAGCTCAGTTTTTAGGGCAAGTATTATCAGACAAACTTGGACGAGGCATAATTGTGCAACATGACCCCTACCGCATTTTTGTGCAAACCATGGGTTCTATGACTGCTGAACGCCTTGTTGAAGTGCTAAAAGAGATTCAATGCATGAGCGAACAAGCCATCAGAAACACATTAACGCAATCAACAATTAAGACTGGGTTGTTTAAGCGGCGTGTGATTCAGGTGGCACGGCGTTTTGGAGCACTCAAGAAGTGGGCTGATTTTGGAAGCGTAAGCATACAAAAGCTGATAACCAGTTTTGAAGGCACCCCAATTTACGAAGAAGGACTTAAGGAAGTTTTCTCTAAAGACATCGATGGAGACGGACTCGTTATGGTGCTGGGTCGGCTGAGAGATGGCTTGGTTCGTTTGCAGGTGGTTGAGACGGGCGGAAATGCGACGCCAGTAGCCCGAGTGGGCATTGAAAGGGTCAGCATGAAAACCGACCTTATTCCGCCTGAACAAATGAGGGCGGTACTTGTCGAATCTGCTAAAGCTAGGCTGTTAAACGAGACAGGCAACTTTGTCTGCACAGCTTGCTGGGACTACATGGAATCGATACGCATCAAAGACCTCCCGGATAAACCCAAATGTCCACGCTGCGGATCTTTGTCAATTGGCATGCTGAAGATTGAGGAAGAGAAGGCTTTGCCACTGATTGAAAAGCGGGGTGAAAAGCTTGGGAAAGATGAAGAAAAGATGAAGGTTCATGCTAAACAGACCGCAGAATTAATCGAAAAGTACGGTAAGCCCGCTGCAGTGGCGCTAAGTGCTAGGCGGGTTTCAGCAGCTGATGTCCGAGCGGTTTTGGAGAAGGAGCCAAAGCTCTCTGATAAATTCTATGAGTTGGTTTTGGAAGCTGAACGCAAAGTGCTGAACAAACGTTTTAGGTAGCAAAGAATCATCTAAACCGAATACAAAAAACTTAAACAATACAATGTTGACTGTATCGGTGCTGGTGGCGGGGTATCCGAGCCAGGTCTAAATAGGTGGCCAGATAAAAACAATTTACACCTAAGATATGGAGGAGGACTTAAGATCCTCTGGCGCAGGCCTTCGTGGGTTCAAGTCCCACCCCCGCCACCACTTTTCCTTTAATTTTTTCAACCTTTGTAACAATCTTAAAATGTTGCTTTCGCCATAGATGTTTATGGTGATGTATATGTCTAAGAAAACAACAATAATCCTGCGCGATGACGTCTACCAAACAATCAAAGAGACAGCGGGCGCCAGAAATATCTCCAACGAAATCAACAAAATACTGCTGGAACATTTTGAAAAAACCGAAAGCATGTTTGGCACCATGAAAAAAACTAGCACTACCGACCTAAGAGACCACAAGGACCGCTGCACATGAAATATGTTATCGACTCCTACGCTTGGATTGAGTACTTTACAGGTTCACTGCTGGGAGAACAAATTAAATCTCTGATTGAAAGCTCAGATGAAAAAATAACACCAACTATTTGTCTGGCAGAAGTCTATGCCAAAACGCTAAAAGTGGAAAGTCAAGAACTGGCAGAAAAGCAAAGAGCCTTCATAAAGGAAAAAAGCTCGTTGGCGTTTCTTGATGAGTCGATTGTGGTGGAATCAGCTAGGCTAAACGTTAGGATGAAAAAGGAAGTGGATGGGTGGGGTTTAGCTGACTCAATCGTCTACGCTACAGCAATTGCAAAGAAAGCAGATGTAGTTACTGGAGACGAGCACTTTAAGAAACTCAAGAATGTGTTGTTTATAAAATAGCTTATTCCGGCGTAGGTTTACTTGTTTAAAGTCTCGCCCCTAATACTTTTTTCTTATAATAGTTCCTGCCGGGAACTCCTGTAACCCAAAAAAGCCTACTTTGTTGGCTTCATGAAAGGCAAACCGAATAAGTGTGAGCGGACAATTGATTAGTGAATAAAGTAGAGGAGGGTAATGAAAATAAAAAACAAGGCAAAAAACAAAGCAAAGAATGAAACTAAAAAAGAAAACCAGACAAAAAACAAAGGTAAAAAGGAATGGAAGCAGCGTTAAAAAAACTCCAAAGTATTTTAGCAATCTAAAAGGTTAGTTTTTTTACCATTTCGGCTTTTCAGGGATACTTACTTATTTGCAGGGTTTAGAAGAAACAACTTAACTTTGTTTAGAAAACTGTTCTTACTTATACTTGGTTGAAAAAAGGGAAACGCAGGCGGTATCTCGTATTCAAAAGAAAAGAAAAGAAGAACAACAGCGAAAACTGTTGCCTTTTACATTTTGTGTTCTTTGAGAATGGTCATCGGTGACGTGCTTGTATCTGCTATGCCCGGTATGGCTCTTAGAACCTCGCCGACGAAGTGAAGGCTGTTTTCATTGCTGTCGGCTTTGAAGAAGATGACAAAATCCCAGTATCCGTATAGGCTCCATGAGGACTCAATCATTACTCCTTTCATTGGTTCGGTAGGCATCCTTTGGAAAGCTTCCCAGAACTCGCCGCCCCTTCCTGAAATCGTTTTGATTAAAACTTGATATTTCATCATTGTTTTTTCCAATTAAAACACCACTCTATTTTTGTAAAGACGCGCCTTTAAGACTCTGTGACTGCGTAGTCACAACCACAACCGCTCAACCGCTCCGCTCCAGCTTAAACTTCCAAGTTCATCTAAATTTCACTCTTCTCATCAGCTTCGACCTTGATCGTTACGTTTGGTCCTTTTATTCCCGCCAATGGTGGGAGGATATGAGAGATGAATTGTTCTGCTGTGCATTGGCGAATGGTGCCGTTTCGGCTGTATTCTTTCCAGCCATCAGTTTCTTTTCGGAACTTCTGTATCCACTTGTCGTTGAACATGATGTAGATTGTGCATTCAGAATTCTTCATGGTTATCTTTTTGATATGTAATTATTTAAAACTTTAACTTATTCAAAAGGACCTAAAAATTATCTGATGGAACTTTAACCAACAAAATTTCATTTCTCCATAGGTAGCACTTTTAATCTCAAAACAACAAATAACTTGCATGCACAAAGAAGAATCCTCGCTAGTTATCGAAAAAGTCGATGAAGAAACATTCGATGATTTTCTGGGTTTAATCGCAAAGCTTGCTGAGTACGAGAAGCTATCTCCGCCTAATGCAGAAGCAAAACAGAGGTTGCGTCGAGACTGTCTATCGGACAACCCCAAGTATCAAGCATTCATGGGAAAAGTCGGCGACAAACACGTTTCATACATCATCTACTTCTTTACCTACTCAAGCTTTCTCGCATTGCCAACGCTCTTCCTCGAAGACATCTTTGTCCTTGAAGAGTACAGGCGAAATGGGGTGGGCAAAAAAATGTTCGACTTCATAAAAGCTACAGCTAAACGAGAAGGATGCGGCAGAATAGAGTTTACTGTTTTAACATGGAACAAGTCAGCGCAAAAATTCTATGAAAAAAACAAAGCTAAACGCTTAGAGGACTGGTATTTCTATCGCTTAGTAAAAGAGGATTTTTAGATCAGATCTCCCTTGGGCGCGGAAGATTTTCTCATCAGAAATGAGTTTACGGCGTCTATGATGGCTTCACAGGCAAACCATCGCTCCTCTAAGGAACAGTCCATCTCGAGGGTTTGGATTGTTCTGCGGAATTTTTTTATTTCTTCAAGGACCGGCTCCCTTTTTGTATCGTATTCTTCTTTGAGTTCTTTTTGTTTGGCGCTAAAATCCAGCATAACTAATTCCAGTTCTGTTTGCTTATCGTTTAGTTCTTGCGCTATTGAATCTTCTTTTTGTTCTCTGGCTTTTTTGGAGATGCCGTGGAAAAATCCGGTTTTCATGCGGATAACTTCGTCCTGTTCCTTTTTTAGACAATTAATTGAAGCATTAAGGAGTTTGATTTCACGGTTTCTTTGACCTCTAATAACTCCTGCTGAGGTTGCGTATTCGGCGTTGATTTGTTTGAGGCGAGTTCTCTGGTCAGATAGGTTTTTTAGTTCTTGGTCAAGCGTGGATTCATTTCGGCTTAATTTATCCAGCTGCTGCTTAATGGTGGCGAGTGCTTGAGAGCGCTCTTGAATATATTCATCGTCAACTCCCATGGCGGGGTGTGACTCAAACTCTTCCAGAACAGACGTTACATTAATTAGCCATCGATCGAAGTGTTCGCTGAATGGTGACGACCCAAACTTTTGGATGCCTAAAGTGTGGAGTCGTTTGAGGGTAACATCAGCAATTTCCCGTTCAGATGGAAAATGCTTTTCTTCTTGTAACGGTTGAACAAGTCCTTTACGAACCCGTTTTCTATCTTTCCTTCTTTCCCGCAGAGGCTTTTTGTACCCGTGAATTGCGCCCTTAGGCGAGGTTTTTCGAGGTTGGTAACCCATAGACAAAACGTATAGCTATCGAAGTATTTAGTTTGTGCCCAATTGGCACTAAACTACACTTGTTCTACTTGGCACCCCGATAATCAAATTGATTGAAGTTTTTAGGGCTTATTTTTGTTTGATTGATACTAAACATTTTCTCATTGCGGAGTATATTTTCTAATCGTTTATCTGAATAGTATTGATACAGTAATGTCGGTTGTTCTCTTTGGCTATAAAATTGTGTTCACATGCACATTTCATCAACCATTGATTTTCTGTCGATTCACCGCCAAAAAGCTTTTCTATAAGGTTGTGGTGGGCGATAGACTTAACATGAGAACCCCACTAATACCAAAACTGACTACTTGGCTATCTTTTTCAGTCGGTTTTATCGAGGCGCTCAGTCAGACGATGCCAACGGTTAATTCTTCACCATAGAGGCACTTTATGCTCGAAATTTTGTTTCCATTAGGTTTAGCTTCATTTCTTGTCGCAATCCTTTTGCCTCTTTTAGCCTCAAGATTAACAAACAGCAAAACTCCACGACAAACATCTCTGATAATCACATGCGTCGCGAGTGTCGCCATCTTGGCTTTTGCACTGGAAATAATCCTCTCAAACAAAAGCTTCTCCCTCCTCGCCTACCAAATCGTGCCCTCGTTCCAATTTTCATTCCTAGTTGATAGATTAGCGGCATTCTTCCTCGCATTAGTAGCGATAGTTTCGATCGCAGTTGCGATTTATTCAGTTTCTTATGTTGAGCACATTGAGCACGAGGATCGGAAAAACCTGATTGTGTCCTTCATGAACATCTTTATCGTCTCAATGGTTCTAGTCGTCGCATCATTTTCAATGTTCTCGTTCCTGTTTTTCTGGGAAATCATGGCGCTCTCCTCATTTTTACTTGTGATGGTCGAGTTTGAGAAAAAGGACACCCAGAAAGCAGGCATGTTCTATTTCATCATGACCCACCTAAGTACGCTCTTCTTGCTTTTCGCATTCCTCTTCATCTACGTTGTGACCGGCACCTTCGATATGGAACAGATACGGACAGACCCATTAATCACCTCAATTGCATTTGTTTTTCTGTTCTTGGGCTTTGGGATAAAAGCAGGAATCATACCCTTCCACAAATGGCTGCCACACGCCCATCCCGCAAGCCCCTCCAACATATCCGCACTTATGTCAGGTGTTATGTTAAAAGTCGCCATCTACGGCTTAGTGCGCTTTATCCTGCTTTTGCCAATGCAAACTTGGTGGGGTATCCTAATCCTCGCAGCGGGTGCAACGTCGGCGGTGCTAGGTGTAATCTATGCGCTAAAGGAACATGATATCAAACGTTTACTCGCCTACCATAGCATCGAAAACATAGGCATCATCTTGATCGGTGTCGGATTATTCGTAATCTTCTCGCTCGCTGGACTTGAAGCTATCGCATTTCTTGCCCTCGCAGGTGCCCTATTCCACAGCCTAAATCACGCCATCTTCAAAAGTCTCCTCTTTATGACCAGCGGCAGCATAGTCAACGCCACGGGTACACGTAACATCGAGGAAATGGGGGGGTTAATCAAGCGTATGCCCAAAACCGCCATCCTCTTCTTAATTGGCGCCGTCTCAATTTCAGCGTTGCCGCCTTTCAATGGGTTCGTAAGTGAACTCATGATTTTCCAAGCTTTCTTTCAATCTACAGCTTTAGCCAATCCATTCCTTGAAGTGATTTTGATTGCTTCATTGGCGGTGTTTGCTCTAACGAGTGCACTTGCGGCGGCGTGTTTTGTAAAAGCATTTGGGATAACTTTCCTTGCATTGCCACGCTCAAACGAGGCAAAGATGGCTAAGGAATCACCTAAACTCATGATTATTGGACCAGCCATACTAGCCGCTTTATGTATTGCGTTGGGAGTTTTCTCATTGCAGCTTTTCAGTGTTTTGGGTTTCTCGTTCCCGCTGCCAAACATGCTCTTCATTGGGGCAATCCTAGGAGGCTTCTATGTGTTCACATTCGTTGCTTTACGTGAGGTTGCTAACAGGCGGGAACGAATCGCTGAAACATGGGGTTGTGGCTTCCCAACCCAAACATCAAAAATGGAGTATACAGCGTCAGGATTCTCCGAGCCAATAGTCACCATCCTAAAATCGATTTTCCGAACTCAAAAGAATTCCGAACGAAGCTACTACGACGATAAAAATGTAATTTTCAAGGAAGGAAGAGCAGAAATTCACTTGATAAATTTCTTCGAAGAACGTATCTACCTGCCAGCAGCAGCCATTATCAAAAAAATATCTTTAAAAGTTAATAACGTCCAGCGGGGTGACGCTGACTTGCACATCGCGTACGCATTTGTAACTATAGTTGTATTTCTATTAATAATCTGGTGGTTCGCTTAATGGATTACTTGGCACTAACCGCATACGGCATCCTCAACATGCTTTTTGTTTTTCTAATTTCGCCACTTTTCATTAGCCTCATTAAAATCGTGAAAGCCCATGCCCAGAAAAGAAGGGGTCCGCCAATTCTGCAGACTTATCGCAACCTAGCCAAACTGCTCAAAAAAGAAACCGTATACTCTACAAACTCATCGTGGATAATGCGAGTTACACCACTTGTAAACATAACAGCACTTTTGGTCGCAAGCCTTTTCGTTCCCCTCCTTATCATACCGCAACCCAATGATTTAGTGGGAAACATAATCCTCTTCCTCTACCTGCTGGCCATGGCAAAGTTTTTCATGGCACTCTCGGGACTTGACGCGGGCAGCACCTTTGGCGGCATGGGAAGCAGCCGAGAAATGGCAATATCCGCACTAATCGAGCCCGTTATCATAGTCGTCTTTGCTGCACTTGCGTTCGCTTTCAAAACCATAAACCTGCCAGATATGTTCAGAGGCGCCTTAGCTTCAAACGTCCTGGTTAACCCAGTTCTAATCCTAGTATCAATCTCAATATTCATCATCATTATTGTGGAATCCGCCAGAATTCCCGTGGATAACCCAGAAACCCACCTCGAATTAACAATGATTCACGAAGCCATGATTCTTGAGCAATCAGGAAAGAACCTGGCTATGATGGAAATGTCGAGCGCTATGAAGCAGCTACTCCTAATGGGAATTCTCATCAACATTCTTGTTCCATGGGGATTAACATCAGATTTCTCGGCTCCTGCAATCCTGATTTCGCTTGGCGCCTTTATCCTAAAAGCAGTCGTGCTCGCTGTTATCATTGGGTTATTTGAGTCCTCATGCGCAAAATCTCGCCTATTCCGCCTGCCAGGGCTGTTTGCGGTCGCACTTTTTCTCTCGATTATAACTCTAATTATTGAGGTGTTCGCATGATAATCGCTTCAACCGGAAACCTGGCACAAATCCTCATCGTCCTGATTTTAGCAACAGCCGCCGTCATAATTATGAAACGCGACATCCGCTCGCTCATAAAGACTTATGCTTTCCAGTCTTTGCTGTTAGCGGGGATGGCGATGCTGTATTTTGTCGAAACAGGCAGCATAACGTTGCTGATTCTTGCAGTCATTATTTTGTTAAGTAAAGTGTGGATTATTCCTCATTTCATGGGAGTCGTGCAGAAGCGGCTTAACATAAAACGGGATGTCAAGTTCCATTTCCTCAGCCCTGTAACCGCGTTGCTCGCCAGTATAGTTATCGTACTGTTTGTGTACTTCTCCTTCTCTAGTCTGCTGTCAGAGTTGAACCGTTTCAATTCAAGTCTGTTTTTCCTCGGTGCCACCGTCGGTATTTCAATAGTATTCATGGGTATGATTGTAATCTTCACAAGGAAACAAACACTAACCAACATAGTGGGTTACCTGACAATGGAAAACGGAGTAGTTTTGTTCAGCCTTTTCCTTACTGAGCTTCCCCTGCTGATTGAGGTTCTCATCGTCGTGGACTTAATTATGTTAACGCTAATTGCGACTATCTTGGCTTTTGGCATTGACTCAACAATCGAAGAGTTCCACACAAGACTTAACCCCTTCCATGATTCACAGAAAAAGACTTCAGCGGAATTCAAGGATTTGGAGGCAGAACAATGATGCTATCTCTAAACCTGATATTAGCTATGTACGGAATTGTTGGAGTCGGAGTTTTGTTGCTTACAATGATTTCTAAGTCGCACAAGACCATAAACACTCTCTCCATAATCCTTCCATCAACATACCTTATCCTCACATTCTTAGCACTCACATACGCCGCAATTCCATCATACTCACTGGGCGGCAACTACTTCCTAATCGACCACCTTAGCATCTACGAAATCTTAATTTCAGCAACCCTCTTCCTCCTTGCAGCCCTGTACTCCAGAGGGTACGTTGAGGGCAGCATCGAAATCCATGAAATGGACCGCAGCAGCCTAAAACTCTTCTACGTCGCCTTTAACTTGCTCCTGATGGCAATAACCTTCGCGTTCTTTTCCGATAATCTTGCCCTTTTCTGGATACTTGCTGAATTAACCACCGCGTTTTCAGCTGTCCTCATAGTTATCCTTAACGCTCCCAAAAACATCGGAGCCACTCTAAAGTACGTCTTCATAACCTCCACATGTATGCTCTTTTCCTTTATCGGTTTAATACTAATCTTTACCCTAACCGAAAACAATCTTGGGGCAGGCACCCTCAACTGGAGCTCGCTAATGTCAATTGCCAGCACCTTGTCACCTGCAATAATGTTCGCAGCCTTCATCTTCACGTTTGTCGGGTTCGCTGCAAAATCAGGTATCGTTCCTTTTCACGCTTGGTTGCCCAGCGCACATTCTAAAGCTCCTGCCCCTGTCAGCGCCATCCTATCAGGATGCGTTACAAGCGTAGGCATCTACGGAATAATCAGGGTTTACGCTATTGCATCCCAAACCTCTGAGTTACCAAAAATTTCTTGGTTCCTCATCGGTTTTGGCTTGATAAGCATGGTTATTGCAGCCTTAACAATGCTCAACCAGGTGAACCTAAAGAAACTCATAGGCTACTCAACCGTAGAAAACATGGGTTTTCTTCTCGTTGGTTTAGGCATAGGAACACCCTTGGCTTTGTTCTGGATGCTTTTCTACACTTTGGCACATGCTTTCACGAAGGCTTCCTTGTTCTTCTCTGCAGGCATCCTTCACCATCAGTATAAAAGTGTTCGAATGGAACATATAAGAAACGTCTTCAAGTTCCAACCCTTCGCCGCATGGAGCCTAATACTCGGTACAATAGCAATAATCGGCATGCCCCTGTCAGCGATTTTTCTGCCCAAACTCTCAATTCTTTTGGAATCAGTCAAGTTGTCGCCCTTTTTACTCTTGGGATTGCTAATCGTTTTTCTTTTTGTAGCTGGCGCTTTCGGAATTTTCATGATTAAGTTGCTGTCCAAAAAAGAAGAAGACACTCCAGGGGTGAAACGTTATGAAGCTTCATTGGGAATGAAAATCCCTATTGTAATCCTCCTGGTCACTGTTTTTACTTTGGGCGTATTCTTCCCACAGCAACTAACCAACCTGCTCAACAGCATCGTGTCTGAATTAAAAATAGGGTGAAACAAATGAACCTCAAAGAAGTACTCGAAACAATTTCTGGCCAAAAACTCACCTTAACTGAAGGCTTAGACAATGAGGTCTACTTGTCCCTCAATGTAATCGACTTACAAAAAGCCATTTGCATCTTCGACGAAAACAGCTTTGAACTCATAAGTCTATTCTGCGTTGAAGATTTCGCCGAAAAGAGGATTCACCCTATTCTATGCATTCGAAATTCCCGGGTTCGAGCAAATCCTGGTCCTGCAATCTAATTTGAGCGGTAATCAAGCGGTTTCTATAGCTAAAACTTACCCATCCGCATGTTGGTACGAACGGGAAATCACCGATGGCTTCGGAATAGAATTCCAAGGAGCCTTCGACACAAGAAGACTATTCCTGCATGAGACTTATCCATCAGGTTTCCATCCACTCTTGAAATCATTCAAGAATGGCAAAAATAGAAACCGCGACGGCCAGCGACCAAAACGAATACTATTTCAAACAGGTTGAAGGCGAAGGAGTCTACCAGATTCCAGTGGGTCCAGTTCACGCTGGAATTATAGAGCCCGGTCACTTCAGGTTTAGCGTTATCGGTGAGACCATTTTTAATCTGGAAGTGAGACTTTTCTACAAGCACCGCGGATTGGAGAAGCTTGCAGAAAGCATGAAACCCCAAGACTGCGTCCGAATCGCTGAAACTATTAGCGGAGACGAAACCCTCGCTAACGCCGTTGGCTACTGTAATGCCGTTGAAAAAATCTGCAGTTTAGAAGTACCAAAACGAGCCCTACAGGTTAGAACCGTCCTCTTGGAGCTTGAACGGATTTATTCACATCTTGGAGACTTGGCAGGTATGTGCGTCGACGTAGCCTACCCAGTTGGCGCCAGCCCATTCTTTATACTTAGAGAAGAAATTTTTAGGCAAAACGAAGCTTTGACTAGTTCCAGATTCATGAAAGGCACCGTAGCAGTTGGCGGATTAATCAAGGATGTTCCAGAAGGGGCACTCAAAAACCTCTCAAATTATCTTTTAGTCTTTTCCAGAGAGGCTCAACGATGCTACAGGAATCGACAGCACCTACTTCTCAGTTGTTGATCGGTTCGAGACTACGGGCAAAGTTAAAGCGGAAATCCTAGACCCCCTCCACATAACAGGTCCCGTTGCAAGAGCTTCAGGAAAAATGTGCGATACACGAATAACCCATCCGTATGGGCTGTACCGAGAGCTTAAACTGAAAGGCAGAACTCAGGCAAACGGTGATGTTCTCGCCCGATTCAACCTAAAAGCCAAAGAAGTGCAGGATTCAGTAAAAATAATTCAGCACCTACTCAACGAAATGGTAAGTGGAGACATTTCGGTCCCCTGCCAAATCAAAGACGGATATGCCTTATCGCTGGTGGAGGCGCCTAGGGGACAAAACGTTCACTGGATCCAAATCAAAGAAGGCTTAATCTACCGCTACAAGGTGCGGACAGCTTCTTTCTGCAACTGGCAAGCCATGGAGCATGCGGTCCTTGGAAATATTGTTCCAGATTTTCCATTAATCAACAAGAGCATGAACCTCTCATACGCAGGAACGGATATGTGATAGTATGGCAAAAGCAATCTCTAACGTCTTCAAAAAACCGACAACCGACCAATTCAAGTTTACCGATGCGGAATTCGAAGCCATCGGTGTGCAAATCAAGGAAAAAGTGGATAAGGTTTTTGGCAGAAGCTTAGCTATCCGTGAACTAGATGCAGGCAGCGACAATTCAACGGAAATTGAGCTCAACAACCTCTCAACCCCATACTACGATGTTGAACGCTTCGGCATATCCTTCGTCGCTTCACCCCGACATGCTGACGTCCTCTTAGTTACAGGCGCCATAACACTCAACATGGCGATAGCAGCAAAGAAAACTTACGAAGCCATGCCCGCGCCAAAATTCGTCGTTGCAGTAGGTGATGACGCTTGCGGATGCGGAATCCTCAACGATTCCTATGCTGTTCTGGGTGGCGCAGACAAAATTTTCCATGTCGATCTCAAAATTTTGGGCAATCCGCCTTCTCCCCGCGAGATACTAAAAGGCATTCGTGCGTTAGTATATGCAATAGAAAAACAGTCTATTCGTTAAAGTGTTTTTCTGGTCAAACTGACACTTAGATTTTTCTGCTGGACTGTTTTTTGAACATTTACATTAATCGTGGAAATGCTTAGTTGATTCGTAAGGAGCGCCTATGAAGCAGTTGAGAAGCCCCTCTCCCTTTCAATTAGGGTTTTTTTCAATCGCGAAGTAGGAACAGACTCACATTCTCTTAATCTATCCACGATTGCCATAACTTTTGGTCATGCATTCTTGACAATAATTTCGTTTAAACCGTTTTATTCGTCGAGGCTGGAAGAGTTTTCCGCATGAGCTGCATTTTATCTGGTTAACGGTTTTTGGATCGAGAAGTTTTAGTCTTCGTTCAATCTCGTTTTTTACATCCGAGTCATTCTCGCTTACTAAAGCATGGGTTAAGAGCGACTTTAGCTTGTTCTTGACATTTGTCGCCGAACATCTTTGAAAAAACATTGTTCTTTTTTTGGTCAACACTTATCTGAGATGGTAGCATACAGATAAAATTCGATGGATAACTCTTCGATTTATCCGAGTCAACTACAGCGATGCGGTAGTGCCTGCCTACATAGTTGCCTTCAAGGTTATCTTGCGTGAATATCTGTAACTTGAGCTTCAATAACTGCACCCACGCTATAGAATGATCTTTCCAAGCTAATATCTGTTAGTTTTCGATAACCCGAATTGCATCTGAAAAAATGCTTATGTTTGACAACAATTTCGCCTAGAACATCCGGAAAACTGCAAAATCGGAGTCTCCAGAAGAGTTGAGGCAAAAACTATCCATAATACTCAAAACTTTAGCGTTAAGCTTAGGCATAGCGACAATAACTTTAGGGTTAAACGAAGCAACAAAGGATGTGTTAGACCCTCTTGGTTCAAACTATTGGCTAGCATTCAGCGCAGTACTTTCTGGAATCGTAGTAATAGTGTTCGTTTTGATTTCTTGGAATCGTCCAAAAACATAGCTCAATTATTTTTCCGTTGTTGCTAATGTACCCGTGAATCTGGCAAAGAATCTTTTGTAATCGAATGCTGCTACTAACTCTCTGAAGTTAACAATCATCAACACCATTAAAGTGAGGAATGGTATGAGCGAGTAATAGTAAAGTGGCGTTGTGATGCCTGAGCCAAAAACCATGCTTATGAACCCTGAGCCCATACCTGGATAAAGCAACATAATGTTTGAGAGGGCTAATGTTGCGATAGCGCTTGGGATTGCTGTTTTGAGGTTTTTGCGGTTGTACATTACGAATAGTGGAAGAGCGAGCAAGCCAAATCTTACATCAAAAAATCCCAATGCCAACGCAACTCCTGACAAAACTGGCCTGTCTTTACTGCCAAGGTAGAAGCTGAGAAGAAGAAGAAACGCAAGAAATACTTTGGCTTGTCCTTCACCCCATTGCCAATAGTAACTTAGAGATAAGCCCCCATTCGGAGATGGAAACGGCAGCAGCAATAGCAATAACCATTACCGCAAAGGTTACGGCAAGATGTTTGGGTTCTAAGAGCTTGTAGAGCATGTATGCCATTATGGGTAATAGCGTAAACTGCACGATATCGAAAGTCAACAAGGCTTGCTGATAAGTCAAGGTGAGAAGAGGTGAGGTAATCAGCAGAAAGGAGGGCAGGTATTTATAGGCTTCAGGATAAGGTGCCGTCACTGGTTCGGCTCCGCCTAAGGCGCCGAAATGATAAATCTGCGAGGGGTTGTGCCAGAGTCTCCACGCTCCCACGTAGTAGGCTGAAAAATCTTTTGCTAGGATAGTGCCTTGGGTGTTGATGCCTGGCGAGGGCGTGTTGGTTTCCGGATAAGCCGCAATGAAAGTGTATAGGTTGAGGGCGATGAGGATGGCGACTGCGATGAGGAGTATTGTTTTTTGGCGATGTTGGTTAGTCATTTTATTTCAGCGCAATGTTTTATGGGTTTATTTGATTGTTGGAACTTTTATACTTGATTATTTGCGGTTCCAACTGAAGTTTGCTGTAAAACGTATTACATTTGTAATACGAGTGAAAATGCTTTTATGCAATCTTACTCCTTGAAGGCATTAATTGCTCAACCTAAGGATTGAAAATTGAATGTTGCAAACCCAAAGTAGCGCAAAACGAGCCTCAATAATCGCAATAACTGCAGCCCTCTACACAGTATTCTTCTTCCTCTCATTTGCCATAGGCGTACCAAGTTTCACCGTCCTTTACCTCCCAATCATCCTGCTGGGAGTCTTCCCAATATGGTTCGGATGGAGTGGATTAGTAGGTAGCATGATTGGAGCATTCATAGGCGGCGTTTACGTCGAAGGCTTACCTTTGTATCTTGCATGGGTTGAAATAACAACAGCAATAGTCATCTACGGCTTAAACTGGCTTCTAATCCCACGACAGGCAGCAGAAGCAAAGACAACCAAAGGGCTCATAATCCTCTCAAGCATATACGCCTTAACCCTGTTTGTAGGCACTTGCTTTATCCTCTGGCAGTTCTCAACCTTCGGAATATTCCCAGCAGAAGTCGCATGGCCCCTCTTGCCTGGAACATTTGCACTTAACTTACCTATTGCCTTGATTGCTTGTCCAGCTTTGATTAGAGCGGTGTCACCGAAACTAAAAAGCTGGGCCATGTATTCGGGCAACTTTGCAGATTGGAAAAGCCACCGAAGCCCAAAACCAACCTAAACCCAATCACCTTCTTTTTTTGTCAAGATAGAAAATACTTTTAAGTTATCAGTACCTAAAGGCAACTTGAGCGGCTGTAAATGAAAATCCGAATCGTCAAACTAACTCCTGAATCCCTTTCAGGTTTGCTCCAAGGTAAAGTATCTACATTTTCTTCTAACGTTGCCAAGCGATGCTGAAATTTTAGATGTAAAAATGGACCTGTTCACCAAGCAAGTTTCCATGGTTGTTAGAAGTGAAAGTTTCGAGGACGTTGCCGAATCCATGCCGATACCAGAGTTTCATCTATCTAAAACTACGGAATTAAAAACTGCATCTAAGCCTGCCGCAGCGGTGAAACCTCAAGTTGTGCCCGAAGCTAAATCCATGGTTGCGAAGCTCCCTACGCCCCAGCCAAGTCGGATGGCAAGCAAAATGGAGAATGAATTCAGTCCTGAACAGCGAAAATTGCTCAGCTTCACCGTTAAAGCGGATTGTGTGGTTGCTAAGCCGGTGGTTTTCTTGAAAGCGGAATGGGACGACATCAATGAGGTTGTGAGAAGTTTAGGCGGCAAATGGGTGAAAGGCGACATAATAAGTTACTGGGAAATCCCTCTGCAATAGACTGCTTGCTTGAGGTAGAAACGAAAAAACTTTAAACCCGAAATCCCTAAGAGAAGAGCAGTGAGTCAAGATGGAAAAAACAACCGATAAACCATTAACCAGAGACGCATTAGTCTCGATGCAAGTTATAGATGCAAAAGGGCGCCTAATAGGAAAAGTAAAGGACCTTGCTTTCTCCGTTGGAAAAAATGGAATTGCACTAACAGTTGAAAATGACAGATGGCGAAATCCAAACCGTCGCATGGGAAGACGTGCAAGCCGCAGCAGACTTCATCCTTCTAAAGCCACAGATGGTTCAAAACACATATCAGCCAACTCAAGCCGCAGCTCAACCAGTCCAACAAGCCCAAGCACAGACAACGCAACCGATGTGCCCAACATGTGGTAGACCCTTAACTTGGATACCTCAATACCAAAGATGGTACTGCTACAACGACAAGAAATACGTCTAAACGTATTTCACTCAACATTTTTATTTTCAGTTTTATATGAGAGAACTCTCAACTAAATTTTCTTGAAATATCTTTTTGACTTGGTAGCGGCTTGAAAAAACCCAAATTAACCCTGCCCCTAAAAGAAAAATCTACCACTATCGATTTTACAAACTTTGTATTACGTCAAAATATGAACGAATCAACTTAAAGCGATTAACGACGAAAAAATTTTATGAAAAAAATAATGCTTGAATCTTTCAAAATTAAGAAATTGACCGCTCTACCTAAAAATAGAGCGTATTTAGCTTTCTATAGGTTTTTCTAAAACGGTGATTGAGCCGTTCTTGCCCAACCTCAGTTGCTTTTCACCCTTAAACATTGCTACATGAGCATTCTTGATTTCTATGAAGTCGCCAGTGTGGACCGAGTTTATTTGTTGGTCCCAAAGGCAAAGCAAGATTTTTCCTGTGTCATCTCCAATCGAAGCGTTGGAAACTACTGCGTTGTCTCGGAATTGGGTATGGACTTTGGCTGGTTCAGCGGTTTGCAGAACTTCGGCGTTGACATTGATTTTTTTCATACCTACACGTAGATTTTCTATTTTGTAGTGTGAGGGCGCTGGGTTTTGTCGGGCGATTTCTTTGCGAACTTTGTTCGTGTCCATCGAATTGTCGAATGAAACGTCGGTTCTTGCAAGGGTTTCGTCTGGAACCCGGAACTGAGCAATTACTTTGGTATCTTTTGTTATTAGGAAGATGGCTTGGGTTGTAACGTTTCCCCGGTATTCTACAGTTAAATCTGAGACCGACATGGGTTTGCCCTGCTCTTTTGCATCTATTAAGGCTTGGAAGAGCTCGGTTGGGTACACTTCATGCTGTGTAGCGATGAAGGCAAGCTGGTCTTCAAGGGTGGGCTTTTTTGGTTTCATACTCTATTTTATTCTCCTTTAATTTAGCGAATAATCTTGGAAACAGCAAACTAAGTTAGCCCTAAAATTTACTTTTTCTAGATTAACTTCCGCAATTTACTAGTAATGCCCCCTTAGCTATATAGGTGTAACTGCTAAAAAACGTGTTTTTCAAGGAAAACTTGAACATTTGCGTAAGGTTGCGCAAAGATGCGTTTGGATTTCCAAAAGACAAAAAAACAAGCTCCGAATAACATTTAGATGGGACTTATTTTTGGAGCAAAAATCATGACGGAAAACCTCAAAGACTTAACCAAGGTTGAATTAAAAAACCTCGACAAAGTTTTCTATCCAAAAAACAAAGTAACTAAAGGGCAAGTTGTTGAATACTACATTAGAATGGCTCCAAAAATCCTTCCAGTCATAGCGGATAGGCCTTTGGTTTTAACACGATACCCAGATGGTATCGAAGGGGAAAAGTGAGTTTTTTCGAAAAGAATGCTCCCGAAGGCACCCCTGATTGGGTTAAAACGAAAAACAATCTATTCGCCAACCTCGAAGCGGGATGTTTACTACATCGTTTGCAATGACTTAGACACGCTCATTTGGCTTGCGAACTTGGCTTCTTTAGAAATCCATATGCCCTTCTCAAAAATCGACGACTTGGACAAGCCTGACTTGCTTTTCTTCGATGTTGACCCTGAACCGCCTGCGACTTTAAGCGATGCCGCGGAAGCTTCGCTGTTGTTGAAGGATAAGCTTCTTGACTTAGGGCTTACTCCTTTTGTTAAGACTTCGGGCAAAAAAGGGTTGCATGTGGTAATTCCCATTGAACCTGAACATACCTTTGAGAAAGCGAGGGCTTTTGTTCATGAAATAGGCGTTGAACTGGCAAAAGAAAGTGAATTGGTTGTATCCGAATTCAAGGACACCAAGAAGCCCGGAAAAGTTTTTGCTGATTACTTGCAGAATTCTCCTTTGCGCACGATGGTTGTTCCTTACAGTTTGCGTCCGACGCCTGAAGCCACCGTTTCTACGCCTTTGGAGTGGAGTGAAGTTAAGAAAGGAATAAACCCTACTGACTACACTATTTCTACTGTAGTTAAGCGGACGGGTAATCCGTGGAAAAATATTTTTGAAAAAAGATGTAAATTGGAGATTTAGTTATGGAAGAACAAGAAAACGTTGAGGAAGCTTCTTCTGAGAAAACCAGTGCCTCTGCCCCAAGCAGGTCCATTTGGTCAGGAAACATTACGATTGGTTTGGTGAATGTTCCAGTAAAATTGTTTTCGATGATTTATGATAAGGGCATAGCGTTTCATTTTCTGCATAAAACCGACGGTCAACCCTTAAAGTACGTGAAAATGTGCACTAAAGACGACAAAATAGTGCCTTGGAATGAGGTTGTTCGCGGCTACGAAGTCGCCAAAAACGAGTACATCACTTTTGACCAAAAAGAACTTAATGAGGCTAAACCCGAATCCGACAAGCGCATCCGAATAAGCAAGTTCGTCGATTACTTCTCGGTTGACCCTGTATACTTCGATCGAACTTACGCTTTGTTGCCTGATAAAAGCAAAGACGCCTACGGATTGCTGCTTCGGGCTTTGGAAAAAACAAACAAGGCAGGTGCTGGACGAATAACGCTGCGTACCAAAGAATACCCTGCGCTTCTCCACACTTACAAAGGCGCTTTGGTTCTGACAACTCTGCGTTACGCTTACGATGTAGTGGACCCATCGGATTTTGAACCTCTTCACAAACTTGAAACACCCCAAAAAGCCGAATTAGACCTTGCCGTAAAAATCGTTACAGACCTCTCAGGCGAATTTGACATAACCGAATTTGAAGACACATACATGAAAAGAGTCCAAGAACTGGTTAATCAAAAGGTGAAGGGCGAAAAAATCCACATTGAGAGACCTCCCGAAGTTGAAGCTAAAGGGCTCATGGTTGCCCTGCGAGAAACTCTCAAGCAGTTGGAAACTAAATGAGTCGCCACATCTACCTTCCCATGCTTGCAAAGGTTGCAGAGGAGGCTTTTTCGGATAAAGACTGGATTTTCGAGGTTAAATGGGACGGGTTCCGCGCCATCGCCTACGTTGAAGAAACTTTCAGCCTCAAGAGCCGAAACGGGAAAGAGCTGAAGCAGAATTTTCCCGAACTTCAGGAACTAAACAAACTTGCAAAAAACATAGTTGTGGATGGCGAAATCATCGTCATGCGGGATGGCAAACCCGACTTCCAATCGCTGCTGGAACGCGGGCAAGCGGTTTCATCGCGTGAGGTTCAAAGGCAAGAGGGTCGTGCACCCGCAGTGTACATTGTGTTTGATATCTTGGAAAAAGATGGGAAATCCCTCACTAAATTGCCTCTGATGGAGCGCAAAACAATCCTCAAGGATTCCTTAAAGGAAGGCTCAAACGTGCTTCTGTGCGATTTTATCGAGGAGAAAGGCGAATCTTATTTCAAATTGGCGTTGGAGAAGGGTTTGGAGGGGGTTATAGCGAAGAGGAAGGATAGTCAGTATGAGGAAGGTTTGCGGACTGGGAGTTGGTTGAAGATAAAGAAACTAAAAACATGCGACTGTGTAATATTCGGATACACTCGGGGGACAGCGGTTAGGGCGAAAACTTTTGGTGCTCTGCTGCTTGGCGTTTACGATAAAGAAGGCAAACCTGTTTACGTGGGCAAGGTTGGCACAGGATTTACTCAGCAAACGATTGGAGTTTTAACGGATAAATTTGAAAAAATAAAAACTGATGTTGCCCCGTTTAAGCCTGAAGCAGGCGATATTGTGACTTGGCTTAAACCAAAACTCGTATGTGAAGTGGCTTATCAAGTGTTAACACGGGATATGAGGTTGCGAATGGCGCGATTCAAACGGTTAAGAGATGACAAACCACCCGAACAATGTACAATTGACCAAATAATCGAAACCAAAAAAACTGATACTCTGCTGAGCAAAAAACCGATGTCAAAAAAAGGTGACGAGAAACTATCCGAATATGCTTCTAAACGCCATTTTGAAGAAACCCCCGAACCCAAAGGTGTAGCAGAAAAAAAGAGTGAAAAACTAATCTTTGTAATCCAAGAGCACCATGCAAGACGGCTCCACTACGACTTCAGATTGGAAAAGGACGGGGTTCTCAAGAGCTGGGCGGTTCCCAAAGGGATGCCTGAGGCTGGACAAAAAGTTTTGGCGGTTGAAACCGAAGACCACCCCTACGAATACGCCAGTTTTGAAGGCGAAATTCCAAAGGGGCAGTATGGCGCGGGTACAGTGAAAATCTGGGATAAAGGACATTACGAAGCCAAACTGTGGGAAAACGACAAAATCGAAGTTACACTTGATGGCAAGCGTCTTAAAGGACGCTACATTCTGGTGCGGCTTAAGAGGGCGGGAGACAAAGATTGGTTGATGCTTAAAGGGAAAAGAGTAATGCAAAACCTTCATTTGGGCACGATTGGCTGGAGCTACAATTTCTGGAAAGACAAATTTTACCCCAAAAAAACTGTTTCAAAAGATTATTTAGCTTACTATTCCACCAAATTTAACACTGTTGAAGTCGACAGCACATTCTACCGAATCCCCACCCAATCAACCGTAACCAACTGGAAACACAAACCCCCGAAAACTTTCTGTTCTCCTTAAAGTTTCCCCAACTCATAACACACATCAAAATGCTCAAAGATTGCCAATATGAAACAGACGTTTTTCTTAAAACGGTAGGCCTCTTGGGGGGAAGCTCGGGGCTTTGCTTTTGCAGTTTCCTCCGAACTTCGGCGTTGACCATCTTTCTGACTTAGAGGAGTATTTGGAGAAACTGCCTAAAGTGAACCGTTATGTCGTTGAAGTCAGGAACAAAAGCTGGCTAAACCCAGAATTTCTTCTCCTTTTAAAGCCAATAATGTTGCTTTGGCTTGGGCTGACAGCCCCCTAATGGCACAAATTGTGGAAGTAACCGCGGATTTCTTATATATCCGTTGGGAGGGCGACCGAAAAAGAGTCAATGGAACTTTGGGCAAAATAGAAGTCGACAGGGCAGGGGACCTAAAGGTGGAGGCAGAGAAACTCACGCCTTTCCTTGGCAAGATGGAGGTCTTCGGATACTTCGGCAAGTACTACTCAGGGTATCCCCCTTCAGATATCACCAATATCCTGAGATTTCTATAAAGCAAATTGCAATTTGAGGATGCCAAAAATAATAATCACATTCGAATCCTGAATGGGTCTCGTTTCGGAAATCTGTGAAAAAGCATTCTGAGCACCTGTTGAGTGCTTGTAGATTTTTTATGGCTTATTACAATTACTTAAAAGTCAATCAATATTTGCTGTTATTGCTTATTTAAATTGCTGCCAATTAGTTAAATTCTATATTTCTTTTATGTATTTCATTGTCACACGGGGATTTTTTCTTCGCTTGCTTAAACTCATGACAGGAAGCATTTGGCTGACGTTTTTAATGTTCAAAGATTTAAGTAGCAAAGTCTATTTAGGGTTAAGTCAATAAACTTAAAGGTCGAATCTGATGGTATCCGGTCAGAAATATGTCGAAATAACAACAATTATGGGTTGTCCTGTTGGATGCAAAAAATACTGCCCCCAAGAAATATTAATGAACCGTTATGGTACTAAAGATAAACTATTGACTATTGCATCATTTGAATTAATATTGAAGAATACTCCTAAGCATATACGTTTTATATTTGGGGCATTTAGTGAACCTCTAGTAAACAAGAATTGTGTTAAGTTTATGCAAATGGCTGTTAATTCAGGACATAAAATAGCAATTAATACAACTTTATGTGGAGCAGATGATGAAACTATTTGTGAATTGAAAAAACTGAAATATGATTATTTTTCCATTCATTTGCCAGATGGACAGATAATGAAGGAACCACAAACTGAAAATTATCGAAATCACTTTTTTTCATTATCGCAATCAGTGCCAAATTTATCGATGATGACGATGAATAGCATGTTTGAAACAAATAATCGAGAAAATGTAGTTCGCGGATTCGTCAAAAGAATTAGACCTTACGGTTATTGTATAAAATTTCATGATAACATGCAACCAGTGATTTTGCCAAACGGAGATGCTTACCTATGCTGTCAAGATTTTGGTTTGCGACATAAAGTTGGGAATTTGACTATTGAATCATATGAGACTATTATGAATAGAATATTGAAAAATGAAGGGAAGTTTAGTGAATGCACGTATTGTGTAAACAATAAATCTCGAATAAAACAATTATTTTGGTCATATTTCGAGAAAAGCAGGTTTTTTATGAATCCATTATCAAGACCTAAGCAAGATGGACGGTAATCCGCTAAAGGGGCAGGTCGATTGGCTTTTTCACCCTACATTAACAATGCCCAAAATCAATGGTTACAACTATCTTGCGAATGAAAGATAAATAACCAACAAAAAATAAACATCGCTGGGAAAACAAAATAACCAACGATAAACTGTTTGAATTAGTCAAATACTTAGAAAAAACCGATTTTGGCGAAGACCGTATCAAACGAGTTTTTGATATTGCGAAGAAAAGCTTCCCAGTAAAACCTGAATTGCAAGAACTAACTATTATGCCTTTATTTTTTTATGAAATCGATTAAAGCACTATAAAAGATCAATACAAGAAAGGATCTCAGATAGCAAGCAAATAAAAGAAACTTGGGTGCCCTGCTCTTTCATTAAACAAGTTTGCGAAATAATCAATACTTAACATGACCATCCTGAGAACCCTTGGGAACCTTTCCGCACTCTCTATGATTCTGATAAACCGATTATGTTTTCTCAAGCGGAATATCCCATGTTATAATATGCGAAGATTTTGGCTAGAACACAATAGCAAATCTAATTTACTCGTAAAATGACAAGAAATAGCGAAGAAACAGTTGATGCAGAGAAAAAAAAGAAAAGGTGAGAAAAAAAATGTTTTTTAAGCAAATCCAACAGTATGGCGACAACTTCTCATACGTAATAGCGGATGAAGACACAAGGGAAGCAGCGGTTGTTGATTCGAGCTATAACGCTGACGAAATAATGAAAATCATAAAAACCCAGAAACTACAACTAAAATACGTCATAAACACCCATGGGCACTCTGACCATACAGCAGGCAACTCAGAATTAGCCTCAATTTTTGGATCAAAAATAGTTGCTCATAAACAATCCAAAATAAGCCATGACCTCTCCGTGGATGACGGCGACACTGTTAACATCGGGAAAATCTCTATAAAAATCATATACACGCCTGGACACACAACCGATAGCATATGCCTGTTAGTTGATAACCAGAAACTTTTGACGGGAGACACATTGTTTGTGGGTGAATGCGGTAGAACCGATTTTCCAGGCGGCAACTCCAAAAGCATGTATGATAGTCTATTTGGCAAGCTAAGAAAACTAGACAATGATGTGGAAGTTTATCCTGGACACGACTACGGCGTTAAGCCTTCATCGACGATTGGGGAAGAAAAAAAATCAAACTATACTCTTCAACCCCGAAGTCTCAAGGATTTCATCGAATTTATGAATCAGCCATAACGTTCTGTTTTACTTTTTTCTTCCAAGAATATAACCCGACAATCAACATAAGGAATATTATCACCAAGATGACTGCAGCAATTTCAGGATGAATCAGAGTCTCAAAAACAATAATTAAAAACTGGACTGTAGGGTTGTTTGCGAGGGTTTGGGGGGTGGCGTTTTCGGGTAACACTGGCAAACCTGCATAAACAATACTTGAAGGCAGAATCACCGTGTTCACGTTTAACCAATCACTTACAGGATAAAAGTCGGTTGAATTTGTCTCCCAAGCAAAAAGAGTAGCAACTCCATAGACATCTAAAGTTGAAATGAGTGGAGGGGAACTACCTAAACTGTAAATAGCATACATCACATCACCGGTATAGTTGCTGTGTCCCAACCCTAAACTATGACCTAACTCGTGAAGAGTAATATGCTGCATGTCTACTTCATTCAAGGGTTCACCGTGATTAGCGTGAGTCCCAAGAATAATCGTTGAATTAATTATAACACTTTGAGAGTCGGGAAAAATTTGAGATAAACCAATCTCGTCAGTCATGTTGCTCAACGAAGAATTAGTCCAATTAATGTAGATATCAAACCCTGGTAACGAAATGTTCGAAACTGTCGTTTGAATCCTTAAGTTGGATAAGTAAGAATAGTCGGAGTAGTTTGACGCAAAAGCAGCGATGGCATCATTCCATTGACCAATGGCGCGAAGTGCACGTTAAGGTAAGAAGGGTTCCACCAAGACTCATTATCTGCAGTAACAACGAGAGCATTTAAAGTTGAATGGTTCCACACAAACCCTTGAAGTGCTATAGCGTATTCGTTTTTTTGGCTTTGCGTCTGACTTTCGCTGCCGCTTACAAGACAAGCTGTAAAAACAAGACTTCACAATCCAAAGAAACAACAAAAATCTGCGCATAAGCTTCCTACAATAAAAAATGGATATGCTCCTTTTAAGTATTGTTGACAAGCGATCAGTCTTTGATGGATAGAGATCATGAAAACCAGAAATTAATTTCAATTCTTTAAATATAAAACATGCAAGTTTACGTTTGCCTTTATTTAAGAAGTAATTACTGGGTTTATTCAGATACTTTTTTATTACTCCTATTCTAAACAGTGGTTTAAAAAGCATTACATTTAACCCTATAAGAAAAACAAAACTTAAAAGGTTTAAAAATGCATATGTGAGACTGTAATGAAAAATAGATTTATCTTCCCTAGCTAGCTCGATTGGTAGATTTAAGGTTGCCAATAATATTAACAAAATTAGCGCAATCAAACATAAATCCTGCAATCCGCTCGCTTGCCACTTTTATCCAGTAAAACAATTGAATAAGGCTGGATACCAATGATAGTTACCGATATCATTTCCATAATACTTCTTGCGATTCTTCTTTTTTGGACAGTTTACAATGGATCAATAATATTCGTTGGAATAAGAAGTAAACGCAAACAACTGTCAACGTCTTTAACAATAAAAATACTGAATTTCCAAAATTTTCAATCATCGTGCCAACGAAAAATGAGGAAACTGTAATCCGGCGTTGCTTAGACGGAATCATTGAACATCGATTACCCAAAAGAAAAAATGCAAATAATAGTGGTAGATGGAAAATCCAGAGGATAATACCTTAAAATATGTTCAGAGTTTTCACAAAAATATCCTGAAAACATCAAAATTATTTCTGAGAAATCAGTGAAAGGCAAACCTGCAGCTCTCAACCTGCCCTACCATACATAAATGGCGAAATAGTGGGAGTTTTTGATGCAGATAGTCTTCCTGAAAAAGATGTTCTATCGAAAGTTGCCTCTTATTTCAACGATGAAAAATTTATGGCTCTGCAAGGTAGAACAACTTCAATAAACGAAAAAAACAAATGCCCTCACAAGAGTAATTGCGATGGAAGAGAGAGCTTGGTTCCAAGCATTACTTAGCTGGAAGAGAAAAACTCCAATTGTTCGTTCCCTTAACTGGAAGTTGCCAATTTGTCAGACCCAACGTTCTTGAAGAATTAGGCGGCTGGGACGAAAATTCGTTAACTGAAGATGTTGAATTAGCTTTGCGAATGGTCGAAAAAAAACATCATATCAAATATGCTCCTGATGTTTGCTCAGGACAAGAAACACCCAACTCCATACGCCCACTGTTTAAGCAAAGAGTACGCTGGTACCGAGGATACATGGAAACAGCCATAAAATATGGGCGACTACTCGATACTTAAACAAAAGAACAGTTGATGCAGAAATCTCCATGGCTGGACCATTTATGATGGTAGTGTCACTTCTTAGTTACATAAACTGGTTCTTCGTTGCATTATTTTTCTCGCAAAGTAACCCAATCATAAATTTCACAGGGTTAGTGATAGCTTTAACCGCTGTTTCACTTGTTTCAATAGGCATCGCTTTAGCGGCATCTGAAAAACCAATAAAACCTCAAAACATTCTCTGGATACCCTTCATCTACGTTTACTGGCTTATGCAGATGTTCATTGCCGGCTGGGCATTTTTGAAACTTGTATTTAGACGGAAAAGAGTTTGGACAAAAACCGTTAAAAAAGGCTCTACGCCTCTGATGGTGCCGTTAAAAATGGCTTATTTTCTTAATGCTTAAGTCTCAAATTTTAAATGCTATAAAAATAAAGTTTTTTTATCAAAAGTTTAATTAAGTTTATTTGCTAAATGATTAATTATCTTTGTTGAACCCTTTGTTACCATAATTTTAAATCATGCAAACACGTTAAAGGCTAATATGTTTCTTACCGATGGAGTTGTCGGTAAAAGGGAGAAACAAACACGATTAAAAATCAACAAGGAGGCTTTCATGATGAAGTTCAGAATAAACAAAACCGAAAAACTTCCATCCTCTCAATGTCTTCAATGTGCTTTTTCCTCGAATTCTTTACAAGAATTGGGAAAAAAAAATTTTTAGGATAAATCCATTGAAATCAGAATGAAAACAAATTCTATTTTGGCAATTGTAATAATAATAGTAATGATGATTTCTGTTTTTGCTTGGTTATCAGTTGGGACCCAAAGTAAACCAATTATTGTTCAACCTGTAGTTAACAATCCCACTGCAACTCCTGATACAAGCCAACAAACTACAAACCTACTCAACCACTAGTCCGACTAAAAACCCGACATAAATACAATTTCAGAAACATAATTTCAAGCGTTAACAGACCCCATTATTGCTACTAAACCCCTGGCTTATAGAATCAAACCAAATCTTAATACTACAGTGTGGAGGACAGTGGCCGCAAACGCTTGGCAATACTTCCAGCCTGATAATGGTGTAGATCGTATACTGGGCTTCCTAAAGCAAGTTTGGTTTTTCCATATTTTACCGATTGGGATTTAGGTGTATATATTCAAGCAATCATTGATGCAAATAGAACAGGTTTAATAGGAAACGATGGTGACTGGGGTTCAAATGCGCGAATAAATAAGGTTCTCACTTTTTTAGAAACTCGAGAACTTAACAATGCCAGTTATCCATACTGGTTCTACCAAGCTGCAGATGGAAAAGATTATCATACTATCTCAGATAATCTACAGAGTTAAGTTGATACTGTTGATACAGGAAGATTGTTTGTAGCATTTAACAACCTTAAAACTTTCAATCAAAGCTTGGCATCCCGAATAAATAACATAGTTTATAATAATTGCAATAGAACAGATTATGCTGCTTTGGTGCCAGGTGTCTAAGAATGAAAGGCGCTTCAACTAGTATCTACGGATATTACTTATGAGCGGGTTTGCAAGCTTTTTCCCTCAACTTGCGACTGCTTCCCAATTCAATACTTAACAATATTCTTAATGCTGGCAACGTCACTCCACCAGATGTTTCTTTGCCTAATGCCACAATTTCATGTGAGCCATTGCTTTGTTCGGTTTTTGAGCTTAGTAATAACTCTCAATTAATGACTTTAGCAAAGCAAGTTTATCTGGCACATGAAGCAAAGTACAATGCGACAGGAAAATATGTGGCTTTTAGTGAAGGAAGTATCATGAAAGAGTTCGTATACGAATGGGTAGTGTTTCCTAATGGCGATACATGGAAAATATAACGAATGGAGGAAACTACATATTTGACATGAACCCCGTTATTTTCACTAAAGTATCCATGAGTTTCTTGGCTCTCTACAATACAACATTTGCTCGAAACATGGCTATTTATCTTGAGAAAATCTCCCAGACTCAACAACTGGATACTATGCTGGAGCAGACTACAATGTGGATATTAACATGCGAATTTAGTATTATCGACTGATAGCAACACAAACGGTATGATCTTAGAAGCCGCCATATACTCTACAAATAAATCACTAATGAGATTGCAATTGATTTACAAAATTCAAGTGCAACTTTATTTCAAACTAAACGTAAGGCATTTAGGATGGCAATCAAAGTTTAATACAATTCATAAATTTGCTCTAACGTAGGAAGAAAAAGTGGCTAATGTTCCTAAGGTTGTAAAGGATTGGATTACCCAAAGATGTTGTTTTTTTCCCCTTATAGCATTTATAATTCCATTAATTGTTAGGGTATTCCTGAGATTTTAATGGGTCCCTATATTGTTGGTTTTGATACTCTGGGTTTTTATGTTCCCAATGCTCTGCTGTGGTTACATAATGGCGTAAATCTTGGGGATTTCCTTGCAACTGCGCCACTATTCTATACTTTTTTCATGTCAATAGTTGCTATTGGTGGATCACCAGTTTTGGTGCTTAAGATAATTCCACCTTTGCTTCTTGGATTTTTGAGTTTATCAATGTATGCTATGCGAAAAGAGGCTTGGGCTGGTCGCCTTCTAAAAGTGCTTTTGTTGCATTACTAGGAACAATTTATTTCGTTGCGTTAAGGGCTTCTTGGGATCAACTTCGAGAAGAGCTTGGATTGATTTTCTTTTTTGTTGTCCTAATGTTGCTTATCTAAGCGAAAAGAGAGTTCGTGGAAACATAATGTATTCGTTTCTTTCGTGATGATGGCTGTAGTGTTGTCTCATCAGCTTGTTTCTGTACTTATGTTTGGAGTTATTGTTTTTACTCTTGTCCGTAATTTGACGCGTAAAGATTTTATAGGTTCACTTAAATTGATTGTTGTTTCTTTGCCTGCGTTACTTTATTTCTTCATTGTTTATTTGAGTGGTGTAATGCAAAATGGCTTCTTGATTACTCAACAAATGTCGGGTCCCCCTTGCCTAGCTGGACTGGTTTCCGTCCTATCCATCTATGTTAAGTAAGCAGAGGGGGTTCTTCTTGTATTGCTTTTTGTTATTCTTACCCTTGGCATTGATAGCTTATTTGCGACTTCGCAATCTTCAACTCATTTCTTGGTTAGTCGTCAGCTTAATTCTTATGTTGTTGCCAATTGCTTCTGTAAGCCCTTTTCGTTGGATACTAATGCTTACATATCCGCTTGCATTTTACTCAACAGATGGTTTAAGCAGACTAAAGTCAATTAAATGGAGCCGCTACAAGTTTACAGCGAAGAATTGCGATAATGTATCTTGTTTTATCGACAGGCATCTTAGGCTTCGGCTATATATTTATGAGCTTCAGAAAAGCCTTTCTTGTATTTTAATCCTGGGATATTTCAACAATTATGTCTATCAAATTCCAACCTCGATGCTGCAAAACACAATATCGATCACTGATTGCCAAGATACAGACAATGCATTACAATGGTTCAAAGATAACGTCAATAGTAGCTCGCTTTTGCTAACACACAGAGTGTTTTACGGTTGGGCATTGCTAACTTTAAATGAAAGTCAGATAAGGAACTATGAATTTGATGCTCCTGACAAATCTGCATTGCTGCTCAGGAAGGGCATTCCCAATTATACATAATATGGTGGATAAAAGGGCAAGGCTGGTATGGGCAACCAACATTGCCATCATCCTTTGAAGAAATCTACCATAGTGGAAAAATTGCAATTTACAGTTACAATGTGAACCATTAACATAAGAATGAATTTAGTTACGAAATTTTATATTTAATCATAAATAAAAAAGATAGTTTAAAGTTTGATAAATTCTAAGATTACCTTCTAGAATATTAAACTTAAATAAGTTATTTCAATTGCTTAGAACAAAAGATTTAACTTTAGTGTTAAATATTAATTTGTTTTTTGAAATAGGGAGAGATAATTCATTTAAAATGCACAATTTATAAATACTAACAGATCGGATGTTATTAAAAATACTTTCATGTAAAAGGAAATAAACGATGTTCAAGGCTATCCTTAGTTGCGGATAGTTTCTCCGCCTTAATAAAAAACAATTGGTGAATCTGAAAACAAAGCTATGCGTTCTGGCGTATGGTTCAAAGCGCTGCAAAGAATCGACAGAGTGCTCTTTGATTTAACATTAAGAGTTGTAGATAACATTCGAAGTACCCAAGTTAGCAAAAAGTATGCTCGTGCTCACAAGGAAGTTGGAAAATGCGATGAAGGGTAGTTTTTCAATACGTTTGAGTGAAATAGGTTTGCCTTTGGCTCAGAAAATCAGTTTCACGGCTCAGAAGATTAGGAAATATTTCTGCTATGCGGTTGGGCATTTGATTCTTCTTTTGCAATCTTTCTTAGCTGTGATGAATTTTAATAATGTTAAAATATCAAGACATAAGGATTCGAATTTGCCAATTATTTCAATTCGATTTCAGGCATATTTCCAATTCCGCAGTTTAATTGGCAAATGTTAAATTCTTAGTATTCACATTCATAAAATAGAATGTGCGTTTACAACTTGCTCGAAAATATGTTTAATACTATTTGATTAAAGTCAAAGGATACGTTAAAGAGAACTGGGGTTCTCCGTTTATAGTGGGATTTATGTTGCTTTTAATTCGCTCGCTGTTTTCTTATCTGTTGGTTCATCTTCTTTAGCTGATGCTATAGCTGTTTATGCTTATTATGCTTTAGTTGGCGGGGTTTTTCTTCAACTTGTTTGTTTTTTGAAATATCGAAAAAAACTGATGAGGTTGAGGCTATTTAATGGAGTCAAGTTGAATTATCTTTTGTTATTCCAGCATACAATGAAGAAGACTTTATTGAAGATACTCTCAGCACCATAGATGCGGTTATCAAAGATAAGAATATTCCGTATGAAATTGTTGTTGTTGATGATGGTAGCAGAGACGGACACTTTGCAAAAGCAAGAGATATGCAAAAAGAAATGGGCATGTCAAAGTCGTGAGTTATAGCAAGAACGTTGGAAAAGGGCATGCTGTAAAGACTGGTTTTATGCAAACCAATGGAAACATAGTGATTTTTGCCGATGGCGACATGGAAATCGATTTGGGAACAATTTCAAAATATCTTGAAGCGTTGAAACATGGTGATATTGTTATAGCTTCTAAACGGCATGCAGATTCGCAAGTAGAAGTGCCTTTATCTCGAAGAATTTTGAGTGAGTGCTTCAATGGCTTAGTTCGTCTTCTTACTGGAGTGCCTCTTAAAGATACTCAGTCTGGGCTTAAAGCAATGAAGAAAAGTGCATTTATCGATATTTTTCCTCGATTGGCTGTGAAGCGTTATGCTTTTGATGTTGAGTTGCTTGCTGTAGCTAATCTTTATGGTTTAAAAGTTGTGGAGATGCCTGTAAATATTAAGTTGGATGCAAAATTTAAGCCAACGGAAATGTGGCATATGTTTGTTGATTTGCTTGGAATAGCGTATAGGCTTCGAATAATCCATTGGTATCAGCGTCCACTTCCATGAGAAAAATGGTCTTCAAAACATGGTTTCATTTGTTCTTCGTGAAAATTAATGTCCTCAAAACACTTGTTTCAATTATTATTCCTTGTAAAGAAGTAGACGAATACACAAGAGAATTATTAAATACTGTAGACGTTTGGATTATCCAAATTTTGAGATAATATTGTTACCTGATTATTCAGTCGAAACGATTGATGGCGTTAAAGTCATTACTACTGGATCGGTGTCTCCTGGAGTCAAACGAAACATAGGTGTCAAAAATTCAAATGGCGAGTTCTGTGCATTTATCGATAATGATGCTTATCCTCGAAGAGATTGGTTAACCAACGCTTTAAAGTATTTTGAAGATCTCGAAGTTGGCGGTGTAGGTGGACCAGGATTAACCCCTGACGGATGGTTTATGCAAAAAGCAGGCGGCTATGTTCTTTCCTCATTCATGGTTGGCAACTTATCAAGCAGATACAAAACAAAAGCTGTTTTGAATCAGACGACATTCACTCATGCAACTTTATTGCCCGAAAAGCTGTGATTGAAGCAGCTGGCGGATGGAATGAGAAATACTGGCCCGGCGAAGACACACTTATGTGTCTTTGCAATAAAAAAACTGGGGAAAAAACTAATCGAATCTTCTGATGTGGTTGTTTATCACCATCGCCGTTCTCTCTTCAAACCCCATCTTGAAGCAGGTTTCAAGATTTGGTGAACACCGAGGATTCTTTGCCAAAAAATTTCCAGAAAACTCGGTGAAGCTAACTTATTTTTTTCCTTCTTTGCTTGTGTTTTCACTTATTGCTGGAATAGTGTTTTCTCTTTTTTTCCCATTCTTTGCATATGTTATGTTATTTGGTATAGTTGTTTATCTTATTTCAAGCTTAATTGCAGCTGCATTGCAAGTTAAGAGCACAAAGTTGATATTTTCAGTTTGGCTAGGTATAATAGTAACACATATAGTCTATGGTTCTTTCTTCTTATCAGGCTTAATAAAGCGTGATTTGAAAAGATGAAAATCAGCATTTCCTATCCACCACTACATTCAGAAAAAGGCGTTCCGCTCTTATCACAAAACAGGCAATTCCAGTATTTCCAATCACCAACATATATTTACCCTGTTGTTCCAGCATATGCTGCGACTTTGTTGGAAAATGCTGGTTATGATGTGGTTTGGGATGACGGTATTGCAGAAGAAAAAACTTACAGCCAATGGCTAAACGATTTGGACGTAGCAATCCTGATGTTATAATGATTGAGACCAAAACTCCAGTTGTGAAAAAGCATTGGTCTATAATTAGTGACATAAAAAAGATTCTTCCGACATCAAAAGTTGTTTTGGTGGGCGACCATGTTACCGCGTTGCCTCAAGAGTCAATGGAGCAAAGCAAAGTTGATTTTGTTCTAACTGGCGGCGACTATGATTTTCTACTATTAAATTTAGTTAATTTCTTGAATGGAAAAGCAAAACAGCTTGAACCTGGCATTTGGTATCGAGAAAATGGAAATATAAAAAATACTGGGCAATTCAAATTAAATCATAGTTTAGATGATTTGCCACATATCAATCGAGACTTAACTAAGTGGCAGCTTTACAATGAACGAAACGGCAACTTCAAGGTAACTCCAGGCGCTTACACTATGGCAGGACGCGACTGCTGGTGGAGAAAAGACGGCGGCTGCACTTTCTGTTCATGGCCGACTCTTATATCCAACTTTCCGAGCGATGAAGCCTGAAAATTTAGCGGATGAAATTGGATTGTTAATTGAAAAGTATGGAGTTAAATCAGTGTTTGATGATACTGGCTGTTTTCCTGCGGGTGAATGGCTCAGACGCTTCGCCAACCTGATGATTGAACGAGGATATAACAAGAAAGTCCAGTTTAGCTGCAACATGCGGTTTGGCGCTTTAAAGCGGGAGGATTATCAGTTAATGAAAAAAGCAGGTTTTAGGATGCTTCTTTTTGGCGTCGAATCGGGAAGCCAAGCCACACTTGACAGGCTAAATAAAGGAACAAAAATAGACGGCATCATGAACGAGTGCAGAATACCTCGAGAAGAAGGGTTAGAACCACACATAACGATAATGGTGGGTTACCCATGGGAAACTCGCCAAGAAGCATTAAGCACTCTAAATGTTGCAAAAACCATGATGCAGAAAGGCTGGGCTATAACTTTGCAATCCACTGTAGTTATTCCTTACCCTGGAAGCAAACTATATGCTGAAGCATTAAAGAACGGCTGGTTCCGAGTTTGACCCAAAAGATTATGAACGTTTTGACATGAAAGAACCCGTTATGACTACGCCAGATATGACACCTGAAGAGGTAATGAAACTTGCGACGAAATATACAAAGTATTCTTAACACCACAAGTACATGCTTAAACAACTTACTCGAATACGAACCTAAGAGATATCAAGTATTCAGTTAAGGGCGTAACAAAAGTCTTGGGGCATGTAAAAGACTTTGGAAAAGACAAATAACCTCACACAAGGTGCACAATTCATCTCTGAAATAAAAAAATCCATTAGTATCTGTAATTGTAACTACAAAAAATGAAGAGAAAAATATTGAAAAATGTTTACAATCCATAAGAAATCAAACCTTCAAAAATATTGAATTAATAGTAGTTGATAATTTCTCTAAAGACAAAACCGCTGAAATTGCAAAGAAATATGATGCAAAAGTTTATTTCAAAGGGAAATGAACGTTCAGCACAAAGAAATTATGGTGCTAAAGTTGCCCACGGTAAATATATTATTTATCTTGATGCTGACATGATTTTAAGTCCTAACTGTAATTGAAGAATGTGTAAAAATGTGAACGAGATAGACAATTGATGCACTTTATATTCCCGAAAAAATAATTGGTGAGGGTTTCTGGATAAAAGTAAGAAATTTTGAAAGAAGCTTCTATACTGGAACAGTTATAGATGCAGTGAGATTTATTCGAAGAGATTTATTTCTTCAGGTTGGTGGATTCGATGAAACCCTGATCGGTCCAGAAGACTGGGACTTCGATAGAAAAATAAGGAAAATTGGGTGAACAGCAATTGTTAATATGCCACTTTATCATAACGAAGGCCATTTTAATATGAAACGGTATTTAAAAAGAAAAGTTATTATGCCGATGGAATACAAAAATATGTTAAAAAATGGGGTCTAACGATCTAGAAACTAAGGAAACAAATAGGCATTCAATATAGGTTGATTGGTGTATTTTTGAGAATGGAAAATGGAAAAAATTGTTAAGATATCCGATATTTGCAGTTGCAATGTACTTATCTAAGAATTAGAGTCGCTGTGGGTATTTTGAGAAGCAGTGCTGATCTAACTGATTTGTAAATAACTGCGCAAAGCAAGTATTAAAATAATGGTGGGTAAAGCTGTCTATAAAGAGCTCTCATTACTTGATTGCAGGGCAAGATGGTTCCTATTTAGCTGAGTTTTTACTCTCTAAAGGTTATGAAGTGCATGGATTAATTAGGACGATCAAGCACATTTAACACTTGCAGACTTGACCATATTTACATTAACCCCATGAGACAGGTGCTCAACTCTTTTTGCATTATGGGGATTTATCAGATTCAGAGCAGATATCTAATATTTTGCATAAGATTCAGCCAGAAGAGGTGTATCATTCGGTGGAAAATTCATGTTAGGTTAGCTTGGATATGCCTGAGTATACAGGAAACATTACAGCTTTAGGGGCTGGTCGTATTCCTGAGGCGATTAGGCGTACTGGAAATAATATCAGGTTTTATCAAGCTTGGGGTAGTGTAATGTAGGTCGAACACCTCCGCTTCAAAATGAAAAATCGCTTTTTAGCCCAACAAGTCCTTATGCAGTTTCTAAGGTATTTGCGTACTGGATGTCAAAGAACTATCGAGAAGGGTACGGTCTCTTTGTTTGTAATGGTATTCTTTTCAATCATGAGTCTCCTCGTAGAGGCGAAATATTCGTTACCAGAAAAATAACAATGGCTATTGCAAATATACTTGCAAAAAAGCAAAAAGCACTCTTTTTAGGCAATCTTGAAGCAAAAAGAGATTGGGGATTTGCCCCTGAATATGTCGAAGTTATGTGGCGAATCCTTCAGCAAGAAGAACCTGATGATTTTGTTGTTGGTACTGGCGAGCAACATTCGGTAAGAGAATTTGTCGAGAAAGCGTTTGAGTATGTTGGGCTTAAATTGGGAAGAATATGTTAAGAATTGATCCACAAGTACTTTAGACCAACCGAAACAGAAAATCTCGTAGCTGACTCAAGTAAAATTAAGAAGACTATGGGATGGAAACCTAAAGATGCAGTTTAAAGAGTTAGTTAAAATTATGGTTGATGCAGACATGCGGAAAGTTGGGCTACAACCTATTGGAGAAGGTGATGAATTTTTAAGAAAGACGTTTCCCAATCGTTGGTGGAGAGATTGATTGATGACTTTTTGGAACGATAAACAGGATTCTGTTGACTGGCGGCGCTGGATTCTTAGGTTCACATATAGTTGATAACTTGGTTAACAAAAGAGGGGTTTCCAGAAACCAGATCAGTAATTCCTACGAAGTAGAGATGTAGATTTAAGGAAATGGGAAACTGCGTAGAAGCTGTAAAAGGCAGTTGATATTGTTATTCATCTTAGCCGCCCGGGTTGGAGGGATTGGTTTTAATCAAAAATATCCTGGAACATTATTCTATGACAATATTATGATGGGAACTCAGCTAATGGAAGCGGCTAGGTTAGAAAAAGTTCGAAAGTTCGTTCAAATTGGAACTGTTTGCGCTTATCCCAAGTTTACTCCAGCTCCATTTCAAAGAAGATGATTTGTGGAATGGTTATCCTGAAGAAACAAATGCTCCCTATGGCATTGCCAAGAAAGCTCTTTTAGTAATGGCTCAAGCTTATCAGAAAGCAATATGGTATGAATGTAATATTATTTGCTTCCAGTCAATCTGTATGGTCCCAAAGATAATTTTGATTTAGAATCATCCCATGTTATACCTGCCTTAATTAGAAAGTTTACCGAGGCCGTGCAAAATGGCAAAAAAGAAGTAATTGTTTGGGGAACTGGCAATGCATCTCAGAGAGTTTCTATTTGTAGAAGATGCCGCCGAAGGAATTGTTGCCGCAACTGAAAGATATGACAAACCTGATCCAGTTAATCTTAGGCACAGGGACAGAAATTAAGATTAATCAACTGGTTAACCTGATTGCTAAATTGACTGGATTTGATGGAAAAATAGTGTGGGAAACTTCCAAACCTGATGGTCAGCCTAGACGGTGCTTGGACACAAGTAGGGCAAAAAAAGAGTTTGCGTTTGAAGCAAAAACTGACCTAACAAGTGGTCTACAAAAAACGATTGAATGGTACAAAAATGAATGCATTAACAACGCTTAAAAAAATCAATTTGTCACACAGTTGTTCGCTTGTGTCTGATTCGTCCGAAGAAATGGATTTCCAAGATAGTCAGGTTTACTCTTCTCAAACCAAGGCTGATCTATCCAAGATGTCTTTTCTTATTGTTTCGCATGTTGCTTTCACTGGGCATGCTCAGGAATTGAAGGATTTTCTTAAATCATCACTCAGAAAAGTTGGTGTTTATTGGTCATCCCTTCTCTTATGCTTTGCAAAATGAATCTATCGCGGAATTTTACGAAAAAAATGTCCTTGATAAGTCTGAGTTGAAGATCTCGTAAAATCGGCGAGATCTGAAATTTTCCTATATCTTAAGGATTTCTTTACGACTTTCTATTTTGTTTTTAAATTGAAATTGAAATTCAATGTCTATGTTGGAGTCGATCCTCTGAATACTTTGGCGGGTTTGGTTCTTAAACGTTTGGGCTTTGCTCAAATTACCGTTTTCTATGTTATTGATTATGTGCCCTGCCGTTTCAAAAACGCGATTCTAAACAATGTATATCGTTCTCTTGACAGATTGTGTGTGTACAACGCAGATTATACCTGGAACTTAACCTCCGCAATGGCAGATGCCCGACGAAAAAATAGGCATCAAGAAAGACAAAACAAATCAGATGACTGTTCCAACGGGTACCCATTTTGAGAAGCTTAAAGACGACGCACTTGGTCGATTCAGAACAGAACACTATTGTTTTTCTTAGTCACTTAAGGAAAGGGCAAGGAATCGAACTTGTACTTGAAGCATTACCTGAAGTAGTTAAACAAATTCCCTCCGTCAAACTTATTGTAATTGGAACTGGACCATTAGAAAAATATTTTAGGGACAGAAGCCAAAAAGCGAAACTTGACCAAGAATATTGAGTTTTTAGGGTATATTGAAAACCCTGATGAAATCGATAAAATAGTTGCAAAATGTAGTGTTGGGAATAGCACCTTATGTCCCCGACCCTGATAGTTTTACTTGGTATGCTGACCCTGGTAAACCTAAAGTTTATTTGGGTTGCGGTATTCCAGTGATAATCACAAAAGTTCCTGAGGTGGCGTTTGAGATATCAAAACGCGGAGCAGGCATCGCAATAAACTACAATTCACACGAGTTATCAGAAGCAATTATCAACGATTCTAAGCGATGATGCGCTTTATCAAACGCTTAAAGGCAAACGCAATTAAATTTGCTTCTCAATTAGACTGGGACTCTGTATTCACAGAAGCCTTTTCAAAAATATTGAAGTGAAATATTATGGATAATAACGTCTTAGCCTACAGAGAACGCATTTTAAACAAAATACTGACAATACGTTTCTTTAACCGATCAAGAAAAAGTTATAGATATCGGCTGCGGTGATGGCGGTGATTGTGAGCTTTTAGTCAAAAAATGTTAAAGAAATAGTTGGAATAGATGTTGAATTTAATTCCAAATGGACTAAAACCAAAAGCGCAAAAATTGCGTTTCTCCGTTGCCGACGTCTGCAATCTCCCTTTCCCAGATGAAAGTTTTGAACTAGTTTTTGAAAAAGATGTCCTTCATCATGTTGAAGATAAAATGAAAGCATCAAAGGAAATTTTTAGAATAACAAAAACGGGCGGTCACATAATTTGTATAGAAGGGAACAGATATAATCCAATTTTTTACTTTCACATGACCCTGATGAAAGGACATGATCATTTTACTAAATCCATACTTTACGCAATTGATGAAAACATTATCAACAGAGCCCGAACTTTTTGTCGGTAGAAAGCCGTGTTTATCCTACAAAAAACAAACCGATACTACAATTAATCCATCATTTTGAAGATTTAGTGGAAGCTATTCCTTTAGTAAGAAACTATTTATGTTATAATATTTCAATCATTAAAAAAGATTAAACCTGTTGATAAAGAAAATATGGTGTCTACTAAAAATTCTTTGGCTAATTGGCTTAAGGATATTTTGGCTTGCCCTGTTTGTAAATCTAATGTCGCGCTTGATTGCGACAACGTCTTGGTTTGTACCAATAGTTGTTGAAGACTGAGATTTCCCATAATTGATGGAGTTCCAATAAATGTTGGCTCGGCTCAATAGAAATCATGAATATGAAAAAAAGTTCTTCGATCAAGAATTCACGGACTATAATACATACAAGCTTGAGAATTGGAGGATCAGTTACGTAAAGAGAATTTTTGACTCACTTCGACTTGGCACCACTGCAGAAGACTATTATCTGGATATCGGCGTCGGAGGTTGCGGTTACACTGTTATTGAGGCGGCTCGCAGAGGAAACAAATCAGTTGGTTTAGATTTATCAATCGAAGGAATAAAGAAAGCACAATACTTCGCGACCCTTGAACTTGGTGAAAAAGGCAAGTTTTGCGGTTTTGTAGTCGGTTTGGCCGAGAACCTGCCATTTAAAGACAACGTTTTTAATAAATTAAGTTCGATAGCACTATTAGAGCACGTACCAGAAGATAAACAGGCAATCGCGGAAATAGGGAGATGGCAAGCCACGCGGAATAATCTTTATCACCGTTCCTAACGCTTTTAGAAGGCTTGCTCCAATTTTTTGGCTTCACCATTATATTTGGGATAAGCGGGTATGCCATTTGAGGTACTACTTATCAGAGGAGCTTAATGCAGAATTTGAGACGTATGGTTTTTCTTCGAGTGAGACATTTTATTCTGGACACGTTATTAAGCTACTTCAAATATTATTCGCGCAATTTGGAATAGGAAAAAATAACTCCAAAATTTGGTGGCGAGTAGAAGAAATCGATTTAAAATTGCGCAAGATGGCTCATGGAACACAACTACACCTGTCGATGAATAAACGATAAAAATTAGAATATAGGTCTTCAGATAGTCCTGCTTAAATCTTTTATACTTATGTAGCCCAATAGAGTAAGAAAAAAGGTTTTAATCGATTGTTTACAAAAAAAGCCTTATCAACTACAATTAACGCAAGCCTTAGGGGACAGAAGAAGGTGATCTGCTTTTTTAATTCATACATTAACGTTAGTGGCAGCGATTTACGTTTTATGGGACTGAGTGGCGGGGATGCGCGGTTTATCGAAATTTTCAAACGGATTAAATGTTTTGATAAGGTCATAGTGACATCATCAGTGGGCCAAAAAATATGCGAATATAATAATCTCAAAGATTCATTCATAATAACAACTAAGGAATTGCAAGTGATAACATTGTTTTCACTGATTTTCTACGTATCTTGAAAGCAATATTTTTGAAGATCGAAATTAACGATAGTTATGCTATTTATTCATCATCTGATTTTCTTATGGATACATTACCTGCTTTTCTTTTGAAATTAAGAAACAGAAAAGCAAAATGGATTGTTTGTGTTTTTTTGATCGTTCCATCACTTTTCAGAGATTATAGCAAAGGCTACTCGCGAAACAATGATTTTTCGCTGCCCAGTTTCACGCGAGTTATTTATTTTTTTAGTCAGCGAATAACATTATTTCTTACAAGTCGATGGGCTTATAAAATATTGGTTTTAAACAAAATTGACAAAGAGTATTTGGTAAAAAATCGTGCAATTGCTGAGTCCAGAATAACCGTGGTTAGCGGTGGGGTAGATTATAATCGTCTAAAAAGTTTAGGCGACTTAAACACCGAGACATACGATGCGGTTTTTCTTGGAAGAATGCATCCCCAAAAAGGAATTTTTGACTTAATAAAAATTTGGAAATTAGTTTGTAACCAAAAACCAAAAGCACAATTGTTAATTATTGCCGGTGGTTTAGCATCATTCGCCGAAAAAGTTAATGCGCTCATAGCAGAGAATAATTTACGTGACAATATAAACTTAGCAGGCTTCAGGCAAGGTGATAAGAAATTCGAATTGCTAAAATCAAGTAAAATATTTTTATGCCCAAGTTACTATGAAAGTTTCGCTATCGTTATTGCTGAAGCCATGGCTTGTGGATTACCTGTGGTAGCCTATAACTTGGATATCTACCAAGACATTTATGGAGATTACATCAATAAAGTTCCCTTAGGGGACATTCAGAAGTTCGCAGATGCAATAGTCTATTTTCTCAATCACGAGATAGTTATGAGGCGATTTGGTCTTGAAGGACAGAAATTCATAGAGAAGTACGACTGGGCTGAAATAGCTCGGAAAGAATTCCAGCTAATTGTTGGATAAAGTGAACAATTTGATTGGTCTTTTGAAGTCACAAGTGATTCTAACAATTAATGATTTATTTAGAAAGCACAGACGCTTAGTGATTAAGCTTTTTGTTGTATTATTTTTTTTATTTTTTTCGCTAACTTTGCTGCGAGGACTAGTTTTTTCCAATGGATTCATCGGTTTTAATCATGATTGGAACTTCCCGATGACACCCGAGGCGCTTAAGAGTTTTTGTTCGCAGTCACTGTCCATATGGAATACTCAAGACGCAGGCTATGGTCTTGTATATCCTGCAGAAAATCTATACAGATTTTTACTTTTCCCATTTTCATTTTCGGGCTTCAGCGGCTTACAAGTAATCGATCTCATTTTGGTTTCCACATTTACATTTGGTGGCTTTTTTATGTATTTGCTGTTGAAAGAGTCCTTTGGTTTAAAATTTATTCCCTCTGTTATTTCCAGCATGTTCTATGTGACAACTCCTGTAATTTTTAATAAGGTGGTCTCAGGTCAGGTTCCATATTTTATCGCGTACGCTTTATCTCCATTGATCTTGTTTTGTTTTATTAGGTATATTCGACACCTTAATGCAAGCTACTTGCTAGCTACTGCTTTGCTGTTGGCTTTTGCTGCAATTCAAATTCAATTTGCAGTTATGTTGTTTTTACTTCTCTTTTTCTATGCGGTTTTTCTGGCAAAAATTAGAGTGCTTGTTTTTGCTAAGACTTTCGTTTTGATTTCCATTATTTTCTTTTTAATTCATTCATTTTGGTTGATTCCCGCGTTATTCAACTCATTTTCCAGCAGTAACAACAACCATTACTGGTGCGTAGCAATGTCAACAATTTAGCGGGTTGGGGCACTTCGATTAATAATGCCATTAGAATGATTGGCTATCGATCTCCTCATTTTGAAACTTTGCTGGCCAATTACAGCTATCAGTCCGCTTGGTATTTTTTTTCTTTTCTAATAGTAGTTTCTTCTTTTTCTTCCATTTTATTCTTGAACAAGCGTGTTCCGTTGTTTTTTGCTATCGTGAGTGTCACAACTTTAGTCTTTTACAACGGTCGATGGTCCTTTCGGATTCGTCGTTTATTTTCTCTATTCCAATCTCCCAATTTTTAACTTATTTAGAGAGGTGTACCACCTGTCTTTCCTAATAGCGTTTTCTTATTCGGTAATGCTTGCATTCTTTCTGACGACAATTCTCTCTACGAAGAGATCGAAAAGATATCTTAAGAAGGCAATTGTTGTGGTGTTTGTTGTTGCAGTGCTAATGAATAATCCATTTATATATTCTGGAGATTTCGGAGGGCAAGTTCAAAAATACCAATTAAGTCCTAACAACCTATCAGTTATTGATCGTTATCTGAACAGTAGCGAAGACTATAGAGTTTTATACCTGCCGATGGTTCAACCATTCAAGTTTGAAAATCTTACCTACAATGGCGTTGATCCTATAATCGCTTATTCTTCAAAACCAGACATAGGGAACTACATGCAATCTGATTTCCAAAACCGGATAGGAATATCTTTTTGCATTCCGTCTTCAAACCTAACAAATATTCTAAATATTTTGTCTATAAAATACGTTTTTCTGCGTAATGATACACAATCTGTGCTTCCGGAATATACGCCTGCGGGCGAACTTCAACTTAGCAACGGATCTTATGATATTCGACCGATATGGAAGAATGACAATCTTTTTAAGACTCTGCAAAACCAGCAAACTCTGATCTTATCAGAAAATTCGAGTGGGCTCATGGTATTTGAAAACAAGTACTACCTTCCTCACGTTTATTCCGCTACTACTCCTATTGCAGTGGATGGTGGCATGGATGCGTATTTTGCTTCTTTGCAGACAGAAAATATTAACAACAAAGATAGTGCGGCTATATTTCTGTCACAACAATTAAGCCAAGGGCAATGGCAATTTATCGAGAACTATAAAAATTCAAGTCTTAATTATGCAAAGACGCAAAGTTATTCACCTGTATTAACATTCAACGCTGTTAACCCCACAAAGTACGAAGTACACGTTGAAAACGCTACGGGCCCCTTCTTTTTGGTTTTCAACGAAAACTTTGATTCGCAATGGAAAGCATACATAAGGGATCTTAATAATAACCCTGAAGGCGGATCCATACCTGAGGAAAAACATTCTTGGCTAACGGATATGCCAATGCATGGTACATTGACCCTCAACAATTAAGCAACGGCACTTGGCAGTTCAATGTCACACTTTACTATTCTCCACAAAACTATTACGATGCAGGGCTGCTGATTACTGGAATTACTTTTGCTTTGATCATTTGCTATTTAACATACCAGCTAAAGCCAATTAAACTCCGGATTAGGAAAAGTTACTGCTTAGTAAGTCACATTACTGATGAATTTGATATTGAATGACCAAAACCCTTTGTTCATCGGTTAAAGCTATCTTGTTCTAACGTTTCGTTCAGCAATTCAATTTAAGGGTTCACTTTGTTTTTGAGCGAACCATGTGATTGTTCTTTTAAGTCCTTCTTCAAATAATATGTTAGGTTTCCAATATAAGTTTTCTAGTTTGTTAGTGTCTGGGCATCGCCTTTTTGGGTCGTCTTTTGGCAACGGGTGGAATGTTATTGAGAGCTGCATTTAGTTAGTTCTTTAATTTTTGTTGCAAGCTCTAAGATGGTTTTTTCCTGTGCGTTTCCAATGTTTACAACTTCGCCTTTAGCTTTCCTGCTTTGAGTTAATAGTAGTAGTCCTGTAATTGTGTCGGTTACGTAGCAGAAGGACCGTGTTTGTTTTCCGTCTCCATAAATGGTTATGGGTTGATTAGTTAAAGCTTGCAAAATAAAGCGTGACATGGCTCTGCCGTATAGGCCGTCTTCTCTTAGGCGTGGACCGTAGGAGTTGAAGATTCTGGGAACCCTAACATCCAATCCATATTGTTTGCTGTATGCCATAAGTAAGCGCTTCAGCAAAGCGTTTTCCTTCGTCATAACATGACCGTGGACCGATGGGGTTAACTTTTCCCCAGTAAGTCTCGGGTGTGGGAATAATTTCTGTGTCGCCATAAACCTCCGAAGTTGAAGCAAATAATAGAGTGGCGTCGTTTTTTCTTGCTAATTCTGCCATATTAAAGGTTCCAAGGCGCTTGTCTGAAGTGTTTCAATTGGGTGTGTTTGGTATTCGTCAGGAGATGCATGTCCAGCCATGTGAAAAATAAAATCAAACTTTTCTTAACTTTCAAACTTGCAAACGTCAGATTTAATCAAATTAAAACTTGGATTTTGCATTAAATGGTCAATGTTTTTCATTCTTCCAGTGGACAAATCATCTACTGCCGTTACATTCGCTCCAAAACCCAAGAAGAACGTCACATAGCCAGCTGCCAATAAAACCGGCGCCACCCGTGACAAGCACTTTCTTTCCTTCGAAAGCATCGCTTTTGACTGCACTTTTTATTGTTTCAATGTCTTGGCTGATTATTGAGTCTATCATTAGTTTGGCCTCTTACAGAATTGCTTGTAAGACAATTCTAATGCTTCCCAGTATCTTTCTGGGCTGCCAATATCCAAATGTGAATAGCTTTTGTCTAGTTTTACAGCGTACACTTTTAATCCCCAATCAACAAGTTTTTGGATGGCATCGGTAAGTTGGATTTCTCCGTTTTTTCCGGGTTTAGTTGCCTCTAATGCTTTAAAAATAATTGGGTGGAAAACGTACATTGCCATTATTGCCCAGTTTGTTTTGGGTTTTTCAGGTTTCTCAACCAACTGCTTTTACTTTTATTATTCCAGGTTCAATTTCTTCTCCTTCAACAATTCCGTATTGCTTGGGATTTTCAATTTCGAGTACAAGAAAAGCTGCGTCCGCATTAATCGTTCGAAGGCTTCAAGAAGTTTTTTTATGTAATCCATGTTTTTTGATATTATGCAGCTGTCTCCAGCATGAACTAGGCAGCTTTCGTTTTGCACGAAGGGTTGAGCCATTAAAACTGCGTTTCCAAAACCTTTTGGTTCAGGTTGGTTAACCCACATGATAGTTGAAGATTCAAGTTTTTCATAAAAGTCCTCCAAGTCGGATGCTTGGCCATTTTTGCCCATGACTTCTAGGTTTCTTATGCAGTTCACGTCAGGAGTGAAATGGTCTTCTATTCCTCTTTTTCCTCTGCCTACAACATAGCAGAATTCTCGAAGTCCGCCTTCATGTAATTGCTCAAAAACAAATTGAACAACAGGTTTTACTGTCATGTCTCCTTGTGCGGTTTTGGAGAAAATTGGAAGCATTTCTTTGGGTTGCTCTTTGGTTGCTGGAAATAGGCGGGTTCCCAAACCTGCAGCGGGAATTATGACTTTGCGCACCATTATAATATCCTTCCCTCTCCAATTCATGTATAAGCCATATATATTTAATGCAATCAGTTAATTTCCAATTAGCATGCTTTGAGGAGACATTTAACTTGGAAAAAACACAAAATATCAGTTATAGGCACTGGTTACGTAGGTTTATGTACAGCGGTGGGTTTTGCAAGCAAAGGTTATAGTGTTATTGCCTGTGACGTAGATGAAGAGAAAATTGCGAAAATAAACCAGGGAATTCCGCCTTTTCATGAGCCTGGTCTTGAAGAGAAACTTTCAGAGAGCATTCAAAAAGGCAATCTTAAAGGGCGTAGTTGGTCAAACAGACCAGGTTATTTCTGAAACGGATTTGACATTTGTTGCAGTTGGTACCCCAAGCAAGCCCGATGGCAGCATCGACCTAAAATATATCGAATCGGCGGCAGGCAACATCGGCAAAGCACTTAAGAAAAAAGATTCATACCATGTTACAATAATTAAAAGCACAGTTGTGCCCGGGACAACCCAAAATACTGTTAAACCCCTTCTTGAAAAAGAATCAGGAAAAGTTGCGGTGCAGATTTTGGCTTATGTATGAATCCCGAGTTTTTGCGTCAAGGCTCAGCTTTTCAAGATACCGTAAATGCTGAGCGAGTGGTTATTGGTTCTTTTGATAAGCGTTCAGGCGATGTTTTAGAAGATTTATACAAAGGCTTCTACAGTGACCGATTTGCCGGCGATTATTAGAACTAGTCTTTCTACTGCTGAACTAATCAAGTATGCCAGCAACTCTATGCTTGCAACAAAAATCAGTTTCATAAACACGATTGCTAACATCTGCGAAAAAATTCCCGGTGCTGACGTAAAAGTTGTTGCTAAAGCGATGGGTCTTGGATAAGCGCATTGGTCCGCTTTTTTTGGATGCTGGCTTGGGTTATGGGGGTTCATGTTTTCCTAAAGATGTTAAGGCGTTGATTGCTTGTTCAAAGAGCTTACGGTTATAACCCTGAGTTATTGGATTCTGTTGAAGCGGTTAATAAAACTCAACCTCTGAAAGCTGTCACATTTTGCCGAGAGGCGCTTGGGAATCTTGAGGGAAAAAAAATCGCTATTCTTGGTTTAGCTTTTAAGCCTGATACGGATGACATGAGAGAGGCACGAGTTATACCCATCATTAACCAATTGCTAAGCGAAGGTGCAAGCGTTACAGCTTATGACCCAGTTGCTGCACCCATTGCAAAAACCATATTTAACGACAAAATCCATTATGCTAAATCAGCGTTTGAATGCATAAAAAATGCGGATGCATGCATTCTGGTTACTGAATGGGAAGAATTCAAGAAACTTACCCCTGAAGACTTCACTTCGAGAATGAAGCATCCCATACTAATTGATGGAAGGCGAATCTACGACCCGGAGATCTTTAAAACAAGAATGCGTTTTATTGCTTTAGGTCTTGGAAAATAACCTTTCTCTTCTCCGTCTCTCTTCCGTTTAGGCTTCGATAGTAGATTGCATATAAAAGTGCTAAATGTCCGCCTTCTTTTATTATGTAGCCTGAGATGTTCTTGGCAAACAGTCGATCGATAACCGACTTTCGACTTGTCTCTACAGACTTGTACAACCAGTTCCCACAAAACATCCCTTACAACAACAGCCAACAAAATCAATATAATAGTGAAGACAAAACCTCTTAAACTATTACCAGCGAGCAAACCAAAAAGCAACAAAAACGCAACCCCGAAGAAGTGGTGCGGAAGCAACCCACAACTGCATTCAAAACCAAATAAAAAACATTAGAGACACCAAAAGTGATAAACGATACATTACAGACAACAGTTAAACCATAAAGAGTCAGGCGACAGGAAGAGAGATTGTCTAAGGCTGCAGAGATGGCAAGGGTTTCCGCTAAAGGCGGCTTTCACCTACTTTGGGGTCTAGTGCTTTCTACCGTTATCTCTGCTGTCGGCACGATTGTTATTGCGCGGCTTTTAGGACCAGACAACATGGGGTTATATATGATTGCCCTCGCTGCACCCAACCTCATAGCTACGTTTAGGGATTGGGGAGTAACCACAGCGATGATAAAGTATTCTGCTGAAGCTAACAGCGAAAATAACGTGGCGAAAATAAGAAGTGTTTTCGTTTCAGGTTTAGCCTTCGAAATAATCGTGGGTTTAGCGCTTTCGGTCTTATCTTTGGCGCTTTCGCAGCTATTGGCTCAATTCTATGGGCGACCAGCAATCGTTCAGTTAATCCAAATAGCTTCATTGTTTGTTTTGACAGGTGCTTTAGTTAATGCTGCATCTGCCGCTTTCACTGGTCTAGAGAAAATGCATCTGAACAGTGTAATGTTGATCATTCAATCGATTGTGAAAACAGTTCTGATTATTGCACTTGTGGCTGTAGGTTTAGGTACTCTTGGTGCAGTCATTGGATTTTCAGTTGGCGTTTTATTTGCAGGGTTAATTGGAGTTTTACTTATGTTTATAATGTATCGATCCCTGCCCAAGCCAACGACCAGTGCATTAGAGTTAATGAAAACGATTAAGACTATGCTAAGATATGGATTGCCGCTTTCAATCGGCGCTATTCTATCTGGTTTTCTTACCCAGTTTAACAGCACAGTCATGGCAATTTTCGTTACTGATAACGCTTTTATCGGTAATTATTCTGTAGCATTGAACTTTGTTGTCTTGATAACTTTCTTCGCAACTCCTGTGACAACTATGTTGTTCCCAGCGTTCTCCAAATTGGATGCTCAAAAAGACAAAGAAACTCTTCAGGAACGTTTTCCAATATTCAGTTAAGTACGCTGCCCTAATTGTGGTGCCAGTCACAGTGTTGGTTATGGCTTTGGCTCAACCCGCTATTGGAACAATTTTTGAAGATAAATATGTTCAGGCGCCTCTTTATCTTGCATTACTGTCAGTGATTTATCTTTTCTCAGCTCTTGGAAGCCTAAGTACTACTAGCATCATAAACGGCCAAGGATACACAAAATACAATCTGAAACTAACACTTCTCAGCGTTGCCATAGGCTTTCCATTGAGTTTCGTTTTGATTTCCCAATTCGGCATCATAGGCTTAATAGTAGCATCAACGACGTTTAGTCTTCCAGGCTTTTTCTTAAGTTTGAGATTTATAAAAAAGAATTTCGGGGTATCTGTTGATTGGGTTTCTTCGGCAAAGATTACTGTTTCTTCAGCCGCAGCTGGACTCCTAACCTACTTTATGATCTCTCTATTACCATTCAGCAATCCAATAAAATTGATTGCTGGGGTAATTATTTTTGTGGTTGCTTTCTTAGTTTTTGCTGTGGTTACTCAAACTCTAAACAAGACTGACTTGGTAAATATTCGTGAAGTCGCCAATGCAATGGGTCCAATGCGAAAACCGTTGGTTGTGGTCATTAACTTAGTTGAAAAGATGATGAATTCTTTTAAAAGAGAAAAGAGTCTCAGCGTAAATTAGTTCAACTGAAAAATATGTATTATGTAGAAGAAAATTACTGTGATACTTCGATTAGTGTCCGGTTTTGGTTTCCTATTTTTTCTTTTAAGTGGTTTAGTTTTCTGTACTTGCCGCAATAGTTGCCGCCTGTATGAGTGCAAGTGTAACTTGCGTTCGAATAAAGGCAACATAAACTGGTGAATTTACACATTGTTTTCCGATTAATCAAAGAAGAAAATAACAAGTCTTTAGATTTTTTCATGTCTGCTCCCCTTTCTTTGGCGGATGAGGGCTTGGTATAATCGATGTTTATTTTTGTTAATAGAACTATGTGGTTGTACCCGTGCAACTACAACCGCTAAAGTAATTATTTAATAGGGAAAACCAAGTCATACTACAGATATTACCTGATTGGGAGATTAAAATGAAAGCGCTCGTTCTCAGTGGCGGAAAAGGAACCAGACTTAGACCATTAACTTTCACCTGTGCCAAACAGCTAATTCCAGTGGCTAACAAACCCATCTTGGGATACGTTCTTGACCAAGTGGCATCAACAAGCATAAAAAAAGTTGGCATCATCACAGCACTCGAGACCGGTCAGTTCGTCGAAGACTACGTTAAAGAAGGTTCAAACTGGAACCTGACCGTTTCTTACATTCCTCAAGAACCACTCGGTTTGGCGCATGCCGTTAAAACCGCTAAACGTTTTCTCGGTCAGGATTCCTTTGTAATGTGCTTGGGAGATAACGTTACAGGTCAAGGCTTGGAAACGTTTGTTAAAAAATTCAAAAAAGAACATCTCGATGCACTCATTATTCTCAAGGAAGTGGATAACCCCTCAAGTTTTGGTATTGCGCAGCTAGATGATAAGGGCAACATCATCCGTCTTGTCGAGAAACCTAAAACTTTCATGGGTAACTTGGCAATAATTGGAACCTACCTTTTCTCGAATAAAGTTCATGAAGCCATAGAACGAATAAAGCCTTCATGGCGAGGTGAACTAGAAATAACCGATGCTATTCAAGAAATGATTAACATGGGGTTTAAAGTTAAAGCTGAAATTTTGAATTCTTGGTGGCTTGACACGGGCAAAAAAGATGACATTTTATCTGCTAACGCACGGATACTTGACGAATACATTCAGAGAGACATAAAAGGAACAGTAACGGATAGCGTGGTGGATGGCCGAGTAAAGGTTGAACTTGAAGCCAAAATAGTAAACAGCACCATCAGAGGACCATGTGTGATAGGGAAGGGCGTGTTGATTGAGGATTCTTTCATCGGGCCCTACACAAGCATAGGTGATCACTCAAAAATTTGCAGTTCCAACCTAGAATACTGTGTCGTACAAGATAGCGTTACGGTTAAAGGTGTTGAGCGCCTTGAAGATAGTTTAATCGGCAAAAACGCAAAGGTAACTCGAAACCAAAGGAACAGAACAATAAAACTGCATGTGGGCGACTACTCAGAAGTGGAAGTTTAACCTTTAAAAAGGCAACTATTATAAAGTTTTTTAAACGATGAGATTGAAAGTAAACAAGGTATAACTCATGTTACAAGGTATAAGAATTAGGCAATTGCGTCGGCTTCCAGACGAAAGAGGCTTCTTCACAGAAGTTATGCGTACAGACTGGAAAGACCTCTTCGAGGAAGATACCATCCTTCAAGCTAACCACTCGTTCACTTTTCCAGGCATCATTCGCGCTTGGCATCGACATCTGCGAGGGCAAAATGATTATTTTTTGGCGTTGAAAGGTACAATAAAAATCTGTGCCTTTGATGAAGAAACTGGCGAGTTAGATGAAATTGTCAGCAGCGGCTCTGACTTGCAATTAGTGCGTGTCCCTGGTCATTATTGGCATGGGTTTAAAGCAGTTGGCAATGAACCTGCGATGTTGCTTTACTTCACAACCAATTTATATGATGCAAAAGACCCAGATGAAGAAAGGCGCGCTTGGGATGACCCAACACTTATCCCCAAAAGCATAAATGGTAAAAAAGATGATGCACGTGTTGGTAAACCTTGGGATTGGAATATCCCACCCCACAAGTGATGAAATATGAAACTGTTAGTTACTGGCGGTTTAGGATTTATCGGAAGCAACTTCTGCAGGCTGATGCTTGCTAAGTACCCTGATATTGAACTGATAAACGTTGACAAAATGGGCATAGGCGCTAACCCAGCTAACCTGCATGAAATAGAAAACGACAAACGCTACACCTTCATCAAAGGAGACATCTGTAACCCACAACTCATGAATAGGCTCATCCACCAAGTCGATGCAGTAGTGAACATTGCGGCGGAAACTCATGTTGACCGAAGCATCTCAGACCCGAACGTTTTCTTGCAGAACAACACTGTGGGCACCTTCATTATTCTCGAAGCCATACGTAGACATAACCATAAAGCCAGGCTCTTGCAAGTTTCTACTGATGAGGTTTACGGTGAAGCACTCGAGGGTTCTTTTACCGAAAATACACCCCCCAAACCATCAAATCCCTATTCCGCTTCCAAAGCCGCCGCAGATATGTTCGTACTATCATACCATCGGACTTTCGGCTTAAATGTGTCAATTACACGCTGTACCAACAATTTTGGTCCCTACCAACTTCCAGAAAAACTAATTCCTAAAACAGTAATCCGCGCCTTAAGAGACCTTCCCATTCCAATTTACGGAAAAGGAACCAACATTCGCGATTGGATAGATGTGCAGGACCATTGTGAAGCTCTAAGCACTGTACTAGAGAAGGGCAGAGCCGGGGAAATCTACAATGTCTCAGCAGGCAACGAAATTACAAACATTGAAATCGTCAAAAAAATCATCTGCCAACTCAACAAGCCCGAAAGCCTAATAACTTTCGTTGAAGACCGCCCAGGACATGACACCCGATACAGCTTGGACTCCACAAAAGTCAGAGCTGAACTGGGATGGAAACCAAAGTGTAGCTTTGAGAAGTCTTTGGAGTCAACCGTTAAATGGTACCTTGACAACGAGCACTGGTGGACACCCTTTGCCACAGAAGTTATCTTGCATCCAACACCCTGGAAACTCGGTGGCATCCATTGAAGCTCCTAATTACGGGCGCAAGCGGACTGTACGGGTCAAAACTTGCCCAACTCGCACTAACCAAAGGAATGGAAGTTTACTCTTCTGACATCCAAAGTCTATCCATATACGGCAACTTCGTTAAACTGGACATTTCAGGGAAGACACAGGTCGATGAAGCCTTCAAAACCATAAAACCCGATGTCGTAGTCCACGCAGCAACATTAACAGACGTCGATAAATGCGAAACCAATAAGGAACTTGCTTGGAAAATAAACGTTGAAGGCACAAAAAACATCGTTGAAGCCGCCCAAAGTGCAGGCTCATTTCTGATTTACATTTCAACAGACTACGTTTTCAGCGGCGAAAAAGGCAACTACAAAGAAACGGACAAACCCGACCCCATCAACTACTATGGATTAACCAAACTGAAAGCCGAAGAAATCGTTCAAGCCCAACCCGAATACTTCATAGGTAGGCCCAGCGTAATCTACGGTTCCACTCCAGCGGCTGGAAAAGTCAACTTTGCCCTCTGGCTGATTGAAACTCTTCGAAAAGGCGAACGCGTCAAAATCGTAACTGACCAATGGAACACGCCAACGCTTAACACTAACCTGGCGGAGATGACTCTGGAAGTCATAGAGCGACGACTCACTGGAATTTACCATGCGTGCGGTGCAACCAGGGTTAGTCGATTAGACTTTGCTGAGCAAATTGCCGACGCTTTCGATTTAGACAAGAGCTTAATCGATTCGGTTTTGTCTTCGCAATTCACTTGGCCGGCAAAACGCCCCATGGATTCTTCACTTGACACTTCAAAGGCACAGAAGACGTTGAAGCATAAGCCTCTGATAATGGCTGAAGCGCTCAAACAGTTGAAGCTCGAGCTATTGCAGAAAGCCAATTGATTCAAACGCAAGCATTATGTAATTGGATAGCGCCCTTTGGGATTGTTTGGTCGATCCATGAAACAGCAAACTAATGTGAAGCAAATCGCGCGCCAGCGAATTCAAATTCTGTTTGAGCAAGCCAAAAAGATTGGCAGATCTAACCCCAAGCTGGCTATGCAGTACGTTTTGTCTGCAAGAAAGATTGCTATGGCTGCCAAAATCCGCATACCCATCGAGTTTAAGCGGGAAACATGCAAAGAATGCAATAGCCTATTCGTGCATGGCGTTAACTGCCGAGTTAGGATAAAACAGAAAAGAGAGCCACACGTTGTAGTAACATGTTTAAACTGCGGCAACCAAACTCGTATACCGCTAAAAGAGAAACAGGAGTACAGAGAACTTGAGCAAGATAACAACCCGAATGAAACGCCATGTTAGGCATGTTTTGAAAGATGAGAACCCAACGATTTGGGTTGGTAAAGAAGGTTTAACGTCACAACTAGCAGCTGAAATTGAGAAGCAACTTCAGAGAACCAAGATGGTGAAAGTCAGGATTTTGCCCGCTGCGATGCAGGATGAAGTTACAGCTCAAGCAATCGCGGCCGAAGCAGCTGAGAAAACAAATTCTGCACTGGTGGAAGTTCGCGGTCATGTGTTCATCCTCTTTAGGAAACGCAAAGCAGAAGACACAACTGAGATTTCCAAACCATAATTTTTCTAAATTACCTTTTTGGTTAATACGCTTAATAGTGCTTCATCATTTGGATCTTATTAGACCTTAATTGCAGACTCTATATAGGCGTAAGTCGCTACTGGTATTTTCCGCCGCCATTAACATGTGAAAAACGAGTTGCCTATTTTCATTAAATCGTGGCACTCTGAGTTGAATGTAGATTCCTCCGCTTGTCTTAATGCAAATGTGCGGGGGCGGTTCATGCATAACCAAAAAAAGTTTATGCAAAACAGCAAATTTCCTGTTTCGACGACTGGTTACTCAGATATTTTAAATTGGGAAAAAAAGGACTCCTGCAATAGGAAAATCTGAAAAAAGGTAAAAAAGCATTATAAACGCCTAAATTATTTATCCAATACCTCACAAACACATCATTTCTACGCTCAGTCGGATTCAACAATCTTAGTGTGGATGGAAAAGAAACGTTTATATCAGTTGACTAGGCTTCTGTTAGAATTCAGCTATAATTGCTAGCCCCGCAATTTTCACATGGCGGCGGCTCAACCCCTACCGAAACGGCGATTACGCCTTGCAGGAATGACGGAGTTGGCCTCCAATTGCGGGGACAAAAAAATAGGAAATGTGGACCTGACTAATTGCTCAGTTAGGTCTGAATTGGGCTTTGACGTATAATGTGGATGTTTCTTCCTCCAAATCCAGTTAGGCATAAATATGCGAAAAGTGCAGAACGTACCACACAAAAAACATGATAGTAAAGATCCGCAGAAATCAATATGGAGTGCATAACTCCGGTTGATCCTGCCGGACCCCACTGCTATCGGGATAGGACTAAGACATGCTAGTTGAGCGCTTCAGCCAAAAAGAGGCGCAGCACACAGCTCAGTAACACGTGGCTAATCTGCCCTTGGGACCGGAACACCCCCGGGAAACTGGGGCTAATTCTCGATAGGTGAAGAACTCTGGAATGAGTCTTTGCCAAAAAGTTGTTAAGGTTATGCTCTTTGACGACGCCCAAGGATGAGGCCGCGACCGATCAGGTTGTTGGTGAGGTAATGGCTCACCAAGCCTTTTACCGGTGCGGGCCGTGAGAGCGGGAGCCCGGAGATGGGCACTGAGACAAGGGCCCAGGCCCTACGGGGCGCAGCAGTCGCGAAAACTTTGCAATAAGCGAAAGCTTGACAGGGCTATCCCGAGTGCCATCCGCTGAGGAAGGCTTTTACCCAGTCTAGAACGCTGGGGGAATAAGGAGAGGGCAAGTCTGGTGTCAGCCGCCGCGGTAATACCAGCTCTCCGAGTGGTGTGGATGTTTATTGGGCCTAAAGCATCCGTAGCTGGCTAAGTTAGTCCCTTGTTAAATCCACCGAATTAATCGTTGGATTGCGGGGGATACTGCTTGGCTAGGGGACGAGAGAGGCAGACGGTATTTCCGGGGTAGGGGTGAAATCCTATAATCCCGGGAAGACCACCAGTGGCGAAGGCTGTCTGCTAGAACGCGCCCGACGGTGAGGGATGAAAGCTGGGGGAGCGAACCGGATTAGATACCCGGGTAGTCCCAGCTGTAAACGATGCAGGCTAGGTGTTTGGACGGCCACGTGCCGTTCTAGTGCCGCAGGGAAGCTGTTAAGCCTGCCGCCTGGGGAGTACGATCGCAAGATTGAAACTTAAAGGAATTGGCGGGGGAGCACCACAAGGGGTGAAGCTTGCGGTTTAATTGGAGTCAACGCCGGAAATCTCACCGGGAGCGACAGCAGTATGAAGGCCAGATTAAAGGTCTTGCCTAGACGAGCTGAGAGGAGGTGCATGGCCGTCGCCAGTTCGTGCCGTGAGGTGTCCTGTTAAGTCAGGCAACGATCGAGACCCGCGTCCTCTGTTGCAACTAGCTTTGAGCTGGGCACACTGAGGAGACCGCCACTGATAAAGTGGAGGAAGGAGCGGGCCACGGCAGGTCAGTATGCCCCGAATCTCCCGGGCCACACGCGAGCTGCAATGGCAGGTACAATGGGTTCCGACCTCGAAAGGGGAAGGCAATCTCGAAAGCCTGCCGTAGTTGGGATCGAGGGCTGCAACCCGCCCTCGTGAACATGGAATCCCTAGTAATCGCGTGTCATTAGCGCGCGGTGAATACGTCCCTGCTCCTTGCACACACCGCCCGTCGTTCCATCCGAGCGACTCTTGGGTGAGGCGCCGTCTTTCGTGGCGGCATCGAATCTAAGTTTCGTAAGGAGGGAAAAGTCGTAACAAGGTGGCCGTAGGGGAACCTGCGGCCGGATCACCTCCTAAGTAAAAAGCGCATAGAAGTGCTTGATTGGAGGAGCAAGGAGAACATCAGAGCAGAACACAGGATACGTCAAAGCCCAGTAACATTAGCAATATAGCCCAACAACGGGCTGCAAACAACATCTTTTCTTTTCTTAGTAATTTTAATCTTGTAGGTTAGGGTGCATATACAGGATGCATATACAACACGTACCCATCTCTGGATATTCGGATTGGTGATTTTAACGTTATCGCAAGGTTGGTCAACTGAACGACCTTTTTGGTGCCTTGGTAGGTTTTTATAGATTAAACGTATTTGTTTTTGTTTTTGTGATTATGGCAAATGTTTTTATGAAAATGCAGTTTTTTATTATAGTTCAATTGAGTTTGTTTCGAGGCTTTGCTTTAGTGAAAAAAATGTCAGAGTTTGCGAAAATGAGTCAAGGTTCGGCAAGGTTCATCCAAACGTAATACTTTGTGAGCAAGAAACATGAAAATAAAAACCCAGTTTATAATATGCATCGTGGTCTTCACCATAATATTGGTTATTATTGGTGCATCCGTAGCAACGAGCACGCAGCGGGTGGCTAATCTTAAAGCTCAAGAAAACGTCGCCAATAACATCCAACGTGGAGCAGGAAACCTGAGCAGTATTTCAATCGAATATTTCCTCTACCAACAAGACACTTCACTTGTCCAATGGCAAGCAAACTTTTCTTCCCTCTCCAGTGCCTTTTCATCTATCACGCTGAATAATGACCAACAACAGCAGTTTGCAACCAATATTAGCCGAGACCTGCGAAGTCTCAACGCAACTTTTGGAGAAGTTGTTTCCTATCTACAAACCACTCCTAGAACTGTAAGCGTTAGAGAGTTACAACCCTTTCAAGATAGATGGGGAAACATGACAGAACAAAATCAGGCGCTTAACCTTGACGCTTCTCAATTGTCAATTTCATTTGACACTGAAGCTCATCAAGCCAACGATACAAACACCATACTCATCGTTTCTCTGGTGGCCGCATTCGGCGCATTATTAGCAACAATTTACCTGCTGGTTTTCCGAAGAACTTTAAGTTCGGTGGCAGAACTTCAAAACGGAATCAACACCGTGAGCTCAGGAAACCTTGACTATGTTATAGAAACAAAGCGCCAGGATGAGGTAAGTGAGCTTTCCTATGCATTCAACCAGATGACAGCAAACCGTAAAATTGCCGAGGAAAAGTTGTTGGCTGCTTCATTGTACGCAAGGAGTTTGCTTGAAGCAAGTTTAGACCCTTTGGTTACAATCAGCAAGGACGGGAAAATCACTGATGTTAACAAATCTACTGAAGACGTTACTGGGTGCTCCCGTGAAGAACTCATAGGCAGCGATTTTTCTGACTATTTCACTGAGCCAGAACAGGCAAGGGCAGGTTACCAGAAAGTTTTCACCGAAGGTTTAGTCACAGATTACCCACTCGCAATTAGGAGCAAATCTGGTAAAATAACTGACGTTTTGTACAATGCCCGAGTTTATCTAAACACTCAAGGAGAAATACAGGGAGTATTTGCCGCAGCAAGAGATATTACAGAACGTAAAAAAGCTGAAGAAGCTTTGCGCCAAAGCGAAGTAAAGCTTCGGACGGTTGCGGACTTTGCGTACGACTTGGAATACTGGGTTGCACCCGACGGTAAGATGCTGTATATGTCTCCTTCATCTGTAAAGTTTACTGGTTATACTCCGGATGAGTTTATCGATGATTCTAAGCTGTTTTCTAAAATTATTCATCCAGACGACAAAACGCTTGTCGGCTCGCATTTTGAATCGATAACTGAAGAGGAGCGGCATGAGGTTGATTTTCGAATCATTACCCGCGATGGCGAAGAACGCTGGATTTCTCATGCCTGCCAGCCAGTTTTTGATGGTACTGGCAAATGGTTAGGTCGACGCTCCAGCAACCGAGACATTACTGAACGCAAATCAATGGAATATGAAATTGTGCAAGCATCAGAAAAACTAAAGCAATCTAACGCAGAGCTTGAACAGTTTGCTTACGTAGCTTCGCATGACTTGCAGGAGCCTTTACGTATGGTGGCAAGTTATGTACAGCTTATTGAGCGAAGATACAAAGGAAAACTGGACTCAGATGCGGACGAATTCATAGGTTATGCCGTTGATGGTGCTAACCGAATGAGAGGGTTAATTGATGACCTGCTCACTTACTCTCGTGTGGCTCGACTTGGCAAGCCTTTTGAGCCTACAGACATTGAATCTACTCTTGAAATAGCGCTTTTGAACCTGAAAACTTCCATTGCTGAAAATAAAGCCATGGTAACTCACGATAAACTCCCCATGGTTATGGCTGATGGAGGGCAGCTTGTTCAGTTGTTCCAAAATTTGATTGGAAACGGAATAAAGTTCCATGGTGACCAAGCTCCACATGTGCATGTCTCTGCTCAAGTACGAGATACCGATTACTTGTTTTCAGTGCGCGATAACGGAATTGGCATATCTCCTGAATACTATGACCGCTTATTCAAGATATTCCAACGATTGCACACTCGAGAAGAGTATCCTGGCTCTGGAATTGGGCTTGCTGTATGCAAAAGAATCGTTGAGCGACATGGAGGACGGATTTGGATAGAATCACAAATGGGAAAAGGTTCAACTATCTACTTTACATTAAGTAAAAGAAACAGGAGCGATTCAGAAAAATGAAGCGATATATTGCCCAAAAAATCGAAACACGCCCAGTAGACATTCTGTTGGTTGAAGACAATCCTGGAGATGTTCGCTTGACCAAGGAAGCTCTAAAAGACGCTAAAGTGCTGAATGAAATTTATGTTGCTAGAGATGGTGTTGAAGCCATGCAATTTGTTCATCGGGAAGGCTCTTTTGCAAACGCACCTATGCCTGACCTAATTCTGTTAGACCTTAATTTGCCCAAAAAGGATGGGCGTGAAGTATTGGCTGAAATAAAAAAAGACCCAAAACTGCAGCATATTCCTGTTGTAGTCCTTACAACTTCAAAAGCGGACGAAGATATCATAAAGACGTACAATCTACATGCAAACGCTTACATCACAAAGCCAGTAGATCTAAACCGTTTCGTCGAAATTATGCATGCACTAGAACAGTTCTGGTTTACAATAGTAAAATTGCCGCCAAAGGAGTAGTAAAAATTAAGAATCCTTGTAATTGAAGACAATGTTGGCGACGCCCGACTCATCCAAGAGATGTTGCGAGAGCAAAATATTGACGTGAATAATGTTGAGCGGGCTGATAGGCTTTCAAAAGGCATAGACCGTTTAGTGGTGGGAAACATCGATGCGGTTTTGCTGGATCTTGGATTGCCTGACAGCCAAGGAATAAACACTTTTGAAAGTATACAAGCGATAGCTAAGAATGTCCCCATCATTATTTTAACTGCGTTCACAAATGATACCTTAGCTTTGGAAGCAGTGCGTAAAGGCGCCCAAGACTATTTAATCAAAGGAAAAATTGATGGATCTTTACTAGTTCGAGCCATAAACTATGCTGTCGAACGTAAAAAACTGGAAGAAACGGTCGAAAATCGCACACTCTCCTTGAAAGCAAGCGAAGAGAAATACCGCACATTGTTTGATTCAATTGATGAGGGTTTCTGTATTGTCGAAATGGTTTTTGACGAAGCTTGCAAGCCCTTTGATTACCGTTTTTTAGAAGTCAATGCTTCCTTTGAGCGGCAGACAGGACTGCATGACGCAAAAGGAAAACTTATGCGCAGTCTTGTTCCAAATCATGAGGCTTATTGGTTTGAGCTCTACGGTAAAGTTGCTTTAACAGGCGAGTCAATGAGAGTTACTAATGAGGCGAAAGCGCTAAATCGTTATTATGATGTTTTTGCTTTTCCAGTGGGCGAAGAAAAAATCCGTAAAGTCGCTATCTTATTTAATGATGTAACTGAGCGTAAAAATTTAGAGGCACAACTGCGGGATTCTGAACGCTTAGCTGCAATTGGAGCTACCGCCGGCATGGTTGGGCATGATATCCGTAATCCGTTGCAAGCTATGATTGGCGATTTGTTCCTTTCGAAAAAAGAATTGGAAGTCTTGCCTGAAAGCGAAGCCAAGAAATGTCTTAAAGAATCCTTGCAATCCATCGAGGATAACGCTTTTTACATAAACAAGATTGTCACCGACCTTCAAGACTTCGCTAAACCTTTGAAGCCTTCGCTTGAAGAAACCAATTTAACAAAGCTTGTTGAAGATGTTTTTTCAGCCTTAAGGGTTCCTGAAAACACGAAAACAGCTTATTCTATTGAACCTTTTTTTAGTAATCTAATTACTGACCCTTCAGCGATGAAGAGGATATTAACAAACCTGTGTTCAAACGCAATCCAAGCCATGCCTAATGGGGGGAGCTTGACTTTAGACGCTGTCCATAAAGATGATGCGGTAATTATCATCGTTGCGGACACTGGCTTGGGCATATCACCGGAAATCAGGGACAAACTGTTCAAACCTTTATTTACAACTAAATCGAAGGGTCAAGGCTTCGGTTTGGCCGTCGTCAAGAAGTTAACTGAAGCATTAAATGGTAAAGTGAGTGTAGACAGTGAGGTTGGAAAAGGCACGCGGTTTACCCTTGAATTTCCACTTGCAAAATTGGATCCTGCAACTTAGCTTCGAATAAAAAATAAGATAATTTATTCAGTTAGATTTTTTATGTAATCCCAGATTTTGTCGCTAACATAATGCACAGTTTTTGCTACGGGTCCTTTTTTGGTTTGTTTGGCGATTTCCGCGTCAAGTAGGCTTTCGCCAAGCGCTAAGGCTTTACCATGCTTCATGTCCACGATTAAAACGAGATCACCCACAACGAATTCCCCTTCGATACGCACGATTCCAGGAGCCATAACTGTTGCGCCTTTGCACACATAGGGGATGGCTCCCATATCAACCACGATTTTTGGGGCTTTAGAGGTGAATTCTGTGAAGAGAAGTGTCGGCAAAATTTTGTCGTCTGACTTGTAGAGAATTGGTTTTCCTTCGATGAGGTAGATTTCGCCGACATCCGACTCGACGATTTCCACATTGGCTTTCAAGTCTAAATGTCGAGTTTGAGTTTTTCGGAGGCTTCCTCTATGATTTGCTTAGCTTCCTTTGCCTTTAAGGGGTATCGGCGTTGTTTTGTAGGCATCTTGGTCTCTCTACTGCGTTGGTTCGGGGTTATTTAGTTTTTCTTGAGGTTCTTGGGGTTTTTGGCTAGGCTTTTTTCTGTGCAGGTACTTTTCCGCCAGCTTGCCCAAATCCACCTTCAAAAGAATAATTGTGATAACGACAGTTAACACAATCGAAATCACTATCATAGCCAAAGGATTTAACCACTCAGAGAAGAGGCTGCCAGCGAAACTGCCCAAAAAAGCCCCTGCCACAGTGATTGAGAGTTTGCCCAAAAAGTAGGCGGTAAAGAATCTTGCTGGGCTATACTTCATAAGTCCCAGTGGAATAACGACTGGTTCATCTGGAATTGGGGTAGCAGCAGCCAAAAAAAGCAGCCAAAACGCCCAACGCCGAATCTTCACAGCATCAGCATCTAATTTTGCCCTGCTTTTTTGGCTAAGATGTCTATTAACAAAGAAGGTAACCACATAATAGATACCTTTTGCCGCCGCGGCTGCAAGCGCTATAATAAAACCGATAAGTAGCAAAGTTTCCATGTTTGCGTTTGCCATGCCGATAGCAGCGGTAGATGCAATCAACAAATTTGAGGGACCAGCAAACGGTATGAGGTTTAACCCGAAAGCTGTTAGGAAAAGGATAACGTAAGTTCCCTGAAAATCTAACGGAAACTGAAATTTGATGTAAACCAGAGCAATCAGGATTAATGAAACCGCAATTGCCAAAGCTGCCAAAATAGCTGCGGTTTTTTTATTCAATTTGAAATTCACCGATTAATCCCCAAGCTACCTTTAATGTCGTGGCTTACCGAAAAGTATCGTCTGCTCAACCTAATAAGGACAAGTCCATGTACACCGTGAATGCGCTTCTAAAATAAACAAACGAGACAGAAGGACCCAGAATTAATATCAACAAGTACTAATCTAAAGAAAATTGGATTTAGCCCATGATGGAAACATAAGGCTTAACCTAAATTTGTTCGGTGCAATTAGGGAAGTTGGACCGGCAAGGTTGGCTATGGCTATGACCAGCTTTGCCTTGGAAGCTCATGGTGCAAACAAAACTGACCTGGAGAATGGGTCTTCTAAGAAGGGACTCGGTATTGGTGTTGACTGATCGTGACAAGCAAATTTTGCGCTTAAAAAAAGATAAACTCTCGGATCATGAGATAGCCCGAAAACTCAAAATTGATGCTGCAAACGTTACCCGCTCAAGGTTAACTGCATTGCGCAAGATCGAGCGAGCTCAAGCAATTTAGACTTCGCTCTTCAAGTAGGAGTTAAGGTTAAGGTTTAATATCATTTTCTTTTTATCAACTTCCCTCAACGCAAGGGCTCCGTCAGGTGCTCAATCAAAGTTGTTCTATCTCAGAAAAGTGAAACACTAGAAGCCCATTAACGTCACATCTATATCCGACCAAGCAAAAAGTTCGGAACCAACCCTTTTAATGGTCCTTATAGGCCCATCTTGCGAAACAACGAAAGCTACGGAATCCTCAAAACTAGAGCAAAATCTAAAGGCTGACCTGTGTCGAGTGCCATAATTCTCGATATTCTTATCTTCACCTACGACTTGCCCGGAATTGCTGACTACTTTGACAGTCTTAAGACTCGGAGAAGTTGCGGTAATTTCTGCTCCAAAACCAATCAGGCTTAATTTATCAGTTAAGACAAGACAGCCAATTACTGCTGAAACAGACGAGAGAAAAGATATAGCACGCTTGAGTTTTTTCAATACCACATTAGATTATTTAGGCAATAAAAAAAGGACCGAAATCGTCTTTGGTGATTGTTTCTTTTTCAGTCAATTCTTTAAGAGTATTATCTCGGAGAGTTCTTCTAGACTTTTCGTTAACAAGAATACTCAAAGCTTCAAATTTGCACTTGTACTTAATGTTAATCCGGTCTTTCAACCGCGTATCATTTGTATCAATCTCATCAGGAATTATCAGAATTGTCCCTCCATGCCGTTTCTCTCTAATGCCGTTTAGAAGCCTCTCTATGAAAAAAATATAGTCTCTTTGCGACAGGTCAGTTCTATCATCGATTTTTGGATTAAGATTTTGCAGAGCAATGTGATAGTCAGCGTCAAGCTTTCGGACACCGTCATTAAAGAACTTGACAATAGGTCTTATTGCGAAAATGGTACTTTGTGATTGATGTATCTCTCCTTGGCTTAAAACAATTAATATTCGACCTGATCGCGAGATTACAAGTTCACCAGGACTTCTTGATAAGATTGTTAACGCATTTGGAGGCTCAGATGCGTGTGAAATTTCATGCCGATTAAAATCCCACCATTCACTCCCCATTTCAATCAAGCCCCAAATTTTCATTTTAGCCCCAAACTTTGATACTGCAATTAAGACTTGAGTGGGATCTACTGCAGGAGCTAATTTGAGTAACTCGTGAATGCTAAAATCCCTCTGTGTATCAAGTTAATATTCCGAAAATTGATATATTTGTAATTTTTCCTGTCTCTATATCTTCAGGGGAACAGTAGACTACAGGGGAACCAAATCTTTCGCCCTTCTTCTGTGAGGAAGCTAGCATGATAAATAGCATCAATCAGTTCATTGAAATCTTCTAAAATAGGCAATGAAAGGATTTGTTCGTATGGGCGTACTGGTGTTTGCCAAAGTTTTCGCAGAATTTCATAGAGACTTGGTGGATATGAGGTCATGTTTACAATATTTAGAGGGCAGTGGTATTTTTGATTTGCCAACCTTGCACCTTAAGCACAATCGGGCTTTATGCCATAAAAGACGCTCTTCGAGAAGTGTTGACTTGGATAAACATAAATTTTTAAGCAATATTGTTGGCCAAATCCTACTAATGACCCTTGAGTGTACAGCTCAGAACCCTTGGAGATTATAAATTCGTTGCTGGATTGGTTTGTGTGCTGTCGTGTTTGCGACAATAAGCCATTAGTGCAGAGGTTTAAGGTTGTTTATTGGCAATTTAACTATCTTAGTGGTTCGTTATGACAACTCTAATCGTTTAGTAGGATGCTTGAGGATTTAAGGTCTTTTGACTAAGAATCTTTTCAATACTGTTACTCATTCTTGCTCATTCGATCTGAAAAGCAAAGTCTCAAACTGAAGTTCAATATATTCACTTCTTGATCGTTTCTGTTTTGAAGCTTCCTTGTCTATTTTCTCCAATATTCGTTTGAAAAGGGCTATGTTGACTGAATGCTTTCTCATCGCCAAATCCAGAGGCTTATGAAGATTTAACAGTTTGTTAAAAATCCAACAGCCTTTTTGGAAAAAGAAGTTAAACTGCTACAATGACCCAAGAAAAGCCGCAGGCATAAGGGTTACTTATAAACTATTTTGTTCCTCGCTGCACCTAGTGTGATTAACTTGGCTAATCAAGCTTAATGCGAGATTGTTGCCGTAGCAAGCTTGGTTCTATCTGACAAAATACGATATAAGGCTAGACGAGACAAAAGCACTCAGGAGAATTATTCGTATAGCAAAAAAGGTATGAGAATAACATGTCAAAAGAACAACAACACCTCTGCAGCAAAAAAATGGGGACGTTTGTTCCAAGTTGCTTTCGTCGTTTAGGCTTAGGAGTCGACTCTGGTTGCGTCTTTGTCCGTCTGCAAAAGGTTGGCAAAGGAGGATTGGTCTAGTTGCCGCTGAATAAGAAAGTAAGCTTTTCCACAAAGCTGCAGAGGGGAAACCGCTTCCAAGTCTCCAAGTACGTTCGGTGGAAGTACACGCTGGAAACAAATCAAACCCTAAAAGTAACCCTCATCGTCATTGGTGTATGGAATACTTTACAGGTTTTTTTGGCAAGGATGAGCCAAGACGGCAGAATCGTCATCCCCAAAACAAACATGGCTCTGATGCAAAATAGAGGAGTTGAGCTTGCGGGCTATGTGTTGAATGTAACTCTAGAGCCTTTCTAATCAATTATGTTGATTAATAAACCAAGGTATATGCGATCACAACCAAGCGTTTGTCTATTGAAGAAGAAGACGACATGGTATTGCATTTTGTAGGGGGTTTGGTTTGGGTTGGTTTTGTTGAATGAACTGCGAGGCAAGTTTTGGTTGCGTCTGCATTCGGTTGGGTGCGTCTGGGGAAGGAAGGGTTAGGCGGACTCTTCTAGTTGCATGTCAATGAGAAAGTAGAGTTTGTAGCCAAGCTAAAGTGGGGCAGTCGAGTGCAGTTCCAAAATACGTCCGATGGCACTAAGAGTTTTTGTCATTTGAGTTCTTGCTATATTATGCAGTTAAGTTTGTTTAAGTGGTCTTTTGTCAAACTGTTTTGTCTAAAGTTTCTCTGACAAAAAGTTAGAGAGTAACGAAGAACGTAAGGAAAGGCAGATACTATCTTTCTCATATCCACCAATCGCTTGGTTGCTGTTGCCTTATGAAGTTTTACATTTCTTGACTATCTTAATCTCTTTAAAGAGAAAACTTGCCTACTTGTTAACTTCTTTCTTCTCTTAACGTATTTCCATGATACTAAGACAGCAACAAAACAGTAATAATACTTATGAGGCGATTAAGAATAAGTTGGCGAAAATTTAGTAAACTACTGTTGGGTTTAACACTGTAAAAGTTGTTGTTGAAGTGCTATTTACATAGAAGTAGTCTAGCCCTGGTTTTGGAACTACAGCTCCTTCTGCTTGGATTGTTAAGGTATGGTTTCCTTTAGCCAAAGGAGGTAAATAAAAGCCAGTGCTAATCTCGTTAGTGTTTGTTGATTTCATATCAACTATCTCAGTCCATCTCTTAGAGTAGACTGTTGTTTTGTCACTACTACCATCCACTGAAAACTTTATTGACGTAATACCTGACCAACGATCACTTAATTGTGGTCTAACTACATTCAAATGAACAATCACTAAGTCTGAAGAAGATTCTGTGCCATTTTGAAGGTTACTAACGGTAATTTTTGGAGGAACAGTATTTGGGTCAGGTGTAACTTGCCTGTAAAGCAGATAAGGATTAGCTTCCACTTTCCCAATGGGCAATACCCCAATCAATACAGATATTAGCAAGTATGAGCGCAAAAAGAGCTATCCTTCTCTTCATTGGTTTACCTTTCTTTCTCCTAAAGTAAACCAATGGTACCCAAGCCATAAAACAATAACTATTGCGAATGAATGTTGGATTCATCAAATAGAATGAATTTAGGTTTTGATTTGAAGTATGGAGAGGTCATTGAACCAGTGAAGATTAACTGGATAGATTGGAGTTGTGTTGGATTTGGTGTTGAGACTTGTGACGGTATTGGGCTTAACTGTGTTGTTTGATCGCCAATGCGTGAAATAGACTGTTGAAACACCGTCAAGTAAAGAAAATACTTAGGTTAGCAAGATAAACTATTCCTTCTGCAATCACATTAATTGTTGATTTCCTGTCGATAATGACAGTGAAGAAAAAATGGTGTCAAATTCTGGGACAGCATTTGAGTTTGATGCACTTCCCCCTCTCCAAATAGAGAAAGCCTCTGTAGTATCTTTATCCAGAGTAAATTTTACGTCTATAATGGCAGTGCTATTATTACCTAGCTGGGGTTTGCTAACATTGAAACTAATGATAATTCTATCTGAATAATATGTTTGGTTGTTTTGAGGACTAAATATTGTTATGCTAGGTGGGATTGTACCTGGAACTGGGTCAACTTCATGAAAAATAAAGAATGGGTCAGCATTTGTAACCTCAACAACTTGCATGACTAAGACTGATGCTAAGATTGTTATGATTATTGTTGTTGCCAAGACTTTCTTTGGCATATACCGTTCCTGTTATATTATGTGATTGAGTTTACTTAAGTGGTTTTTTGTCAAACTTGCTGCCTGGGCTTGGTCAAGGTTTCTGAGATTCAGTATTAGTTTCATTTCTTTAGCTCAGAAGAATTATCTAAACTTAGTTCGATTCAACTCCAGCGTTGGATGAAATCTGATTATCCTTTAGAGAATTTAATTTAAATCAGGCTTTACCCAAGTACATGAATAACTCAGCATCGGCAAAGCTCACACCTTCATTTCAAGAATTATCTTGGTTGGTAATTCTGCCTTTGCTTCTCTCTGCATTCTCTCTTGCTGTGATAATCAAGTATCGAAAAACAGTAAATCTTAACCGATTAGATATTGCATGAAAGAAAAAAAGAGTTAGGCGCAGATTTTTGTGATAGCGTCTTGGATGACGACTTTGGGCTCTTGCCATTTGCGTATGATTTAGCCGTCAAAGCCTTTGGCTTCGTCTCTGTACTGCGCCACCATCGTTGGACCTTCACCGAAAACCAAACGTGGAGCAAGTTTCCTACAGCGAGGCATCCTTTAACTGGTAGAAGAAGAAGATTGGAAAAAATGAAATTTTGCTCTTCTTCTTCTTATCAACTTAGCTTCAAGAGAGTTGTAAGAAGAATACGGCAATTAACGTCGGAGTCACTAATTATTAAGAAATAGAACCTGTGCTCAACAATGTTCCAAACGTATAAGTTTTTATTTGATTTCAAGCAATAGAGCTCTAGAGGCTTTTTCTAGTGGAAATGAACTTTGAGACCATAACACTTCAGGTTAAGGACTACATTTCTCCTGAATGTACCTGTAAGGTTGAGGCCATGGTAAATGCATTGCCGCATGTTGTAGAGTCATCCTTTGATCCGATTAACGGATTGCTCAAAGTCAAAGTTCACAAAGGCATGACCTCTGCCAAGGAAATAATAGACGGGCTAAAGAAATGCCCAGTTAATTGTGAACATCACAGTAGCATGGATAAAGGTCCCAAGGGGCACATCGAACACGAAGCTATGAACATGTCAATGAAAACCGGAGCACAAAAACCTGCAATGCACGATCACCACGCTATGATGGAAGCTGAGTTTAAAAGAAGTTTCATTGTTGCTGCTATTTTCACCATTCCGGTGTTAATTTTATCACCATCAATTCAAGCATGGATAGGCTATACATTGCCCCTATCTTTTTACTTAAACCTAATCCTTGCGATTGCTGCATCCATCGTGATTTTGTACGGAGGTTTAGTATTCTACAAGGGATCAATCCAATCTTTTAAGATGCATACACTGGACATGAATGTTCTAGTCAGTATCGCACTGCTCGCAGGATATCTCTACAGTTTAGCTGCTACTTTCTTATTCAAAGCGCCGGATTTCTATTGGGAAATAAGCACTTTAGCAACATTCATCCTTTTTGGACATTGGATGGAGATGAGAGCTCAAAGAAGTGCTTCAGGCGCTCTAAAAGAATTGGTAAAATTGATTCCTCCGACCGCCAATTTGATTAAAGGTGAAAATGTCTCCGAAGTTCCCACATCTGAATTGAAAGTTGATGACATAGTTCTTGTGAGACCTGGCGAGAAAGTCCCAATTGACGGAATAGTTGTGGAAGGCGAGACCTCAGTTAACGAAGCTATGGTTACAGGGGAGTCAAAACCTGTTTCTAAGAAGAAAGATTCGACAGTCCTTGGAGGAACAATAAACGCCGAGGGTGCCATCCGTTTCCGTGTTACAAAAACGGGGGAAGATACAGCTATCGCTCAAATAATAAAACTAGTAGAACAGGCTATCACTTCAAAACCTAAGGTGCAAAAGCTAGCCGACAGGGCAGCATTCTACCTCACTTTAATTGCGATTTTTGTTGGTGCTGGAACCTTCATTTTCTGGTATGGAGTAGGCGCTGGAATCTTATTTGCTCTGTCTCTGTCTATAACTGTTATCGTTATTACTTGTCCTCATGCTCTTGGTTTAGCTATTCCTGCAGTAACTTCTATTTCGACAACTATGGCGGCGAACAGTGGGATGCTTATCAAAAATGCAGATGCCCTGGAAATTGCTAAAAAAATTGATGTGGTAATGTTTGATAAAACTGGAACGTTAACAAAAGGAGAATTCGGAGTAACTGATATAGTAGTGCTCGGTAATTGGGACGAGAAACGGCTTCTCCAAGCAGCCGCTGCAGTTGAGATAAATTCTGAGCATGTCATTGCAAAAGCAATCGTGAAGAAAGCTTTTGAGGAAGGACTAGAAAGCAAGGTCGCTAAGCAGTTTATTGCAATTCCTGGAAAAGGCGCCAAAGCCTTAGTGGATAACGAGGAGGTCTATTTAGGGAACGCAAACTTGCTTAAAGAATTGAATTTTAGCCTAAATGAAGAGTCTGAAAAAGTGTTCTCACTTTCTTCTCAAGGCAAAACTGTAGTATATTTTTTGGGGAAGAATAAACTTCTTGGTCTAATAGCTATGGCAGATTTAATTAGAGATGAATCGCGGGAAGCCATCAAAAGTCTGAAGGCGTCAGGGTTGGAAGTTGCTATGATTACTGGTGATAATAAACAGACTGCAGCTTACGTTGCTAATGAGTTAGGTTTGACCACTTTTTTCGCTGAGGTTCTTCCGGACCAGAAAGCAAATACCGTAAAGTCTGTTCAGGATAAGGGAAAACGTGTTGCGATGGTTGGTGACGGGATAAACGATGCACCTGCATTGGTCCAGGCAGATGTTGGGATAGCCATAGGCGCAGGCACTGATGTTGCTGTTGAATCTGCGGATGTTGTCTTGATAAAGAATGATCCACGTGATGTTGCTAAACTCATTACATTGAGCAAAAAGACGATGCGAAAAATGAATGAAAATTTGGCGTGGGCTACAGGATACAACGTAATTGCTATTCCTGCTGCTGCAGGGGTACTTGTTCCTCTGGGGATAGTTATTCCTCCAGAGTTTGCCGCGATCACAATGTCATTAAGTTCGATCAGTGTAATTATAAACGCACTCTTGCTTAAAAGAGCTAAAATATAGTCGAAAGTAGCGTAAACTTAACCCAAAAAGTTGTATTTTAATGGAAATCCTATTGCGTCTCAGCTTTTAAAAAGATATTAGGTACAAGCCTCAGCAGCCCATCGAAATTATTGGAAATTTGCTTCCAAGAAATTGTCTAACTCAAAATTAGATTGTGCGATTCCAATCCAATGTTTGTTCTATTACTTATTCATAGCTTGTCCGACGCTTCTTATAACTAAATTTCGCTCCTTAAGTTACACAGGAGGCTGAGGAACAGAGAGATAATAAAGCTCTCTTCATATTTGGTTAGTCAGATTGAGTTTGCTTAAATGCTTTTTGCAAACTTCAATTTTGAAGATAGTTAATGTTCTTTGAAAAGTTGTTGTGAAAAATGTCAAATATTTCCATTTATCTAAAAAGAATTCATCTAGTGTTTGTTTTCTGTAGTGCTTGAGATAGGTTTAAATGGAGAGAGATAAAGTATAGAAGACATAAAGATACTTGAGGATTCCAATATGAGCGAAATGACAACCGAAATCCTTGAACAAAACCTTAGCAAGATCGTACTTGTACGCCTAAAAGGCGGTAAAAGCCTCAGAGGCAGATTGAAGGGTTTCGATCAACACTTAAACCTTGTTTTAGAAGAGACAGAAGACACCACAGTCGTAGAAGATCAAAAGAAACTGGGACTAATTATCGTTCGCGGAGACAACGTGGTCCTTATTTCGCCGCCACCCCGGTGAGTTGAATGGGTAAAGGCACTCCATCAATGGGTAAGCGCCAAGGCAAGACTGTCCACATTAAGTGTAGGCGTTGCGGAAGACGCGCATACCACGTGCGACATAAACGTTGCGCGGCATGCGGCTTTGGCGAACAAAAAACCATGCGTCATTACAAATGGATGACTAAGTCTCTGCAAAGAGTAAGAGTCTGCTAAACAGTCCTTAACTATCTATTTTTTAACTTTTAAATTTTTAGAATTAACTACTTTGCGTATTACACTGACAAAATTAAGCGATTAAAATAATTACAAAAAAACTCAAAAAACAAAAATTTGGAGTTTAGTCATCTATAGCATTATAGTAGCCTTTGTCGATTTTTACAAAGATAAGCGGTCCCCGACTCTGTGCCATTTCCCTTGCTTTACGTAATGAATTGTTTACTGTTGTGAAGATTCTCTCTTTGTCATTGACGTTTTCGAGGTTTTTCTCTCCGAGCTCCATCTTCAAAAGGTTCTCAGCTAAGATTTCGGTACCGCAGATTTCCCCGTTCTTTATGAGGGTGGATATGACGATTTCTTGGATTTCTTGTTTGTGCTCGATTTTTCGCCATATGGGTTCGACGTCGGCGAGGGTTTTGGACATCTTGTTCCATTTGTTTGCATTCTGGTTTCCTATGAGTAGTTTGACGCGTTCTTTCCATTTCTTAAACCAGGTGCCCGTCCAAACTGTGAGAAAAGCATCCAGTTCATCGGAGTCTTCTTTAAACAGCTTCTCTAGCCGCTCTACGAGTTCGCATTGGTTTGCCTCTTTTCCAATCAGGTTCCAATGGAATTTAAGGTAATTGGTGAAGTCTTGACAGGCAACCTGCAAAACCTTGCGGTCCGAGCCCATGATGTCGAGTGCTGGATCCGCATCCTTCAATTTCTCCCCTAGCATAATCTCCACAAAGTTCATAATTATTCCCGCTGAAGCCCTCTCCATATTCACTAAAGATTGAGGTTTTAATTAAACCTTATTTTTTCCTCGTCATATAACTGGGTTAGGCGGGTTCTAGCAATATGTCGATTCCGGATATAGAAAAAACCATTTACTCCACGAAGTCTGGAAGCAAAGTAACATCGGGTAATATCAAATCTGGGCATTTCTCTGGCAAGTTCATCACGTTTATACAGTCCTGAAAGCACCGCAACTGTCCTTGCACCCGCGGCTTTTCCCGCTCGCACATCATTAACTGAGTCACCAGCGATGATGCAATCGCACATTTCAAGATCCAAGGCTTCAACGCAACGGATTAAGGCCTCAGGTGATGGCTTAGGTTTAGCGGTGTCCATTGCAGTTACGATGTGGGTGAAGTATTTTGCGATGCCCAAGCAGTCAAGTTCTTTTTGAATGACCTGATTTGGGCAATACCGCATGGTTATCAACGCCAGCTTAGCCTTTGTTGACAATGTTTGCAGTGTTTCGGAAACGTTGGGCATAAGCTTAGTTTGCGCTTCGGTAACAGAATAGTATGCTTTCAAATAGACTCGGCATAAACTCTTTTGAGTTTCCGCCAGTTAAGTCATCGATTGTGAGTCGCTGTTCGATTCTTCTGGGGATTTCAAGAAGGCTTTCCGTTGTCGGGTGGGTTTTTTCCGATGGCTTGGAAAGCAATTCTAGCGGCTTCAATGTAGGCGCCTGTAGAGTCTACGATTGTGCCGTCCAAATCTAGGAAAATGCCTTTTGTTTTCCATCTTTTCTGGTTCATTTGTGTCTTTTGTTGAGTGTTTTGCTTGTTTCTTAAAGGTTCCCGTGAATTTTAGCGGTTTTTAAGATACCTAACCTATTTTTTCTATATAGATTATAGCGGACATCTCTATAGGTGCGACTGCCTACGTTAATGTTGAATAAATGGAGAGGTGAATAGAAGAATGTTATCACGAGATTGTGATGGCTGCTCTAAGCTCAAAGAATGCAGCAAACGGTACCAAAAAGCCCAAAAAGGCGACAAAGTCTACTGCTTCAGATGGCACTGCGCACCTGATTGACAGTGCCAGTATAAATCAAAGTCCTGAAGTTGTTTGTTTTATTAAGCGTTTCAATAATTCGGTAGCATAAACCTGCTTAGTCCCTAAAACTGAAAAGAGTCTTTTTGTTTTTATATTTATCATAAGTTCATAATTTGCGTTTGTTTTGATTCATTAATTCCACTTTTATATTTATTCTATATTGAACTATTGTGCACTATATTGCTTTTGTAATCTATGTTGGGCGACTATATTACCCAGTTTTCTATAAATCCAAACGGGAAAAAATATGAAAGCAACATATTCAATCGCAATAGCAATAGTTGTAATCGCCTTAATAATCGGCTCAGTAGCAGCCTACACTTACTTAGGTTCAAATACGGGCACACAGCCTACTCCAACACCAACCCCAGCACCCACTACCGCGCCAACAGTTAGCCCAACTGCAACGCCAACAACAGCACCTACCACAAGCCCAACCACTCACCCAACAGCTTCCCCAACCCACACCGCAAGTCCAACAGCCTCACCCAGTCCAACTCCATCGCCAACTCCAAAACCAACCTTGGCACCATCATCTTTAACCGGTGCAGGAGCAACATTCCCCTATCCACTCCTTAACGCCATGATAACCAGTTTCACAGCTGTAAACACCAATGTACAAGTGAACTATCAATCAATCGGGAGCGGCGGCGGAATCTCAGCGCTAACACAGAAAACAGTGGACTTCGGATGCTCAGATGCACCCTTAAGCGCAACAGACGCAGCAAACATACCCAACGCACTGCACATTCCAGAAACAATCGGCGCAGTAACCGTAGCCTACAATCTACCTGGCGTATCAACAGGCTTACACCTAACAGGCAAAGTCATCGCTGACATATACCAAGGAACTATAACTATGTGGAACGATCCAGCCATCCAAGCCCTTAACCCAACCACCACCCTTCCAGCACACAGTATATTGGTTGTCTACCGGTCTGATAGTTCAGGAACAAGTTTCGTCTTCACAGGTTATCTTACAGCATCAAGCACTGCATGGAGCACCGCAGTCGGACAAGGCAAATCAGTAGCTTGGCCAACAGGAACAGGTTCTCCCCAAAACACCGGTGTCGCAGGAACAGTTGAAGGAAACGCCTATACAATCGGCTACGTTGAATTAGCATACGCAGTACAGAACACAATGAAGGTCGCAGCAGTTCAAAACCCAGCTGGAAACTTCATCATGCCAACACTTGCCTCAACAGCAGCAGCTGCCCAATCAGTCGCTTCAGCCGGGTTACCCGCAGGTAGTGCAAGCTGGACAAGCGTAAATATCCTTAATGCGCCAGATGCACAGGCATACCCAATCGTCAGCTTCAGCTACACTATAGTTTACAAAGAACTAAACGTGGTGCCTGGCTTAACTCAAAGCGACGCTACAGCGCTGGTTCAATGGCTCTGGTACATGACCCACGGTGGACAAGACCAAGCAGCATCCTTATCCTATGCATCTTTACCGGCAAACGTCGTTTCCATCGATGAAACAACCATCAAATCAATAACCTTCAACGGTCAAGTGGTCTTCAGCTAAACTATCTACCCTATTTTTTATTTTTATTTAACAAAATAATTTTTGCACTTTTCATTAGCTAAGTTCGATTGGCTTAAATTTCCTGGACATATTTGAATTCAAGAATTCAATTATTGCTTTACACTTACAAGGTAAGGCGCGTATGGGATTTCTTAATTCAAAAGCAAAAAGCTGACAAAAAGAAAGATATAAGTTAACTGAGGACGGATTCGACATTCAAGTTTAAAACAACTTCTGAAATGTCGCTGGCATACTCTGCGGTTCGTCTAACACTTTCAATAAGTAGTCTCAAGTTAACGACTTCTTCAACCTTAGCTGTCTGTAAACACATGACAGTCTCTTTCTCAACCTTATGTACTTGGCTTAGTTTTTCGATGACGGTTTCTGCTAAGTTAAAATCATGCTTGAATAATGCTTCCATGGAACTTTCAAACATTGAAATAGCCAGACCGCTCAGCTCGCTTATCTTTTCTAAAAGGTCTTCATTTACGGGTTCTTTTAATTGCAGAGTGTTTTCTGCCATTTTTGTTGCGTGGTCGGCTGTTCTTTCAACGGCTTTTGCTATGAGTCGATAGCCTAGGCATTCTTTTTGGCTGGTTAAACCGATTTCTTTAACAACTCTCTGGTTTGAAACAGCCAATTTGAGAAGTCTTACTATGTAGAGGCTGAAGCGGTTTACTTCGCGGTCAGTTTCTATCACGGCTTTAGCACTGGGGTAATCGAGTTTTTTTAATGCTGCGATCGCTTCTTTATGCATAGATGACGCGATTATTCCCATCCTGCTTAATGCGTTTTGAACGGTAAGCTCAGGATAGTTTAGTAAAACCTGTAGGGTTAATTCGGTTGGAGTGTCGATTACGATTTCTGTTCCGACTAAGTAATTTCTGGCGAAGCTTTTGAGGTGGTTTCGAAGTTTTGAGGAAAGCACTTTTTGCCCTTGCGCTCTGATGTGGAGAACGTTGTAGCCGCTTAAATAAGCTGATATTGCTGTTCTCATTACGGCGTCGGGGTTATCGTTTATGGATGTTTTGATATAGGCTTCGTCTTGTTTTTCTTGTTTGGGAAAACTAGAGGGAGATATCGATAGAGAGCCGTTTTCTTCTTCGCGGACAATCATTGCGCTTCCGCGTTTGAGTTCATTTTTGGTTGCCCAGTCTTTGGGTAAGGAAAGGATGAATGTTGAGCCGCCTGTTACCTGAAGTTTACGTTGCTCTTCGCTTACTTTTTCTGATTCTTTGGACACGCTTGACTCCAAGTAACTCTTTTTATGGGTTGTCATTATATTAGGTATCTCTATATAGTCTATAACTTTTATGTAGAGTTACTATATAACCACTTTACATTAGTTAGTTATACAAAAACAAGGATGAAAAATATGAACACTAAATATGCCATAGTGATAGCAATAGTAGCAATCGCAATAATTCTCGGTTCAGTCGTTGCGTACATTTATCTTTCCGGACCCTCAGCTTCAGCTCCATCGATAACATTGCAAGGTGCAGGTGCAACATTTCCTTACCCGCTCCTCAACTCGATGATAACAAACTTTACAGCAAACGTGAAACCCAACGTACAAGTAAATTATCAACCAATAGGTAGCGGTGGTGGAATATCTGCTTACAAGCTGTCACAAGCGACTGTAGATTTTGCAGCCTCCGACGCTCCTCTTACAGCCGCTGATGCAGCTAATGTTCCCAACGCATTACATATTCCTGAGACTATCGGCGCAGTAACCGTTGCTTATAACCTGCCCGGTGTATCTTCAGGTCTCCATTTAACAGGTGCAGTAATCGCGGACATTTTCCAAGGCAAAATAACAACGTGGAACGATCCCGCAATCCAAAACCTAAATCCAAGTACTACTCTCCCATCACAGGGAATTAACACTGTACACCGTTCTGACGGTTCAGGAACAACTTTCATTTTCACAAGCTACCTAAGTACATCAAGTACATCATGGAACAGCTCGATTGGACAAGGCAAATCAGTTGCATGGCCAGTTGGAATAGGCTCAAGCGGCAATACCGGTGTTGCTTCATCAGTTCAAGGGAATCAATACTCTATCGGATATGTCGAATTAGCATATACTCTTGAGAACAACATGACCGTAGCTGCAGTTCAAAATCCCTCTGGAAACTGGATTTTGCCAAGCCTTGATTCAACGCAGCTAGCTGTGCAGTCGGGCGCATCAAGCGGCTTGCCAGCAGGCAACGCCAGTTGGACAAACGTACGCCTCCTTAACGCTCCAGACACAAACGCATACCCCATCGTCAGCTTCACTTACCTAATAGTTTACAAGGAACTCAACGTGCTTTCTGACATGACAAATGAAAAAGCCACAGCACTCGTCCAATTCCTCTGGTACGTCGTCCACGATGGTCAAAACTTGGCTCCAGGACTTTCCTACGCAAAATTGCCATCAAACGTTGTGCAAATCGATGAAACAACAATAGAATCCATAACATTTAATGGACAACACCTCTCAACAACATAAGGTGGATAATGCTCTGAATCAGCCCCACCCCCAAGAGTTTTTTACTAAAATTAAATCAAAATTGACGGGCGACTTCATTTTCCAGAATTTAGCCGCAATTATAGCGGCTTCAGCAATTGTTATCTTTATAATAACTGGTTATGTTCTTGCAACTGGCTCCGTGCCAGTGGTACAAAAGTTTGGAGCAAACTTTTTCTTTGGCAGCGCTTGGAACCCTGTTGAAGGCAGAGAAATTTATGGTGCACTCCCCTATGTGATGGGTACACTTGTCACCTCAGGCATTGCACTCTTAATAGGTGTACCCTTGAGTTTAGGTATAGCAGTATTTCTTGTTGAAATGTCTCCTAGAACGCTAAGAGTACCAATAGGCTACTTAGTAGAGCTATTGGCAGCTGTCCCAAGCGTAATTTATGGGCTCTGGGGCTTGTTTATCTTCCGTTATTGGATTCTTGATTACATAGAAAAACCAATCTCTACGTACCTTGGTTGGATTCCAATTTTCAGTGGAACACCCTTTGGCTTGGATATTTTTACTGCAGGAATAATCTTGGCAATCATGATAATTCCCACAGTTGCATCTATATCAAAAGAAGTCATAAGCGCCGTTCCCAACAGCATTCGAGAGGGCGCTTATAGCATTGGAGCAACGAAGTGGGAGGTTATCCGCCATTGGGTAATCAGTTACGGTCGTTCTGGCATCTTCGGCGCTGTCATCTTAGGCTTAGGCAGAGCTGTCGGTGAAACGATGGCGGTTTCTATGCTTATTGGAAACGCTACGGGGCCAGCGGCGATGCCGACATCGCTTTTTCGGCCAGGTCAAACCATGGCTTCACTAATCGCCAACGGGTTTTTGGAAGCCACCGGTTCTTTGCAGGTTGCCGCTTACATTGGCGTTGGCTTAATTTTGCTTATAATCAGTTTACTCATCAACATCGGCGCAGGTATAATGGTTCATCGTGTTTTGAAAGTTAAAGGAGGAGCAATCGAATAATCTCCAACTATAGCTTTCGAAAATTCAAAAACCGCCTTTTCTTTATCCTGTGCGCCGCGTGTGTAGTCATCGCCGTTACTCCATTGTTAAGCATACTCTGGGAAGTCATTGTCCGAGGTGCACCGCAACTTAGCCTCGGCTTTCTGATTAACAACAATTCTGCCGGAGGCATCGGACCTGCAATACAGGGTACCCTTATCTTGATTGGACTAACTAGCGTCATAGGTATTCCGGTGGGAATACTCTCTGGTGTTTACCTTGCCGAATTCGGAAACAATAAATACGCAACTGCTATGCGCTCAATCAACGACGTCCTAACCGAGTTTCCCTCTATCGTCGTCGGCATCACCGCCTATGGTGTAATCGTAATTGCGCTCATCGGTCATTACTCGGCCATTGCGGGCGCCATCGCATTATCCTTCATCCTAATCCCCATCGTAGCCCGAACAACTGAAGAATCCCTAAAACTTGTCCCAAACAGCGTTCGAGAAGCCTCATTGGCGTTAGGCGCCCACAAATGGCGAACAACCCTGAGCGTCGTGTTGCCCACCGCCAAAGCCGGACTGTTGACGGGTACACTTCTTGCGGTTGCTCGAATTGCTGGAGAAACCGCACCTTTGATAATGACTATTTTGGGTAACAGGTACTTTTTCCAAGGCTTAAACCAGCCCATGGCAGCTCTACCCCTTGAGATCTGGCGAGATTCTCTACAGCCACAAGCTAGCTTGCAGGCGCAGGGTTGGGGAGCTGCATTAATCTTGATTTTGATGGTGTTAAGCCTTAACATAATTGTTAGATTAGCAACTAGAGGTAGAAACAAAAGATGACAAGCACAATTGATGCTCAAGAAAAAGTCGTTGACACAAACATGAAAATGCAGAGTATAGACTTGAACGCTTGGTTTGGTCCAAAACAAGCATTAAAAGACGTAAACATAAACATAAAAGCTAACGCGGTAACTGCCATAATTGGGCCATCGGGGTGCGGCAAATCCACTTTCATCCGCTGTTTAAATCGAATGCATGAGCTCACACCAAACGCCAAAATGACCGGGCAAATTCTTCTGGATGGACAGAACATCTACGATAAACAAATTGATCCCGTGCAGGTTCGTCGAAGAGTCGGCATGGTTTTCCAGAAACCCAATCCCTTCCCGACAATGTCCATCTATGACAATGTAGCTGCTGGTTTAAAGTTGACTGGAACAAGAAGGGCAAAAATCTCGACGAGGTAGTCAAGCGAAGTTTAGAGCAAGCAACACTTTGGGATGAGGTCAAAGATGAGTTGAAAAAACCAGGCACGAGCATTTCTGGGGGACAACAACAACGGCTATGCATTGCAAGGGCTATCGCTTTGCAGCCTGAAGTCATCTTGATGGATGAACCTTGTTCAGCTCTGGACCCAATTGCGACGGCTAAAATTGAGCGGTTGGTAGTTGAACTTAAACGCAATTATACAGTTGCCATCGTAACCCATAACATGCAGCAAGCATCACGTGTATCTGATTTTACAGCTTTTATGTACCTTGGCTCACTAATTGAGTTTGGACCCACCAGAGACATTTTTGAATCTCCCAAAAATCCATTAACGGAAAAATACATAACAGGAGAATTCGGATAGGAGACGATAGAATGAGCAGAATAATTGACCGCGGATTAGAAGAACAAACAGTGTTAATAGTTAAGATGGGCGAGTTAACCTACGAAACTCTTGCCCTTTCAATACATGGCTACCTCGAAGGCAAAAGTGTTCAAGAACAAGTCAGAGAACTTTCAGACATGCTCCTTTCAATGGCTGATAAAGTTGAAGACCAAACTTTCCAATTGATTGCCCGCTTCCAACCCGTCGCCACAGACCTCAGAACAATTAAATCATATATGAAAATAGGCAACGACTTTGCAAGATACGGCAGATATGCCCTTGACATATCATTCATCAACGACCAATTACATGGGTTAAAAGAATGTGAAACTTGGACACGCGACTACATTGACGAGATGAGTGAAAAAGTCCTTTCAATGGTTAAAATAAGTATAGACGCCCTAAAAAAACAGGACATTATCCTCGCCAAAACGATTTCAGAAACTGAACGCGGAGTCGACAAAATGTACTTTGATTACCTTCACAAACTAATCAAAGGAGAACAAGCTAATGGTAAATGCGTTTTATCGAGCGCCTTAATGACTAGGTATTTAGAACGTATTGCTGACCACGCGGTCTACATTTGCGAATCAATCGTCTACATAGTAACAGGTGAAAAAGTAGCTTTAGGCTAAACCATAGGTCCAATGGTCGTTCAATAATGAAAGTAGTTCCCTTCCAAACTTTTCAAACTAGTGTTAACTGAATGTTGAGAAAAAAATACTGCATCAAAAAATCCAAGCCAATTTAAGCAAGTTTGACTAATCTTTCATTGAGAACGTTTTGTATGGCGATAGACACAGAAGACTTCAAAGTGGGCGTCGGAAAAAAGATTACTTTAAAAGATTATGATCCAAGTTGGGTTCCAAAATGGGCTAAGAAACAAGAAGAAAAGGAAGGAAAAAAATCAGTAAAAGAACTAGCTTTAACACTTCTTGAAAGCAACCGTCAAAAGCTTGCTGAATTACAGGAGTTGTTTTGGGCAAGCAATACTTATTCGATGTTAATTATTCTTCAAGGAATTGATGCAGCAGGAAAAGACAGCACAATAAGCCATGTAATGTCTGGAATTAATCCCCAAGGATGCCAAGTTATTGGCTTCAAGACTCCGTCCATGGAGGAACTTGATCACGATTTCTTATGGCGATATACAAAAGCTCTTCCAGAAAAAGGACGTATTGGGATTTTTAACCGTTCATATTACGAGGACGTGTTAATAGTAAAGGTTCGACCAGAAGTTTTAGAAAAGCAAAAACTACCTCCTAAAGATGAGGGGAAACAATTCTGGAATCAACGCTACGAGGACATAAACATGTTTGAACGCCATTTGGTTCGGAACGGAACTGTGGTGTTAAAATTCTTCCTTAATGTTTCAAAGAAGAAGCAGAAACAGCGTTTGCTTGATCGCCTCAAAAACCCTGATAAAGAATGGAAATTTTCACTTACAGATCTTTCGGAGCGCTCAAAATGGCTGGATTACATGGACGCATACGAAGACATGCTTAACAATACAAGCACCGAATGGGCACCCTGGTATATTATTCCGGCAGACAAGAAATGGGTTACTCACGCATCGATTTCTGATATTATTCTCTCGCAAATAAAAAAGTTGGATTTAAAATATCCTGTTTTAAGCAAAGAGCAATGTGAAGCTTTGGAAAAAGCAAAGGCTGAACTAGAAGACAATAAGCGTTCCAAAGATTCTGATTATACGATAGGCGTTACTGTGCAATGAGCATCAGCTCTTTTCCAAAAGCCTCATAGAATGCTTGCCGATTCTGTATGATGCTCCATTCTTCTAAGCTGCAATCTGAGTCAGAATAGAATGAGAGCAGTATCTGTTCTTTGCTACTTTTCTTGAATTCCGCTTTCTTCACTAGGAAACAATGACTTCGATCAAGCTTTTCTGCGAACCGGAGAAACGTGGAGAGAATTGCGATGGTATGATTAGTTTTTTCGTCTAACCCCGTATTTTTCAAAGCTTTTTTAGAAGGCAATTTTTTCCTGTAAAAACCGCTATATTTGCCATAATTTGAATTTCTTTTTTGTCAAAGCCGAGCAGTTCAGCGTTGCAGATAATATAGTGTGAGTGAAGTTGGTGATCATTAAATGAGTGAAAATCACCAACATCATGCAAAGTCGCTGCGTATTTCAAGAGTTCTTTCTCTGTCTCGCCGAGATTATGTAGCCCAATTTGTTTTGCGCTGTCAAAAAGCATCAAAGCCAAAGTTGCCACTGTTTCTGAATGCTTTTCATCAAAATTGCATGACCTGCCCAAATGTAGAATGCTTCTGTTTCTCATGGGCGTCTTTTGCAGTTCTCGGAAACCCTCAAAATTCGACAAGTACTCGACAAGTAATCCATCTCGAAGTTCTCTATGGCTAACACAGATTCTTCAAGGCCGAACTATTCCATAATTACCTCTATCGTGGCTGCACCCGCAATTATGATGTCAGCTCGATCAGGGTTTAAGGCGGGAAGCTTTTTTCTTTCTTCAAGTGGAAGCGAATAGAGAATCGGTGCCAGCTTTTTCAGATTCCTCCTTGTCAGCGTAAGAGCACCGCCATTCCCATTTTTCTTGAAAAGTTTGTTCGAAACTTCCATAGGTTAATTATTGTCCCTGATGATCCCCATGCTCGTCGGGCACCGAACTCTTGGATTTTCGGTTTTAATGGACGAACTTTGTCTTCGCATATTGTTTTATCCGTTTGTAAATGTTATTCAATGGGCCAGTCCATCCTTCGCCGATAAACTTGGCTGTTAATCTAATTGCTCCCAACCTGAGACTGTCGACGGAGAAGCATTCGTGCTGATTGCCGATGGCGATTTCCGTGCTGCCTCCACCTAAATCGATGAAAATAGCTTTTTCTTCGCCAATATCAACTCCGTTGGCCACGCCCAAGCAAATCAAGCGAGCTTCTTCTTGCCCTGAAATAACTTTCACATTAAGGCCTGTTTCGTTATGAAGTTTATCTAAGGAACTCGCAGTGGTTTTGGGCTTCACGAATGGCTGAAGTTCCAACGGCTATTATTTCTGAGGCGCCATAAGTTTTGGCGAAACTAGCAAATTTTCCACAAACAAAGATGGCTCGTTCTATTGCTTGAGGTTTTAGAATGTTATTGTTGAACTCGTCTTCACAAGCCTAACAACCTCTTTTTCTTGGCTGATGATGGTGTATGAGAAGTTTGGGTTAATCCTGACTTCCTAGAAGACGTATCGCGTTAGTTCCAATGTCTACAAACCCAACTACATGGTCAGCGGTTTTGACGGTTTTTTCTTCCATACCAGCACCACTTTCTTGGCGAAGACCTTTTCAAACAAATCCTTCTTCTTATTAAAAGCCTGCTCTTCTAAGATGGATTTTGTTTTGGAAACGTATTCAACTATTAATTCTCTTGGTCCCCAACTTTGGTATTTAGAGATTTCACAATTGATTGATGGGCGTAATCTAAGCTATCAGCTATGCAGAGAAGCTGCAAGCTGGACTCTATTGCGAGTATTCCCGATCTAAAGTTGTCCGAATATCTGTTTCGTGATTTTGTTTGGGTCGACCATTTCAATGATATCGTGCGATGCAAGCTATTATTCTTCTTTCCTGCGAAGTAAACGGGAGAAGTTGGTTATCGTTTAGTACTAATTTAGCTGATTTTTTATGATGACTACGAAGCGATTCTGACAAGCCAATGTCATGCAAGATTGCAGCGCACTCAAGCCAGGCAACGTTCGCGCATTCCCAAATGATGATACTTGATTAACCCATCAAAGAGCTCTAAAGCAAGGATTCTAACCTGACTATAATGGTTGACGTCTGGCCAATACTCTTTGAAATCTCACAGGAAACTTGCAATCATTTCCTTGCAGTTTTAGACCATCCGAGTCTTCTTTAGCCTCGTCCTCTTGGATAACTGGGTCAAGAAGATTCGCCATGAAGCAGCATCTGGGCAAAACTTTCAGGGAGGCCTTTTTTTCTTAATGCGGCGGTTGCAGCTTCAATGTTATAGTCAATCGAATTAACTTGACATTGAAGGGGTTAAAAGTTAAGATTGCGTAAGCTGCTTGAGGGTTTCCGTCGTTGGGCCTTCCTACGCTTCCAGGATTCACAAAGCTTGTTCCGTTTGCCTCTTTCTGGAACTGTTCATGAGAATGCCCCACTATGATTACATCGGCTTTGGCGTCGTTTGCAAGGGTTCTTAATCGTTCTATCGGAGTGTCATGATAAATGTGTTCTTCAATCGACTCAGGGCTCCCATGTGTTACAAGTAGTTTTTTTCCGGTAGTACAAGTCTTATCTCAAGGGGTAAAGAAAACAAGTAACATTCGCATGACTTTGATAGCTCTTTTCTAGCAAATTTCAAGGCGAGTTTTTTTTCACCTTTATCTTTGGCTTTCCCTTCGATAACTTCAAGATCATAATTGCCCAAAATACTAAGAACGCTTTTTTCACATAACAATTCTAACGTTTCGTTTGGGTATGGACCAAAACCTATCGAGTCGCCTGCATTGAGAAAGACGTCAATCCCCCGTGATTCTGCATCCGCAAAAACTCTTTCCAAAGCCTGCAGATTAGCATGAATATCCGATAAAACTGCAATTTTGACGTCGGGATTCATGAGGACTTGTTTTATTCTTTCTTCATTTTTTGATACGAATTCTGTGTTGATTGTCTGCCTAAGTTGAGCAAAAAAACCTGTTCTTTTGTTTTCTTCCCAGAATTTAACAAATTCTGAATAATTTTGGTTTCTTTTTTCTTTTACAAAAATTAAGAAATTTAATAACGCTTTTTCGAATTTTTTGTTTTCTGTCGTTTTCTTTCCTTTGGATTTTATCTTGGCGTTTGTTTCCTCTATGAATTTGGGGATGTATTCGGTCCAGACGTCGCAGTCATGCATTTCGCCTAGAACATCTTGTAATTTTTTGATTTTTTCTATTTCTTGAGCAAGCTTGTTCTGGTATAATGGTGAAAAGGACTCCATGGTGTAACGGAGTTTTTTTGCTCGTATTCTCATTTCATGGTGCTTTAGAGCTTCATTTTGTAAGTGAACATAGTTTTCCATTGCTAAGACATCGTCTATCCTAAAGGAAATGTGCCAACGGGCTTTTTCCAGAACCTTTTGAGCGTCAAAAGCCTCCTTTGATTGCTCCTTAATGGTTTTTTCACAAAAATGGCGAAGTTCATCTAAAACCTCGGTTGTCTTTAGCTCCTCCAATCCGGCATTGACTGAGGGTTGAACCTTTTTTCTAAGTTCTTTATGGTTTTCAAGCAGAATGCTTACATTATGCTTTTTCAGCTGCTGAAACCAGTTTTTCCATGTATTGCTCAATGAAGACTATCTGAACATCTAAATCTCTTGCATCACCAAGAAGACGCGTGACCTTCTTAATTTCGCAAAGCCATTCCTTGAATTCTTTTCTACGAAAGCAGATTCTGAAAAGAGGCATGGTAGCTCTTAATCTGCGAGAGGTAACACGGGTTTTATGGACATATTCGATGTCGTCGTTTGTTATTACTCCATCGATTTGTTTTTCGAAAACTTCGAGTAGTTTTAGAATAGCTTCAGAACCAAATTTGCAGTAATTCATGTCTGTTTGGCATGTTTGAACGTTATTGATCTCGTTCATTCCAAATGCCCCTGTTCTCGATGAGCCATGCTTGGGAATTGATGATTTTTTCGCCTTCTTTAACTTGGACTCTTTCGTACGTTCCGTCGGGGAGTAATCGTCTTGCTTTAACGTTATCCCGAAGATGGATTTTGAGCATGTCTTCAAGAATAGCTTGACGCAGGAAGGGGTCAGGTACTGATAAGAGGACTTCGATTCTCTCGTTTAGGTTTCTAAACATCATGTCCGAGCTGCCGATGAGGACTTCATCTTCAGTGTCATCTTTAAAATAGTATATTCGGGCGTGTTCAAGGAAACGTCCAACTATGGATATTACTGAAATGTTATCGCTTACTCCTTTGATTCCCGGTCGCAAGCAGCATAAGCCTCGGACATTGAGGTCAATCTTGATTCCTGCCATGGATGCTTTATAGAGGGCTTGAATGATCTCTTTTTCTTCTAGGTTGTTAAGTTTGAAAGCTAAGTAGCCTTTCCCGGTTTTCTGATGAAAGCTTATTTCCCTATCTATTCGTCTTAGAATTTCCTTCTTCAAAGTTTTTGGAGCTACGAGAAGGTGCTTGGTTTCTTTTTCTTGAACCCCATTTATTATCGCATTGAATAAGTCTTCAAGTTCCAATCCTACTTCGGGGTTTGCTGTAAGGTAGCCTATATCACCGTAGATTTTAGCTGTCACAGCATTGTAGTTTCCAGAACCAATATGAGAGTACCTGACAATGCCGTTGTTTTCTTTTCTATTGATTAGGCATAATTTTGCATGGACTTTGAACTTCGGAAAATTGTAAACGGTGTTAACGCCGCCATTTCGCAAGTTTCGTGACTAGAAGGATGTTATTTTCTTCGTCAAATTTGGCTTTTAACTCAACTATGGCAGTGACTTTTTTGCCATTCCTTGCAGCTTCAATCAACGCATCAACAATCGGGGATTTATGGTCCATCCGATACATTGTTATGCAGATTTCCGAAACATCACTATCTATACATGCTTCTCTTAAGAGGTCAATTATAACATCAAAGCCGTCATAGGGGTGGTAGAGAACGAAGTCTTGTTTAGCAATGGTCTCAAAAATGTTGTTTTCCGAGAGCATCAGAGGCGAAAGGCATGGGAAAAAGCTTTTGTCTTTTAGGTCTGGTCGATTAATTTTGAGCAGTTGCCAGAGGTCAACAAGCCCCAGTGGTCCGTCAAACTCGTAAGTTAAGTAATCTGGTAACCCTAACTTTTTGGATATGGTTTCTCTTATTGCCTTGGGCATCTTTTTGTCAAATTCGAGTCTCGTCGGAAATCCTATTTTACGGATCGAAAGGCTTTTCTGTACAGTGTTAAGAAAGTCTGCGGATTCATCCATCAGGATGTCTATTTCTCCATTGCGTGTCAACCTGAATGGATAAGCCGTTAAGTTTTTTTCTGTTGGAAAAATTAAATCTAGATTATTTAAAATTAAATCTTCCAAAAACACGAAGTGATGTTCTCTAATTTCTGTTTCACCGATTGCATTATCACCATATTCTTTTTTTGGAAGGCTTATCAATCGTCCGAATTTTTCTGTCGGAACATCAAGCAAGATGCAAAAGTTTGGGTGTTGATTTTGGAACCCTGAAATGTAGAGATTTATGTGTAAATTCTCGATTGATACGCTCTCAAAACCCACTTTTGGAATTTTAATCGATGGAATAATTGATGACTTGAGGAACTCGCGCAATTTTTCACGATTTTTTTCTGATAAATCCTTAAAGTCTTTAATGTGGATTTCTTCTTTTGCTAAAGCAGGAAGAAGCTCATCTCTCCAACATTTTGAATGGTTTTCAATTAATGGAATGATTTCCTTACGTGTGGCATTAATCTGTTCGATGAAGCTCATTCCATCCATGGATTTTTCGTCGGACCCAGCTTTGACTTTTTTGATAAGCCGCGGCAACCCGTGTCATAAAAAACTCGTCAAGGTTGCTGCCGCAGATGGCGATGAATTTAACCCTCTCCAGCAATGGATGCCAAAAGTCAAGTGCTTCCTCAAGAACTCGTGCGTTAAATCTTATCCAGCTAAGTTCCCTGTTTAGAAAATAACTTGGGTTATCTAGCAGTTTTTTCTGGAGTTGAGACGTTGTTTGTCTCTGAATCAAGATTGTTTGTAGCTAACAAGAACCTCTACCTATCGTGTTATTTTAATCGTTACATTTTACTAGGATGGAAATAATAACCGCTGGTATTTTATAAAGGAAACGATTTTAAAAAAATCTTTGCTTCTTTTAGATTTTTTTGGATTAGCGGTCGTGTCTTCTTGGTATAACTCGGTTGATTTCGACGCATTTTGGCTTGCGAATAACGAATGTCTCAAATTCGAAAAGCGGAACTTTTTTGTTCATTCTAAGCGATCTCCCGTTTTTAATTGACACGCAGGTCTGTCATTAAGGGCTATGAAAATAAAATATATAGGTGATAATAGTTTATATAGGAACAGGTTAAATTTCAGCACGCTATTAACTAAAGAACATGAATTCGATTCATCTCTTAAACAAAAAGGCTTTGTTGAATTTGTCCCATTAAAAGGGCTTTCGTATTACGACCTTGCTTAACGACAAAAGCAGCGTTTTCGATTTTAGCTGATAGCTACTCTAACTGGAAAACCAACCTCTGACATATCTGTACATTGGCAAATCAAAGAAACCAGCAAAAAGAGTTTTTGGCGGATACCTATCCGGATACGGCGGAAAAACAACCCGAAAAATAAATTCCATGCTTCTAAACGACGGATATCCTTGAAAAAGTGTCAATTAGCTGGATGCTAAGCGATAACCCGAAGGTTGCACAACAAGAACTTCTGGAAAGTTTTAAGAAAGAACATGGCGAATACCCATCTTGGAATGTAGCCAA
>CAVUHI010000020.1:0-66663 GCA_963741295.1 Candidatus Bathyarchaeota archaeon
GACACCTGCTTTTCTCCGGCCAGGAACGGACCGCAGATCCCTCGACTCCGCTACGCTGCGCTCGGGATGACAATTCATTTGTTGGTCGGCCTAAGTGCTGAATGCTGAGATCCGATAGCCGACAGCCGATAGCCAATAGCCGACAGCTAATTGCTAATTGCTAATTGCTGCTTCCCCTCGATGGTAAGATTTCACTTCCATGGTTACCTTTGCACTGCTGCGGATCGTGGCGGTGGTCCTGCTGGTCGCAGCAAACGCGTTCTTCGTGGCGGCTGAATTTGCCCTGGTCAGCGTCCGCGAAACGCGGCTGCAGCAACTGATCGCGGCCCACCGCATCGGTGCGCGCACCGTCCAGAAGCTCCACCAGAAACTGGACCACGTGCTCAACGCGGTGCAGTTTGGGGTGACGGTCGCCAGCCTTGCCCTGGGCTGGATTGGCGAGGCGTCCATGGCCCGCCTGCTGGAGCCGGCATTCGTGGCATTGCCGCATTCCCGGCTTTGGGCGCATGGTGTCGCCGTCGCGGTGGCGTTCGCCGCCATCACGTACCTGCACGTGATTCTCGGCGAGGTCGTTCCCAAGTCACTCGCCTTGCAGCGCACCGAGCAGGTTGCGCTCGCGGTCGCCGCCCCGATGGATTTTTTCATGACCATCGCGGCGCCGTTCCTGGCTTTCATGACGGCTTCGACGCGGATCGTGCTGAGAGCTTTCGGAACGCGGCAGGTTCGCGAAGGCGGAGTGCATTCGCCGGAAGAGTTGAAGCTGGTCGTTTCCGCCAGTCGCAGGCTCGGCATTCTGGGGCAACCGCAGGAGGACCTGATCCTGCGCGCGCTCGATCTGGAGAACATATTGGTGCGCGAGATCATGGTGCCGCGGCCCGACATCTTCTCGCTGCCGGGCGATATCTCGCTGGAAGAGGCCTTGCAACGAGTGGTGGACGAGCAACACTCGCGCGTGCCGGTTTACGATCCGCAGCGCGGGCCCGAGCACATCATCGGCGTGCTGTATTCCAAGGACCTGATGCGCTGGATGCGCTATCGCCTGAACCGCACTGCTGCAGGACGTCCGGTCAGCCGGCCGAGTGGCCTTCAGGTCCGCCACATCATGCGCGAGGTGCTGGTGGTTCCGGAGACCAAAGCGCTGCCCGACCTGCTGGTGGAGTTCAAGGTGCGTAAACGGCATCTGGCGGTGGTGGTGGATGAGTTTGGCTCGACCGCCGGCGTGGTCACGGTTGAGGATGTGCTGGAACAACTGGTGGGCGAGATCGAGGACGAGTTCGATATCAGCGAGCAGCCGTTTGTGGCGGGGGCTTCGTCCATGGTCCTCGACGGCTCCGTGAATATTCGCGAGCTGGAATCGCAATACCACATCGTGTTGCCGAAGGATGAAGGTTTCGAGACGCTCGCCGGTTTTGTGCTGGCCTATCTGCAAAAAATTCCGGCGGTCGGCGACAGCTTCGAGTATCAAGGCCGCCGCTTTACCGTCGAAGCCATGGACGGCTTTCGGGTGGAGAGCGTGAGGATAGAAGCGCCGCAACCACAAACTCAAACCGCTTCGGCAACTCCGATAGCCTCATGATGCTGCGCTACTTTTTCTCGCGCCTGCTGTACATGTTGCCGGTGGTTTGGCTGGTGGTGTCAGTGGTGTTCCTGCTGATTCACCTGGTGCCTGGCGATCCTATTCAGCAGATGCTCGGCGAGGGTGCTGCGGCGACCGACGTTGCCGCCGCGCGTCATGCGTACGGGTTGGACGTTCCGCTGGGGCAGCAGTATGTGAATTACTGGCGCGGCATCGTGCACGGCGACCTGGGACGCTCGCTGCGCTTCAATCAGAATGTCGGGCAAGTGATCGGACAGGCGTATCCCGCGACGATGGAGCTTACGGTATCGGCGCTCATCGTGGCGTTGGGGCTGGCAATTCCGGCGGGAGTGCGTTCGGCGCTGCGCCGCAACCGCTGGGACGATCGCTTGCTCAGCTTCGTCTCGCTGCTGGGATTGTCGTTCCCAAACTTCGCGCTGGGGCCGATCCTCATCTTGCTCTTCGCGATTGAGTTGGGCTGGCTGCCGGTCTCAGGGTCGGGATCACTGGCGCACCTGGTTCTTCCGGCGATCACCATGGGCGGCGCGCTAGCGGCGATACTCACACGCATGGTGCGCACTTCGATGCTGGAAGAGTTGGGCCAGGATTACATCCGCACCGCGCGCGCGAAAGGATTGCCGGAGCGCACCGTGGTTTATCGTCACGCGCTGCGCAATGCGATGATCCCGATTCTCACGGTGGTCGGTCTGCAATTCGGTGCGCTGCTCGCGGGAGCTATCGTGACCGAGACGATCTTTTCCTGGCCCGGCATCGGACGGCTCACCGTGCAGGCCATTTCCAACCGCGATTATTATCTGGTGCAGGGCTGCATCCTGATGATCGGGCTCACCTATGTGCTGGTGAACTTCGTGACCGACATGCTGTATTCGGCGTTTAATCCCAGGATTCGGCAGTAGGTTTTTGAGCGCTTTGCAAGCGAAGAGAGAACGCAGTAAGCTAGATGCCACCGAGACGCGCAGGCGCGCTTCGTGCAGCGAGATTGGCGTCTGGCAGGCCACGACATGAGGCTGAGAGACGGAGTTCGTATGGAACAGCACAGCAAAGTCAACATGAGCAAGCACCGCAACCATTCGACTGCCGCTGCGAGGTCGTCCCGCGCCGATCCGGCGCAACAGCACGAGACTTCGCAGATAACTCACACGTACACTCATTTTCCGTATTTGGAATCAGGTTCAGATCTCTACAAGGATATGGTGTTTGCATACACGAATGGAGCAAAATACATCGTAATTTTTGACAGCGATCCAAACTGGACTCGAGACATCCTTCAACCGGACCAATTAACTGCGATGCAACAATTCTGGCAATATGTGAAAAGCCACCCTCGATCTATCAATCCAATATCTGAAAGATCAGCATATGTGCTGCCTCAAGAATATGCATATGGTTTTCGTTCCCCAACTGAAGATAGAATCTGGGGATTATGGAGCAACGACTCATTGACTCTTGAAGTAAGTATGAGTATGGCTTCGCTCTTCCAAATATTTGGTAAGAATCTAGACATTATCTACCCTAATGATTTGCATCCTCCCGAATCTTTAGGATACGAAATGGTGGTTCACTGGAACGACACAAGACTTATACCCGTTGCAACACCGATGCCAACGTTAAGCCAGAACGCAACCTCACAACCCACTCAAACCCTAAGCCTTCCAAGATATGCGCCCTTGCTGGTTTATGTTGTTGGAGGAGGCATTCTAGTGGCTATCTCGATTAGCATAATAATCTTAAAATTCAAGAAAGGAAAAAATAAAAACAATCCAAATAGTCGATTTCTGCTTCCTTATGTCTAATCAGACTTTCATTGGGGAGAGTTGTTTTTCGGTTGAAGTGCCAATCTTTATGATGCTTGCCAGAGAAGTCGCTATTGTTGCAACTGCCTTCTGCACAAGGGTTATAACAATCAAACCTAAACCTGCAGCAACGAATGCACACCATTTTATTTTTGGGACATAGTTGCAATGGGAAGTCTTATATTCTAAGACTGCAGATATAAAAGTAGTGATTTTTTATGGTTGAGAGCAAAACTACTTTTCTTGAGCCTTGTTTGAAGAAGTATCTCATAACGTGGAGTCTCCTTTTGGGTCGCGATGAGCTTGAAAAGATATCAAGACGACCGGATGTCCTGCAAAAAGGACTCAAATACGTAAAAAAAGCCAGCAAACAGAACAATCTTGAGATCTACCGGATAGGTCAGGTGGAAGAAGTGACTCATTTTGAACGGCTAGTCCCTGAAGCCATCCCAAAGTCAGCGCATCCTCATGGAATCGCAATTGCAGAGGCAGCCTCAATAGAGGAAGTAAGAACGATGGTGAACTACTGGGTGGAAGGATTCGGATTCGGAGGAGTCCCAGTGAGCAACTATCTTGAATATGACATCAAACCCTTAATTGACATCACAACGGGAGGAAAACAATAATGTCAGTTTTCAACGTTGTCGGAGTGGTTAGATGGGGGCAAGTTATCCTTCAAGCAGATACAGTAAATTTTGCCTCAAACAGCAAACTGGTACTGGCACCTTCAGAGAAAAATATGGTTCCTCCAAAGTCACTAACGATAATTGCCAATACCATACAGATCGCAGACCATGCAGAGATAACATATGACTTTGATGGGCTACCGGGATTCGATCCAGACACACCTGCACCCCCACAAACTACCACAGTTTCAAACGGTTCAGACGGCTTCTCAAGCCCAGGGGAAGGCAACTACCCCCAAGCAAACGACGGCGGAAATGGACAACCAGGGAAAACAGGCATCAAAGGCATCGCCGGCGAAGACGCACCAGAACTAGAAATCTTTGTTGGCAAAGTCGTACAAGTCAACCCAGATGCCATAACCGTGAACTTTAAAGGACAAGACGGCGGCAAAGGCGGAACTGGAGGCAACGGTGGAAAAGGCGGAGATGGCCAGAAAGGTGCTGCATCACAAACCAGCGACTCATGGTATGATGGCGACCAATGCGACCGTGAACCGGGACGAGGAGGAAACGGAGGTAAAGGCGGAGACGCCGGTTTTCCAGGCAGAGGCGGCCAGGGAGGAAACGGTGGCATAGTCAAAGTCTTTGCAATTAAAGCATCGCTTCCGGCAGTCCAAGGCTGGAAATACATCATAGATGGAGGCAAAGGAGCACCATCCGGAGACCCAGGAAAAGAAGGCGCAGGTGGGGCAGGCGGACCACAAGGAACCAAAAACGACCCGTGCCCATCAAGACCCGAATACCACGGAACAAATGGCCCATCAGGACAATCAATGAACGACGCCGACCCAAACTGGCAAACCACATACCAAGGAAAAGACGGTTTGAAAGGCGATGCAGAAACATATGAACTAACAGGAGTACCAAACTAAGGAGGATATGAACAAAATGATTGTAACTGAAATATTTACTGTAACTGGCAACACCGATGTCGATGACGACATAATATTCTGTAGAAGATTAGTATTCGTAGGACCAAACGCACAACTTGTAATCAAACCCAAGAAAGGCGCACCACAAGGCGCTCAACGTATACTTAAGATAGTGACCAATGTCATCGACTCAACATTAGCCGGAGGAATAGGAGAAATAACCTACAACCTCGACGGAGACTATTTCCCAAGTTATGAAACACCCGTAACTGGAGATCTTGGCCTTGACCCCGAGACACAAGCCAAAACTGGAGACGACGGAACCCCGAGTTTTAACCAAGGCCCCATTCCACTCCCAGACATCGCATCCCCAAACTTCGACATAATCCTTGATCCATTGCACTTTGTCGGGAACTACCCAAGAGCATTAGACGGCGGAAGCGGAAAACCAGGCGGCAGAGGCAACAAGGGAGTTAACGGAGTCAACGCACCCATTGTAGAAATCTGGGTCACAGAAATCGACGGAAAATTGAACCTCGACCTAAAAGGACAACAAGGCGGCACCGGCGGAAAAGGAGGAAACGGACAGATCGCAGGCAATGGACAAGCAGGATCAGTTGCAGTTCCAGGAACAGACACAACATGGCTTGGCGTTCCAAACCTCACCTGCAAACAAGGACCCGGATTAGGCGGTGACGGAGGTAAAGGAGGAAACGCAGGATGCGCGGGAGACGGCGGAGATGGCGGTAACGGAGGCACAGCCAAAATATTCTACACGAGCGGTGTAAACTTAGCCAATGTAACACCAAATCTGCAAAAAGGCAAAGGCGGACCAATCGGATCCCCAGGAAAAGCAGGCAAAGGAGGCAAATCAGGCCCAGCTGGAACTAATCTTCCACCATGTCTACCCGCCTTAAGCTCTCAAGATGGAGCTGACGGCGATCCATGCCTCTCAGAAGTAGGAGACAAACGTGGAGTAGCACAACCCGGAGCGGACGGAATCGACGGAAAATACTACACATACCTAATCAAAGCTATTCCACAAATGCCAGGGCTCTTTCCCTAAAAAAAGCCTCGGTTAGACCTTTAAAAGCTAACCGAAAACCCTTTTTCTATTTTTCTTGTAAATTAATTCCTCTGTCTTGAATTTCATCAGAAACCAATTTTCTAAACAAGATAGTCCCCTTGATTGATTCTTCAACTTCGAGCGGGGTAACTTTGCCAAGGATTATTTCCATATCAGCGAGGATTTCTGGGCATGTTGCCTGTACTGATTTTTTGAAGGGCTCAAAGGGAACATAGAACGAGGGTTTTCTGCCTTCTCTTGCTTCTTCGAGAACAATAGGGCATCTTGAAAGTGAATAGGCCCAGAACCTGAGGTAAAAATTCGCGTTCGGATAATCTTTCTTAGAAATCAATGCACTTGCAACCAGCTCTCTGTACTCAAGCTCAAGTGCAGAGATAGAATATGCAAAGTGACCTTTTGCTCTCATACTTACGCCAAGAAGTTGGCTACCCTCGCATCTTAATGTCACGTTATTGTGAACTCTGCGAAGAGCAGCAAGCGAGGACGAGGGGGCGATTTCCAAATGCAAGTTAGCGCTCATTAGTGGTTCCAGTTCGCAATTGGTTTCCGCAGCCATATGCTCAAGTTTAGTCACTGGACGAGTCAAAAGACTCATAGTGCTGCGTTTAAGGCAGTCCGCCAAGGCAGTGATATAGTATGAATGGGCAGTTTGCAAAAAGAAAAGAGCAGCCGAAGGAAAATCCAGATTCTTTCTTGACTCCTCAAGAGCAGCATCGCCAAAGCCAATCTGGTGCCCAATTCTACGCTCCCATACAGCCTTATCATAAACATTCAACTTTATACTGTCAATCAGGTCTCTAATGGGCTCAGAGCGCAACCAGACCGGCTTATACTCAAGCAGAAGATGAGGAAGAACTTTGTAACTCGCCGCCTCAAGGGAGTCAATCATCTTTGAAACCGGAATCCACAGAACATCCACATACACTTGCCCCATTTTACCTTCCACTGTAATTCTCTCAGGGTATTCTTCAGGACCCTCCCAGATTGAGATTAAATCAACATCTGACACTTCAGGGCAATCCTCATCCAAGAGCGGTTTCCTAACTAGAACGCCCAAAGATCGAGGTTCAAGCAAATTAGATGCTTTCTTTGCAGCTTCAAACAATGCAGTTTCAAAGAGCCCACGGTTTTCTGGCGTTAGACTACTATTTCCTATCATTAAAGTTCACCTTTCAAAGATCTATTCTCGAACTCTGAGAGTGCAGCGAAAACTGTTGCTGTTGTGAATAGACGCTTGTGGTCTTTGATTGCAGCATTTATTGCCTTTCCGTCTTGCTTCCAGAAAGTCTGGTTCCAAGGGTCCATCATCGATGGATGAGGAATCCTCAGAATATGGTTGCTACTCCAGCTTCCGTCAGAGAGCTGATGATTCAAAAGCCATTCCACGGAATTTACTATCTTATCTTTCAAGCTATGATCTGGTGCTACCATGAGACCTTTCAATGCAAGTGCAGTCGAGAATGGCCAACCGTCCACTGGTTGAGGTGAATCGCTCCAGCTCCCGTCAGTCAGCTGCGTTTTTGCAATCCAATTCTGAGTGGTGAACAATACATTTGCATGATTGTTTCCAGACGCTTTTAAGGCTTCCATGCAGTTGACAGTTGCATAGAGTTTTCCGCTCCACCAGTAGGGATTCCAGTAACCCTCCACAACTTGACCTTTTCTAATATATTCTAATGCCTTGTCGACTCCTTGAGTTGAACCATTCTCAATTAACGCCTGAGTGGCTATTGCAGTGACGCACAACTGGGAGGATGCCCAGCCTTCAAATGAAACGGTTCCGTCCAGCATCATGTAACGCCCAATATGACTTGGATTAGCATAAGTTCTAAAGCCTCCATCAACGGGGCTTTGATGCAGTAATAGAAGACTAATGGCCTTCTCAAGGCTAACTTGACTTTGTATCCCAAGTTTTGAGAGGAAACGAATGCACCAAGAGGTCGAATCACCATCAGAGGGAACGCCAAATCCATAGCCCCAGCCGCCATCAACATTCTGATGAGCAAGAATGCTATAACCCACCTTTTCCAGCCACAACTTTTCCTCAGGATCGTCAAGGTGACAAATTATGTTGTGCCCTATGTAACCAGAAACCCAATAAACACTCTCGCCCGCTAAAGTGAGAAAATCAGACCAAAACCCATCTGGGTTACGGCTGTCTTTTAAAAACTTAAAGGTTCTATCAAGAGATACCCTTAACATACTAGAAATTTCTGAAGTTCTTCTAAACGCCATATTAATACACCTGACTCATGAGAGAAATATTTACCGGAAATTCGACCTGACCATAAAAAGCCACTTGAATTCTCAATGAGATTGTATTATTGAAGGGATTATTAGTACTAAAATTCCTATGATGAAGATTAGGACAAACTTGACTGAAAGGTTGTATTTCTTTGCGGTTTCGTAGCCTAGGACAAACCAGACGGGGTAGAGCGTTAAGAACATCATTGCTATCCAGGCTGGAAATGCTGATTTGGTGATGCCGGTTAAACCTTGATCGAACATTATGTACGACCCCTTTAAGTCGACAAGTCCCGGTATGATCCATCGATACCAATCCATGTAGAGTGCTATGCCTCCAAACGTGAAACTCGTCAGAATAGCTGCTCCAAGTGCGTAAATCAACGACTTCGCAAACTTGTAATTAGCCGAGACGATGTACAGAATAGCGCCAAAGAAGAATAAGCCAAATGGATCAACAAAAAAACTCATACTAACCACCCAGGACTTTTCAAAAACAGCATTCATTTCACCTAAAAGAAGTCTATTCTATATTAAGAAATAACAAATATAAATTTATTGCGAATCTGGGTTCTAGTACTTTTCGATCACCAGTTTTTTTGATACAGCCCAAAATTTTCTCATTAAAACGGCAAATCAAAGGGTTGAGTAGAAGTTGTTGCAATTGAGTTTTGCGCATCGATTGTTGCACATTTCTAAGGTAAATCCAAATTAGTCAAAAACAAAATAAACATTGATTACGGTTTCTGGGCGAGAATCGCTTCCCATTTAGATTTTCTTTTTTTATAAACATTTACACTGCTGAAACCTGCAGAATGGAGCATCCTCTGCATTTCCTGCAAAGGTACAAGATTTACCTTTGTTTTAGCAATTATTTCAGCGTTTTCAACTTCGAACACTCCGTCTTTAATCATTTCGCTAACGATGAGCAGATATCCTTCTTTCTTAAGGATTCGTTTTATCTCTTGGAAGGACTCTGCGCGGTGAGGCCAGAAATAGTAAGTTTCAATCGCTGTAACCAAGTCAAAGAAGTCGTCTTTAAAACCTGTTTTCTCAACTGTAGCCTGCAAGATTTCTACACGGTTAGTTGCAATGAGCCCTTTGTTAACTTGTTTTGAATGTTCAACCATATCTTCAGAGTGGTCAATACCGTATATTTTGCCTTGAATCGCTCGCCGTGCCAGTCGGCTTATGGTTTTGCCTCCCCCACAACCCACATCCAAAATTACAGAATTCGACTTGATTTTTACATGTTTTAGCCCCCAAGTTGTCAAATCCCAGTGGTTCTTGTTCATGTTTGCAGCAACCTTTCTGCCTGAGATACCTGTGGGGCATCTATATTGGCTCCAATGATTTTCTGGTGATAAATTTTTCTCTTGAGGTTGCATCCTAAAAAATCAAGATCTCAATGTAGATAAACAATGCGGGTAAACGGATTGGCCTTTCTAGGCATCGTGATCGCCTTGGCTGTCAAACTCATCAGCCAAGATTTCAATTTTTTGTCTTTAGACTATACTGGATACAATAATTCAGCGCGGGGAACCATACAAGTTCCAACGGACGAACTCGCGTTCGTTCAAATCATCGCAGAATTAGATGCCTTTGCACAAGGAGCAGAATTAATCTGCTTGCTAAACTTTAACGGAGAAAGGACCGCCATCAAGATTCCAAACCTGAGGTGCGTTCCCTAAACGCAACCAATAAATTACCAATAGCCAACAAACGGTTTATAATAAGCTCAAACTCAAAAGTCAACCATTGGTTTCGCTAAGCACAAAGCTTAAACAGCAAAAAAGGAAAACAATCTTTCTTTATTTCTGCTTCTTTATTTCTAGTGAAACTTCGTAGGGGAAGAATTGTTTTTTAATTGAAGGTTCGATTTTAATTGTGTTTGAGCCCTCTTTGAATACTAATGGATATTCGTTTACGAGTATTTTCACAAATTCTTCCAAAGCATGCATGGCTGCAAGCATCTCGGTTTTCTCTGCATCTGAAGACATTTCGATCACCTAACAATAACTTCGGTTTACCTTTAAGTCTATATTCGAATTAATTTAAAAAGATAAATTGGAGGCGGGCTCAGAGCAGTATGGATATGCAAAGTGTGATGGCGAACCATCAAATGCATTCCCTCTGAACCCGACCACATTTCATCAGATTCAGCTCTAAAGCTTTATGAATCCAAAATTCACAATTGAAAAAGGAATCTCTCTTGAAAGAGCTCTACTATATGCTATATCTTTTTAGCTTAGAAATTTTCCAAATCAAGCGATAAATCAAAAGACATGCGTGGAACTTTTCTTTGAAACGAAGCTGTTCGCTTTGATATAGAATCGCCAACATCTATTCTTCCAGTCTCCTCCGTAGTCCACACCTATTCGGGTTGTTTCCACTATCTCCTCTGGAGGAATAGCTGTGGCATTTTCTAAGTAGAGCGGTAGAGCGGTTAGGTCAGTTTTGTTCTGTTTTTTTGTTATGCCCATTGATATACATAATTTGCCCGGACCATTAGCCAAATTACTAAGCTTTCCATCTTTGGCACCTCTTCGTTTAGCCATTATCTCCACACCAACAACTGGTTCGAGAGCTCGGATTAGAACAGCCTCGGGTTTCCCAGCCACATTGCCTGCCGTTGCATTGATACAAAAATACATTCCATAAATAAAATAGACGTATGCATGCCCTTTTTCCCCGAACATAACTTCGTTTCTGGTTGTTTTGCGCCCGCCAAAACTGTGGGCTGCTTGGTCTTCAGGTCCACAATACGCTTCAGTCTCAACTATCCTGCCCGCCGTTGTGCCCTCGATGGATTCATGAACTAAAACCTTGCCGAGAAGGTCTTTTGCCACCTCAATTATGTCTTGCTCATAAAATGGTCTTTGTAGGATCATCCCTTGATTAAACCTCATACGTGAACATTAGTTTTGCCTATCCGATTCAAAATCTAATCACTCCGCACAAACCAGCAGGAACTCAACATAAAACCATGCGATCTGCTACGAAACGCTTGCAAAATTCAGCTAACTTTTTTTCTCTTCTTGTAAACAACTCCAGATAGAATAGTTAAAACTACAATTGCTAAAAGTATGGTTTCTGTTGAGAGCTCTGACACCGTGGGTGTTGGAGTTATGTTTGGATTTTGAGTTAGGGCAAAGTTTTGGGTTGCTGGGGGCAAGAAATCTATTTCAGTCGTTAAGGTTACGTTTTGGCTAGAAGTTGAGTACCCCGTTTTTGAAGCTGTGACGTTGTAAGTTATGCCTGTCAGGTTTCCTTCGAGGCCTTCTACGTGGTATTGACCTGTGCTGTTTGTGACCACAGTTTGGTTTACAGATGAACCTATTCCAACCGTTACCTTGATGTTTTCTATTGGTCGCCCAGTTGAAGCATCAGTTACTGTGCCGCTGATTTTGCCATCTAAGAAGGGAAATGGTTGCCCATATGCCTCTCCAGAAAATAATGATATGCAAACTAAAACGCCTAATAAAACAACAAAAAACAAAAAATGCCGCCTCATTTCTTTGCCTCTAACTAAACTACTAACTCGTCAATAAATTAAATTTTTCTAACCTTCCAAATTTGAAAGGAAAAGGGATCAACAAATAAGAAGCTGTTTTTTTCCAACTTCTTTCTACACACCGGTTTCCCATGTCCAAGAAATATTGCATTTCTTGCAACAATCATAGTTAAAATCGTACCCCAAAAATCTTCAATAAATGCTCACAACTGTATGTTGCGGCTTTTTTCCCAAATAACATAGGGCTTTTATAATCATAGCAGAGATTGTAGGTTGAAATTAAATTGCCAGTTACGTATTTGTGCAGAAAATGCGGTAAAAACTATTCTAAGGAGGAGTTTGCCCAAAGTAGATTCTGTCAATCTTGCGGTTCTTTTCTGATGCCTAATTTCAGGGTGCAAGATCTGGGAACCGTGGCAGCTAGATCGGATAATCCTTTGAAAGAAAAATCCGCTCTAAGTAGGGCGGCTGAGAGCCTTAAGCAGCGGGTGGGCGATTCAAAAGAGTATGAGGTAGTATCTGAAACCGCTGGGAAAGAGGTTAAAAAACCGGTTTTTGAAAGTTGGATATGGAGTGCTGAATACAATGATGCGTTGTACCTCGAAAGCGAACTGATTAAGCAATATCAGGGTAAGAGTCTTGAAGAAGCAATATCTGGTGAAGTAGTTTCAAATGAACAAGGCGAATGTTATGCTATCTCATCCTCTTGCACATCTAACTTCAAATTAGTACCTTACCAAGAAAGCAGACAACACGTCATTTCCGACTTAAAAGTCCTATCGGGAATAGGACCGGTAGGGGAACAAACACTTAGGCGCAAGGGTTACGTAACAGTTGAAGACTTAAAGCGTCATCCCCGCTGGAAAAAACAAGCAGCCGATTTCATGAAGATGATCGATAGCAAAGAAGTAGACTCGATTCAGAAATGGCTCTGGCAGCGTCTTCCAAAATCACATCCGCTACTTCACTATTTAGCGGGGTTCTGCCGAGACCAAGATTTTGCCATAATTGACATTGAAACTCTGGGATTATCGGAAAGACCTATCATTTTACTGGGAATAGCAAAACCAACAAAAGACCATATTTGTACGAGCCAGTTTTTGCTAAGAGACATCGGGGATGAACCCAGTGCCATCTGGTCTTTAGTTTCCCAACTTGAACCCAACTTGTCACTTATAACGTTTAATGGTAGAAGCTTTGACATTCCATACATCAAGCAAAGATTAGCTTACTATGGATTAGACGCACCCTTGGACAACCCCCATTTTGATGTTCTACATTTTACAAGACGCGCTTTACGCCACAAATTATCCGATTGCAGATTGGACACTGTCGAGAAATACATCGGCATCAAAAGAGATGTAAACATACCTGGGGCATTGGTTCCACACTTCTACGAGACTTATCTTAAAACTAAAAACGTTGGACCTTTAGTACCCATAGTTGAACATAACAAACAAGACCTGTTGACACTTGGAAGCCTCTTCTCCAAGTTGTATGAGGAATGGAACCTTTGATTGAGGAATTCATCAAGAGCATAAAGCGAATGCAATCTTACAAAAAACAAATTGTGCATATAGAAAAATTGCCTGCGCAAGAAGCAAACTTTGGCGAATTAGAAAAGCGCCTGCCAAAAAATTTAGAAAACTGCATTCTAAATCGAAATATCAAGCTCTATTCTCATCAAGCCCAAGCCATTAACATAGCTAGACAAGGCAAAAATGTGGTTATTGCGACTCCAACTGCTTCGGGGAAAACCTTAGCCTTCAACATCCCGGTCCTTGAAGCTTTAACAAACGACCCGAAAGCAACTGCATTATACCTCTACCCAACAAAAGCTCTAACAAATGACCAACTGAAAGTTCTAAGGGAACTTGAAAAAGATATGGGAATCAAGGCTGATCCTAATGTTTACGATGGAGATACGCCTCAGCATCAAAGAGCGAGCATTCGCGAGAATTCAAGAATTATTTTAACCAATCCTTATGGGCTTCATCAATATCTTCCTTGGCATTATAAGTGGCGAGCGTTCTTTCAAAATCTTAAATATATTGTAATCGATGAAGCGCACGTTTATCGCGGAGTATTCGGCTCCAACGTTGCAATGCTCCTAAGACGACTTCTAAGGATCTGCAGTTTTTACCATTCTGATCCCCAAATCATTCTCTCATCTGCTACAATTGCCAACCCTGAAGAACACGCTAAAAGACTAACTGGCAAAGACTTTGAAGTTGTTTCAAAGGATGGTTCTCCAAGGGGAGAGAAATCGTTTGTTTTCTGGAATCCACCGTTCATAGACTCAACCAATACGACGCGACGGTCAACCCATCAAGAAACCAAAGACCTCCTGACGCTAAATATTGTAAAAAACTTGCAAACCCTTTGTTTTACAACCTCCAGGCAGATGGCTGAACTAATTACGCGATGGACCAAAGAAGAACTCGCAAAAAAATCAAAGTCACCAAATATTGTAACAGCTTATCGCGCAGGATACTTGCCTCAGGAACGTCGTGACATAGAAAACCGACTGAAAAACAAAGACTTAATCGGCGTAGTGTCGACCAATGCATTGGAACTTGGAATCGATATTGGCTCGCTTGACTCAGTCATTATTTCTGGCTACCCCGGAACCGTCATATCTACTTGGCAGCAGGCTGGTCGAGCAGGCAGAGACTAGCTCCGATTCACTCGTCACTTTAGTTGCGTTCCAAAACCCGCTGGACCAATACTTCATGAAGCATCCTGACGATTTCTTTGGAAGACCCCATGAACAAGCAATCATCGATCTTCATAACCAATACATTTCTTTGGGACACATAATGTGCGCCTCAAGCGAGCTGCCAATAACAGAAGCGGATAAACAATTTTTCCCCGAATTGCTCCAAGAAAGCATTAAGGCGCTAGAAAAAGAAAACCTAATCCGAAAAACTCAACGGGGATGGGTCTACTCGGGAACAGCAAGAACCACCGAGGTTGTTAGTCTTGAAAGCCTATCCCACCAAACTGTCACTGTTACTTGCAACGGAAACCTGCTAGAAACGCTAACTTTAAACAAAGCTTATGAAGAAGCCCATGCAGGCGCAGTTTTGCTTCATCAGGGTCAAACCTACATTGCTGAGGAACTGGACCTAAAACAGTTGGTAGCTAAAGTTAGGCAAGAAAATGTCAACTATTATACCGAGGCATTAAAAGACGTTGATGTTTCTATCAAGAAAACCCTTGAAGAGAAGAACTGTGGAGTTAAGATTGGGCTTGGAGAGTTAGCTATAACTGAAGTTTATCATACATATGTTACTAAAACGTACGATGAGGTCGTCAAAAGGTCTCCGCTGAGTCTTCCGCCGCTCGCTTTTTCAACAGTGGGTCTGTGGTTTATCGTTCCAGAGGCAATCAGAGAGGAAATCGAAGCGCATGGGCTGGATTTTGCAGGCGGAATCCATGCAGTTGAGCATGCGATGATCGGGATGTCGCCTATTTTCGCGATGTGTGATAGGTGGGACATTGGAGGATTATCTACTCCTCTGCATCCGGATACTGGGGAGGCAACGATTTTCATCTACGATGGCTTTGAGGGAGGAATCGGAATCTCTGAAAACCTATATTCAAACATTAAACCGCTGTGGGAAAAGACGCTGCAGTTAATAGATAACTGCGAGTGCCAAGACGGTTGCCCCTCATGCATTTACTCGCCAAAATGCGGAAACGAAAACAAGCCATTGGATAAGGAAGCTGCAAGTCTCATACTAAAGGAACTACTAAAATTTAATGAACCTCTACTCTGATGTAATAAATCAACCAAGCTTATTTGGTCGGTACACCCTACTCTCACAACTATGATAGATTTGTTTCTGAAAAATAGTTTGATCATACTCGCTTTTGAGCCCGTTTTATATAATGAAAGGTAACAAAGTAACTAACAATACAAGAATGACACAAGCAACGGTTGCCCCAATAGTTATTGAACGAATATCTTTTTCGTTTATTCGCTTACCCACATACCTTTTCAAAGTGACATCGAAGATTCTACCTCCGTCCAACGGGTATATTGGTAAAGCATTGAAGATTGCAAGGTTAAAGTTGACAAACCAGATCCAAAAAAGACCGTTCGCAAATATTTGCCATTGAGGTATCGGATTTGAATAGAAAGGCGCTAAGAAATCAGAAAAGGGCACTATACCAGAAGCCAAGGTTGGGGGAACCAAGTACACAGAAAGACGATCCAATGAGAAGGTTCTGTAATTTTCTAAGCGTTGCTCAGTAAACAAATCATAACTAGTTATTCCCATTATGGTGCGGTTATCCGATGATGACGTCAAGTTAACTGTTGTGGAAAATCTATCTCGCCAGTTCTCGCCCCTTGCCACGATTACTTGAATGGTGTCCCCAGCCGTTTTAGCATCCAATATAGCTCTTAACTGAGTAGAATTATCGATTGTTGTATTGCCGATTGAAACAAAGACATCTTTGGGCATTAGCCCAGCAGTTTGAGCGGGAAGTCCACTGGTGACATCGTTGATATAGACGCCATTTATGACTGGAGATAAGCTTCCAACAATAAGCAAGACACTTAAGAGGCACACAACTGCCACAACGATGTTTGCACCAACTCCACCCGCCAAAACTTTTAGAGCAGGGCGAGCTTTTGATTTCTTTATCTGCTCCTCATCCACATCAACAAAAGCCCCAATCGGAACAAACAAGAAAAACAGTAAACCACTCGACTTAACATTAAACCCAACATTTCTGGCTATAACTCCATGTGCACCCTCATGAATCACTATAGCGATTACAATTGCAATCCATCCGTATACTATAGGAAGCAAAGGGTTGATTCCAGGAAGCAACAGAATTGATCCTGGCCCCAACTGCCGAACTGCTTGACCCACTCCCGGATTAGATAGTATACCGATGAGGCTGTTAACCAAGAGGTAAAGGGCAATTCCAGCAACTAATGGCACAAGCCCAAGGCTTATCCACGAAAAATATCGTGAGGTGCGAAGACGCCCAAGCTTGTCGAAGACGGCTGCGAACCGTTTTGTTCTGACAATTAAGATTGGAAAGTTAAACTCAATTCTAGGATGCTTAACATTTTGCTTTTCGCTTTCGTTATCAGATGCCAATTCTACAATCGCTCGACTGTTGTAAAAACTTATTACTAAAAAATAAACCTTTATCGCGAAGAGTTCAAGTACATAACATTACTTACTCAAGTTCATACACCTAAAATTTTACTACCGCGCACTTAACGCAGAATAAGGCCTCTTCAGATAGAACTAAGCAGTTTTATTACCTAAACGTTAAATCTACAAACCGCTAACTTGCTTTTTGTATCCCAAAAAATGAGGCATTATCTTGCAAAGAGAGAGTATGTTTGTAGAAAATGCGGAAAAATAGTAACCTTCGAACAGTCTAATTTAAGTAGTTTTTGCCCCGATGTTAACTGTGGAACTTTACTCTTTGAAAAGCCTCTGCCTAAGCATTGGCTCTTCCAATTTAACCCCTCCACATACAAATGGTTAGATAGAATAAAAGAGACCCAAGAACCTGAGCAGTGGCTGGTTAACCAACACGCCAAACTGATCCAGAGAGGAGACTTAGTTGCAATTTGGGGTTCAAACCACAACGGAGGCATCTACTCCTTGAGCAAAATAATCACTAATCCCACCAAGAACCCCCTAAACCCTAACCAAATAAGATATTTTTCAGACATATATTATGTTGAAAAGTTTGTGGAAAAACCTAGCGTGTATGTTGAGTACTTTAAAGTCTTGGGGGAAAAGCCTCTTCTCGAGCAAGAGGTATGCAGTGAAGATGTGATGTTGGGGGAGTTGCAGGTTTTTATGAATCCTCAAGGTACAAACTTTCGCTTAAGCCCCGAGCAATGGGATAGAATCGTTGAACTTACAGAAAAGGTGTAATAAAAAATGGACCTTGACTGATTGCGAATATTTAGGTAAAAAACGATTTTTTTTCCAAACATTTCTTCCAGAGCTCACAACATTTAGGTGAGACGAGTATTACTTTGACAGATTGATTTTTTGGAAAGCGTTTACAATAATCAAAGATTCCTCAATTAAGTAACTTTTATTCTAATTGGCAAAGGTGCCGCTAAATTGCCTTATGTTTGCTAGACAAGTTGATTAGGAACAATACAGAAAAATAAAACAACTCAAGGTTTCAGAAGAAGAGTAGGTGGTGGCTTTGATTCCCAGTATCGAACTCGTGATTGCAGCGTTCCTGCTTATTGCTTTCTTAGCCGCTGTTCTATCCAACAAACTAAAAATTCCATACACATTAGTTTTGGTTTTAACAGGTGTTTCAGTCACCATCATTGCTTATTTCTTTGCGGCGCAGGGAGGCGCCGATTTAACATCTCAGTTAAGATCAATTTACAGTCAGCTTCTTTCAGGCGGAGGCGGCGGCCTCTTCGTAGGATTAGTTGTACCACCATTGATATTCGAGGCTATGATTCATCTGCGAGCAAGCGATTTGCGTTCTGTCATCAAACCTTCGTTGGCTTTGGCGACCGTGGGAGTTTTGATTGCCACAATTGTTGGAGGGCTCATCTTGTGGCAGGTCGTCGGCCTTTCCCCGCAGGTAGCTTTTCTCTTCGCAGCGTTAATTGCTCCAACAGATACAGTTACGGTTTTAGAGGTTTTTAAGCGAGTTAAGGTTCCATCCAAACTATCCGCTCTCCTCGATACTGAAGCCGCCTTCAACGATGCAACAGGCATAATTGTTTTCACGATTATCTTATCTACAATTGGCCTGCAACACTTCTCAGTTACCCAAACCTTGCTCAACTTCGGCTTCACGCTTGGCGTTGGTGTCTTAATCGGTTTGGCTGTTGCGTTTGTGGGGGAGATTCTTTCAAGTTTGATTGAAGACCGTGTGGCTGAAACGATCTTGGCGATTGCAGTGGTTTATGGTTCGTATGCTTTAGCCACGGGTGTTGGAGCTTCTGGGCTTATTGCGGTTGCAGTTGCAGGATTATACTTTGGCAACTACACTATGAAATCAGCTATGGAACCAGCTAGCAAGAGAAGCTGTAACCTCTTTCTGGACTATATTGGCTTTCCTTGGCAACTCTGTGGCTTTCCTAATTATTGGTTTCCAAACAAACATAATCACACTATCACAATCAATCCTGATCATCTTAGCCGCCTTCGCAGCGGTAACAATTGCCAGAGCAGCAACAGTTTACCCGATTCTGGGATTCTTCAACAAATTCAGCGATAAAATCTCAGTCGTCTGGCGGAATATTGCTATGCTTGGTGGAGTCAGAGGAGCTTTGTCCATTGCGTTGGCAGCTACGATTACAACTTCCGCCGTCATCTCATTGAGTGACATTCAAACCATAAACACAATGGTGCTTGGTGTAGCCTTCATTTCAATTGTGTTGCAGGTGCCGCTACTGTTTCGTTATGTAAGAAAGAGAATACCTCAGGATGTTTCTTTGCCAGACACAGAGATTGATGAACAATTCGAATTAATATCTGCCCACGTTGAAGAACTAAGAAAACTCAAATCTGAGGGCAAAATATCAAACGAAGAATTCACAAGAAGAATAGAAGAAAACAAAAAGAAGCTCGATGAACTCATTGCAAAATCTCCCATAACGGTTGAAACTAGAAAAATTATTCGTGCACGAGCTTCAGCACTGTATGGCTCTTTACCGAAAATTCCTAAAAGAAAAAACAAGAATAAAAATAAGACTGAAAAAAATTAAAAGCGGATTTTAAAAAAATATTATTGGTTTTACAGGGAAATATTGGTTCTTAATGAACCACTAAAGTTTGGAAGCTTAGGGCACGACTTCTGCGTCTGCACAACCACTGATTAGGTTGGTTATCTTGATTTTTACGTGCTCGTTAGCCTTAGCGTTTTTGATGAAGACTGGGAACCCTTTGATTTTTGCGATGCCTTCACCGTTTGGACTCATATCTATAACGTCAACTTCGAATTCTTCGCCAACTTCCATAGGGTAAGCAATGCCTCGACCACGGTTTTTGGCGTTTCTTGGAGCTCTTTTTTTGGGACTAAAAGCGTATCATCCTCGTACCGAAGTTATACAGAGTTCTATAGAATAAGGGTTTTGATAACTCTCAAAGACTACTCTCAGATTTTCGATTTTTCAATGTTAATATAGCATTTTCAGCCCATTGCGAATCACGCCAAAACTGCCTACCTACAGCCACCAAATCCACTTTTCCCTCTCTCACAAGACTATCCGCAAATTCAGCCTCAATAATTCCGCCTACCCCGATAACCGGCACATTTACTGCTTTTTTTATTTCGCTTGCTTGCGGGACAAAGTAGCCTTTTACCTGCCGCAACTGCCTTGGTTCACTTCCACACATTCCTCCTGACACATCAATTATGTCCACGCCTGTAGCCTCAAGCCGTTTAGCGAATATAACTGAATCTTCCATATGGGTTCCATAGGGGGCTAAATCGTCTGAGCCTAACCTGTAGAGCAAAAGCCTAGTCCCAAGGCGCATTCGAACTTTCTCGGTGACCAAAAGAGGAAAATGCATTCGCTTCTCTAAAGAGCCGCCAAACTCATCTTCGCGCTTGTTAAACAGGGGTGAGTAGAATTGGTTTAACAGGTAGCCGTGGGCGCCATGCAATTCAATGCCGTCAAACCCCGCCTTAACTACGCGTTCAGCGGCTAATGCAAAGTCTTCGGCTAACGTGTAGATTTCGTTTGTTTCAAGCATGCGGGATTTTTCTCTTGGGGACGGTCCTGCTGGTTTGGTGCCGATTACTCTTTTGTTTGTTACAGCGCCTGCATGGGAAATCTGAACGATAGCTGGGGCACCGACTTCGTGGAGAGCTTTTGCAAGTTTTTCAAAACCGCTTATTGCCGAGTCATCGTTGATTGATAGTTGTTTGGGTCCTATCTTGCCATCAGGCGAAACATATGAGTGTTCAACAATGGGTAAGCCTGTGTGGGTTGAGCGTTTAACGTAGAAGTTAATGAGGCGATTGGTTACGGCGCCTTCAAAACTTGCTCTTCCTGTCTGCATGGGCGGAAGTACAATGCGGTTCCTAAGCGTGTAAGTCTTGACCTTTAATGGCTGAATTAATCCTGGCAAACCCTAATCCCAATGCGATAATTGTTGAAAAGGAGTTATAAGAACATGCCACTAGAAATAGACAAAATCGGGGCATAAGTTATAACTAGGGTCTGAGAAGAATTTTTTTATACCTCATATAGTTGTCTGTTAGTGGAATTGAAGGTTTTTTTATGAATATAAACGACAAAACAGCAATTGTTACGGGAGCATCGTCGGGAATAGGGCTCTCAACTGCTCAACTTCTTTCAAAAATGGGCGCCAAAGTCGCTCTGGTTTCACGTTCGAAAGAAAAATTGGAAAAACTCTCAAAAGAAATGCCCAACTCTATAGCCGTAGCAGCTGACATGTCTAAGATTTTCGAAGTCAAACGTATGATAAAGGAAGTTTCTGACAGATTTGGTAAAATCGACATTCTCGTCAACAATGCGGGCATTGGATACGATGCCTTAACCGAAAAAATAGATGTGGACACATACCACTATGTTTTTGACCTCGATTTGGTTGGACCACTTGCGGCTATGCAACAGGTTATCCCACTAATGCGTAAGCAGGGCGGAGGCACAATAATCAACGTAAGCTCTGCCGTTGCATTAATGACTCTACCTAACAATGCACCCTACGCTTCCATAAAACGAGCGTTAGCAACCTTAACTTTAACCGCTAGAGAGGAACTAAAAGATGACAAAATAATTGTTAGCGTCGTCTATCCCTACATCACGCTCACCAATTTTGAACGAAACACAATCCGAGACGTCCCAGTCCCAGAAAGTGAGCTTGAACCTAGCGGTCCATTTCCTCCAGACTCAGCGGATTATGCAGCTCAAAAGATTGTCGATGGGATAGAAAGTGGGGAAGCGGAGATTTTTGCTCATGACTGGATAAAGAATAGGACTCGGGGAACCCCTCAATAAACTATCCTTTCTTCTTCCATATTGCTGGTCCTCAATATACCAAGGGTTAATTGCTTAACTATAATCATCTGAGAAAAAACAATCGTTTGTTTAGTAGTCCAAAATTTAACTATATTTTTCTACGATTTGCGTAATAATATTCATGTTTCGTGTAGTTGATTTCGTCTTTAGCTTTGATTCCAAAAAAGGGTTAGGAAGGGCTCCTTCTCCGCCTCCGTGTGTTACGCTGAAAACTTCAGCTCTCTGGGAGGAAATTATTTGTGCGGTTGATTTGGGAATGGTTAATGGAAGCTGAAGGGGAAAAGGTGATACTCCGGTCGGGAGGAAAGTTACAAGGAAGCTTGTGCCTTCTCTGGATTGATCTTTAAAAGGATCAAGATCAATGATACTCTTCAGCTGGGTAATTGTGCGTATTAACACTGCGACTTCAAAACCCAATGAGCTACGAAGTCTTTCTTCAATTTTAGATTTTATTTCTGGGGGGTCAGCTGAATTCGCCTCAAAAATTACGTTTCCACTCTGCTTATAAGTTGAAACATTCTGAAACCCCGTCGAGGTGAAGATTTCTTGAAGTTTCTCCTTAACGACGATATGGCCGCCAACGTTAATTCCTCTCAAGAAAGCAACAAACCAAGGCATACATGGTAGAGAGTTGAAGACTCTTATAAAATTTGGTTAGAAGGCAATCGGTAGGCTGGCAAGCTGACTTATGTTTTGAATTGATTGTGGATGATGAAGTCTGTTTTGGTTGCAGGTTTTTATTGTGGCTTGGCATCAATACATAGCTAAAGAGAGGTATTGTAGGTTTGAATGGGAAACCGCTTGTCAGCATAATAAGCGCTGGCATGTCAAAATTCGGCAAACGCGATGGCTTATTGGCAAGGGAGATTTTCAGTGAAGCCGCATACGAAGCGTTTAGCCGCTGCCCCAAGCTTGAGCCAAAAAAAGATATAAAAGCCATGTTTATCGGGCATATGGGTGAAGCCTATGAGCATCAAGGGCACACTGGCAGCGCTATTGCTGATTGGGCTGGACTCACAGGTATCCCTGCCACAAGAACTGAGGCAGCATGTGCTTCTTCAGGGGTAGCATTACGATCGGGAATTTACGCAGTTCTTTCTGGGTTATCTGACGTGGTTATTGTTGGAGGCGTGGAGAAAATGACCCATCGAACTACGGCTGAGGTAACTGAGTATTTAGCAATGGCTTCCGACTATCCGTTTGAGCAGTGGCACGGCATCACATTTCCAGGGTTATTCGCTTTGATGGCAACAGCGCACATGCACGCGTATGGCACAACGGAACAGCAGATTGCATTGGCAGCGGTCAAAAATCATTACCACGGAAGCATGAACCCCAAAGCTCACATGCAAAAAGAGATTTCATTGGAGACCGTTATGGCATCAAGGTACGTTGCGTGGCCACTTAAACTCTACGATTGCTCACTGATAACTGACGGAGCAAGCTGCATCATCTTAACTAAACCCGAGCTCGCAGGCAAATACACTGACCAACCAGTCCACATCGTCGGCAGCGGACAAGCCAGCGACACCATCGGCTTATACGAACGCAAAAGCCTCACCTCATTAAACGCCACAAAATTGGCGGCGAAAACAGCTTACGAAATGGCTAAGGTCAAACCAGAAGGTATAGACCTTGCTGAAGTTCATGACTGCTTCACCTTTGCCGAACTCATGGCATACGAAGACTTGGGTTTCTGCGAAGCTGGCAAAAGTGGCAAATTCATCGAAACCGGTGCAACACGCCTCGGCGGAAAAACACCAGTTAACACCAGCGGTGGCTTAAAAGCTAAGGGTCATCCAGTCGGCGCAACAGGCACCGCTCAAGCCTATGAAATATATTTGCAACTAACTGGACAAGCGGGCAAACGCCAAGTGAAAGATGCTAAAGTCGGCTTAACCCACAACATTGGCGGTTCTGGAGCCACGGCGGCAATTCACATCTACAGGAGTCGCCCAATAATGAGCACGCAAATGCCTTTCACGATTGAGCAGTTCTATAAGTTTTTGGGGGAGCAAAAGCTGATGGCTGGGAAATGCCTTAAATGCGGAAAAATCCATTTGCCGCCACGCCCGATGTGCGATAACTGTTTTTCTCAGGAGTTTGAGTGGATTGCAGTTTCTGGAAAGGGCAAGTTGCTCACTTACACGGTTATCAGTATTGCTCCTGAACAGTTCCAAGCGCTAACGCCCTACGCTGTGGGCATTGTGGAGTTGGAAAACGGCTTAAAAATCCCCGGAATGATACAGGGCACCACTCAAGAGCACCTAAAGATCGGTATGGATTTGAATTTAGATTTCAGTACATGCAGTACCCCTCAGAAGTGGCCTCAGTGGCCAAGATACTGCTTCAAACCTTGACTTTGAATTGAAAGGATAAGAATTTTGTTGTTCCGCCTTTAACAGCTGGAAATAAACCTTAGTTTTCAGGATTAAAGGGGCTACGTCCCAGACACGTTTTATCTTATCGTCAAATTGTCGTAATCAATTTTTTGTGTTGGCTAAGAAAAACTTTATTGCCAATGGGCTTTTAACTTGGGCTGAAGTTGAGAAGTTGTTGAAGCAAAAACAGAAGGTTTGCTTGGTAGCCTGCAGCGTTCTAAAAGAAGAAATCCAACAACTCATAAATCAGGGCAAACTTGATGCTGAAGCGGTTTATGTTAGCAAATTCTTCCACATCGACTATGCTGCGGTAGAGAACAATGTACGCAAAGTTCTAGAACAAACCCAAAAAAGATTCAATGGAAAAATAGTGCTGGTCTACGGCGATTTATGCCTTGGTCAGGATAATGAGATGAAAAAGCTCGCTGAAGAATACGGTGTAGCCAAGGTTGATGCGGTCAACTGCATCGATTGCCAACTCGGCGGCAAAGGCAAATTTTTCGAAGCTGATCCTGAGCATAACTTGATGTTTATGGGTCCGGGAATGGTTGGGTTCTTTAAACACGCAAAAGAAATGATGTTAAAAGAAGGCGTAGATGAAGCAGCGTTTGCAAACATGTTCAGCGGCATCAAAGGCATCGTGCTTCTGGACACCTGTGGCGACACAGAAAAATGCGTAAAAGACATCAAAGAGTCAGGAATGAACCTCGCAATCCTTGAAACAAGAAGAATAGGCTTAGACAATGTTAAGCGAGTAATTTTAGATGCAATCGACCAAGCAAATGGAATCAACTGACTCTTTCAGCACCCAAAAAGTTCACTGACTAATTGTTTGAGCCCACATGAAACTACCGTAAGTATTAAAGAATCATACATACAATAGTGCTAACTTGATCTCGAGTGGATGTGCTGAAAATGACTGAACCTGTTGTTTCCTCGCCTATGAAACGTGTTGAAGATTGGAAATCTCGGTTAATTGACCTCTCCAGAAAAAACAATTTGCTCTATTTCAAGAAGGGCAAACGCGGAAACCTTCCCATCACTCAACCTGATGCACAAAAAATATTCGAAACACTGGTTCTGAAGAAGAAACGCTTGGAGTTTTTTGCTCCTCCAGAAGAAAACAAAAATGCAGAATCCCAGAAGAAATAAAGGCCAACTACAAGGGCAAAGGTAAAGCTAAGAAAGCCGAATCCAAAACCGCAAACGCCCCAGTCAAAGCCGCCTCGACACCTGAAGAACCTAAACGACCCACAGCAAACCAACTAGTCAGTGGCAACATAAGCCACATGGAGCTTGAGCGCAACCTCAAAAGCTTGCAAGGACGTTCACTTCTCGATTACATGGAACGGGGCGTCCGCATATTGCATGCGGCTTTTGGAACGTTGAATTGGGTTGATGTGGAAACAAAAGAAAACGTTCAGTCCCCATTAATTTTGGTTCCTTTAGAGTTAACAAGGGACACTATCCGTCAACCCTACACCATTGCGGTGCCGCCGGTTGAAGATGAAGCAGTCCTAAACCCCGCATTGCAAGCGAAACTGAAGAACGATTACAAAATCGAGTTGCCTCCGCTGCCTGAAGAGTGGGAAGAACAAAAATTGGCGGATTACTTCAAGTTAGTCGACCAAGCAGTCGCGGAAATGGGTTGGAAAACCGAGTCATCCATTGATTTGGGATTGTTTTCCTTCCAGAAACTGGTTATTTACAAAGATTTGGAGTCCAACGCCGCCTTAGTCACCCAACACCCAATCATACGGGCAATTGCCGGCATAAAAGAAGACAACCTCATTCTAAGCGGGTTACCCGACGAAAAAGACGTTGACAAAATCGAGGCGCCAGCCAAAACCTATCAAGTTCTCGACGCAGACAGCAGCCAACGTGTCAGCATCGAATACGCACTCCGCGGACAAAGCTTCGTAATGAAAGGTCCGCCAGGCACAGGCAAAAGCCAGACAATCGCAAACATCATCGCAGAATGCATCGCCAACGGAAAAAGCGTGCTTTTCGTCAGTGACAAGATGGCTGCCCTCGAAGTTGTTTACAAGCGTCTCAGCGAGGTGGGTTTGGCGCATTTCTGCCTTGAACTCCACAGTAGCAAAGCCAACAAACAACAAGTCGTAGCGGAACTCAAACGCAGCCTTGACGAGAACCTTATTCCCCGCAAGTTGCCTTCCGCGCATGAGTTTGAGCAGATGGCAGAGTACCGAGAAGCCTTAAACGGCTACGTCACCGCTTTGCATGAAAAACGCCCATACCTGCAACGAAGCGTCTATGAAGTTCTAAGCATAATCGCCAGCCTTGAACGGGTTCCCTTTGTTTCTGTTGGGTTAACTGAAATTGGAACATTAACTCCGCAGAAGATGCGTGAACTCGAAGAACTTGTCTCACAACTGAGCAAGGTTTGGCAGGTAATCGAGGAACCAGATTTTCCATGGCTTGGCTACCGCGCAGATAAATACAACCTTGAAATCCGTAGCGAACTCCTCACCACTCTTGAAGGCATAAACGAAACCCTTCGTGGGCTGGAATTAGAAACTGAGGATTTCTCAGCTAAACTCGGCGTGTTTCCACCAGAAACTTTTGTCCGCATACAATGGCTTCTCGATGTCAGCAAACTACTCGCCGAAAGCCCCCATCCAGAAGCATACTGGTTAACGAACTCAAGTCTAGATAGACTGCTAAGTGAAGCCCAAGCATACCTGACCACAAGCATCTGGATAAAGACTACCCGCTTCAGCCTTTTGGAACGTTACTACCCTAACTTTTTCAACTTGGCATTAAACAAGTCAGCGGAAATGCAATTGGCGGTTTCAGCGTTTAACAAGATGCTTCCATCAGTCAACATTGAAGAAAACGAATTCTTAACGAAACGTGAAAACTTCTCGGCCTTCCTCAAAAACACACAATTGGCTTCACGTAAGTTGCGTGAAACCTCCCAAACACTCGCACCGCTCCTTGGTTTAGACAATAGCGACTTAACGATTACCCAGCTTAAGCAACTTTCTCGAATGGCAATGATGTGTTTTGCAGAGGACAAACCCGAGCCGGAATGGTTTGACGCCAAATACCTTGAGCAAGTCCAAGAAACGATGGTAAAAGCCAAGCAGCTCTATCAAGAATACAACCAGACAAAAGGCCGCCTCGAACAAACCTACAGTGAGGGCATCTACGAGCTAGACCTTGACGGACTCATCGAACGTTACAATGGCGAATATCAGAGTGGCTTGAAGCTCTTCAACTCAACTTACCGCAACGACCAAAAAACGATTGCTCGGTTAACAAACGATGGCAAAGTTCCAAAAACAATCCAACATGACCTTATCGATGCCCGCAAAGTCAAAAAGCTCCTCGCGAAAATTGAGGATTCAGCCGAAACCGTCCGCACCCTGATGGGTCACTACTACCGCAAGACCCGAACAGATTTCCAAGGTGCAGAAAAAGCTATCGCCTTAACTGACGAAATCAAAAAACTCTCTTGGGGAACACAAATCCCTGAGGCACTCCTCAAACTACTTACCAGCACTTCTAATCCCTCGCCCATGATTAAGAATTTGGGTTTGGATTTGCAGGAGTCAGTTGGTAAATGGGAGCAGCAAGCCAAAGAAGTTGAGTCTCTGATTCCGCAAAAAATGCCCAAATCGGATGCACCCATATCCCAGACATCGCTGAAATGTGCTTGAGGAATGGGCAAAGGAAACAGAAAAACAGCTCAATCCGCTAATCGAACTTACAAAAGACACACTGACTACAGCCAAGCAGGAACCCCAAACCTACAGGCAATTAATTCAAGACCTCAAAAATTCCGAAGACATCCGCAAAAAAGAAGCCCAAATCGTCGGCGAAAAAGTCCAGCTGCAAGAAAAATTCGGAAGCCGCTTCCAAGAACTGGAAACCAACTGGCAAGACATCGTATCTGTGCTTGAGTGGTGTAAAAAGGTACAAGATGCATTTATCGACATTCCTGTTCCGCAGGCTTTTGCTGACCTCGCCGCTCAGGGACCAAGTGCGGCTCCTTCCAGCACGGAGCTGATCCAGAGAAGAGACAGTTCACTGAAGGTTCTGGCAGATTTTAACAAACGCTTCGAAAGTGAAATGAAATACCAAAACCAACCGCTAAAAGATTTAGAAATCAAAGTTATAAGCGAACGAATCCAAGCACTTCGCGACCGTGTTGATGATGTGCAGGTTTGGATTGACTATAAAGACGTTAAAAACCGGTTTGCACTTCGCAATTTAGACCAGTTCTTTGGCCGTTTAGTGGAGCAGCGCATTTCTGCGACTGACTTGGGCGATGTTTTCCGCAAGAGCGTTTACCAAGAATGGATAAACAACCTCTATAACGAAGACCAAAAGCTGGGAAAGTTCCGAAGGGAGAACCATGAGCAGTTGATTGCTGACTTCCGAAAACTCGACCAAGACCTCATCCACCTCACCTCCAGCATGGTTATTGAAGAGGCAAACAGCCGAAAACCCCAAGACATCCTGATCCAAGCAGCCGACTCCGAAGCCAACATCCTCCTCAAAGAAGCCGCCAAAAAACGCCGCTTAATGCCCATCCGTACCCTAATGCAGAAAATCCCGAACCTACTTGTAAAACTCAAACCATGCCTACTTGATGAGTCCCATCTCAGTCAGCCAATTCCTTCCGCCAGATAACAAGTTCGACTTAGTCCTATTCGACGAAGCCTCACAACTCGTCCCCGAAGACGCTATAGGCGCTATCTATCGTGGAAAAACCGTTGTGGTCGCAGGCGACAACAAACAGTTGCCCCCGACTTCATTCTTCCAGAAAAGCCTGCTTGACAATGTTGATTGGGATGAACTCATCGACGATGATGTAGAAGTCTTCGACAGCATCCTCGATGAATGCCTCGGCATCGGCTTACCTGTTAAGACTCTTCGGTGGCACTATCGCAGCAAACACGAAGAACTCATCGCGTTCTCAAACCACCGCTTCTACGACGACACCATGATAACCTTCCCATCAGCCCAGAACCAAACAGAGAGCTTGGGCGTAAAACTTGTTCACGTACCCGACGGCGTCTATGACCGAGGCGGCAAACGAGACAATCCCAAAGAAGCCGAGAAAGTCGCAGAACTCGTCTTCGAGCATTTCAAAAACTACCCCAAAAAAACCCTCGGCGTCGTCACATTCAGCATAGCCCAAATGAACGCAGTGGAAGAAGCGATTGAAAATAAACTCAAAGAACAACCTGACTTCGAACCCTTCTTCAAAGAAGACCGCTTAGAAGGCTTTTTCGTGAAGAACCTTGAGAACGTTCAGGGAGACGAACGTGACGTCATATTCTTCAGTGTCGGCTATGGCTTTGACCAGCAAGGACAGATGGCTATGAACTTTGGTCCATTGAACAAGCCAGGTGGCGAACGACGCTTAAACGTTGCTGTTACCCGTGCCCGAGAAAAAGTAGTTTTGATAACTTCGATTAAAGCCTCTGACATTGATAAAGACACTCAAGCACTTGGAGTACAAACACTGCGAACCTACCTTGACTATGCCGAGCATGGACCTGAAACCCAATCTGACAAATCCAAAGAAGGCACATTTGACTCAGCTATAGATGAAGACGTAGCTGCAGAGATAAAGAAGATGGGTTACGAGATTGTTCCAGAAGTAGGCTGCAGTGGCTACAGAATCGACATTGGAGTTGTTGACCCCGTTAACGAGGGATGCTTTCTTGCTTGGCGTGGAATGCGACGGCGCGACATACAAATCAAGCAGCAGCGCTCGTGACCGCGATCGCCTCCGCGAGCAGGTCCTTAGGCAACTAGGCTGGCGCATGCACAGAGTCTGGTCACCCGCATGGGTTGCAAGACGCGATTCAGAAATCCGCCGACTAAAGGAAACACTTGAACAAGCCCAGAAAACGCAACTTGATAAAGAAGCTCAAAAACCAATAATTGACATCAAAGAAGGCGCAGCCCCAAAAACAGATGTACAAAAAAACACATTTTCGGGCATCGAAAAAATCGGTGTCCCCTACAAAGTTTACCCGCTAAAAGCCACATACAACCCCTACATCAAAGTAACCACCGCCAAAACTACAATGGATTCCAAACAACGAAACGAATTCCATTTCCCAGAAAACCGAGAAAACCAAACCAAACTTCTAGCCGAACTAATCCAAAACGAAGGCCCAGTCCACTTTGACTACGCGGTTGAACGGCTGGCGGCTTCATGGAGCATAAAACAGGTAACACCAAAAATCTCGCATGCCGTAAAAGAAGCCCTAAACAACCTCATCCGCGAACAAAAAGTTGTTATCAAAGGCAGTTTTCTTTGGCCAACTGGACTAAAACAGACGCCTATCCGTGTTCCGATGCAGGGTGTTCCAGAATCCAAACGCAAACCCAGCTACATTGCACCCGAAGAAGTAGAATCTGCAATGACGATGGTGGCGCAGTACGCACTGGGTATAAGCGAAGACTCACTAATCACTGAAACCGCCAAGGTTTTCGGCTTAAATCATTCAGGCGACGAAGCTAAAGTAGTGTTCTCTGAAGTGCTCAAGCGGTTGGTGCGGGAGAGAAAACTCGTCTACAAAGATTTCGGCGTAGTAACTGCCGCTTAATCCTTATTTATTTCTTTAATCAAAACAGGCAAATCAGTCAGCGATGTTACTATATAGTTTGCGCCGTTACTCATCAACTGCTCAGTCGTGGATAAACCCGTTGTTAACCCGACAGCGATGACTTTTATTTCTTTGGCACTCTGCATATCAACCACACTGTCGCCCACAATTAATGCGGATTTAGCATGAACACCTAAAGCTTTAAGCGCCAACTCAAACTGTTCGGTGTGTGGCTTAACATACTTCACTTTTTCTCTGGAAACAACCACTTTAAAGAAACCGTCAATTTTGAAGCGCTGCAGAATGTAGCTTGAGGCTTTTTCGCTGCTGGTTGTGCATAACCCCATTTTTATGTTCATTTTTTGTAGTTCTTTGAGGGTTTCAACGGCTCCGGTTTGCAAGCTGGTGGTTGTGGCGGCTTCCATCTCATATTTCTCCGCGATCGCCAGCGCTCGGGTGCGTACTTCGTCGAAAGCATCGGGTGATTTGGAGTTGTTTTTTATGAAAATCTCGGCTTTTTTTAGCATTTCAAATATACTCTCATTAACGTCGAGAACAGAAACGGGGACATGTATGCTGATTAGGTAGGTTCTGACTTCGGAACGCAGCGCTTTGAAGTCCAAGTTAAAGTGAGCGAGCGTTCCATCTAAATCGAATATTACTGCTTCTATAGCCAAAACCGTAAGCTCCGTTTCTTTCTGGGTTTGGGGGTTAACAATTCTCTAAAAGAAATATACTTTACGGTTAAGCAACACGGCTAAATCTTTTGCTGTTTGCTATTACCTGAGGTAGGTAGAGATTGTTTATACAGAAAGTATATACAATTTGTTAAACAATAACTTAATCCTTACATGATACTATTACTTTCAGTGGTTTCTCCTCGGGGTTATCCAATGTTTGCAGTGCCTTCTCGAATTCTTCAAGCTTAAACCTATGCGTTATGAGCTCTTTCAAATCAACGAGTTTTCGAGCAATTAACTCAACCGCTGAAGGATACTCAAAAGAGGGAAAGTTACATCGTGAAAAACTGGGCTTAATCAGTGTCTTCTAAGTTTAGATATCCCTGTGTTTCGCCGATGAGCGCAACTTTTACAGCTTGCGGACCAGAAACAGAGTCCGCTCAACGGTTTGTTTGGTTTCTGCCGCTTCAATCACGAGTCTTAACCCAGTGACCTTAACTCAATTACCCATGTTAGTTGCAGGTGGCTTAGAACCACAGCGCTAAAGCCACAGTTCCGTGATTGCGGATTCTTAGAGGTTTATTCTTTCAGGAATGGAAATATAGACCTTTAAAATCATCGCTTGGGATTCTGCGAAAAAGCCATCTCTCGTTAAACCATATAGTTTTGCCCGAATACAATAAAGCGGGATAACTGCGAGCAGAAGTAATGTCGCCTACAGTTCCCAACTGGACCATGATAACATATTCGCCAATGTCTTCCCTTACGCCCGAAGCGTCATGCCAAAGAAGAACTAATCAAGAAAAAAAATTCAACCTATTTAGGTTCAGGATTATTCAACGTAAACACATCTCTCCCGATTTAATCCCTAAAACTAAAAATAGTACTTTAAGATAGAATTATCCAAATCTAAAGTAGATTTGTTTAAGAAAAATGAGCAATGTCTCAAACGAAATTAGGCTGTTTGCGTTAGATTAATCACGAGTTTAGGCGGAACAAAACTATGAAGAAATCGTTCACAGTATGCTTATTGTTGCTAGTCCTTTTCATCATTTCCACCTCTTCTTTTACACAGTCACAGTCCACTGACGATTGGACTATGTTTGGCCATGATATAATTCATACTAGATTTTCAACCTCTACAGCTCCAACTACAAACCAAACCGCATGGATTTATACAACTGGCGGGTGGATTTCTTATTCTTCTCCTGCAATAGTAAACGGCGAAGTCTACGTGGGTTGTGAAGATAATTCAGTTTATTGTATCGACGCCGCTTCAGGCAATCTAATATGGAGATATTTAACTGGCGGCGTAATTACCTCATCTCCTGCTGTTGCAGGTGGCCTATTATATATCGGCTCCTTCGACAAATCTATCTATTGTTTAAACGCTACCAACGGAAACTTCATTTGGAAATATACCGCCAACGACATCCTATGGGGTTCTCCAGTGGTTGCAGATGGAAAAGTCTACATTGGTTCAAATGATACAAATGTTTACTGCCTAGACTATTTAACCGGCTGCACTCATCTGGAAATACCAAACCGGAAACTGGATTACTTCTTCGCCTGCTGTTTCTGACGGCAAAGTGTACATTGGCTCAAAAGACTTTAACATCTATTGTTTAAATTCCTCATCAGGTAGTTTGATATGGACTTATAACGACTAGCAACTTTGTTTTGTCGTCGCCATCAATTGTCGGCGGAAATGTCTACGTAGGATCTTCAGATAGAAACCTTTATTGCCTAAATGCTACCACAGGCACATTGAATTGGAAGTATGCGACTGGCGATCTTATTTTATCATCGCCTTCAGTTGCTAATGGTTTAGTGTTTGTAGGTTCTAAGGACAGCAAAGTTTACGCTTTGAATTCCATAACAGGCACATTAGTATGGTCGTTCACAACTGGAGGCTTAACATATTCAAGTCCAGCAGTTGCAGATGGAAAAGTCTACATTGGTTCAAATGATACAAATGTTTACTGCCTAGACTATCTAACCGGCGCACTCATCTGGAAATACAGTACCAACAGCTTTCTATATTCGTCTCCCGCCATTTCAAACGGCAGAGTTTATGTGGGCTCTTCTACTAGGCTTTATTCATTTGGCCAGGTTCCGTCACCCCAACGCCAATCCCACCAACCATAACCCCAACGCCAATCCCACCAACCATAACCCCAACTCCAATCCCACCAACCATAACCCCAACGCCAATCCCACCAACCATAACCCCAACGCCAATCCCACCAACCATAACCCCAACGCCAATCCCACCAACCATAACCCCAACGCCAATCCCACCAACCATAACCCCAACGCCAATCCCTAGCCGTCTCCGACCATTACTTCTGAACCCACACCAACGCCAACATATACTTATTCCCCAACGGAAACTCCACAAACGTCGCTTCCAATCCCTATCGGAACAGCCATCGTAGCTATCGCCCTTGTTGCTATTATCGTTGGAGGAATAGGTGGAGTGGCTTTCTTTATGAGAAGACCAAAATCAACTGGTGCAGTCAAAACAATGACCCTCAATAGAACAGCACCTTCCTTGACCAAATCCTCAACTCAACAACCAAAAGAGAAGCTCCCTACAGTACCTTGCATTTATTGTGGAACCGACAATCAAGCGGGTACAAAAAATTGCGCCAAATGCGGAAAAGAGATCACAGACTAAAAAAAGGATGAAGAAGAGTTCTTGAAACCGTCAGACCCCCTAAATAAAAAAGGCGGTCGTTATAATGAGAGAAGGAGAAGTTGTCATAGGAACCTCAACAATCAAACAAAAATAAGAGAAAACCAAACATGACAAGAAACACTGTTGATTTTGGGATAGACCTTGGAACCACAAACTCAAAAATTGCAGTCATTCGAGATGGCGAACCGAGAATAATAAAGAACGCTGTAAACGAAGATATTACACCATCAGTTGTTTATGTGCATCCCCGAGGACAAATATATGTTGGCAAAGAAGCTAAGAATCGTTGGATGGTTGATCCTAAGAATACGCAAGCTTGGTTCAAACGAGTCATGGGCCGTCCGATACAATTCACCTTTCAAAATGGGCGGACTATGAGTCCGGAAGAGTTGTCTGCAGAGGTGCTTAAGTCTCTGAAGTCTGATGTTCAGCAGCGTTTAGGCGAGGATATGCGGGCTGCCGTTATTACAGTTCCTGCTATGTTTCCGCAGGAAGCTTGTGCGGCAACTCAACGGGCAGCTAGAATCGCAGGAATCGACTTTGCCCCCTTAGTGATGGAGCCAGTTGCCTCAGCCATGGCATACGGCGTACAATTTTCCACCAATGAAGGATTCTTCTTAGTCTATGACCTTAGCAGTGGAACCTTCGATATATTCTTGATGAAGGTGGATGCTGACCGCATCAACGTCATTGACCATGGTGGAGATAACCAACTAGGTGGGACAGACTTTGATAAAATGATTGTTAACCAAATAGTCATTCCCAAGTTGGAGAAAAAGTTTGATCTTGCAGGCGTCAATTGGGGTGAAACAGATAGAGAGTATGGTACTCCTTATCGTAAGTTGCTTCATCAGGTTGAGCAGCAAAAGATTCTGCTTTCAACTAAACCTAAAGTCACTTTGGATATTCTTGAGTTGTGTCGAGATCGTAGTGGAAACAACGTTGATGTAGATGTTGATATTTCTTTAGCTGAATATGAGGAGCTTCTAAAGCCATTTGTTGTGAAAACTATTCGACTTTGCAAGGACTTGCTTGAGCATAATGGCCTTGAAGCAGAAGATTCCTTCAACTATAGGTAAATCAGCGGAGCCATTGAGTAAAGGTTGCTATAAGCTGGACCTTGAATATTCTCCGATAACTAAAGAAACTGAAACAAGTGTCGGTGGGAAAGTGTCAGATGAAAAAGGACAGCCACCTAAAAATGGCTTTAGCTTAGAACTTAGCAGGAGAGATCAAGGATAGAGAAGCGGCAAAATTCCGCTTCGCGAAAACGGAGCTTTTCTCACAACTGTTAAACTGCAGTCAACAATAAAGGCAAATGAATTCTGTGTTGAATTAAAAGATCCTACAGGTTTGAAAGTCGACGTTGTGCCTGACAACTTTAAAATAATAATAGGACTTGGCACCGGGTCAAATCGCAATTGCGAGCACGCTCCTACGGCATAGCCTTAGCCAAACAACAAATCCTACGTCTCATAAAGAAAGATACACCACTACCATATAAGACCAAACCGAGCGTTCACATAGACCATCGTTGCTGTGCGGCGTGGAGAATCCAAAGATGTCATTGTCATTCCAATCATAGAGGGAGAAGATTCTCGTGCGGATCGCAACCGTTGTTTGCAAGAACTAAGAATTCATGGAGACAAAATTCGACTTGACTTGCCGAAAGGAACGGAAGTTGAGGTTAGCATGGAGATGGATGAGTCTCGGCTTCTTAAGGTAAGAGCTTATGTTCCATTGCTTGACGAGTGAATTCAAGGTTAATGTTGAGCCTTATGCAAAAGTTAAGTCAGCCGATGAAATCGGTAGAATTCTTAATGGTGAGAAGGATCGATATGATGTAAGATTGAGAAGGAGAATCTTGAACTCAACGATCAAGATGTTGTAAAGGAGTTGGCTGAGATTAGGAGTGAGGGGTTAATTTCTGAATTGGAGCAGAATATTATTCTTGCTGGCAGGGGTGATAAGGATGCTTTAGCGCAGATTCAAGATCGTATTTTGGATTTGCAGGCGCGGATTGATAGGGCTGAAAACCTTATGGAGTGGCGCAAACCGTGTTAAAAACGCTCGTATTGCAATTTCTGAAACACAGAAAGTTGTACAGCAATACGGTGATAGTTCAGAGAAAAACCGGCTTAATGATTTGCAGGCAGAAGTTGAATCCTCTATCTCCGCCAAAAATACTGCTCAACTTGAGCAGCGAGTAAGCGACGCATGGGCTATGTACTGGAGTGTTTTGCAAAAGCACCCTGATTTCTGGAAAAATATGTATGGGCAAATCCGCGCAGGTGCCAGTAACAGTACGGATCCGGCTGCGGCTCGAAACCTCGTTCTCCAAGGAGATATGGCTCTGCACCAGGGCGACGAACAAACCCTAAAACAAGTGACTATAACACTATTCCACTTATTCAGCCCAACCATCTGAAATTGAAGACAGCCGCTCCAACCTATCTGATTGTGTGCAATTCTTAACAATCCCTGCGGAAAAAGAACTCTGGAAAATGATTCCATCCAAAGACTACCTGTTTTTGATCAAGAAACGCAACAAAATCGGCATAGGTTGAAAAAGAGTAGAAATAGGTACTGGAAAAACGGTGTTTTGAGTCCTGAGTATGTTATATGGCAACACAAGCACATTTTCTTGAAAGGGAAAACAAAATTTTACTTTATTCTTTTTAGTTTTTCTTGTGTCTATAAATGTTGCAACTCATCTTTTCCGTCAGATGAACGCTTCAACACCCATTTCTCGCCTTTCCCCCAAGAAAGAAGCTTCAACTGATTGACAAAGCTTCCATCCTCAGAAAAAACAATTCGCGATTTGTTTGTAGACCCCAAGAGTGACTTTGCCAACTCAAAGTTCACGCCTTCGACTGTGAAACCAATTGAATCTCCTTTTTCGGCACTTTGAACTTCCATCTTGGCGTAACTAATGGTTTTCACAGTCATTATTGAACCGTTTATGTTTAGTTTCATTCCAACTTGAAGTTTTCCAGTTTCCACAATTCCGCAAGGAATTACCCCTATGCCAGTAACCGTATAGACATCTTGAACAAAAAGAATTGCCGTTTTTGTTTGCTTCCTAGGCAAGTCATTTGAGAAATGTGAATCGTTTTTCTCAGTCTTGGCTTTAAATTTACCAAACAGATCCATTCTTTTACACCCAGAAATAATATATATTAATTTTAAGCATTTATATAAACTGCTTTTTAGTAAGCCCTGGTCCATGGCTTTGTAGATGGGCATTTTTCGTCGTCAACACTCTGTAATTTTCAGCCGTTTGCCGCTTGTTAGCTTATTGACTTCCGCACCATTTTCGTCGGGTTTTTTTTAAATTTCTTTTTGTTTTCTACCGACTTCCCAAATCCCGTTTCATCGCTTCCAGGTTTCTTTTTCGCGCCTTCATTTCTCGGGTTTACTTGGACAGCTTTTTCGACCCATTTTATTCCTTCCTGCAGATTTCCTTTTCTAGCAAAGCAAACACCATAGCTCATGAGTGCTAAGTCATTATAGGGGTTAATCTCGGCTGCCTTTTTGTAATTTACTCCAGCTTCAGTAATGTTTGAATTCGCTAATGATCGCCCTTTTGACATGCCTCCACAGATAAAGATAGCTGTTCAAGTTCTGTGACGTTTAGTTTTCGGAGAATCGCAAGATCGCTCGCATCCTCCATTATTATACTTACTTTTTGTCCTTGTTTCTCCTTGATTATTGACTGGTAGAGTATCGGAGTAAAGTTGTTTACCTTTATTTTTTCCTCGTTAGAAAGTAAACTGAGAAACGCCCCTCCAGAATTCTGCTCAAGGTTCTTGTTTTTGCTAAAAGGATTATGAAATGGGCACATCAATAATTCCTCTGAATACCTGGGGGTATGTTTTTATTTTCCATATAAATCTTTGTTATTGAAGAATTGGGCTGGAAGTAAAATCAAAAAAAGCACTGATTGGAAGTTTTGGAAAGATAATCCCGAAGGAGACCTTTTTTCCACAGGTTCAACACGTGACTCAGGTCACAATCTCGCTAAGAAAGTAAGACTTCTTTTAGGTGATTTGTTTAAGAACAGGTTATAGGGCAATCTATTAGTTTTTTAAGATGCCATACAATAATGTCTTATACCACTCTAAAAACACCAGACAAGTAAAAGGCGGGAAAGAAATGAGGTTTTTTGGAAAAAAGAATGCTGTAGAAAAAATAAAGACACAAAAAGTTTCCGAAATTACGAATGCAGATGCTAACGTAATACACAATCACGATGACAAAAACAAATTACCACCACATAAGGAGGAAAAAGTTCCGTTGCTCAACAAAAAGAAAGTGACCCTGATGACTATGTAGGGTGGCACAACAAAGCAGTTAGTCTTTCCAAATCGAGTATGTATGAGGAAGCTAATGAAAGTTATGACAAAGCTTTGGAAATGAACCCCCAAAGCAAGTCCGCAACAACAATGGCCGTCAACCCAGTCAAATTGCAGAATCATTCCTTCGCCAACCAAACGGGATAGAACAATTTAACAAGCGACTTGAAGAATCTTTGGACCCTTTCAGTAAAACGCTACAAATTAACCCCAATAACGCCATCGCTTGGAATGATAAAGGTCGCCTTTATTCTTGTTGAACCGACGCCCCGAAGCCTTAGAGTGTTTTGATAAGGGTTTGGCAGTATATGAAGAACACCGCTTTGTTAAGTAACAAAGGCTGCGAACTCTCACTTCAGAACCGTAATGACGAAGCAATAGCATGTTTTGCCGAAATTTTAAATATCGACCCCGGAAATGTAAAAGCGAAAGATTGGTTGAGAAGCTTGAAGAAACAACAAAATAAAAAATGACTCATGTCGCTATCGGTATGCATGTCATCTCTCTCGAGCTCTACAACGTTCAGTCGCAAAACTTAGTCAAAGGAACCAATGTCAACCCCATTTTATAAGTGACTACTCTTCAAAGTCCTTTTTTCGGTCAATTAGATTTAATTTTTGTTAATCCTGGGGCAAGAGATTTTGAAATTAAGTTTGGAAACAAAATCCTTTGGCAATAAACCTGGGATTGTCAAAAATAGCGGTCTAAAGCTTGGCAGGTATGTTAAAGTTAAAGACGTTTGAACTATTTCGTTAAATGCAGTTATAAAAAAAATGTTAAATACGTGTTTGGGTGTAGATGGCGTTATGAGCTCCGAACCCAAAGAAGATGTTATAACCAAATATCAATTATCTCGGAGAATGTTTCATCATATCTGGGAATTAAATAAGCATGAGGACGCTAAAGCGGAAAGGATATTAACTTCTGTTGCTTTTATTGTGCTCACAGCTGTTACTGCTTTTGGCGTTTTTGTAGCTAATCGTGCTTTATTTATGATCGCTTTTGGAAGTTTTCATTTTGACTTAATCTTGGTTTCATTTGGCGGATTTGCAGTTTTTGTTTCTTTAGGGACCTTCATCTTTTTGGAAGCCTCGTTACGAGGCTTTCGTATGGAGCCTTTCGAATTGAAAGTAACGAAAAGGGCAAAAATGACTCTAAAAATTATGAGCCGAGTTCCCTTTTCTATTTTAAGCATATTGCATCGGAAAATCCTGAGCAATGGGTTAGGTATTTTGATGGTAATATAACTGATTTGTTAAAAAAAGCCTATTCAGATCATATAAAAGAAACATTTTTAATTTCCCAAAAAACCGCAAGAAAAGTTAGGTTGTACAAAGTCGGAAAATTTTGTTTCTATTTGGCAATATTTTTCTTAGTTGTCTTAGTATTAGCAGGGTGCTATGCGTTAGGATAGCTCGGAATGCCCAAATTTTGGATTTTTGTACCTCATAATTAACTAAGGAGTTAAGAAACGGAAAAAGTTGGATACCCGGCTCGCGCCTACCACAATATAATTTAATTATTTACTCTTCCCTAATTTTAAGTTAAGACTGCTAAAGTGCTTGATGTAAGGCTTAAGCTCATAAGCGCTATTATGATCTGCTGAAAGATCAAGTTGAAGATAAGCAGCAGCACTCATTTGGTAGGCATGGTTCTTGCTGGAGAATAACGTTAAAACTTTTCCTTTATGGCTTATCTCGAAACCGTTTTCAAAAACTTCATGGCCACGGATGAGCACCTTCACATCTAAAAGCTTCAACCACTTAGCCGTTACATCGAAACCAAAAAACTTACCAGCACCTCTATTCGATTGTCTTGTACCTTTTAGTTTCTCTCGAGGGTCACTCCACAGAATCTCCTCAAGCTGGGCGCTGTTGGGGTGCATCAGCGATAAAATCGCTGTACTTTATCTTTGAAGTCGCTGTCAGGCAAACCCGCATGAACCATCACATACTTGCGGGGAATAATTGCAACGCAAGGCCACTCTTCAAATAGCATTCTTAGTTTACTGTAAAGGTCAAGTCCAGTCTTTTTGCCATATTTTAGCTGGAGCTGAATGTGTAAATCATGCGGGGAGGGAATAAGATTGCTTGGTCCTTCATGGTTCCCTCTCAAGAGGACTACGTTTTGAGGGAACATTTGTTTAGTTTTAAGAATGATGTAGTAAACCTCAGGCGAAAGAGGACCCCTATCGCCGTAATCGCCAAGAAAAACAAGTTGAACATTGTTTTTTTCGCTAGCTTTCCGAAAGAACTCAGTTTCTTTGATTATTTGCGTCAAGCTGTCGAGGTCTCCATGTAAATCGCCAACAACAATAACCTCACCTAGCGACGGCAAAAATCGAAGTTTACCTTGGTCCTCTGTGCGGCTTTCGTTAATCAGTAAATCCATAAACTGATTTGAAGTACAACGTTTTGCCTCATCTGCCAACGCGTCAATCGCAAGCACTAACAGCACCTAAGATAGTTCTCTGACGCAATAGTGAGCTTGATTATAAATACAAATCCTAAGTTAGGGCTTTTTCTTTTAATAACTTTGGGATAGGGCTGAACCACGTAAAGACTAACTTTCCGTAAATAAGCCCTAAGCACCAACATACCATCAGTTTAGCCTAAAACAAACGATCCTACACTCACTTTACTCCTCAGATAAGAAAAAGATTAAGTGCACAGAAGGCTTAACGATTAGACTACGAGCGATAACTATGGGCAAAGAGCTCTCAATAGGCCTCTCAGTGGCTTGGCAAATATCTGCGCAAGAAGCAGCCGCAGCCAAATCTAGGTTCATCGAAAAAGAACATCTGCTAATTGGCGTGTGCAGCTTATCAAAAGCAATCCGACCCATCACAGAACAAGGAAAACTACCACCAGCAATCATGAACGAATTAATGTTAGAAAAAGAAGATGTCCAACTTGTGCTCGGTTACTTTGGCTTAGATGCAACAGCGACGAGGCGCCAATTAAGAAGGATGATGGGTCTTGGCGATCATATACTCACAGGTAATGTGGTGCATCGAAGTGAAGAATGCAAAAGAGTTTTTGCCCAAGCTGAAGCGATTTCATCGTCCAATACTGTGTCTGTTTTGCATTTCGTTGCCGCACTCATGAAGAATCCGGGAAACACTATTATGCGCCTGTTAGACGAAAAAGGCGTAAAGGCCCAAGATGTTGCAGAATTTGCCCTTTCAATAGCAAATCAGCAGGAATCATCAACTAATACTCCTCTACCGCGAGAATGCGTCAAGTACTCTTTACTCTCGCAGTAACAAGGATCTTGTTGAAACAAGATCGACAAAAACAGCACCACAATTACCCACAGATGTAAATAAGGGCTGTCAAGTCCCAACAGCGGTCATGGACAAGGTTAACTTTTCAATAACATCGCCAGACATAGTTAGTCCTTGCTCATCGTTCGTACTAGATGTTTGGGCGCACTTGGAGAACCAAAGGGACGAAATTATTAAGCTTGCCCAAGCGGCACTTCCAGGTACAAAGATTCGGGTAAAGACTAAGGGGCCGGTTTGCATTCAGAAGGGAACAGTTCTAACGGTTAGATTAACTATTGAAGACCTCCAAGTTGAAGACCGAGAAGACACAATAATGTGGGATAACCAAATTGGAGTTGCAGATTTTCTAGTATCTGTTCCCCAAAACACCACCAATGGCTCAAAAAATGGAATAGCGACAATTAATGCAAATGGCATCCAAATTAGCCGAATCTACTTCATCATACAAGTCGGCAACCAAATAACCACAACAACAAAACTAGACATCGAACACAGAAGAAACCGCAAAGCCTTTGCATCATACGCTTCTGCAGACCGCGAGTATGTTCTAAGCTGCATCCAAGGCATGCAAAAGATTGCACCTCAACTTGAAATCTTCTTAGATGTTGCATCCTTGTGTTCGGGCCAATATTGGGAAGACGAGCTTTGGAATGTCATTCCATCCAACGATGTGTTCTTTTTGTTTTGGTCAGCGAACTCTGCTAAATCTAGTTGGGTTGAGAAAGAATGGAAATGTGCTTTAAAGACTAGAGGCTTAGACTTTATTGACCCTGTGCCATTGGAAGATCCCGAGCGGGTTCCACCACCTCTTGAGCTTTCAAGCAAACATTTTGGGGATTGGGTACTTGCATATAGACAAAAGCTAAATAGATAGAAAAAACGTTTCCAATCGAGATAAAAACAGCAAGTTATTTAGAAGAAAAAGATTAAGTGCTCAAGAGCGCATATGTGTTATTATTGGGAGCGGTAACTTTGGCAAAGGAACTTTCAGCAGGGGTAAAAGAGGCTTGGCATATAGCGAGCCAAGAGGCTGCTTCAGTGGGGTCCAAATTTTTAGAGAAGGAACATATACTAATTGCCTTATGCAGCCTAGAAAAAACACCGGTACCATCTCCAGAGCAATATATTGTTGTTCCAAGCTACTTGTCGGAGTTTGAAAAAGAAAAAAAAGAAATTGAATCTGTCTTTGAGCACTTTGATCTCGATCTCAAATCAATTAGACGTCAAATACGCGGAGTGCCAAGCTCCGATGACTATCCAAGCACAGACATCACTGTTCATCGCAGTGAAGAGTGTAAGCGAATGTTTGCACAAGCGGCGACGCTTTCCTCTTCTAACAAGGTGTCGGTTCTTCATTTCTTTGCGGCTATAATGATGAATCCAGGAGATAAAATTAAGCGAGTCCTTGCAGCATACTATGTGAAGCCACAAGATATCGAAGCATTCGTTTTGCACGTTGTAGAACCTGAAACTCATCCATACTCATCCACTATGCCACCAGTAAAGGACAATAAAATGGAAATGTCTTCAACATCTAATGGGCACGATGAGGGAGACGAAAAGAAGAAACGTACAAAAATTTTTATTGTTCATGGACGAACGGAAGCGCCTGCTTTGAAGTTGAAAGCATACCTAGATGGGATGCATTTAGATGCTGAAATGTTTTCGGATACAAAAATGATGGCTGGGCAAAAAACTATAATTGAGATATTAGAGCAGATTAAGGATGTTGCAGCTTTTCGCGTTTATCATATTTACGCCTGACGACGTTGGCAACCTTGACGCGACTGTAGAGAAATGCAAGAACGCCTTGTTTAGAAAAGACGAGATTAGCAGAACAGACGTTACCGACCTTGTCGAAAAGTTAAAACCCAGAGCTCGCCAGAACGTAATCTTTGAATACGGTCTCTTTATGGGTGCATTGGGCAGAGATAGAACTTGTTGTCTTGTGCAGACAGATACAATAGACATGCCAAGCGATGTTAGTGGGCTTTTGTTTGAAGTATTCACCGAAAAAATTAGCGACAGATTTGCAGACGTCGAAAATAAGCTCAAAGACCCTAAGATTGGTCTACTCAAAAATAACGGCAAAATCGATAAAGGAAACAAATAGAGAAAAAGTTCGTATGCCTAAATCCTGCTATACTCCAAACTCTTTATTTGTGGAAAAAGGTGAACGCTTAGTAGTAACTTTTCCTTTCAGTTGTTTTTCTACGGCATCAGTATTTTCTTCTGCAGTTAAAGTATGATTGGCAAGTTTTTTCAGGGGTGTGATTTGTGGATGTATGTCAGGAGTGCTTTTGATCTCGTTCTTTGCTGGTCCAGTCTTTATGAACTAATGGTTTTTCTTATATTTGAGATTAGGCAGGTCGCGAACTTAAGTTATGTAAAAAGGTGAAATTTTTTGACCATGAGGCACAAGAAGTAGTTGTTTTTGTGCTCAAAAATCTACCCTTTTATGATCAAAACAATATGCGCTCCGTGGAATAAATTAATAAGAACTCTCCACCTATACAACTTTAAGAGGTGAAAGCACGTCATCGTTTCTCGCTTGTCCATTAGTAGGCGGTAAATGCAACAAAGATGAGGAGTGTAGACTGCAAAAAGATACTTATTTCTTGGCACAACCATTCGATTCAGAACGAAAAAGAAGAGAGGAAGCAATAAAACTTGTTCTGAAAAGCCATCTCTTAGAAAAATATCATGATAATTGTCTAAGAGTTGGTGATAATGAACCTAAAGAAGCACTTTTTTGTGATATCTGCAGAGAGATACAATCAAGCGAATATGGAATCATAGATATTACATCCCTGAATCCTAATGTATTAGTTGAACTAGGGATAATGTTGGCACTGGGCAAGCCAATTTCAGTACTTTTTAAAAAAAATGATGAGGCCAACCTTAGACATAGGTTACCTACGGATATTATTTGGAAGCGTGTCATCCCATATGAAGAATTCATCGATATATCTGAGCAGTTAAAAAAACAAATAACGAATTATCCAAAAAGTCATGTTTCTCGACCAATAGATGAATTAAAAAATGAGCTAAATGACCAAGCGCTTGGAAATATGTTAGAGAAAAAGCTTAAGACAATCTTAGAAGCAGCTCAAAAAGAATTCGAGAAATTAATGGAAGAAGCTAAAATAGATGGCGTCATACCAAGCAAGAAAATTGATGTAGATGTAAAAACCGAAGCAAAATTAGAGTGTTTCTCAAGAAAAATAAGTCATTTAGAACAACTTGTAGGCGAAGACGGAAATGCTAAACATCTCTTTCTCAGCGGAAATTATTATTTAAACCAAGAAATGTTTGATGACGCAATAAATGTGTATGACCAATTTTTGAGCACCTTTCCGGAAAACTTAGAAGCATTAAGTAATATGGGAATTGCCTGCCGTAAACTTGGTAAGCTTGAAAAGGCAATTGAACTTTTCGATAAAGCACTTCAAATTCAACCAGATAACAATTTGGTTCTTGTTAATAAAGGTGTAACACTTATCAACGCTCAGAAGCCCGATGAGGCAATTAAACTTTTTAACGAAGTTTTATTAGTAGATCCGTTTGATGAGTTCGCACTATTTAACAAAGGATGTGCGTTAACTAGTCTTGGAGCGCATAATGAAGCAATTTCTATCTTTGACAAAGTGCTAAAATTGGAACCAAATAACCCTGAATCCTTGCTTTATAAAGCTGAGGAGCTAATTTTGTCCGATAGGACTGAGGAAGGTTTAGAAATAGCAGCAAAAGCAGAGTCCACTCCAAGAATTCAACTGACAAAGCAGTAGCGCTGCTGCTTGAAACTTTCGCAAGTGTTTTACTAAACAGAACAAGTCAAATCAAAAGCAAAACTGGAGAATTTAGGAAATTGGTTAAAGACCTGGAAACTGACGGGAAAATGTATGATTACACTTATGGTTTTTCATTTATTGAGAGATCTGCTGAGAAGAATCTTTCAGAGCGCTACAGACTTAAGATTTTTTCTATGATCGCTACTTTGAAGAAGTATACGGTTTGACGATTCATCGGAACTACTAAATGTAATCCGAATTAATAAACAAACGGAAAAGAATAAAGAAAATTAGATACTTTTTATTTGCCGCAGCTTTTGATTAGCCTTCTTTATAGCGGCTTCGGCTTCTGGGTTTTTTGGCTCTATTTCAAGTACATGCTGCCATTGGGTTATTGCATTAGCGTAGCGTTTTTGTTGCGCATATATTTTGCCTAGCAGAAGGTATACTTTGACGGAAGATGGAGTATATGTTGCAAGCAGTGTTAGTGCTCTTTCCGCTTGAATATACATGCCGTTGCGGGCAAGCTGGGTGGCTTGAGCGAAAAGCACCTCGCCAGTTTTTTCTGTCCACCCGCTAAGCTTGTTGTTGATTAATTCGTTTTGGGCGTCGTTTTTCATTTTGAACCTCCATCAAATGTTTACTCGACGTGGGAGAGGATGCCTCCAATTGCAGATGGCTGGGCTGACAAACGGAACAGTGTTATAGTCACTTGCCGTAGGGTTTGTTCGTCACCCTGACGCAGAGCCATATCCCCTTGCATAACGAGGTTTCGAGCCGCAGCAGGATCCGTACTATTACCTGCACCTGCGCGGGCTTGCTTATACATCTCTGCCCAGAAGCCAGGTTGCTTTTGCAAAACACTCCAGTACATAGCCCATGCGTCGCTTACTCGCTGCTCAAGTTGAGCAGTATTTTTGGCGGAGATAGAGGATTCAACTTCTGCCTGCAAATCATTAAGCCGGTTTTTCTCTGAACTATCACCATATTGCTGTACAACTTTCTGTGTTTCAGAAATTGCAATACGAGCGTTTTTAACACGGTTGGCCACTCCATAAGGTTTTCAGCCCTATCAATCCTCGCCTGCAAATCCAAAATACGATCTTGAATCTGCGCTAAAGCATCCTTATCACCCCTGCCAGCAAGAATAATATTCTGCTCCAATTCAGAAATTAACCCCTCACTCCTAATCTCAGCCAACTCCTTTACAACATCTTGATCGTTGAGTTCAAGATTCTCCTTCTCAATCTTACACATACGATCCTTCTCACCATTAAGAATTCTACCGATTTCATCGGCTGACTTAACTTTTGCATAAGGCTCAACATTAACCTTGAATTCATCGTCAAGCAATGGAACATAAGCTCTTACCTTAAGAAGCCGAGACTCATCCATCTCCATGCTAACCTCAACTTCCGTTCCTTTCGGCAAGTCAAGTCGAATTTTGTCTCCATGAATTCTTAGTTCTTGCAAACAACGGTTGCGATCCGCACGAGAATCTTCTCCCTCTATGATTGGAATGACAATGACATCTTTGGATTCTCCACGCCGCACAGCTACGATGGTCTTGTGAACGCCCGGTTTGGTCTTATATGGTAGTGGTGTATCTTTCTTTATGTAGACGTAGGGTTTGTTGTTTACTAAGGCTATGCCGTAGGAGCGTGCTGCAATTGCGATTTGACCCGGTGCCAATCCTATTATTATTTTAAAGTTGTCAGGCACAACATCGACTTTCAAACCTGTAGGATCTTTTAATTCAACACAGAATTCATTTGCCTTTATTGTTGACTGCAGTTTAACAGTTGTGAGAAAAGCTCCGTTTTGTGCAAGTGGAATTTTGCCGCTTCTATATCCTTGATCTTTCCTGCTGAGTTCTACGCTAAAGCCATTTTTAGGTGGCTGTCCTTTTTCATCTGACACTTTCCCACCGACACTTGTTTCAGTTTCTTTAGTTATCGGAGAATATTCAAGGTCCAGCTTATAGCAACCTTTACTCAATGGCTCCGCTGATTTACCTATAGTTGAAGGAATCTTCTGGGTGGCTGCATAAACTGCTGCGCCCTGAGCGACCACCGCTAACGGGTCAATCTTGAACTCCAGTTCAATGCCTAAATCACTTTGGAGCATTCTGCGGATTAGGGGAGTATTAGTGGGGCCTCCGACAAGCAGCAACTTGTTAATATCACTTGCTTCAAGGCCATTATGCTCAAGCAAGTCCTTGCAAAGTCGAATAGTTTTCACAACAAATGGCTTTAGAAGCTCCTCATATTCAGCTAAAGAAATATCAACATCTACATCAACGTTGTTTCCACTACGATCTCGACACAACTCAAGAATATCCAAAGTGACTTTAGGTTTAGTTGAAAGCAGAATCTTTTGCTGCTCAACCTGATGAAGCAACTTACGATAAGGAGTACCATACTCTCTATCTGTTTCACCCCAATTGACGCCTGCAAGATCAAACTTTTTCTCCAACTTGGGAATGACTATTTGGTTAACAATCATTTTATCAAAGTCGGTGCCGCCAAGCTGGTTATCTCCACCATGATCAATAACGTTGATGCGGTCAGCATCCACCTTCATCAAAGACGTATCAAAGGTTCCACCACCAAGGTCATAGACTAAGAAGAATCCTTCGTTGGTGGAGAACTGCAACCCATACGCCATGGCTGAGGCAACTGGCTCCATCACTAAGGGGGCAAAGTCGATTCCTGCCATTCTTAGCTGCCCGCTGAGTTGCAGCACAAGCTTCCTGCGGAAACATAGCAGGAACCGTGATAACCGCAGCTCGCATATCCTCACCTAAACGCTGCTGAACATCAGACTTCAGAGACTTAAGCACCTCTGCAGAGAGTTCTTCAGGAGTCATAACTTGTCCGTTTTGAAAACTAAACTGCATAGGCCCACCCATGACCCGCTTGAACCATGCTTGCGTGTTTTTAGGATCAACCATCCAACGATTCTTAGCTTCTTTGCCAACATATATTTGTCCTCGGGGATGCACATAAACAACTGATGGTGTAATATCTTCGTTTACAGCGTTCTTTATTATTCTCGGCTCGCCATCTCGAATAATTGCAATTTTTGAGTTTGTAGTTCCAAGGTCTATTCCAAAATCAACGGTTATTCTTGACATTCTTTATTCTCCTGTTTTTTGTTCATTAGTTAATGATGTACCTATGACTACTTCGCCTTGCTTCACAACGACGCCGTTACGATATATTGTAGGTTTGACGGTTTCAATAATTTTTTCTTCTCCAACAGGAATATCTTCGCATTGTTGAACAGAAATTACTTTCACCGCCTGACCTGGAAGATACTTTTCCCCCGAATGGTCATGGATAAGGACACTTGCCGATTCCAGCGCCATGTCTATTCGTTCTATGTATCTTGGAATTTGGCTTCCGTTTAGTTTACCTTTTTGTTGTTCAGAGTCAACCTTTTTCTTGAGTCGCCAAATTTCTGTGAGAAGATTAAACAACACGGCATCGCTAACGACTGGAGCCTCAATTGAAGTGTTTGAGTTTTTGTCTTTAGAAGTCTTTTGAAGTGTTTCGAATGCCGTGCATAGTTCGCTTGCGTCAGTGGCACAATCAAGCTTTACCCCTTGAGGAACAGCAGTTTCTTCTATTCGAAATTCTGAAGGCTGACGCAGTTGCCGAAGGTTCTCCTGGTTTAAAACTGGAGTGCCAACCCTCAGACCAAACAAGCAAATGGCGACACCCAATCCACTTACCACCAAATCCAGTATTTGAAGGTTAAGCGGAGCGTCTAAACCAAAAATAACGAAGAATGCAATGTAATAGGCAAAGCCTAAACCAATAAGCACTATGTAAGCAAGCGAGGTGTTTTTGGCGCCATTGACCTTGCCTTTGTGGAATAAGGGTTTTTTCATTTCAAATCGTTTCCTAGATCTGTCGAAAACACTTCGTAGACTATCCGTTTTTTAGGGTCACGTAGGCACTCGATTGCTTCCCGGATTTCCTGTTCACTTAGAGTTGCAAGCGAACCTTTTGAATCACTAATTCCGAGGCGTTTCATTTGTCTGAGTTTCTCTGCGCTTCTTTCGGCTTCAAGCAACGTTGCTGAGGTAGGTAACTTTAGAACCGTAAAAGGGTTAAGTCGGTAAATGTCCTGGGTAACGACAGATAGAATTGCGTCTGATAGTAGGTTTCGTCTGTTTGTTTCGTTTTCATTCATTCTCTTCACCTATTTTGTTGCCTATTGAATTTGCCAAATAGATATCCGTCAGTTTGGGCAGCTTGCAAGAGAGGGCATTCCTTGTATTTACCTTCGCCCTTGGCTTTTTTAACATTGTGCAACTTACAATAGCTGTTGACGTTTATGTAACGTATCGTGCGATAAAATATGTATGCTACTATCCATGCCGGCGGAATAAAGATAGCTATCAAGATTATGTCGACTGAAACAGTTGCCGAAAGAATTATAGCAATTAAGAAGTACAACACAACTCCTAAGCCTTGTGCCTTTCCGACTGCTTTATGCTGGGTTAGGCAGTGGTTGCAACGTGGGATCTTAAGATCCAAGTCGCGATATCTTGTACCTTGGTAGGTACGGTCGATAATCTTGTGCATCCAAACAACTTTGGAAGCTTGAGATTCAGATGGTTGGTTACCACAGAACCAGCATTTTGATGGGTCATAGTTTTCGGGAACCTCAAACCCTTGGGTTAGCATTTTCCGAACTCCTAGCAGGTCCTCTTCAAGGCGTTTTCTAACAGACGTTGAAACCGCGACATCGATGGCTACTTGAATCATCAAACTTCCTGTAATTGCATCATTTGTTTTGTTTACATGGGAAATGGCTAAAGAACGGATTGCATTCGAATAATCGTCTTTTGTAGTATCAATTGATAAAAAGCCAGTAGGGTCAACCATTGCAATTTGGTTGAATAACGGTTGAACTTTGTCACCAAGTTCTGTGTAGAGCTGTCTTGCCAAAGTCTCATCCTTGGTAACTCTGGTTTGCACATCTACTAAGTTTTCTTTTATTTTATCTTTCAAAGGGTCAAAAAGATGACTGTAGGCTTCTTGTATTTTGTCAAAGGGAAAACCTGAACTCAACCCCAGCCTTACGTGTTGGGCAGCTCGTTTAGTGCAGTTCAACCTCAAATCTTCAGCCGCCAACTTTGCATTAATGCCAAGAATAGCCATCGGCAATCCATCGTGAATCTCGCTTGCGTCAGTAGCTTTTAGTCTGCGGTCGGTTTTTCCTAGTTCGGTCGCTCGTTTCTCGACACCTTGCCAGTACTCCTTATCTATCCAAACATCATACCAAGCTTTCAATGCACCTTGCCATTCCTCGATTGTTTGTCCGTCGAGCGGTTGGTCAGCACTCGCTTTATTCTTTTGAATTTTGAGGGTTTTCTCAATTGCACTGCTATGCAACAGGACAGCCGTGTCGTGACTGCTTAAGCCGCTAATTACTACGTGTTCATCTAGCCGGGGGCTAATCATCATATTTTACGTTCCCATCCCTTTTTTCCAGATCTTTAAAAGGTAAACATGTTTCTCTCTAAGTAACGGATCAATAATAAACGCTTTTTGGAGGCAGTCAATTGCTTCTTGAAGCGTATAATATTGCTTAGAAAGTTCAAACGCTTTTTCAAGATAAAGGTTTGCTAAGTTGGTGGATTTAGTTTTAACCTGCGATTTACTCATCAACTTAATTCCTGAGGCAGGCTGGCGATATTTCTTAATTTTCTTTTCACAAGCTACGACTGCGTCATGCATTTCTTTGGCATCCGCATATCGTTTCGCGCGTCAAATTCAAGCGCTTTTTGCACAATCGTGTCAATCAACGGATCGACACCAATCGTTAAATGTTGAAGGATCAGACGGTTTGCACCTGCGGGATCTCAACTAGCAGATCTTTTAGATGTATCTCATTTTTTGGGTCGAAATCTTCTTTAACCTTGAAAGGCAACCGCCCAGTTAACAGCTGATAGAAAATCATGCCGATTGCAAATACGTCACCTGAAAATGAAGCAACGTCATTAAAAGCTTCAGGCGGTTCATAAAGCAGCGAACCTGCTGCTCGAGCCATTCCTGTCTTGTCAGCAACCTCAGCGAGACCGAAATCAGATACCTTTATTGTAAAACCGCTTTCTTTAAAGTCCACAAGAATGTTTGCAGGTTTCAAGTCTCTGTGAATGATTCTTGGCTCGAAGTTGTGTGCTGCCGCTACGCCGGCACATGTTTGGCGGATTATTTTTAAGGCTTCGTCCTGTGGCACGAAATATCGTTTGTTCATGTAATCTTCTAGGGTTCCCCCGGCAATGTATTCCATAGTGAAATAACCATGGCTGCCGTGTGCTTGGTCTAATATGTTAGCATCAAAAACCCTGATGATATTTGGATGGTCAAGTTTTGAGAGAAGCAGTGCTTCGTGCAACAAGTCAGCGATTTCCAATTCGGACATAACACATTCTTGGAAGACTTTCATCGCTTCCCTTCGATCAAGAAATTTTTGGTATACACGATATACATCGCCGGAAGGATCCACTACCTATGTAGCGCTCAACAAGGTAGGTGCCTCTGATGACGCTCCCTTCCGTTAACTTCACATTTGAGCTGATAGGTTTTACGTTATCCTTGCAGTCTTCTTGATCTTTTGATTCTATGCTGTCGAGCCCCTGTTCCCACAATGTTTGGATATAAACATATTTAAAATTAACCTGAATTATTTGAACCTAAACTTTTTGCATATTTTTGGCTTATGCAAAATCCAAACCATCTTCAATTTTGAATTGGTGCATCATTTCAGTCAGTTTGCGATATTATTGTAAAAAGACAAAATCCTTTTTCTTTGAAGCAAAAGGTGAAAAGACTTCTTTTAGATGGTTAAAGAGCTATAATTATTTTTGAGAGTAATCTTATTTGGGTTTCTTGAAGTTATTTTGATGAGTTCCTGGTATTTAAAAAAGCACTGGTCTGATTCTGCTTTTTTTCCAATGGCCCGCAAAGACGCACCCTTATAGTACCAACAATCAATGATGTCAGGATTTAAAGCCAGGGCTTTTTCAAAGCACTTAATAGCCGCCGAATATTTTTCGAGGCTAAGAAAAACTATTCCCTTGTTATTCCAAGTTTCAGGGTCTTTAGGGTTACGTTCAAGCAGCTGATTAAAGCATTCGTTTGATTCATTAAATTTTCCTAAAGTGAGTAAGGCTAAACCCTTGTTATAAATTGCGTCAGACCCTTTCAGGTCAATGCTGAGAGCTTTATTGTAGTTTTCAACCGCTTCTGCAGATTGAAACTGTAGGTACGCGGCATTCCCCTGTTGAATAAAATCCCTGTATTTTTCAGACATACTCTCGCATCTCAATAGGTTTACAATTTTAATATAAATGTATTCTATTTTTGTCACCAAATAAATGCTTAACGGAGTTAACCCAAGATCAAGACCACGCAATCGCCACAATTTTTGACATTCAGTTATGATATGAGTTTGTCTTTGCAGAATTGAAGGTCTAACTATGAATTAATCCACTCGTTCGGTGAAACTATTGAAAAAGCCCAAGAATGAAAAGAATAATAAGGGTCATAACAGGTTATGCTACAAGAAGCAGAGCGTGTTTGGAAAAACAAATCAAAATTGCTTGCGGACGGATTTGGGTGGCGCCACGAACATTATAAGGGGTCAAATCAGTATTTCAGAAAAGGTTTTCAACAGAACGGGGGATTCAATGATTGACTACTAGGTGGACGCTTAGTTGACAAGAGAATTTCTACTGTGGCTTTAGTTTGTTTTTTACTTATAGGTTCCTTTATTATGTCTTTTCAGAACGTTGCTTTAGCGGCAACTACGGGAAGTCTAAGAGTTTATACTGGAATTACCGGTGTCAGTGTAAATATAGATGGCGTGAATAACGCTTCAACTGACGCCTATTCAGGCGCTACAGTTAATGGGATAGCAGCGGGAAATCATTCTTTGCAGTTAAGCATGCCGGGTTATAAGGATTGGATCAAACAAGTCAATATTACTTCAGGTCAAACAACCACGGTTTATGCATACTTAGAACCTGGAGCTGGACTTGCCACAACAAGAAGTGAAACAATATCTTATAATTCTTCGTTTGGCAATCTAAGAGTTTATACTGGGTTAACCAACGTTAAAGTATTCGTTGGTGACGAGTTTGGAGGATTTACAGATTCTTATTCAGGAGCCACAATCAACGGATTAGTAGTTGGAACATACACTCTGAAATTAAGCATGGCAGGATACAAAATTGGACAAAACAAGTCAACATAACTTCAAGCCAAACAACCACGGTTTATGCATACCTAGAAACTGGAACAGGAATTAGCACAACAGAGCTGAGATTTTATCTTACAATTCTACCTGTTGGATGGGGTGAAAACCGGATTACACTTAGGTAGCCGCGATGAACGGTGGAAAAACGGATTCTTACTAAGGAGCCACAATCAAAGGATTAGTAGTTGGAACAGACACTTTGAATTAAGCATAGTACATATTGGAAGAAAACTGGAACAGAAATTAGCACGACAATACAGAGCTGAGATTTTATCTTACAATTCTCCTGTTGGAATTTTGAGGGTGTATACCGGTCTTACAGGCGTTAGTGTTTATGTGGCTGATGAATACGGTGGAAAAACGGATTCTTACTCAGGAGCCACAATCAACGGATTAGTAGTTGGAACATACACTCTGAAATTAAGCATGGCAGGATACAAAGATTGGACAAAACAAGTCAACATAACTTCAAGCCAAACAACCACGGTTTATGCATACCTAGAAACTGGAACAGGAATTAGCACAACCAGAGCTGAGATTTTATCTTACAATTCTCCTGTTGGAATTTTGAGGGTGTATACCGGTCTTACAGGCGTTAGTGTTTATGTGGCTGATGAATACGGTGGAAAAACGGATTATTACTCAGGAGCCACAATCAACGGATTAGTAGTTGGAACATACACTCTGAAATTAAGCATGGCAGGATACAAAGATTGGACAAAACAAGTAAGCATCACTGTTGGAAAAACGACTACAGTTTACGCTTACTTGGAATCCGGAACAGGAGTTAGCACAACCAGAAGTGAAACTATTTCATATGATTCTCCTTTTGGAACTTTGAAAGTAAACACTGGAATTACCGGGGTTAGCGTTTATGTAAATGACGAGTACGGTGGAAAAACGGATGCCTACTCTGGAGCTACAGTTAACGGATTGATTGCTGGCACATACACCCTAAAGCTCACAGGGACTAATTATAATGAATTGACGCAGCAAGTGACTATAACTACTGCACAGACAACAACCGTTCAAGCAATGTCGACGCCGACTCCCTCGCCGACACCCACAATTAGACCAACCCCAACTCCGACACCCACACTACCCCCAACTCCGACTCCCACACTAAAACCAACTCCGAACCCACACTAAAACCAACTCCAACTCCCACACTAAAACCAACTCCAACTCCGACACCCACACTACCCCCAACTCCAGACACCGACTCCGACTGATAATCCCTATTCAGAAACGCCCACGCCAACGCCAACATTTGACGATGTTACCAATTCGACTTCTGGAATCCCTCAAGGAATCCTCATCGGGATCTGGGGCATCATAATATTCTCTGCTTTCGCCGGGGTAACCGCGAGAGTATCTTATTGCGCAAGCGGAAATCAACAAACGCTCAAGTAAAAAGCGATATGAGCAAACCGATGGGGTCTGCTAAATATTCTCCTTCACCGGCTATGGAGTCTTCTTCGGCCGCAATGCCTAAAGTGGAAAAGCCAAAGATAGAAAAGTCAGATTTGAAGCCATGTCTGTATTGTGGTAATGACAATCCTGCAAGTGCAAAGATTTGCTCAGGATGCCAACGAAAACTTGAATAAACGTCTACCAATTTCTTCTTTCAAAACATAATTAAGCTTTAACAGAATATCTCTCCGATAGAAATAAAAAATTTCACCTGGCTAAACTCGCAAGTATTTATTAAGTAAATTGAAGAGGTATATTTTCCTCAAGAACCGCTTCAAGCCCTTTTGAATCAAAGACCACTATTTTTGCTATCAAGCAAAAATGACAATTCTTGCTGGTTGTAGCCAATTGTGTAATGACAAAATTATTTTTTCTAATTCGAAGACCACTAATTTAGTCCGAATTCTTTAAATTAATACAGCTTCTAAAATATTAAAAGCAAGATGTTCGTAATAGGGGCATTTCAAACATGGGAAAAATTCGTGTTTTCATAAGCTCTTCTTTAACTGAGCTTGAAAGCAAAGAGAAATTTCACAAAAAACTATAGTCCAACTCAATTTAGAACCTATAATGTTCGAAAGTCTTCCTTCAATGGATAAACCTTTGGAAAATGCATACCTTGATGCCATCAAGGAGTCCCATATTTTCATTCGATTCTTTGGAAAGACTTGACCGAAGCTGTTGAAAAGGAACATAAAACAGCTGTTGAATATGGAATCCCAATTTTGCTTCTCGTTAAAATTCCAACTTTTAGAGAGTCAAGAACCCAACGACTTGAAAGCTTGATAAATGTGGCAGTCCAAACAGAACAATGAAATGTACAATCTGTTCCTTTCCGCAAAAACTTTCGAACGTTAGCTCAACTCGAACCCGAACTAAAGGAAGGGGTAATGAAACTTATTTCAGATAGATTCACAGAACCAGTTTTAACTACAACCAATATTGATACCATTTGTGAAATCAATCAGAATATGGTTCAGAATGCAAGAAGAAGGCTACTTATAGTTGTTAAAACCCCAATGCTTCTTTTAGGACCGAAACCTTACAATTCAGTACATAAGAATGATATTGCAAATCAATTTTATCAAGCATTAATTTCATGGATTGAAACAATGAAGACTGATGAAAACAAGAAAATGCTATATCTCTATTCTGTTGAAGACACAGGTCACGAAATGAGAGAAAAAGCTTGAGAAAATAGTAGAAATGAACCTAGAAAAATACAAGAAAATTGAAGAAGAGACAAACGGGCGTTTTCAACTTTGCTCAATTCAAGAATTTCCCGGGAGGATTCTCATCAGTGATAATTGTTTCGGGATACAATTTAGAGCACCAAAAGAAAAAGTCGTTTATCTCCATCGACTAGACGCAGCCATATCTTCAAATCTTTTCAAAGTTCTTTGTGGATACCGCAGAATTACAGATGCATCACTAATAACACTAAAGAAAGAACTTAACCTTCAATAGAGTCTAAAACTGGATGCAATCACCTTTTTTGGACTCTTTATTTTGTAAATCCAAAAATCGAATTAATAGAACTAAAGAATTTACCAACAGAAAATTCTGCAAAAAGTTCAAGCATTAAACTACTTTTGAAGTAGCATTCGATTTAACAATAGTATTAATCTGCAATTAATCTTTCGCCATAGTATTTATAAATTAAGCGAATCGAAGTATAACTTAAAGGCTGGAAATTATGGTACAAAAGCCCTTTGTCCTCTCTGTTCGAATGATAATCCAAGATAACAATGGAAAATGCCTGCTAATCAGACGTTCTGCAACTAACAAATCAAATGTCGGGAAATGGGAGTTTCCTGGCGGAAAAATTGACATCGGTGAGGAATTTTACGGGGCTTTGTTACGTGAAGTAAAAGAGGAAACAGGTTTAATAGTAAATGTGAAACATATCGCTGGAGTAGTAGAATCGGAAGTTCCAACAGTGAGAATTGCTACTTTGATCTTTAGTGGAACAAAAGAATCAAGCCAGATAAGCCTAAGCGATGAACATGATACTTTTGTGTGGGTTTCTGTTAAAGAGTTTTCTTCATATGACCTTGTTGAACATCTTAAGACTTTTTTAGAAGAAAAAAACGAAAGCCTGTTGAAACAGCTAAGCAGAGTGAACTAAATGTCTAAACGAAATGATAATACAAGTGAGTTTGATTGGGCTAAAAATCAAATACAAACTTATTGCAAACGATACCCTAATTATGAAGACTACGCCGAAGTCCTTCAAAAGATTCTTGAGGATACAGCAAAAAAATATGCACCCCTTGCTATAGTGCAAACTCGTCCCAAGTCCATTTCAAGTTTTGGTGAAAAAATCTGGCGAAAAAGTGATCCGACTAAAGATCCTGTAAATGAATTTACGGATTTATGTGGCGGAAGAGTAATAACACATACCTAGCACCGAAGTAAATGCCATATGTAACTTTATCAAGAAAAATTTTGAGATTGATAAGGAAAACAGCATTAACCCTGACGAACGGCTTAAGCCCACAGAATTTGGCTATCACTCAGTTCACTTCATAGTAAGCTTTAAACCAAAACACTTCCCAACAAAAGAAGTTAATGTCAAAGTTCCCAAAACTCTTTTAGGTCTTAAAGCCGAAATACAGGTAAAAACTCTTCTTGAACATGCTTGGGCTGATTTTACTCATGACCGAAGTTACAAGAGTCAATTCACTGTTCCCACCAAATGGCAACGTGAAACTAGCAACAATTGCAGCCAATTTGGAGGCAGCTGATAACGATTTTGTCCGAATAGAAAGTGGCTTGGCAGCCTACGCTACAAGCTATGGCACTTATATGACTAAAGAAGAAATGCAATCTCAAATCAAAAAACTTGAATTGGTCTTAGAGTTTGATGAAAGTAATTTGGAAATTGCTCACCGAATGGAAAAATGGCCATGACCCTTGGGGATTGGGAAAAAGCTGTAACTATCCTTTCAAAATATGTCAAATCGAATTCTCAACCGTTACTAAAAGACTTAGGTGTTTCTATTTGTCAACTCTATAAAAAAGAACCTGACGGTGAAGAGTACGCAAAAGGTCAAACATACCTACAAATCGCTTGTGAATTATCAGACAGTGACTCAGACGCGTTTGCTTCACTAGCAGGTACGTACAGACGGAAAAATGAAAATAAAACAATGAACGAAAAAAAAGCTAAAGAACTATATTTTGAAGCATTCAAACGTGATCCTTCAAACTCATATCCTCTTGGAAACTATGTCGATTACTACATTTCTCAAAGTAGCGATCCAGACTCAATAAACCTAATCAATCCCATCTTGGAGCCTGCCAATTCAAAAATGTCGTGAACAAGCAGAAGTAGGAATTAATCTTCCTTGGGCGTACTATGATATGGCTAAATTTAGTCTTCGATTAGGAAAGCCTTACGAAAGTCTAACTTACTACGCTAAAGCCATAAGTACTAGCACCGCTCCGTGGATGATTTCAACTACGTTAACTTCACTAAACAGAACAGCAAAGTTTTGGAGAAGAAAGAAGGTTTTGAATGGATCCAAAAATTGCTCTTACTAGAGATTATTCACAAAAACCAATGACAAACAAGAAAAAGAAGACGGCCGAGTTAGAATACAAAGAACAATCAACTAATACCCAATTTTTGCAACCAGTCATTATTGTGGCAGGAAACGGAATTGCAAGACTTCCGACTGATCATAAAAAGTATCAAACATTAATGCAAGAAGGCTTTCGCGACTTTACAGGGACCATCATTTCAGGCGGAACAAACACTGGAGTTAGCAGCATTGCGGGTAAAATAGCTAAGAAATACAAAATCACTGCTATAGGATATATTCCTAACCTCAAACAAGTCCCAAACATAGAAATCAATAACAACTACATAATTAAAAATACAGATGGCAACGATTTTAGCCCCCTGGAGCCTTTGCAATACTGGCTCGACATTATTGCTTCAGGAATTGAACCTGCCCAAGTGAAACTGTTAGGAATAGGTGGTGGTCAAATATCCGCAGTTGAGTACAGAATTGCTTTAGCTCTTGGAGCCATAGTTGCCATTGTTGATGAAAGCCGTGGAGAAGCAGCAAAGCTATTTTTCAGATGGTGACTGGGCAGAATCCCCAAATCTCATCTGTCTACCTGATGACCGTGAAACCTTGCACGCATTCACTATTTTGCCTAAATCTGTTTTGAATCAGCAAATAAGAGAAACTTTAGCAAAAGCTATACATGATCAATACAGAAAAACAGTTGCTGGCAGTCATTTATCTTCAGATCCCGCTATGGCATTATGGGACAAACTTCCACAAAGCCTTAAAGAATCTAATCTGCAGCAAGCAGACGCTATATTTGAAAAACTCAAACACATAAAATGTGTTGTGCAAGAGTAACCAACCGCCCTGTTGCCATAATGACTTTCACTGAAAAAGAAATAGAAATTATGGCAGAAATGGGACACGGTCGATGGAACGTTGAAACGCCTACTTAGAGGATGGAGACAGGCAAAAACAAGAAATGTAGAAAAAAAAGCAAACACCATACATTGTAAGTTGGCTAAAGCTGCCCCTTGAAGTTAGAAAATGGGACAAAGAAACTATAAACAAGATACCAGATTTTTTGGCCCAAGTTGGGTTAGAAATTCAACGTAAAAAGTAATTTTATTCCCCAATCTTATCTTTTGAAATGATTATTAATCTGCATGATTTGATGACTCCTTCTGACACAAGTTCATAATGAGAAAACACAAAACTTTGCAAACTAAGAGTCTACCTTGTCTCGGATATATTTTTTTAAGCATTTGCTACCGTAAGGCGAGTAATATGGTTCTTTCCTTAAATGACTTCACAACGATTTGTTCAGTCATTAACATCTGTATAGCTTGGTTAAACTATAGCTGATTTATGCTGTTTATTGCAAAATTGATAGATTTTTCGGATGCTTCTATCTACTAAATTTAGGCACAGGCGAAATATTCCTTTTTGAAGTTAAATCCGGTATAGCTCGGACGTGCCCGATATCATTTAAGTATATTCTCCTGGCTTTTCTTTTGACTTGTGATTTGAACCGAATCACGGTCCAAATACCGCCCAATCGAATTCTGCCCCTCCTTAATTTCCACTCTCAAAGATAGAAGTGCATACCAGTTCCACAAATACTTGCCATCCTTAAACTTTACTATCCTTCTGCGTTAAGTTCAGGCTCCGGGGTATTTTAAATTTTAATGTTGTGAAGTCCACGGTAAACAGCGGCTTTCAAAAAAGTCAACTTCTAACTGTTTAATGGTTCTTGGGGGTATTAACTTTATTGTGATCTGCTTGCGGTAGACTAATAACCTCATCAGTGTACCAATGGTTGATGCCTATGAACCTGGAAGAATATACCAAAGAGCGACTCTGGCAGTTGCTTGTCGAAGCTGTCCACGCTGCAGTCATGTACCCAACTCATAAAGCGTACATCCGCGATTGTATTTTGCCCGAGAAAGGGGATGTTTCGGAAGTTGAACTTGCCCAGAGGTTGGGAATGCCCCTGGGTGAAGCAATGGTTATTTTGAGTGAGTTAACGCAAGACAGAAAATAATTGTTGATTTGTTTGGCTGTATGTTAGTTTCAAGTGCTGCCTAGTCGACATGTTTATATTTGCATAACGTTTCACTTGGAAAACAGTGAAAAAAATGAAAACAACAGCAATAGCCGCAATCGTATTAATAGTAATAATCGTAACTGGAATAGGCGCATACGCAGCATACACTTACAGTCAAAACAATCCAAACCCACAACCAACACCTACTCCAACACCATCTCCCTCTCCTTCACCAGTCCGCAACACCCTCTCCAACTCCAACAGCATCGCCCGACCAACTGCTTCCCCAACTCCAACCCCAATCCCCACAGCATCACCTTCGCCCTCTCCATCTCCAACCCCAATGCCTAGTCCAATAACCCTCAAAGTTGCATCAACCACAAGCCTCAAAGACACAGGACTAGAAGACGTGCCTGAAATTTACGCCAACGGAACAGTCGTGAGAGATGATCTCAAAGATGCTTTCCAAGCTAAATATCCATGGATAACAGTGAACTTCCTCTATTACGGTACTGGACCCGCTATACAAGCTGCACAAAGAGGCGACGCAGACATGATACTGGTTCATTCACCCTCACAGGAGCTGCCCTTCCTAACAGGAGGATACGGCGTAGACCGCAAAATCGTAGCATACAACTTCTTCGTTATCATCGGTCCAGCAAGCGACCCCGCACATATCAACGGTTTAACCAATATTAGCCAAGCATTGCAAAACATTTACAACTTTGGACAAAACTCCAGTAACGTGCTATGGTTCTCAAGAAACGATGCATCAGGAACAGCAACAAAGGAAATTTCACTCTGGACTGCTGCAGGCTTCAACTACACTCAACTAACCGCTCAAACATCATGGTTTAAAGTCACAGGTTCAGGAATGGGACCAACCCTTCTAGCAGCGAACTATTATGGCAACATAGGCGGATACACAATTTCTGACATGGGCACATACCTAGCATATTACAACAAAGGCGACATACAACTTAAGATCCAAATTCAAGCCCAACAAAGCCTACTCAACGTTTACAGCGCAATAATCGATGACCCACGAAACCCAGCCTTAGCAAACACAAACTTTAACGCTTCAATGCTATTCGTTAACTTTCTGGTTTCCGACGAAGGCCAACAATTGATAGGCTAACTACGGTAAAAGTAGCCTACGACCAGTCACTCTTCACTCCATTTGTACCTTTAGCCAGCGGCACAGTCTCCAACGACACCTTAATCGGCTGGGTCAAAATCTATGCCTACATCGACTCCAACAACAAAATCTGGTACTGGAGCAGGAACAGAATGCCCCGCAGTATTCCGATACAACGCTGACAACCTCTACTCAGCAACATACGACGCAATGGTAGCAAACTTCAACGCTAACATCTCAATAAGCACACCAAACTACTACATTGCAGACAAACCAAAAATCACCCTTGCACAAGCAATGACAAACTCAAGCAGCAGTAAAGTTTACAGGGTTTAAGTTAGGAAAAGCTAAAATTAAATTTCCCTTATTTTCTTTGTGATATGCATGGCTGATATAATCGTTCCAGCGATTCAGCAAGCTATTAATTTAATCACAAGCGGAGACCCTGAAGTCTACGCAACCGTTTACAGAACAATCTATGTTGCAGGATTAGGCACCTTACTTGCATGTTTGTGGAGTATTCCTATAGCTGTACTCTTAGGTCTTTACAATTTTAGGGGAAAATGGTTTATCAAAGGCATCTTTAACGCGTTATTAGGTATACCAACCGTTGCTTTAGGCTTACTTTTGTTTCTGCTGTTTTCTAGGCAAGGTGAATTGGGTTTCTTGAATCTGCTTTTCACTCTCAATGGCATAGCAATCGGCGAAGCCATACTTGTTACGCCAATAATAGTGAGTTTTACCGCAAACGCTCTTGGTGCAGCCGATACTCAACTAAGAGATTTAGCGAGAACTCTTGGTGCATCAGGATTTAGAACGAACCTGACTCTTATACGTGAGACAATCTGGTCTATGGTGCTTTCTTTGACAGCTTCCTTCAACCGATGTTTCGGAGAACTGGGCATAGCAACACTTGTTGGAGGAAGCATCTTGGGCGAGACACGAGTCCTGACAACTTCTATAGCAATTTGGACAAATTTTGGTGATTTCAGTCTAGCAATGGCTTACGGGGTAATCCTTATGGTAATAGTAATCGCATTAGCATTAACCGTAAGCCTAATTGAGCGTATCAAAGATGAACGTGGAGAACTTGGAAAATTCGTTTTTTGGAGAGGAATATTGGGGGTTAACAAGTGAGCGTTCATCTCCAATTATCCGATATAAAAAAGTGTTACCGAAACGTTAAAGCGTTAAATTCAGTATCGTTGGAAATGGACGGCGGCAAAATAATCGTCCTTTTAGGAGTCAACGGTGCAGGCAAAAGCACTCTCATGCGTATCCTAGCTGGTTTAGAGAACCCTGACAGCGGACAAGTCCTCTTCAACAACCAAAACGCAGATGCTAAACCGCTGCGGCAAGTTTCAACTTTGGTTTTTCAGAAAACCGCCATGTTCACCATGAACGTTTATGACAATTTGGCATATGGACTTAAAATAAGAAAGATTCCTAAAGAGGAAATTGCAAAAGAGTACCTGAAGCGTTAGCAGGCGGTTAGGCTTTCAGGATTTGAGAAGAGACGCGCAAAAAAACTTTCAGGTGGAGAACAGCAGAGAATCGCTTTGGCGCGGGCGTTTCTGCTTGATTCAAATGTTTTGCTTTTGGATGAGCCCACAGCGAACTTGGATCCGAACAGCGCAATCATCATTGAAAAAGCAATTGTCAGCAAAAAAAGCAGCCAACGAATCATAATAATGGCGACTCATAACCTTAACCAAGCAAGACGGATAGCTGATGAAATAGTTCACATCCACAATGGCGAAATCGTTGAAGTAGCCAAAACTGAGGATTTCTTTGAGAACCCCAAAAGCGAGATAACCCGAAAATTCATCAATGGTGAATTGGACTTCTAAACGATGAGCTAAGTTTTCAAAGGCAAAAAAGCCTTTTTTAATCTGACAAGCAACCCAGATTATCCGAGGAAACATGTAGAACTGGAAAATAACCCATTTTTAGACTTTTCTGCAGAATTCTCCTTTTTTCTTGTCTTCATTTGTAGATTTAATTTTAGCATAGAATTTTGCTTTACAGAATGACAAACTTGGTAAGAAGTTTTAAAAAGATATTAATCTTTCTTTAAAATTTAGAGTTAAAAAATGGAGAGAAGGGATTTTTTATCCCTATTTGTTTTACGGTCTTTTCCTAAGCATTGATAGTACTACCACAATGAGGACTATGATGGATCAGAACAATAGTCCAGCGATTGCGGGAACAAAGTAGGTGTCAGCGACGGATGTTGGGGGCTGTGTTGGAGCTGCTGTTGGAACTCAGCTTTCGGCTACGCCTAGGTAGGTTGTTGCAGATGATGATCCATAAGAATTCGTTCCTGCGAATGTTGCTATGATTTGGTATGTTCCGGGGATTTTAGGAGTGAAGGTGTATCCGTAGTTGCCATGGGTGTCACTTGTGACTTCGCCTATGTGTACAAGGTTTCCGTTTGGATCAATAGTGTCCAATGATACTGGTACTCCGATTGTGTCCGTTGGCTTTGGCTGCTGCATATAAAGGTATTCCATCCAATGCTGCATGCTTGCGTCAGAGACTGCTGGAGTGCCTTGTGTGCTGAGGGAATTTACTCCTAATGCGCCTGGAGATTGATCCGTTACTGAGCCCTGTATTGTTACTGGTGCTCCAACTGTGTTGCCTGGGAAAGTTGTGACAGTGGTGGCACTTGGTCCTTTGCCGTAGCAGTAAATCATGTTGTCGTAAAGATTGCCGGATATCATGTAGCCGTCTGCGATAGCTAAAGTTGTGGAGCCACTTTGGGTTACGTAATCTTGTACGCCCAAATTAGTTGTCCGTTGGTGCTGTTGATGCAGCGGATTTCTGGCCGCGTTCAAGAGGTTTAGTTGGCGAGTGCTCACTTGTGTACATGTAAACTTTCCCGTCGGCCACAATGCCCATGTCAAGCGGGTAATTGCCATATGCACTTTCATAGCCGACGTTTGGAGCGGTGTAGTTCCAGAGGACTGCGCCTGTTTTGTCGTTGTAGCCGTAAAGTACTCCTCCGTAGCCGCCCATCATGAGGGTGTGGTAGGCAATCACTGGTGCACCTTCGGTGGATGTTCCTGAACCTCCATAAACGTCCCATGGACCCATCGGGTCACTTGGTCCCCATAAGAGATTTCCATTAGTTAAGCTGTAGCCAAACCATTGTGTGGTTTCTTTTGCAAACAAACAGAAGACTTGGTCGTCGTAACTGTAAGCCATGTTAGAGCCACCGGTTGCGTAGGTTATGTTGCCGGGTAGGGGGGCTGGAATGGTTTTGTTCCATAGAAGTGTGAGAGTGTAGCCAAGGTTTGTGTTAGCTTGTGGGTCTAAAGAGGCGCCGTATGGGTTTCCGTTATATCCTGTTGCTCCATAGTTTATTTGGACGCACCATGCATTCATTTGCACTCCAGCGGCTGTGATTGATTGGGAATATCCAGGGCCTGAGAAAGAATATCCTAGGATTTGTTGGGGTTAGCGGTTGTCGTCGCAAATAACTGCTGTTATTGATCCCGGGGTTAAGCCTTTGAGTTGCGGCATTGTTACGTTCATTGAGTATGATGAGTGGTATTCGTCGAATATGTTCCATAATCCGCCACCTGTATTAGTCGATGAACCCAGCGGTAAGCCATATGAAAGGAAGGGTTGGTAATTAACTGCGTTTATTGTTGCTCCAACTGGGGGTCTCCAAGTTTGTTCACCTGTGTTTGTTCCTGGATTCCAAAATGGAATAGCTTGAGTTGAGTTCCAACAGAGGAAATTGCCCGTGGCTGCATTGTAGCTATAAATCAGAATGTTTCCGTCTTGGTCTGTTATTTATATACCACTCGGTACGTTAGTCAAGGTTAATATCCAGTTTCCAGTGGATGCATCGAGCATGTACCATGTGTTACCTTGTGTCATCCAAATGTAGGAGTCTATTCCTTGCCCGTTCACGTTATAGACGTGCAGAAGTTGACCGAATGCTAGCTGTGGGTAAATTTGAGCAAAGGGTAAACCATAGCCGCCAGCGCCAGCAAGAGAGCCCATTGTTTCTATTGCGTTGCTTAAGCCACCGCTTGTTGCGTTCTGATACCATAGCAGTTTGCCCGTGTACAAGCTGACTGCGAAGTATCCGTATTTAGGTGTGTTTTCAGTTGTCGGGTCGTTCATGTATAGTATTCCATTCATGATTATTGGGGTTGCGAATACGGTTTGGTAGTCGTTACTGTCGGAGGTTATGCCGGGCCACTGTGCGTCTAAGGTGCCTCCGGGGTACGCTGGCATTTCTGGCTACTTGCCATAGTATGTGGGCTGAGGTTGGTCCTGTGCCCTCGTTTTGAAATTCGGGGATGGATAACCAGCCGCCTTTAAGGTAGTTGCTAGCGAGGCTTGACCAGCCTCTGTTTGCAGAATTTATCGGGAGCGTCCGGTAAGATATCTGTTGGAACGGGTGTTTTCAACCCATGACGCTATAGGAGTTTGGGTCACGGTGAGAGTAACTGTGTTGCTTGTAGCTGGTTCAAAAAAGTCGCCGACGTAGGGTGCTCCAGCAGGATTGGGGTTTGTGCCATTTACTAGTATTTGCCCTCGCCGGCCTCGAACACCATTGTGTAGATTCCGACTTGTGTTGGTGTGAAAGTTGTGTATT
>CAVUHI010000021.1:0-115444 GCA_963741295.1 Candidatus Bathyarchaeota archaeon
AAAAGCTTTTATACATACAGTAACACGTTTCACGAGTAAAGTGTTACTGGGGGCAGAAAAAAGATGGTGAACCAAGCAGCAATCAACCTCTCACGCAATGAAAAAATAAAAATAGCCACAATCTTCGCCGTGCTAATAACTATCACCGCAATCGGGTTCTCAGCAGCATTCGTCATCGGAAAAATCGCCGTCGTCCTGGGGGGCTTAGGCATCGTTGCCTATGTTTTCGGGTTACGCCACGGAGTAGACGCAGACCACATAGCAGCCATCGACAACACTACACGCAAACTCATGCAAGAAGGCAAACACCCCACAACAGTTGGCATGTGGTTCTCTTTGGGCCATTCAACGGTAGTTGTGGCCCTCATAATCGCTTTAATATTGGCAACAAGAGCCGTCGCAACCAACATATCCGTCCTTCAAAGCACTGGCGCCATCTTAGGCACGCTGGTTTCAGGAAGTTTCCTTTGGATTATCGGCTTCATAAACGCCGTTATCGTCATTGGTATTTACAAGATCTTCCAAACCCTAAAACAAGGTAAACTCAACCAAGAAGAACTCGACAACTTACTCGAAAATCGCGGGTTTATGAATCGCTTCTTTCGCCCACTTTTCAGAGTTATAAGCAAACCCTGGCACATCTACCCCGTCGGCGTACTCTTCGGGTTAGGATTTGATACTGCCAGTGAAGTTGCCCTTATAGCTATAAGCGTGGGCATCGGCGTTTCCACGAGCATCCCCATCTACTACATCTTAATTTTGCCGTTGCTGTTTACCTGCGGAATGGTCACGGTTGATACTGCAGACGGTGTCGCCATGCGGGTTGCTTACGGCTGGGCGTTCCTAAACCCCATCAGAAAAATATACTACAACCTCACAGTCACGGTTATTTCAGTCCTCGTAGCTTGGGCAATCGGCACCATAGAGCTTCTGCAAGTGCTCTCAACCGAATTAAACCTCAACGGGTTATTCTGGAGCTGGCTCAACGCCATAAACTTCGAAATGATAGGATTTGGAATCATCGGTATATTCATCTTGTCTTGGCTGGCTTCCTTTGGCTACTGGCGATACAAAAAATATGACAAACTGGACCCGTTTACCCAAACACCGCAAGCCCCGATTAAAGCCACCTAAATCCTGCAGTCTTTTTGAAAAGTTTTTATCACTGATTTAATCATCTAAAGCTAATGTCAGGGAAAGAATTTTTCATAGACCGCTACGAACGGCTAGGCTGGCACTATCAAGAGGTCACGCTACGCCAAGTCATCCGCTTAAACAACACAAACGCGAAAGGCAAAAAACTCATCCAAAGGCTCTCAGACTTAGGCGTGCACCTACAAAAAATTCCATTTCTCGAATCAGGTTACTGGGTGCTGGACTCAAAAGTTTCCGCAGGCGCAACTGCCGAATACCTCCTCGGCATGTATTCGATACAAGAAGCAGCCGCGCAAATCCCCGTTTCAGTTTTTACGCGCCTCAAAGGGAAAAAAGTGCTCGATGTAGCTGCAGCTCCGGGCGGTAAAACCATACATTTGGCGGATTTGATGGAGAATTTGGGTGGAATTGTGGCTTTGGATGTGGATAAGTGGCGGTTGAACGCGTTAGTTAACCACGTGGAGCGCTGCCGCGTTAGTAACGTGGTGGTTTACTTGTTGGATGCACGTAACGCTTCAACTTTGGGCTTCAAGTTTGATAGGGTGTTGGTTGATGCTCCTTGCTCGGGGAATTTTGCAGCCGACAAAAACTGGTTCTCAAATCGAACCCTAAAAGATGTTGAGCGCAACGCTGGCTTGCAACGGGAAATTCTAACTGAAGCGGCAAGTTGCCTGAGTGAAGAGGGAGAAATGGTTTACTCGACATGTTCACTTGAGCCTGAAGAAAACGAGTTGAACATAGATTGGGCTATAAAAAACCTCAAACTGCAAACTGAAGAAATATACTGCACCGGAGAAAAAGGAATAACCAATGTATTTGGCAAACAACTAGAGCCATCGATTAAAAACTGCAAACGACTATGGCCCGGAGAAACTCAGGGATTCTTTGTTTGCAAACTGAAAAAACGGAGCCCACAAACATGAACACATGCACAATAACAGACTTTGCCGCACAATTCGGCGTACAAATCGCGTTAAACTTGGATTTGATGGTTGAGCACACTGGGCGTTTTTACCTTGTAAATCCTGTTTTGAAACCGCTGGTTCGGCAAGATTTTTTTTCCGCGGGAGTTTATTTAGGAAAAGCAAAGGAAGGCAAGTTCTTTCCAAGCTTTTGCTTGCTCGGGATGCTTGCGAGAAAAGAAGCTAACCGAATTATTTTAGATAAGAAGGCAGCCTGGCTCTTTATCTGCGGTAGGGATATTTTGAAGAAAAGTATCATGCGTGTTCAGGGTCCTGGCAAAAAGGATACGAATACCTTGGTGTTTAACGAATTTGGCGAATGTTTAGGTTTTGGCAGAATTGTTGAAAAACTGCGTGATTCCGCCATTTGTAATGAAATTGTGGTGAGAAACGTATTAGATATTGGTGATTTCCTTCGTAGAGAGCGATAATGGCGGAATTTTTGGCTATTTGACTAGTTTAAAAGTGTTTTTCTGTTTTTTTTTACGCAAACTAATCAAGAAGTCTTTCGCACACTATTTTAGAAATTTGCTTATTTACTGGACATTTATCGATACTATTGAAGCGATAAATTTATATACGTTTACGTTTAATCTGATTTCCATAACATATGGAGACTAAAGCCAAACCTCACAAGGAGAATAAGAAAAATGAAAAATTTCAAAAACCCCGCGTGGAAAGAAGCAGTATCCAAAGTTATCCAACAAATTCAAGAACAAGAAATAAAATTCGTTAGACTACAATTCACCGACATAAACGGCATGCTAAAGAACATAGCCGTAAATTCAAAGAACATGGAAAGCATCTTTGAAAACGGCCAATCCTTCGACGGATCTTCCATCACTGGTTACCGACCAATTGAAGAATCAGACATGGTTCTCTTCCCAGACCCAACAACCTTCGCAGTTTTACCCTGGAGGCCAAAAGAGAAATCATCCTGCAGACTCCTTTGCGACATTTATACTCCACAAAACAAACGTTTTGAAGGTGACCCACGCTACGTCCTTGAACGTACAGTAGAAAAAGCTGCAAAAGCAGGTTACACTTTCATCTGTGCTCCCGAACTAGAATTCTTCATAGTGAAAGAAAGCGAAACAGGCGGTTTACCAACTCCCATTGACTTAGCAGGTTACTTCGATTTCCACCCCAGCGACTTAACCGATGATTTACGCCGGGAAATTGCAGATACTGCAGAAGCTTTCGGCATAGAAATCGAGCTCAGCCACCATGAAGTCGCGTTGGGACAAAACGAAATTGATTTCAAATATGGAGAAGCCCTGATTACTGCTGACCGCGCCATAACCATGAAGATGTGCGGCAAAGTAGTTGCGGCGCGAGCAGGCTACGTTACCACCTACATGCCTAAACCCTTCCAAGGAATCAACGGCAGCGGTATGCACGTTCACCAAAGCTTATGGAACAAAGATGTAACCCAAAACATGTTCTACTCAGATGACGAAAAGAACGGTTTCCTCTCAGACATAGCCAGAAACTTCATCGGCGGACAACTCGCCCACGGACGAAAGATGGCGGCAGTCCTTGATTCATGGCCAAACAGTTACAAACGATTAGTTCCAGGCTACGAAGCACCAGTATACCTTGCATGGGCGCACAAAAACCGCAGTCCACTCATTCGCGTACCCAACTTCGGCGGAAGAAAAGGCGCCGCCAGATGCGAAATACGCTGCCCAGACGGCTCAGGTAACCCATACTTACAGTTCGCTGTGCTCTTAGCAACAGGCTTAGACGGAATCAAGAACAAGATTGACCCCGGTGACCCAGTTGAACTAAACGTTTACCACATGACCTACGAAGAACGTCAACAACGCGGCATCGTTTCACTGCCAGAATCACTAAAAGAAGCCCTCGACGAACTTGAAACCAGCGACTTAATACGGGAAACCCTCGGACAAACTGCATTTGAAAACTTCCTCAAAGAAAAACGCAATGAATGGGACCTATACCGCACCCAAGTTACCGAGTGGGAAGTCAACCGCTACATCAAACGTCTCTAAACATCAAAAAAGCCTCTTTTTTGAGGCTCAAAACTTATTTTCTTTTTTAGCTTTTGATTTTTTCAACCAGTTTATCGATTGCGATTGTGCTTTGTTGTCGGTTCGCTAAGTCTTTGAGAACAACGGCGCCTTCTTTTAGTTCTCGCTCGCCAACAATAACTGCAAAATCTACTTTGCGTTTGTCCGCATCTTCGAGGGCTTTCGCCATCTTTCTGCCCATAACCTCAAACTCGACTCTCACACCAGCCACACGCAGTTGCTGGGCAATTTTAAGCGCTTCAGATTTCATACGTTTCGGTGATGGGTAAAACTGCAACTTTCTTCTTCGGGTTTGCAGAAAGTGCTGTTTTCTGGGTTTGCAAAGCAATGGCTATACGATCGATTCCGTGAGCGCAACCAACTGCGGGTGTGGATTCACCACCGAATGCTTCGATTAGTTTGTCGTATCGCCCCCCGCCGCCCAAAGCAATATCCAACCTGGGATGTAGATTTCAAAAATAATGCCTGTATAGTATTCTAAGCCTCGGGCGAATGCTGGCTCAACCGCAAGGGTTAGGTCGGTGCTTTCAGTTAAAAGTTTTAGGACTTCAGCGAGGTTTTCTACTGCAGCCTTTGCTTTCTCGTAGCCTATAACTAAAGTTTGAAGTTGCTCAACCACGTCAAGCCAATCGTTTCCCCTAATAGCAGATCAGGCCTTTTAACATGGCTCGGCACTTCTCTGATTCTACTAGCTTAAGTGCTTCATCATACTCTTTTTTATCCATCCTCTGCAATATTGCATTCTGGGTTTTCTCGTCGATGCCGTCTTGGCTGAGGATACCTCGAATGACGCCTATGTGCCCGATTTTGAAATGCGTAACCTTGCAGCCCCAGCAATTTCATCAAGTTATTCGTCAGCAAAACTACTTCAGCGTCTGCTTCAGGTTTAGCTGAACCCATTAATTCAAAGTTTGATTGCCAAAACTCGCGGTACCGCCCACGCTGGGGTTCGTCATAACGGTAAACTGTACCAACGGAGAACAAGCGGAAAGGTTTAGGTTCGTTCTTGAGAGCAGTTGTGGCTAATCTTGCTATTGAAGCTGTGAACTCTGGGCGCAAAGCCACTTGGCGGTCGCCGAGGTCTTTGAAAATGAACATGCGCTGGCGGATTTCTTCGCCCGATTTGGCGCTTAAAAGTTCAAGCGGCTCAACATGGGGTGTTATGACTTCCTTGTAACCGTAGAGCTGAGCGGTTTCTCTTGCTTTTGCTACGATGTAATTGAAGTTTTGGGCTTCTTCGCCGATTAGATCTCTCATTCCGCGGACAGGCTGAAAAGCTGGCATGTATGTTTGCTCCTAAACAAGCTAATTGGTGCAATTATTCTATTAAACTCTCGCTCACGGCTTAATGGCTTCGACTTCCAATCTAACCATAGCCAAATGAACAGTCCCTTCTGCATCAGCTGGATGATTTGCAATGTAGCGGCTAACGATTTCCTTCACGAAGCTTTCTCGCTGTTGAATCGGTATCCGTTCGGTGAAAGGCAGCCAAGTAGTGCGAACCCAACCCGCCAATCCCTCAGCACTCGGAAACTTCATGTCCCGAGGAAAAAGCTCAACCCTCCCCGGCTTTAAACCAGCCTGCAATAGCAACTGCCTGTATTCTTGGGGCTTAAGGAAGGCGTAAGGAAACGTAAAGCCCTCAAAATAGCAACTCCACTGTGGCAAAACAAGCAACTCATCGAAAAGACTTAGCACTGCCTGTGCGTTGCCTTTGCCTGCCATTTGGAAGAGGATTCTGCTGTGTGGCTTTAGGCTTCTTTGTACGCCCTTCAGGACTGCTTTCTGCTCTATTATCCAGTGCAATGCTGCGTTGGAGAATGCTATGTCAAATTCCTCTTGGAAGGGAATGTTTCGTGCATCTATTACTTTGAACGTGACGTTGGGGCACTGCTTAACAGGAAAAGAGGTTTTGCTAGAGTTATCATTTCAGGGGAACTGTCGATACCGACGACTTTGCCGTTCGGCAAAGCATTTGCGATTTCTGCAGTGATTTTGCCGTCGCCGCAGCCAATGTCCAGCAACGATTCAGTTGCCCTGCAGTTTCAGTTTCGGAATTAGTTCTTTTGCCCATTGAAACTGGTTCTGTGAGTTTTTAGCGTAGTCTTTTGCATCCCAAGCGTAGTTCTTGGGTCTACTCATCTTCGTCTTGGTCCTGCCCCAGTTTGTTGAAGCTTAGAGGAGAGACTGAGTAATGTACAACTTCGCCGCGGCGGTTTGTGACGGCTAGAATTAGTTCTTTCTTTTGGCTGTTGCATTTGGTTAATGCGTCTGCGAGGTCGTTTACGGGGAGCGGTTTGCCTTCTTGTGTAACCATAATCAGGTAGGGTGCGGTGTCTTTGCCGTAGGTGCCGCGTTCGTATATGCGGAAGTCTATTCCGCCGCCAAAGCCTTCGCGAACAACGTATCCGCGGCTGCGTAGGTCGCGATAAACGAGATAGTTGACCCAGGCGTTGTCGTTTTGGGCTTCATAGCAATGCAGTAGACTTTGGAAATCGATGTTTTTGCCTTTTTCGTCTTTAATCTCAAGCATGCCCTTATCCAAAAGATACAATGATTCGTAAAAGGTGAGTTTGAAAACCTTGTTCTCCAATGTACCATAGCCGCGGGATGAAAGCGCATCTATGTTGCTTTGTTCGGAAACTATGACGCCTTTCTCGGCGAGTGACTCCGCTAGTTCGAAATTCCACTGGAGCCTTTTTGTTTTCACTCATCGCTTAACCGCTCTGCTTCTATGCTATACTTTTCCTTTTCTAAATTCACCAAAATCTTTGCTGTAGATAACTCGGTCTTCGGTTATGATGGCTGTGACATATTTGAGGGGTGTGGGGTCAAACGATGGGTTCATGACTAATACTCCGTCGGGTGCGATTTGTACGCCGCATATGTGGGTGACTTCCTCAGACTTTCTTTCCTCTACTTCGACTTCTGCAGGCTTTGCGGCTTAAGTCAAATGTCGATTTTGGCGCGGCGACGTAGAATGGGATTTTGTGTTCATGTGCAAGCACCGCGACGCTGTAAGTGCCTATCTTGTTGAAGACGGCGTCTTGCACGATGCGATCAGCGCCAACAATAACCAAGTTAACGAGACCTTTGCTCATTACGTAGCCCGCCATGTTATCAGTAATCAACGTGACTGGTATCCCATCACGTTTAAGCTCATAGGCGGTAAGCCTTGCGCCCTGCAGAAGTGGTCTTGTTTCGTTGGCGATGACTTTGATTTTTTTGCCCTCTTCCCAAGCTGCACGAACGACACCCAAGGCAGTGCCGTATTCGACAGTTGCCAACTCGCCCGCATTACAGTGGGTCAAAATGGTGTCGCCGTCTTTTATTAGGACTGACCCATTTTTGCCCATGGCATGATTTTGGGCGGCATCTTCGTCAGCAATCTTTTCTGCTTCCAAAATAACTGTTGCCTTGATTTCTTCAACGCCGCCTGAAACGTTCTTGGCTTTATTTAGGACGCGGTCTACGCCCCAGAAAAGGTTCACGGCAGTTGGTCTTTGACGTTTAATTACTGTTCCAGCGGTTTCCAGTTCACACAGCAATTTTTCTTTGGTTTTGGCATGTGAGTGGTAAGCCGCTAAAGCTACGCCGAACCCTGCGGCTGCACCCAAAAGTGGGGCGCCTCTGACTCGAAGGACTTTTATAGCTTCAGCCATCTGGTCGACTGTTCGGATTTCTAGGGTGACTTCTTGGAGGGGCAGTTTGGTTTGGTCGAGTGTGATTACTTTTCCATTTTGCCACTTGATCATCCGCATATTCAGTTACCTCAAAACATTAATGTAATAACGCATATTTGTGGACGGTTGTGTTAAAGATTTTCTGTCTCTAACGATTGAATCGTTGAACCAAATCGAAGAGGTTTCCATATAAATCCTCAAAAACCACTTCAACGCCCCACTCCCGAATCTCGGGCTTACCATAAAACTTTACGCCTTTCGCCTTCATCACTTTGTGATCTCTTCGGCAATCATCGGTTTCTAAGGTAAGAAAAACATGGTCTCCCGCTTGTTTTCCCAACGCCTTGCGCTTATCATCACTGTCAGCCACCACAAACGTTAACTCTAGGTCACTTTGGCCTTTCAACGAAACCGTAACCCAACGCATGTTTCCCCATAAAATGGTGTCTTGCCGTTTTTGGAATCCGAGTTTTTCAATATAGAATTTTAGGGCTTCGTCTTGGTCTTTGACGAGGAGGGTTATGTGGCCGATTTTGTTCAATGTTCTCACTCTACTGGTTAACTAAATGGAAAAGGTTGCTTAAGTTTTCGCTTAAGCGGATGTGTCAAAGGGGGATTTTAGGTGAGTGACGACTTCGACTGGGCTATCTTCGCCTGATTTCAGCCGTTTCTTCCATTCTTCGCCTACAGCGATAAGTGAAAAGATACCTGAAACCTCAGCCTTCGACTTCTTCACAAGGTTCACCAGTGCCTCTTGGGTTTCGCCGCTCTTAATCATGTCGTCAACAATGAGCACTGAGTCTCGTTTCTTGATTGATTCTTTGGGGATATAGAGTGTAACGGTGACTCCTGAATCTCTGCCAAGAATGTAAGTTTCTTCAAGGAAGGCTTTGACGCCCACTTCTTTGTTGCGTTTGGCAACAATGAGGTTTACGCCCAAAGAGTTGGCGACCATTGTGGCGAGCGGGATGCCGTCGACCGCTGCTGTTAGGATTTTTGTTACACGTTTGCCTGCAAAGTTGGCTAGGGCGTGGTTTGCGGCTTGCTGGAGAATGTTGTAGTCACCGACGATTTCGGTGTTATCAAAGTAGCCGATGTCGTCGAATTTTATTCTGCTACGCAGTTCCGCTTCTAAACCGACGAGTTTGGTTAATACGCGCCAGAGTTGTTTGGCTCTTGTCGTGTTTGGAAGCACGTGGCCTTTTGCGTAGCGGCTAAGAACGGTAACGGGTAAGCCTGTTTTTGATGCTAATTCCCGGTAAGTGATGTTTCGCTTGTACTTTGCAGTGCGTAAAAGTTCGATTGTCATTAAGCGAAGTTTCAAGTCTTCTGCGTGAGTGCTCATTTTTCCTTAACCCCAATTTTACATTTATGCGTTAATTATTATATGGTGTTTAGTATTGTATCTTGCCAATTTATAACTTTCCATTAAAATTAAATTGGAACATCCAAAGGTTCCTTAGCTTTCGATGTTTTATCATTAACCTTTTTAGAGGCAACCTCAACTGCTATACTGAAAGGGGGACTTTGATGCAGAAGATTCAGCGATTATTCATAATTGCGCTCTTCGGAGCCGTCATCTTTGTCACCAACGTGTTCCTGCCGCCCCCTCTAAACTATCTTATCATTGTTGTCCAAGCTGTACTCCTAGCTTTAAGTGCACTGTTCATCCCAAAAGGCGGAGCAATGTATGTTGGTGCAGTCGGTGGACTCTTAACCGCCCTGGTCAGCCCAGCCCTTGGACCGTTCACGTTCTTCTTCGCTTTCCTCTTCGGTGTATTCGTCGATGTTTTCATATTTGTCTTCAAAATCAAGGGTTCTACTCAGGGTGTCAATCGCAACAGGTTAATTGCAGCTATGGCTGCGGCCACACTGTTGATTGCGGTTTCAAGCTATTCAGCTTTCGCCATTTTTCCAGAGTACATTAATTCGCAGGGTTTCTCGATTGTTAGTTTGTTTGTGCAGAGAAGCACAATGCTCGATATGTTAGTTCTTTTTATGGGTCCTGTTTCGGGCGGCGTGGCGGGTTATGCCGCTTCGTACCTTTGGAACAAGTACCTGCGGCACATCAACGTCTAGAGTTGCATTTCCTTGATTTTTTGGTCAACGAGTTTAGCAACCATCAAATTGGATACGTAAACACATTTGACCCCAAGTAACTCAGCAAGCTCGGCAGGCTTCCGATATTGCGTAACTAAAATCAAGCCATGCTTGCCCGCGTACTCGACGATGTCGCGGTCCTTTGCAATCTTTAAACCTGCTTCTTCAGAAGTTACAGCTTCATAACCTAAAGTTTCAAAGTATTCTTTTAAGCCAGCGTACATTTCATCCAGGAGTATCTTCATGCTTGCTGTGTTGGAAATCTAGGTTATTTTAGCTTTTCCCTACTCAGTCTATCAGCAAAATAGCGAAGGATTCTGGATTCTTGGCAAACGGAAAAGTAACTGAGATTCCAGCGTTAGCAGCGGTTTTCTTCACGTTCACGCCGACTGCATCTTCTGACCACCTTGCCAAGTTGGGGTTGCGGCAAATCCTACTTTCTGTATTGCATTTTTCACAGAGTTGACAATGCCCCGAAATGAACGATATTGCCAAGCTGTAGCCTTTGTTCATCGCTGCTTTTTCCAGACCCACAACGCTTTCCAGCATTTTGCGTTTGTCGTCTTTCCAATCTTGCCAGAATTTGGCGGCTTTTTCCTTGATTTCTTTGGAGACGGTAGTGTCGGTTTCTGCGACCATTAGTTTGGCTAAAACTTCAGGTGAGGCTTCTGCGGCTGACTTGTATTTCATGAATATTGCGTAGCTGTATTCGCTAACGATTTTTCGGAATTCCTCAGCCGAGGGTGTGTAGGGTGGGCAGGCGAGGGTTTTGCCGTAGTGGTTGCAGCCGACTTTGCATTTGAGGACCACGCGGTCTTCGACGACGACTTTGCTGGTGGGGATGATTTTTGCGTCGGTTGCTCCGTTTTCGAGGGCTAATTTGACGAGGAACTGGAATTTTTCAGCATCGTTTTCTGACATTTTGTCACTAACCTTTATGGCTTGATGTTTTCTCTTGATATAAACGTTTTTTATTGATCGAGATTTTTTTTGTCAAATAGCGACCTCTACCTCTATCGCTTCTAGAATGATTCACCATTAAAATCCAAACATGAGTGTAAACAACATATCATTAGATCGGGTAGTTGGCGGTTTTGTTAACTTGCAGGCGCAAGAATAATATAGCTAACTGGGTCTAATCCGCCGCCTGAGCCAACATCAAGAATTTTCGAGTTTTTTGGAATAGCGTCGGCGGCTACTAATGCAGTGAGTTCAGGGGAGGGATACTTGAATTCCCAGTGTTTGTATTCCCCGCTTTTATAAGCTGTTTCCCAATAATTGTCTGACATGTTTAGGCTCTTTAATTTTTTAGCCAGAAAGGTTTGTCTAAGAGAAAATCGGTTAAGAACGCAGCAAAACCCTTGTTTTCTTCGTAAACCTCAAGTACTTCGTCCTTAACGAGAACTTTTAGGTTTTTCTGCATGGCTTTTGCGATTAAATCAGCGACACCAGCGTTTTTGCCACCATCAGCTAACTTGTCTTTTAACAATACTTGGGCATCAGTGGTTTTACGAGGTAACTCCACTATCCAACGTCCATCTTCGATGTATGGGCCAGAAATTACCAATTCGCTGTCACTATATTTGGCTAGGTATTTCTCGCATTCAGTTTCTCGTTCGAGCGGTGGACCCAAATGTTTCTTGATGTTGGGCAACACCTGCTGCTCCAGCTCAATCATGAAAACGCTCTGTGATTTCTCGTTGCTCCAAACTGCATCTTTGAGAACCTTAAAATCGTTTGTTTCAAGCAGTGTCCGTAGCGATCGTTTTGTGCGGTAGAGTTGCCCCCATAGAACATCTGGAACAGCGTTCAACTCGCCGATGGCTAAAAACACTACGGCTGATCCGCTATCTCCCAGTTGGTGCCTCAAAGTCCCTGCCGATAAGGTCGCTGGTTCTGGTGGATAAAAGAAATCTTCTGCAGGCTTCTTCAAAAAAGCTCTTGCTGCTCCGATGAAGCTGTAGAGTTTTTGAGGTTGCACGGCTGAGGCAACGTTTCTTCCTTTGTCTACAGGGTCAACAATGACCAAAGGCTCGGGAAAGAGAAGCGTTAGCTCATTTTCCCTGTCCGCGTAAAACCCTTCTGGGTCAATTACAATACGACGATTGTAATGTGCAAAAGTCTGTATCGTTCTAACAAAAGAACCATATTTCATTATCAGGAGTTCACAGAGGTAACCGCTGAAACCGCCAACCCTAATCTCAGCACCATAAACATCAACTCCTTGCATGAACTTTTTGAGAAGCCGCACCTCACCCCGCATATCCTTCGAAAAATGCCCTCTAATGTAATCTGTGTGATACGGTGTTCGGTCCGTGGCGCTTTGCCATTCGCCGGGTTTGGCGTCATAGCAGGGAACTATGTCAACGCGATAACCGTCAACAAAGATTTGGAGGTAAGGATGCTCAGCGAAACGTTCCAGTTGCTCATATTTTCCAGCAGCTTTTTTTGCAATTTTCAGCCCGATGTCGCCGAGGCTTTTGCGTGGAATCGTTGTCGGCAATCGAATAAAAATATCGATGTCCGGTTTTTCGCTCAACCAAGTGTCTTTAGCAACAGAGCCTTCAACACGGACGATCGCCGGGATGCCTTCTTGTTGGCAAGCTGCTGTGATTTTTTGTTCGAGTTCGTGGCTTAATGCCTCAATTTTAGCGTATTCCTCTTTTTTCGGCGTGATTTTTTTAAGAATCCGCTCGGAAAGCTGTTTTACTTCTTTTTCCATGGGTTATCATTTAGGGGCAATATTCCTTGAGTGTTGAGTAAGTTGGTCCCTTTGGTGAGAGCTGGCTTCTCTTGAGCCGCAGACAGTCAGCTCTGATGTTGCCAAAATCGTAATTTGCCTGCTTAGTGACGAGGTCAACTAAACGTTGCTTGTTTGCACCTGATCGCACCCGCGCGATGGTTAAGTGTGGGCTGAACCCGTTGGGGTCTGGCGCAAAACCTAATTCGTGGATTTGTGGTTCCAGCTGCTCAAAGATGCTTTTGAGTTGTTCAGCGCCGTCAGTTATTCCTGCCCAAACTACCCTTGGGTAGTTGAGTGTTGGGAAAACTCCTAAGCCAGAGATTTGAATATTAAAAGGACTAAACTTTACATTTTTCATTGCGGCATAAACTCTTTCTACCATTTCTGGGCTGACTCCGCCAAGAAACCTAAGTGTTATGTGTATGTTTTTGGGTTCCACAAGTTTTAGGTCGGCGTTAGTTTGGATCAACATTTTTTGTGCCGCAGCCAGCCTGTTTAAAACGTTGTCGTTTTTCATGTCGAAAGCGATGAAGCTTCTAATTTGTGGTTCTGGTTCTGTCATTTTGTATCTTCACTATTTTTAACACATATCCCTCATAAATGCTTATTCACAAGTTTCGGATCACGTTTCCCGTGCTCGATCTTTCTTTTTTGTTTTGTGTGGGTGTGGGGCGTTAAAACCTGCACCTGCATTTGGGGGTTTGGGTTTGGTTGGTTTTTTGGTTTGGCGTGTTTTTCTATTGTGTTTTGTGTGTGAGATGTGTGGTTGGTTCACACTGTCATGTTGGATTCTATGCTGGGGTGTGTTGGTGTAGTGTGGGGGTATGTTGAAGTTTTTTTTGTGGAACCCCACGTTCTGGGCCATGTCTGGCATGGTATGTATTGTCGGTGTAAATTTTTTTTCTGTGTGTTTGAGAATTAAGTAGAAATATGGTAAAGGTACGGAGGCTGGCAATCTAAACTTTTAATTTGGGATTAAGATAAAGAGAAGAAGAAGAAGAAGTGGTGGTGGGGGCGTTTTTCTTCTTCTTTCTCCAGCAGCCCTGTGAGCTGCCAATCATGCTGTTAATGTATGGGGGCTAAGAAATTTTGGACCTCAACCATCGGTTCAAAATGTCCAGAGTACTGTGTGCTCGCAGAGTCTTATAGTCTTTGCATTCTCTGAATTGGTTCAACAACGACCATCAATGTCAGTGAGCTTGTTACACCTTCCCCATTTCTAATTCCCAATTTTGTTATGTTCTTTAGCTCTTCAATCGATGAAGCTTTGGTTTTAACTATTAAATCGTAAACTCCGCCGTATAGCTCATGAGCTTCTTCGACACCTTCAACAATTTTTCTGCTTTTTAGCACTTGTTCTTGGGATTGTGGTTCTGTGTTTACCAATATTATTGCCGAAATCATGCCTGTTCCTTTGACGAGATCTTCTCATCAAAACTATTAAGAATGTGTTGTTGCAAACTTGAGACAACAACCGACCAAGCCAAAAGACGATTACTAACCCTCCTCTCCTCAAAAACAGGTAACTCTTTGGCAAGAAACTATTTTTGTTAGCACTCCTTCAATCAATAACAGAAAAACCACAATCCAAACAAGCAATACAAAAAAGTTTCGTTAAAAAGATTAAGGGGAAAACAAAATTATGAGCACCGATGACAAATCTTCGAAGAGCTATTTTACCCCAACTAATGTAAAAGCAACAATCAGATTAAGGTGCAGTTGTGGAAAATGGAATAATATACGCACTCAAAAAGTTATGATTCATCTGGATAATGATGAGTCAAAGTTGGAAGTTTTCCTGCCTGCGTATTTACCGCTTGAAACTCAAGTTTGCGCTAAATGCAAAACCATGATTGCGGGACCTAAGGAATTAATAAGAATAACAAAAGACTCTAAGACCTAATACTCCCTCTGAAGAACATTAAGAATGTTTTTCCTCAGTGGTCTATTATCATAAGTGTTAGCGCGCTGGTGACGCCGGGGTTCTGTTTTATGCGTGATTTTACTGTGCCTTTTAGTTTATCGAGGGAATTGGCTTTGATTTTGATTAATAGATCGTAGACGCTGTACAGGGTATATGCTTTTTCTACTCCCTCAATATTTTTTAGACTTTCAATTACTTTATCTTGGGATGCACCTAACTCTGTATTTACTAAGACCACTGCACATATCATGTCTCAATTCTCCTTGTTTCGCATCTGCCCTCGACAAAATAGTTAAGGCTGTGTTGTTGTGCAACAACTATCACATTGTTTCTTATTCTTCAATAGGACTTATTCCACGAATCAATGACAATTACAAAGCAAAGGAAGAGTTGGTTGAATGGATTTTTGTAAACAATGTGGTTCCCTTATGGTACCTAAAAAAGTTAAGTCAGGAAAACAAATAATGCTAGTACTAGGCTGCAGTAAGTGCGGAGAAAAAACAAACCAGCCAAATGAAACCAAAATCAAAAGCAAAATCATTATGCATGATCCTAAACAAATGGTTTCAGTAATAGGCAAAGAAAAACAGCTAAGCACACTTCCAACAATACAGTTCACGTGCACAAAATGTGGAAACAACAATGCTTATGCATGGCAGGTGCAAACAAGAGGCGCAGATGAATCATCCACCCAATTCCTAAGATGCACAAACTGCGGATACACCTTCAGAGAGTGCACATAAACCAAAACATTAAATTTGCATATGAGATTATTTTTTTTGGTGATTTTTGATGCCCGTACCAAGACCTGAAGCGAATGAATCTGAACGAGATTTTATTTCTCGATGTGAAAAATTCATGCATGAAGAAAACAACAAAAAACCCGAAAGCGAAAAACGCTCCAACGCGCAGATTACAGCCATCTGTTACTCAACATGGCGCAAAAAATAGACACAAAATCGTATCGAGAAACAAATATGAAGATGAATTAAGCGGAAATCTCAAAGGTACGGAAGTTGGTCCAGGTGGCAAACAAATTCAAATAGAAGATCCAGACGGCACTCCCCGTTGAGTTGTTTGAACCTGCCCGTTAATGTGTGAGAACGCATCGAGTTTTTAGTAAGATTCGTTCAGTTTCTTAATTGTTATCAGGCATATTTTCTATTAATGGCATCAGAAGCATGCTTAGAAGCGAAATAGTAATCCTTCCTTCGCCGATTGCCTGGTTAACTCGTCGAAGAGAGCTAAGTATTTTTTAGCAACCAATGGCCATATGAACTTTCGGCTGAAATTGTAAGCCTTGTCTTCTAAGGATCTTCGAAGAATTTTATTTTCAATTATTTCGGTAACTTTTTCAGCTATTGACGCTGGATCGTTAAATTTGCAAAACATGCCTCGCCCCTCACTTAACGCTTCTTTTGCATGAAGATACGGGGTAGAAACTACAGCTTTTCCTGCAGCTAAGGCGTAAGATAATGTTCCGCTGCTTACTTGGTTTGGTGAAGGGTAGGGTGTAATGTAAACATCGGTTGCCTGCAGATAATTGTAGAGTTCAGGTTTGGAGAGAAAACGGTTGATGAATTTTACGTGCCCACTTACCCCCAATGATTTTGCCATTTTCAAGAGACTCTTTCGGTAATTTTCTCCTTCGGCTCTCTTAACTTGGGGATGCGTAACTCCAATTATGTTATAAACTATTCTGGATTCTCTTTTAACAATTTCTGGAAGAGCTTGAATAACATGCTCGATACCTTTGCCTTTGCTTAACAAACCAAAAGTCGATAAAACAATCTTGTTTTTTAAGCCCAATACAGGCTTAACTTTGGCGCTTGATACCATTGGTAAATCAGGGCACCCGTGCGGAATTACCTTAATTTTTTTTGAAGGAACACCGTATTGTTCCACTAAAGAACGGGTGGTTTCATTTAATACTATTAGTTTTGTGCTTCGCTCTATAACTCTGTCAAAAACGTCCTTTGTTTTATTCTCAAAGCTAGGAAGGACGGTGTGAATCGTCGTTGCCACAGGTTTTCTCAGTTTATCTAAAAACTCGCAAATGTATTCTCCTGATTCTCCGCCAAAAATGCCAAATTCATGTTGGATATTTACAACGTTAACCGAGGAATGGTTGAGGAAATCTGCCATCAACATGTAATCATCTATATTGTCACGATCAATCGTATATTCTGAATTTTCATAAGCGCTTTTTGAGACTCGATCGCCATCAATAGAAATGACTCTTTGGACTTTCGGGTTCTTTAATTGACTAATCGAGTTGACCAGGTCGTATGTGAAGGTAGCTATGCCACATTTTTTTGGTGGAAAAGTGCTTACGTAAGCGATTTCTTTAACGCTTGCTACTGTGTGAGTACTTGGATAATACTTTTCCAAAAAATCACGATACAATATAGGATTCGGCAATTTTTAAGTAAATGTGATTGTTAGTTGGCAGTCACTAAAATATCAACAACTTGGGGTTTGTTTAGGAATTGCTATACTAAAGGAACCCAGACTTTCAATGGAGTAGAATGATACTCATACAAGAGACCTCTGTTAAGAAAGAATTAGTCAAAACAAAAAATGCTTCGAATGTTGTGATTGCAATAATGCAACAACAAGCGATTATATGCTTAAAAATTTCCACTGCATCATAAAAGAGGAATGTTTTTGTTTGCACTTCAAGTGCTTAATCTTTCGGATCCAGGTTTTTGGTGGCTACTTATAGTTCTACTTATAATTGCATTAATTGCAATTGTTGTTATCGGTTTTCTGTTCGCTTTTCCAATCGCTGCACTGGCAGCAATAGTGGTATTCTTTTTAACTGGAAGCTTATTGTGGTCGGGTGTAACTTTCTTAGTTGTTGCATTGATTTCTATTGCGGTGGGCGATTTGTTGCATATGACACGCCGTCATCACCACCATGAGGAAGTACACGAAGATTAAATTTTAACTATTCAATATTGAGGATAACGATGTTAAAATCAAAAACAGGTAAAGCCTTCAGGTGAAAGACATGGGATTTGGAAGTTTCATTGGCGGTATAATACTAGAGATATTAGCAGTTCTTATAGCCATTTTTGGATTTGTAGTCCTATTAGGATTTGTAAACTTTATTCCATCAAACTACAATGTCATATTAGGAATAGTCATGCTAATTGTAGCAATCTTCCTGTTCACTTATGGATGGTATTCATACCAATCGTCAAAGCCAAAAGGAACAATAAACGTCCACAATCAATGAAGAGCTACAAAGTCTCAATTTTGAAATGAAAAAATAGTGGTGAATTGATGTCTGGAACCTCTGTTTTAACTATAGCATGCTACTTAGCGATCATAGGTAGAATACTGATGATTCTTTTTTAGATTGTTAGGATTGCTTGTGGATTTCGGCGGGTTTTATTTTCACTTTCAATCTTCTCTCCACTATTGTAAATGTACCTTTCTTCGTAGGCTTTTAAGACTGATTAGACGATAGGCTTGAGACCAAGTAAATTCCTTATGTTCAGTAGTCAGATTGTTTGGGCGTTAGCAAGTATGTGTAAGACTGTTTCAGCCTAATAGATGGGCTTTAGAGCGTTAACCAGTGATGAGGACAAGCAGGCTTTTGAGGCGATGATGGATTTATGCAGGATTTTCGCTTCGGAGAGCAGCACTGCGACTAATCTTATAATCTTTGAGCCTATGGTCATGTCTATTCTATTGGATCACCAAAAGAAGTTAAAGAAACTTGAGCACAAGCTAGCCGTCTTCTACAAACTGACAGCGGAACCTAATAAGGAACCTCGACTTTAAGTGATTTAAATGATGAAAAAACAATCAACCCTGTTTCCTCAAGACGCCGTAAAAATTATCGCTGGACTGGACTTAAAAGAAGCCGAGAAGATAGCAGCCACGATCAAAGCAACAGTCGAAACTCTATGCGACAAAATAGAAATTGCAGGAAGCATAAGACGACAAAAACCCAAAATCCACGATATTGACTTTGTGGTCGTAGCAAAAAGTGACGCCGAATGGCAGAAAATAAATGAAAAACTCAAGCAACTAAAAGCCCAACCTAACTGCTCAGGCAACAGCGTCATCAGAGCCTTCGTGCCCTGTCAAGAAGGTCTTTTTCAAGTGGACTTTTACCGTGCAAAACCATCGACTTACGGAATTCATCTTCTTGTTCGCACCGGCTCAGCTGACCATAACATGTGGCTTGCTGGCCATTCGTTATCGATAGGTATGCGGCTCAAATATAGTGAAGGTTTAATCAAAGATGGCGCCATAGTTGCGGGTGACGACAAAAAAGCAGTGTTTGAAGCTTTAGACTTGCCTTACCCAATGCCGACTCAGCGCGAGATAGTTAACGGAAAACCCGTTTGGATGCCTTCAAAGTAATTTGTCATTTCAATCGTTGACAGTCAAAAAAACCAATAAAATAATGTGGTTGGTTAGCTGTTCCACATTTTTGACCCTTAATTGTGATCGATAAATGAAATGTGTTACAGAATCCATGAAACATTATTACTTAACAAAATGGCAACATACTTGACAGGTAGAATTTCTGAAATTTTTTCTTACCAAAAATCCTTGAAATTTTGTGATATAAAAAAATTTAATATACAACTAGCAAGGAAATTAATTTTTTCTAGATGAGCAAACTAAGCGCTTATCTACAACAAACAATTTAGAGGAAAAAAAATGAAAAATACGCAAATTAAATTACTATCTCTTCGCTTTGAAAACCACAGTCCAAAACTGAACCACCGAAAAAATAAGCAATTCTTATCGATCCTAATGCTAATACCAATGGTCTTAATGATATTTCTTGCAACACCAACAGCTGACTCACAAGTAACATCAAGACAATTTACGCTTTTTGCCGCAGCGGGCCCAAACAAAATAGGCCTCGGCCAATCAACAATGATCGTCGTTTGGGCAAATGTTAATCCAAGTACATACATTACGCAAAACTTAAGCGCCGGCGACGGGCTGCTTCGATTCGCCAGATACCACAACTACGTCGTGACAATCACCGACCCTGATGGCATAAGTGAAAACAGAACATTCACAGAAACCGATTCGTTAGGCACCGTAGCATTTAGTTATGTACCCACCAAACTAGGAACCTACACGATTAATGCTTACTACCCAGGTGAATCATTCGAAAATGTTCAATACTTTAAGACACCCGTTTCATTCAAAGCTGCCCAAAGCAGACCTGCAACTTTCACAGCCCAGCAAGAACCAATTGCTAGTTGGGTTGAAACGCCATTACCAACAGAATATTGGACACGCCCCATCGACGCTTCAAACCAATTATGGGCAGATCAAACAAGCAATTGGCTAAGAATGGGGATGGGCGGCTCACAAAACAGGTACTGGACTAACTTCCAACCATTTGGAACAGCACCAAACACTGCACACATACTATGGTCAGACGTCTTTGACAACGGCGGCATTGTCGGAGGAGAAATGGGCGAGAGCGACTACTACAACGGCGAATCATACCAGAGCAAATTTGCGCCAATGATTCTCAACGGAAAACTCTACAGCAACCTAAAGATTGGACCAGCAACGACCGCGGGCTATGTCTGCTACGACCTTGCTACCGGAAAAGAACTATTCAGAAGAAGTGATTACACAATCACTAGTGGCTTCTCCTTTGCTAATAACTGGGAAAACGCACATGGATCAATCGACTTCCTGATACAACGCACAGGCACAAACCTCAACTTCTACGACCCCCGCACTGGCGACAACGTTTTCAACATAACCAACGCTCCAGCTAGCGGCGCTCTTATTACTAACGACACAGACGTGGGCGTAACAAACGACTTAAACATATACACCCTCTCCGCAGGCTACCTAACCAAATGGAGCTTCTACCAAACAGTAAAACCCCTGGGAAGCAACACTTCATGGTCGCCATCGAGAACAGTACCCTACAATGGCTTAGCCGGCTATGTATACAACGTATCTGTGCCAAGACCACATAACTCAGCAGGCCAATACCTATCAGCCGATTATGCCTTCGGCACTAACGGCGGCGAATGCGACGGAAAATGGATAATTGCCCGATCAGTAAATATCACCACATCGCCAAATACGGTCTACTTAGCAGGCATAAGAGCTAGCGACGGCAAAATAATGTGGGAAAAGAACTATCAGCTAATCGAAGACCCAAGCATATGGAGAGGCGGCGGAGGAACACATTTAGACAGTGATACAGGAGTCTACCTCAACTACAAGAAAGAAGGCTTACAGGCTCTAGCCATCGACGTAAACACTGGAGAAGTAAAATATTATACCCCCACACGTAACGCCAGCGACTGGGCTGGTTACACCGGAGGATGGTGCATGGAAAGTGCCTACGGAAGACTCTACATGGCAGCTTACGACGGATATATAATGGCATACAACTTAACCAACGGCGACTTACTTTGGCAATACTACGCTGGCGACTCAGGGTTAGTAACACCTTATGGAGACTATCCGTTCTTCGAGGGAATCTACATGGGATTCGGCGTTGCTGACGGAAAAGTCTTTGCAGCCACAGGTGAACATTCACCGAACGATCCATTATACAGAGGCGAACGACTACACGTTATGAATGCATCCACCGGACAAGGAATCTGGAGTATCCAAGGCTGGTGGTGTGACTTTGCAATTGCAGACGGCCAATACACAGCATTCAACGGATATGATGGAAGGGTTTACTCGTTCGGCAGAGGTCCAAGCGCTATGACAACGACAGCTTCACCGAAAATCTCTCTTAGTGGCAGCAGCGTCCTAATCGAAGGAACAGTGACAGATATCTCTGCTGGCTTAAGCCAAACTGAACAAGCCGCTCGATTCCCCAACGGTGTTCCAGCAGTCTCTGACGAAAGCATGACTCCATGGATGGAGTACGTATACATGAACCAACAAAGACCAACAAACGCCACCGGAGTAAAAGTGACAATTGATGTCATAGACGCTAATGGCAACTACCGCAACATCGGAGAAACAACAAGCGACGCCAACGGATGCTTCAGCTATCAATGGCAACCAAACATCGCAGGAAAATACACAGTTATTTCAACGTTTGCGGGTTCTCAATCATATTGGCCATCGCATGCAGAAACAGCCTTTGCCGTAGACGAACCAGCACCGACAGCAACTACTCAACCACAAGTGACTCAATCTCCAACAGACATGTACATACTTGGCGCAACCATAGCAATAATCATCGCAATCGCAATAGTAGGCGCACTGATCCTGATAGTAGTTAGGAAAAGACCATAAAACCACCAACTTTTTCTTTTTTCTTTTTTTTAAAATGAGTCTAAAAACCCTTAACAGTTAAGCCAACCAAAGTCAAAGCCTAATCACCCGAGGTTATCAACCGCAATACTCAGGAACCAGCATTAAATGGTGCTATGGCGAAATGCAACTGCTCTTTGCTAACGCTCCATCCCGTTCTTAAGAAAATTAACCTTGTACTGGAAGACCTTGAAAAAAGACTGCAGTAATAAACGAAAATCCGAGAGCATAAATGCTTTAATCAAGGATGCTGCTATAGAACCAAAAAAGGGTTAGTTAACGTGAACGCTGACAAACTGGTTATTGGTTTAGCTGGGATGCCTGGGTCAGGAAAATCCTTGGTCGTTGACACTGCACGTGAGTTGGGCTATGATGTTGTGATTATGGGCGATGTGGTTAGGCAAGAAACAACCAAACGCGGGTTAGATTTGACGCCGCAGAATGTGGGTAAAGTGATGCTTGAACTGCGGGCAGAAGGAGGAAACTACGTGATCGCTCAGAAATGTATCACAAAAATAGCCGAACAAACTAGCCCCAAAGTCCTCGTTGACGGCTTAAGAAGTCTCTATGAAGCCGACATATTCAAAGAGAATTTTGCCAAATTCAACCTTGTGGCTGTACACGCTTCACCAGAAACACGTTTCAGCCGCCTCTCCAACCGCCACCGAAGCGACGACGCCTCAGAATGGAAAGTCTTCCATGAACGCGATATGCGGGAGCTCAGCGTTGGTTTAGGCAACGTTATAGCGATGTCTGAGCAAATAATAGTGAACGATAATAGCTTCGAGCATGTTAAAGCTAAAGTGAAGGAAGCATTGGGGACGATTGAGGAGAAATGGTTGAAGTAACAGTTTTCGTTGAAACCGAAATTTATCCAACTGAAAGCGAAGAAAACGTTAAGACAGCGGTTACCAACTTTTTGGACAACGCAACCATAACCGTCAAGCCCGCCGCTAAAGGCAACACCTTAACGGCGGTGGCGAAAGGGGAAGAGTCACTTATCAAACTCCGCAATATGTTGCACAACGACCGAATCCGCGATGCAGCAAGAAGACTCCTCTTCAAATCTGTCCGCGGTAATATGATTTCCTTTTGTTTAAACAAGCAGGTGGCTTTTGCTGGGCACATTTCGTTTTCTGAAGCAAGCTGCGGAGTCGCCGTTGGGTCCCATACGGGTAAACATTGAGACTGATAATACTGAGTTGCTTATCGGTTGGTTAGCTGAAAAAACTTAGCGGGACGAGAGGGTTTGGCTGAGCGGGCATTGGTAACGAAGAGTGGCGCGGTTCTGTTAGGGGACAGTGTCGCTTGCGATGCCCACGACGCATCAAGACCTCTCCGCGTTGTAACCCATGCTCACGCGGACCACCTCTACGGTTTACGCTAGCAGTTTGAAGGGTTGCGAGAAGGTTTTGATGACTAAAGCCACTCGAGACCTCACGCAAACCCTCAACGAATCACTCAAGCTCAAGAGATTCGCCATCCGTAAAGACCCTGGAGTACGGTAAAGTTCTCAAATACGGCGATGAAAAAATCAGCTTCATCAAAGCAGACCACATCTTGGGTGCATGCCAAGTTTTGGTTGAGGATGCAGGCGGCATACGCATCGTTTGGACAGGCGATTTCCGATTGGATGGCACGCCAGTTGTGGATTGTGATGTTTTGGTGGTTGAAGCCACGTATGGGAGTCCATCGTGCAGGCGTAACTTCGAGGTGGACGTGCGAGAGCTTTTGGTTTCGATGATTGAGAAACGGCTGCGTGGCGGTGCGGTCTATGTGTTTGGGTACCATGGCAAACTCCAAGAAATCATGCAAATCCTGCGCAAAGCCGATGTCCAAGTGCCCTTCGTGATGCCTGAACGCGTCTTTGAAGTAACCAAAGTCTGCGAGAAACACGGCATGAAGCTTGGCTGTCTTTCACTGTCCACTGATCATGAAGGTCATGAGCTTTTAGATGGGAATTTGCCCTGCGTTGCATTCTACCATATGAATCAGCGGCAGCACGTTGGGCTTCGGAATGCGCGGATTTGTGTGAGCGGCTGGGAGTTTCGGAATCCTTGTAGGCAAATCGGCGACCGCGAACATCTTGTAGCGCTTAGCGACCACTCAGATTTTGATGGGCTAATAGAATATGTTAAGCGCTCGAAAGCTAAGCAGGTTATCACTGACAATTTCCGCAGCAACGGCGACGCATTAGCTCGGGAAATCCGTAAGCGCTTAGGCATCTCTGCGGTTGCTATGCCCCGTGCAAACGGTCAAACCACCTTGTAGGCTCAAGGTTTTAGGTTGTAGGTTGGTTAAAGTTTAAAAGCCAAAACCCAAACACACAACTGCACAGTGGTAATGAATGGCTAAGTCGTCAACTATCTCAGGCTTCTACAAGCTTCCGCCCAAAAAGCGGCTAGCAATCATCAAAGACTTCGCAGGTTTAACCGACGAAGAAGTTCGTTTACTGGAGAACACGGGTTCTTTGCCCATTGATGTGGCAGACCACATGGTTGAAAACGTTATCGGTGTCTTCCCCGAACCCATGGGCATCGGCGTTAACTTCCAGATAAATGGCAAAGACTACCTCATCCCTATGGCGACTGAAGAGCCAAGCGTAATTGCTGCAGCCAGCTACGCCGCTAAGATGGTTCGCGACGGTGGAGGGTTCCACACTAGCAGTACCGCACCAGTGATGATTGGGCAAATTCAAGTCGTCAAACTAAAGGACGCCAACACTGCCAAAAAACAGGTTTTAGATGCCAAAGTTGACCTTCTCAAGAAAGCAAACGAACAAGACCCCGTCCTCAACTCCTTCGGAGGGGGCGCCAAAGATCTCGAGGCCCGAGTTATCGAAACAACTATGGGACAAATGCTCATCGTTCATTTGTTCGTTGATTGCCGAGATGCCATGGGTGCTAACGCCGTTAATACGATGGCTGAAGCCATCTCCCCGATGATTGAGCAACTAACAGGCGGACACGTTTACCTGCGCATTATATCTAACTTGGCTGTGAAACGCCTCGCCAAAGCATGGTGTACGGTTCCCAAAGAAGCGGTAGGCGGCGAAGCAATTGTGGATGGAATAGCTTATGCCTCAGCGTTTGCGACAGCTGATCCATACCGTGCAGCCACACACAACAAAGGCGCTATGAACGGTATAATCGCCGTCGTCTTAGCTACGGGTAATGATCACAGAGCCATCGAAGCAGGAGGTCATGCATACGCAGCCTTCAATGGGCCATACACAACCTTCTCAACATGGCTCAAAAACAAGAACGGCGACTTAGACGGTTCAATCGAGTTGCCAATGGCTGTGGGGTTAATCGGTGGAGCAGTGAAAACACACCCAATCGCACGGATCGCCATGAAAATACTCAATGTGAAATCCGCCAACGAATTCGGCGAAGTCCTCGCCGCTGTAGGATTAGCCCAAAACTTAGCTGCCCTCCGAGCACTGTCCAGCGAGGGGATTCAACGTGGCCACATGTCTTTGCACGCGAGAAACATCGCAGTCACTGCAGGTGCAAAAGATGCACAAATCGATTTAGTTGCAGAGCGAATGGTTAAGGAACGTAAAGTCCGTGTAGACCGAGCAAAAGAGATCCTTGAAGAAATAAGCAAAGGGTAACCCGAAATAATGTCCATCTGAAAATCGAATTTTGGAAAATAAATCTTGAATTTCCTTTCTTCTTTAAAACGGCTAATTAAAAAAAACTAATTTTTGAAGCTTTGACTGCTAAACAATAGCAGCGGATCTCATGCTTCAATGATAATGGTATCGTCAGTGCTTTTTCGCAATTTGATTCAGACGTGTTTTGTAGCATGTTTCCAGAAGAATCTGAAGTCCAATTACAATTAAATCAATCGCCATGATTTTGATTTTGTTTCAATGATTTTTATTTTTCTGCTTGATCTCAGTTTTTTAGCAGAATTGTAGTGGAATTTGGCTTAAAACGCCAGAATTGGAAATTCACAAACTTTAATACAGTTGTGTATGCAATCTTGAGATATGTTGAGATTTGTGAATATTGGAAAGTTCAAGATTATCGCAACTCTTGTAGCTATAGTCTTGATAGTCACAGTAATAGCGGTAGTATTTTCTGGTTTTATTGCAGCCCCAAATTCACAAGTGAACGAGGTTCAAAACGATGTTCAGGTCAACATTGGATCATCTTACTCAGGTACCGTAGATATGGTTAATGCATCAATAGCAAAGAATGACGGCGTATTGGATGCTGCTATAACTGTGAAGGATCCTATTGTTGCGCTGGAAGAAAATGAATCAGTTCAATTCGACATGATTTTAATCCTTGAAAACGAAACAGATGTTCTGCAAACTTATGAATTACGTATAGACGTAAACGCGTCGGGCTTGTCTGGTATGGTTGGAAATGCGCAAACAAACAGTCAGCAGCCGGTCCAATTGATAATCGATGGTAACACACTGAAGATAACTACCCCTCTAGTTGAGCTAAGCGGTGCAACTAAAGCTGAATGGAACATTTGCTCAACATACGAGAAGATCTCAGGTAACCAAATAATTGCCAGCGCATGGGATTTTGTTCCTGATCAAGGGCTTAGAACAACCGTATTTTAAATGCGAATTGACCTTGGTTGGATAGAAACTTGCATTCAAGCAAGGTAGATTTAACATAGTTTATGAGTTATGAAGCAACAAAGAATTAAAAAAAATAGAGATTTATTGAAAGCTTATTGTGCCTTCTAATGTTAGGTGTGTCAGTTGTGGATGGCCTTCTAGTGGAAGTACTACTCTTGGCGTTTGTAGAGATACTGGCATTGTGTTGTCGGTTAAGGCTTCTGAGGTTCCTCTGAGGACCCAAAGGGTGCTTCTACCTCCATAGTTGTCTGCACTCATCATTATGTCAAGGTGGATGAAGTTGTTCTTGTTAACCACTATACCCTGGCCTCTTACTGCATAAATAGCGTCGTAGCCTTCGATGGTTGCTTCTCCATTTTGAGTATGTATGTGGAATACGGTTTTTAGTTTTCCATTTGCGTTGCCTTCGATTGAAAGAGATACAGCGACGGCTTCGTGGGCGGCATTTGTGGCTGTTCCAGTTGCGGTCAAAGTGAAACTATTGTAATTTTTTTGTGATGTAGCTGGTTTTTCATGAGAGGTTTTTGGAGCGGCTGCCGCAAATCCATAGGAAGCTAATGCAATGCTCAAGATGAGAACTACTGTTATTGCAGCTAATAGTTTAGATTTCAAGCTTTTCACTCAGGGTTCGACTACGTTATTTTGTATTTAACTATTGTGAAATCCGAGAGCGCCATATCAATTGTTCATCATAGGTACAATAGGACCTCTCATGGATTGAAAGAACTTATAAGCCTCTGTCAAAAATTTTACGTTTTTTTGTGAAGAATGTAGAGAGGCGCGTATAATACTCAAATGAGTATCCTTTTCTTCTTATTCTGTAGTTTCTTCAAAATCCAAAATCCTATCGCTGATTGTCCGCCAACCTTTCTGCTTTGTTTTTTATTATAAATCATAAAATGCTTGCTCTATTTCTTATCAAGATTGCTTCTCGTTTTTTCCTTGCAAGTATTCTAAATTTCTTTAAAAGCCATGCTACATTTAATGCGGTTAAAGCTATGGTGCCGACTACTTCAAATGTGATTATAAACGGGTTGTTTTCAAAAAGGGTAACTCCTCCATGAGAGAAGATAGCTATGTTTAGGTAATTGATGGGCAAGAGTGCTCCGATATCAGCAGCTAACACATATAAGCCAAAGTCAGCTTTCGTCAAAATATTCATTTTTTGTCGTACTCCTTTCAATATGAGAGGTGTTAGCTCAAGCTTTTAAGGCAAGTTTCTAAAACGGAAATATTCTATTTTCTGAAATAATCAAGCATCCTCTTTGAAACCTTATTACTGTATAGGCTTTTTCAGTAAAGAAACTGGAGCGCCTTGATTCCTCATAGATGACGCATCAATAAATTTCTGGGGGTCTCTTTTGTGAATCGAAGAACTAACAAACAAAAAATTTTACATTAATGAAATAAAACTTGACAGATGCTTCTTTTGCTTGAGAGCTTCATTAGAAAAAGAGGTTTTGTTTATTTCTGATGTTTATTTGTAATCAGTAAGCTTTAAGCGGTATTTTGTATTTACAGTTGACTGTTAAGTATGACTATACCACTATTAGGCCAACTGAGCAAGAAGCAACTGTGGATTTTGGCAACCTTGGTACCACTTGCAATATGCTTAGTATACTCAATATTCTTTTTAGCCAGCAGTCTAGATTTCTCTTTATCTGTCCTTTCTGACAGAGGATTAACTATTGCGGTTTGGGGAATTGCAGTCTTCACTATTCTGGCGCGGTTAGGCTACGAGTTAGAGTTAAACGTGGTCAAAGGCTATTATCGATCATATATTGGCGTAGCTTTGTTGGTTGCCATCTGCAGTATGGCTGTTGGGGTATGCGCGGTTATATTTGGCTTAGTCGGTACGATAGCTTTGGTTCCAATTAGTGCCTTGCTCTTGGGCATGTGTGTTATATTTTCATCCGATTTCTTCGGTATGAACCGTCTACCTTTCTCTTTGAGGCTGCTCTTTGGCGGTTTGATAATTGGTTTGATAGTTGTTTTGGTTGGATTCTTGATTTGACGTTTCGACCCATGATACTTGTAACTATTAAGCTTTTAGTGGTAAAAACAACTGATGCATTTCATTAACTGGGTTAAATGGCTATGTCGGAGATAAACTGCATGGACAAGAAGAGGCTTCTGCTTTGGGCAGCAGAGTTCTCCCTTGCCATATGCCTAATCTACTCCTTATTCTACGTAGCTAGCAGCTTCGGCTTTCAATATTTTGTATTATCCAATAGAGCGATGGTTGAGCAGATTGTTAGTGGAAGCGTATTGCCTGGTCCTTTGGATATTGCGGTTTGGGGCATTGCTATCTTTGTCGTCTTGGGTTGGTTAGGATACGATTTAGAATTAAAAAATGTAAAAGAAAATTGCCGTTCATTTTCAAGAGTAGGCCTATTTGTTCTCTTGTGTGGTCTTGCTTTTTGGGTTGTTTGGTTTTTCTTGGCTTCGTTGGCATTTGGTCTTTGGTTTTGATAAGCAGCTTGCTTTTGGTTTCGTGCTTTGTGTTTGCACCTAATTTGCTGGGCATTAATCGTATAGCTTTGTTTGTGCGTGTGCTTTTTGGAGGATTGATACTATGTTTTGTTTGTTGAGATGGCGAGTTTTGCATTGTTTACTGTTCCGACTGCCTTGGGTTTGGATGCTGGGGTTTTAGGTTCACATTGGAGCCAAGTAGAAGTGTCTTTTTCAAGTTTGCCTAATCCGTTCCTGCCCTACATCTACTTGTTATTTATCTTATTTGGTGTTGGGGCTTTTATTTTTCGTGTTTTACCTAATAAATGGTCGTTGTTAGTAACCAAAATTAGCGCAAGAGGGATTGTCAGCCGAACAAGTGATGTGTTTGGGGCTTTTGACAGTGGGTCTGGATACATTAGTAGTCGATTTGTAGTTTTAGCTGTTGTAGTTTCGTCGATTATCTCGTGTTTGTTTGTTTTGTTCACTGTTTTGCCCTGGAATAATCCAACCGGGATGTTAGTCAGCGTGGATTCTCCTGTTTACTATAGTTGGATTAGCCATATGCGTAGTGTCGATGTGAATTCTGCATTGTCATTTGCTTTGGGCAATGATAGAGCTTTGTTCTTGGTTTTGTGCTATGCCTCGTCTTTCTTTACTTCAACTGTTAATGTTATTCAATTTGCAGCTGCCTTACTAATTGTATTGTTTGGATTCGTTTCTTTGTTGGTACTGCGACTATTTTGCAAAAACAGGTTGGTTTGGGTCTTGGGTGTGTTGCTCATACCTTTTTCTTTTCAAAGTTTAGGCTTAATTTACTCTGGTTATTTTGGAAACACGCTGGCTCTGATACTTATTTTTGCTTATTTACTATTGTTCTTTAAGGTTCAGGATTCTTGGTCTATTTTAGGTTTCTTTGCTATGTTGAGTGTGTCAGTGCTCGTTTTGTTTTCGCATTCTTGGACCTGGTTTGTTTTTGCGTTAAGTCTGTGTCTGTTTCTTCTATTGCAATGGCGTCTTGCAACTCGTGATAGAACGTTGTTTAGTAAGTTTAAAATGCAAGTTCTTTTCGTTGGTGCTACAATCGGTGTTGGTTTACTTAGTGATTTAGTGCGTAATCTATTATCACATCAATCATCTATTGCTTCTGTGGCTGCAACGGCGCAGTCGGGTTTTGGTTTGCCCAACCCAGTATATCTTTTAAGCGGGCTGGGGCATGCTGTGAATATTACTTTAGGAGGGATTTTTTCCGGCGGTCTTTTGGTGTTTCTTTCGATTGCTGGGTTTTTTCGTTTTGTTGAAAGTTAAGTCCGGTGTTTCTAATTTTTTTGTTGCTTGGATTTGTGTGGCTTGCGTATCGATTTTGTTTGCTGCAAATGATTTTGTTTTTAATCGGTTCTTGTTTATCCTGCCTTGGGAAGTTCTTTCTGGTTTGGGGTTGTATGGTGTTGTTTTGTTTGTTTCTTCTAGGGTTGAGGGTTTTAAGGGCTGGCGTTTGTTGGTAATTGGTTTGGTGCTGGTTTTTGTTTTTTTGTGCTTTTGAATGGAAGTTTGAGGTATCTTTTTAACATAAATATTTGGTGATTATTTTCTGGTTTTTATTATGAATTTCTAATTCGAAAAGCTTTTATGCGAATCGTACGATAGAGGACTATAATTCGAGGTAAAAGAATGAATAATTTAAAAGTAAAATTGTTTGCTGTATTTTCACTGTTATTGCTGTCTTTATCGGTTTCCTCAGTTTTTGCACAATCTCCATATGATGGCGCAGTAACTACGGGCGTCGCACTCTCATCTGATGGAACTTGCACCATTTGTGATGACTTTGGAGTCACATATGAAATTCAAGGTACACCTGGCTCCACTGGAACAGTAACTACTCAAATTCCCACTGCAAATCCTCAACCCACTGCGAATACTCCCAACGGGATTACATTAACCCATTTCGTAATCGTTACTTTCAATGTGAATGCCGCTGATTTCACCCAAGCGAAAATTACAATACCATACACAGATAGTGATGTTCGAGGGGTTCAAGCGCCTTATTCGATTTTCAAGTACGTACCCGCTACCAACAGCTACACTGAGTTGGCAGCAGTAGTCGATGAAAATGCCAAAACCTTCACCGTTACAGTTACTAGCGTTGATGATCCTTTGTTTGCTATTGGTGGGGCCTCATCTGTTTCTGGGGATAGCGGTGGTTTTTCGACCATTGCGTGGGTTGCACTTGCCGCTTCAGTTGTCATTATCGTGATGTTAGCTGTGGTAGGCGTCTGGTACTTTAAGAGAGCCTCGTCATAAATATTCCCAATAAACATCTTTTTTTTCGTTAAATGTAAACAAAGTATTATTTTGATTTAATAATTTTAAATTGCTACACTTTTTGGGCTAAATTGTTATTAATTTACTTGATTATCAATTCACAAGTCTTTTAAGTCACATATGAAGTAAAACGTCTTCTTATGAGAGAAAGGGGTTCAACACTAACTTTACAATCAGGCAGTTCCATATCGATTGGAAAACTGGCTGAAGCCAAACGGACTGCTTTAAACGTGGCGTTTGGTTTAGATCTCTCAATAGGGTAGAACGTGGAATAATAGACCTCACCGTTCGATACGTTGAAAGCATAAAGAGCACAAAGCTGGCCAAAATAGTGACGGCCATAATGAAAAAGTTACAGATGACAATGGAGAGCACAGCGGAAAAGTTAGTTAGGACTATAGGTTTACCGTTAGCCCGAAAAATGAGTGAAATAGCTGTTAATTGGGGAAATCGTTCAGCCTCCACATGGGCTGAGGATCGTTCCTTTGCAAAGTTTTTGGTAGTAAACTTTGGCAAGGTTTAGAACCGAGCATATGGAGGTTGAGGCTTGATTTTAGCTAATGAATCTGACGCAATTTTAATTGATTCAACAGTAACTAATTTGCACAAATCTTTCACTGTAGTAGGTATTCCAGCTTTCAATGAAGAAAAAACAATTGCGCGAGTAGTTTTGGAAGCCCAAAAGTATGCCGATACCGTTGTCGTTTGCGATGATGGCTCAGCGGATCTAACAGGTAAAATTGCCGAGCACTTGGGGCTGTAGTAATTCGTCACGAGCAAAATAGTGGCTATGGCGCTGCAATGCAGAGCTTGTTTAAGAAGGCACGTGAATTAAACGCAGATGTACTAGTTACTTTGGACTCGGACGGACAGCATGATCCAGCAGAAATTCCACGATTGATAAAACCCATTGAAGATGGAGTTGCTGAGGTGGTTTTGGGTAGCCGTTTCATGGATAAAAAAGGCACTGCAGATATGCCTCTGTACAGGAAACTTGGCATAAAAGTTATCACAAAACTAACCAATAGCAACAGCAAAAATGTTGTAAGTGATGCCCAGAGCGGATTCAGAGCCTATGGTAAACATGCTCTTGAACAGTTTATCCATGTCTGAGAATGGCATGAGTGCCAGTGTCGAAATTTTGCGAGCTATAAGAAAAACTGGTTTGAAAATATGTGAAGTCCCCATCTCCTGCAAGTACGGCGAAAGCATTGGAATCAAAACTTCAACAGAAAACCCCGTTGCACATGGCATCGGCCTAATAATGTCTATTGTTAAACTTGTCGTCGAAGACAAACCTCTAATGTTTCTCGGATTACCCGGCATAATATGCTTGGTTATGGGTGCCTTATTTGGCGTATGGATGATGAACCTATACGTAGACTCAGGTCGAATAGTCACAAATGTTGCTTTAGCATCCATAGGCTTTCTGCTGCTAGGCTGCTTCATGATCTCAACAGCCATAACACTATACGCAATATCCCGAATTGCGCAAAGAATTGGCGCCCGCAAGTAACCATTTTAAACGGTTAAATTCCATCCTGTTTTTCCTTCACTAGCTATAGCGAAAATAGTGAAAAACATTTGAATATCCTGATGGCGACCACTTTTTATCCTCCTCACATAGGAGGCGTTGAATATCATGTTGATAACGTCTCAAGGGAGCTGGTAGCGCGCGGTCACAGAATCACTGTCCTTACGGCGGATTTGCCTGGTGAAAAGTCACTGCCTGAACACGAAGCATCTAATGGCATCGAAGTTTTTAGGTCTAAAACATTTTTTCCTTCAGGTAAACTGTACCCTTCTCTTTCCAGTCAAGGTGTTATGCTTAACATTGGCAGTACCATAACACGCATTGTAAAAGAAAAAGACATAGACGTAATACATGCGCATGGTCATCACTACTATACTACTTGGCGAGCGTTAGGATTGGCGAAAAAACTAGGTTTACCTGCAGTCCTATCCCTCCATGGTTTATATGCGCTTAAGCCGTCTGATCCCATAGCTCAAGTCAGTGAAGGCATTTTTAATCGTACAGTTTTCACGTGGGAACTTGACCAAGCCACGGCCGTAATCGGCTTAACACCTACAATAACTGGGTACGCAAAGAAATATGGCGCTCAATCGAAATATTACACAATCCCAAACGGTGTTAATCGAACACTTTTTGAGGAAAACAAAAAACATAAACTCCAATACAGAAGAAAGTTCAATATTCCGAAGGATAAGATAGTTATCTTATTTAGAGGTCGGTTTGCAGATATTAAAGGTGTGCTAGAACTAGCCCGGGCGGCAAAAATCATAGTGGGAAAAAATCCCGACGTTTTCTTCCTTTTCGTTGGCGGAGGATCGTTGGCTCCTGAACTAGCCACAATATTAAAGTCTATAAACAAAAACTCACAGATTATTGGTTGGACACCAGTGGACGAACTGCAAGAACTATACATCGCATCAGATATTTTCGTTTTGCCGTCAAAGGCAGAGGCTTTGCCTCTTACAATTCTAGAAGCAATGGCGGCGAACCTATACATAGTAGCTACTCCCGTGGGTGGAGTTCCTGACGTCCTAAAGAATTATCCATTTAAACTCTTGATTAATCAAGCAGATCAGGAAAAAATTTCGGAAACTCTGCTTAGCGTGATAGAACAAAAAACTTACTTAATTTCAAACTCCCCTGACCACAGTTATCTCGATAGCTATGACTGGTCGAAAATAGCTGAAAGAATCGAGAAAGTCTATCTTGAAATAACGGGTTGAAAAAATAGGAATCATTTTTTGCTACTAGAACAAACTACGCGTGCTGACATGGTTGAACAAAAAAGTGTTCTGATGCTTTCATACATCGATTATCCATACTATGTAGGGTTATCACGTCGAATAAGCGGTGTGTCGAAAGTGTTGAAGGCGAATGGAGTCAACATCAAAGTAGTGGCACCGCTTGCCCGATCCCAAGTAGTATTGGATGATGGATATTCTGGTCATGTCTCGGTCAAACGTTTCGATTTCCGACGTTTCGGGGTTGAAGATAGGTACGCCTCAAAAATGGTTCAATGGCTACTATTTTCGGTTCGAAGTTCTTTTTTCGTTATTAAAGAGGTTATAAAAAACCGTTCCATAGTTCAGTTTCAATCCACCTACTCAGCCTTCCCCGCAGTTATCGCCAAAATTGTTTTGAGGGCAACCGTTGTCGGTGACGATGTAGTCTTGATTAATCCATTTGTCGATAGAGTCATTTTTAAGCTAACAGATTGCATCAGCACACCCTCGAAGCGGGCTTACTCTTACGCAAAACAACTTGGAAAAACTGCTTTTTATGTCCCAAACGGCGCAGAATCTAACCTTACTAAAGAATTAGCTTATGAAATTAAACAGGCTTCAAATATCATATTCGTTGGGGCCTTAACTTTCCTTCAAAATCTTAAAGCTGTCGAAAACATCCTCCAATTAGCCAAATCTCTGGATGAGGCAGGTCAAGAGTTTACAATTTCGATAGTTGGCGGTCCATTAACCTTGGCGTCGGAATTAATGAAGGATCCAATAGTGAAGAAAGGGCGCGTAAATTTTTTAGGTCAACTTTCTTTTGAAGAACTATCTAAGCTGTATGCATCAGCAGCGGTTGGCATATTACCTTTCTTCCAAGATATCCCTCTTGCTGGCGGTCAAAGGACTAAGGCTTTAGAGTTTTTTGCTAACAATTTACTGGTGATATCTGGACCGGAGGGTATACGAGGGATAAACGGTATAGCGCCCGGGATTCATTATGTGGTTGCAATGTCACTTTTAGATATGCAAAAAGCGATAGAAGACTATCTTGCAAAATCTGGAAGCTACATGCCTATCATCTCTGCCGGCACCCGTTATGTTAATAACAACCACTCGTGGGAAAAGTTAACGAAGAGTTATGTTAATGCTATTAAAGGTTCGTAAACTAAGACTTACAATGACTGGTTTTTGAGGCAGGATATTACTTGGTTTTTATATCTCACTTGATTAAGCCATTAAGGAATCTGCTATAGGTGGCTTAATTTAGTAACCGTTTCGGTGATCTTACCAACTTACAATCGAAGTTTTATCATTGGTAATTTCATTAATTCGCTTCTTAATCAAACTTACAAGGATTGGGAACTAGTTATAGTGGATGATTCCTCCGAGGATAACACTTTTGAAGTCTTATCGAAATTCATTGCTGAGGATAGCCGAATTCACTACCACCGACTTGAGAAACATGTAGGCTTACCAGTCGCACGTAACCGGGGTTTGTCTCTATCAAAGGGTAACTTGTTGTTTTTTGGGGAAGACGATGTTGTTTTTACCGAAGAAAATGGCCTTGAAGTACTCATTGAAACATTCTTCAGATTGCAGCGTCTGTATAAGAATAGGGTTGGAGCTGTGGGTTCAAGGTTAGTTGGTAGTGGTTACCTATCGCTTAATTCTGTTGTTACTTTAGGTCCGATAAGTGGTTGGATATATCATAATTTTAACTATAATTCTAAGGAAGTAATCGAGGTACCTATTTTGCATGCATGCTCTCTAATTCTAAAGAGTGCTTGTCAGGAAATAGGTGGCTATGAGGAAAAGTTATACACAGGTACTCATGCCAAGGAGGAGGTTGATCTTTATTACCGATTACGACGAAAGAATTACAAGGTTTTTTTCCAACCCCAATCGGTGCTTTTCCATGATCATAAGAATGTTGGCGGTTGTAGAAAGAAGAGCATTTATAGAGTTTATTTCTATGAAATAAGGAATAGTTTATTATTTTTTACGCGCTTTGATGGGTTCCCTGTTTCATTGCGGGTTTTGCTCTATTTCCCATTACGTGCCGCTTTGCGCAGAAAAGTCCTGTGATTCATTTAGGCTTGATTGGTTGTTGATGTATCTTAAAGATTTTGGCGTTGCTTGATTATTTACCTAATACTGTTGGAGGCGCCGAGGTAAGTGCTTACTTGGTGCTTAAGGGTTTTCTCAAAAAGGGCCACAAGGTTTACGTGGTCACGGAAAATAGTTCGATTCCTAAAGGCTATTGTGCATCTCTCAAGGATAAAGATGGCTTTAATAGTGTCTTTTCAACTAACCTTATTTGCCGCCAAATTAGACCTTCTTGGGCGTTTATGGACATTGTTTCATTATTCTTGTCTTTTATTGCAACTCTGCGTTATATTAAAGTGGTTAAACCTGATGTTGTTTTCACCCATAAGTTAGCAGGATTGGGTTCTGTCGTTGCAGCCAGGTTAATGCGTGTTCCAAGTGTTTATGTTGTTAGGGGTTATCAGCATGCCTGTTTTAACGGTGAAAAACTATTTTACGGTAACCAAGGGGTAGTGCCCTGTGTGGAAGCTGAATGTAATCCTGCTTGTTTGCGGCGTTGTGGTATGCTTGCTATAACTAATACCTCTGTTTCGCAATTGTTGCGGTTGCCTTTTTCTATGTATGCTTTCTTTGTTTTACGATTTCGGAAGCATGCTATCTCACAAGCAACCGTTATAGTTGGAATTTCAGAGGCGGTAAAGAATTCTCTACGGACTGTTTACCCGAAGAAAAATGTAGTTAGAATATACAATCCTATAGATTTAGCCATTTTTCATGGGACGCGAAAAGAGTATCAACCTTTTAACCGATATTTTGTTTATGTTGGGCGCTTCTCTAAATCGAAAGGAATCAATGTTCTGCTGAAAGCCTTCAAACAGCTACTTTTAACCTATCCGGAATGCCGCTTGGCTCTAATCGGCTCAGGGGCGGAATATACTGAGATAAAAAAACTTACGAAAGAACTGGCTATGGAGAAATCCGTAATGTTCGTCGGGCATTTACCGTTCGAAAAAGTACTGAAATTTCTGGACGAAAAAGGATTTGCAACAGTCGTTCCGTCACTGTGGGAAGAAGCCTTCGGGAGAGTAGTCGTTGAATCAATGGCTATGGGCGTCCCTGTAATCGCCTCAAGAATGGGTGGAATGAAAGAACTAATCTCTGAAAAACAAAACGGTCTACTTGTTAACCCTAGTGATGAAGCTTCACTCCTTAAGGCTATGATTGAATTAATTATAGATAGAGACTGCTACAAAAGAATTAGCTCAAATTCGCTGCAATATGTTCATTCGTTTTCCGTACCAAAAATTTCCTCGGAATATCTCGCCACATTTGAAAGGATTGCCAACAAGTAAATGCATGTCCATAGAGATTATGTGAATTTAATAGAAATATTCTGCTCTTTCGTTGCTGCTTTATTATCTTTTTGGATAGTTACCAGTCCTGCCTAGATATTATTTGGCAATATCTATTTTTTTCTTAACATACTTCTTGATAAATTGCATTCTAAAGCCCTCTAATGACGAATCAAGAATCGTTATTAGACTATCTCGATCCTTAGGCGTTCTGTTGCCAATATCTCTCTTATGCTCAATTGCTCTAATACTATTCTTATCACCCCTTGATTCCCTATATTTACCTTGGTTACAGATTCCAGCTAACACGTATTTGAGAGCTATTTTGTCACTTTTTGTGCTGTCTTTTTTTCCCGGCTACTTCATTTTGGATTTATCTGACCGAAAAAAGCGTTTTTCAACGCCTGAAAAACTCGTTTTCGGTTGCTTGATTAGTATTCTGCTGGATTGCCTACTTGTATATTTTCTGCAAATCATCACTGGAGCTTTCATATCGGACATAATCTTTGTCCCTATCGCCATTTTCTCCGTACTGAGTATTATCAAATCGCTAAAAAGTTTTAGAGAACAGCCATCTACTTCGTCAACTTTGCCAATACAAAAATCCAGTAGCAGTATTCTACTCATTCTAACCCTTGTATTCGTTTTTGTAGGTATTTACTCTCTATATGCCCGCAGTCCTTCTCTTCTGAACGATTTAGTACCGCTCCATGGCTGGGCGGTAATGACCCTGAGAAATGTCATATCTTCAAACCTCAGCCTATTCTCAACTTACTTATCGATATTTTTCTCGATTTCAGGTTTACCAACTGTAAATGCATATGTATTACTCAGCTTTTCAACTATTCTTCTACCAATTGCATTCTACATGATGGCGACGGCGTTAACTAGAAGTAAGAGGGCTGCTTCAGTGGCTACAGCATTATTTATTACCTGTAGCGGTTTTGCTGGTGTCTTAGTAATAAAGGATTATTTAACTCTCAATATTACCGATGAATTTGCTAGGCAGGCTCTCTTGAATACCATCAACATGCAAACAATGCTAGATATGCGCTATGCATACTACACTAGTTATTTCTTTTTCACCCATATGCTTTGGGGTTTAGTTCCTGTTTTTCTCTCAATTTATTTGTTTAAGAAGAATAATGAATGTTTGCTTACTTATGTTTTAATAGCGATTTTGACTGATTTTGGATATTTAGCACATCGTGTTGAGATCACAATTTTCTTTGTCTTTTTGCTGGCTACCATTTGGGTAATTTCTAAGCCTCAGTCAATGAGCCATTATCGAAAGTCTATAATAGCGTCTGTTTCGGGGGTTATTGTCGGGTTTGTGACTTTTTGTCTTACGCCAAATGGCTTAGCTTACGAATCCGTTGATTTTTACTTTATTGGCTTTATTATTGGCATTTCGATAGTTTCTTATTTATTGACCTTAAGCCAGCGAAGGTTGGTGTTTAGCAAAAATATCTTCAAAAATAAAGCATTTTTGCTGGCGATTATTTTCCTGATAATCTATTTTGTAGGCTTATCATTGATAACCTGGGCTTCCATGCAAAATGAATTAGTTCTCAATTTTCAAGAGTATTATAATAGGGGGATAATACCATGGTTTAATTATCCCTTATTTTGGGGCGCTACCGGACTTATTGCTGTCTTAGCGATTCCTTACATTCTACTTCACAAAAGAGAAAATACTTCCAACAACAACTTGTATTCAATATTACTGGTTGTACTATTTTCCGTCATCTTCGGTTTTTTAATTAGTCAGTTCAACGTACATTTGAGTACACCTCTGCCCTTTTGGGAAGCTCGAACTATCTATTGGGTTCGAATTTTCGCTGCAATATTAGCCGCTGTTATACTTATTCGGCTAGCGAGATATCTATCCCCAAACGTAGCAAGCATTTGATAATCAGCGCGATCGTTTTACTTATTGTAATCACGAGTGTTTCATCTACCTTTGTGAGAATCGACTATTGGACAAGATATCCAAATTATGGTATTTATGGTGAGGGCCCCTCTGGAGTAACCGCCGACGAGTTGGATGCGTTAAATTATTTGCGCCTCCAAGACGAACCTTACGGTCAGGTTTTAACTTTAACGGAAGCTTCATGGACATACTGTAAATATTATGCTGGTATTCCTACACTCTTCGACAGAACTGCGCTCTTTTTTGACGCCACTGGATCTGCAGAGCTTTTACAATCCCTATCAACTCAAAAATACATATACATTGCAAATCGTGATAAAGAAGCTTATAGATCAGTATCCAAATGGATTTTTAAAACAATATATTCTGCCTTCTTTACCCATCGTCTTTAACAACACAGCGGTAACAATTTATCAAGTCCCTGATATATCGGCGCCTTCCGTCAGTTCCGACTTAGCCATTGTTAGTGCGGCAGTTAGAACAAAGTTCATTGGGAGTGATTGGCGTTTGCGTACTGAATCAGGGACTATAAATAACTTGACGCATTCATCGGTCAATGGCGGAGTGGAATTAACCGGATACCTAAACTCAACGGTACGAGACTATTATTTGTTTGATCAGCCCATAACTAACATAAAAACGGATGATTATCCCGAGATTATTATAAGATGGAGAAGTTCACAAAGTTGTGCTCTGTTTGAAGTAAAGTATTCCGATGGCACATATTTATCGGACTATACTGGAACGGGCGCTATTAGTGCCAACCTACCGAATTGGGCTGTGACAAGCATTAATCAACCTTCCAACAAAACAATTTCTTATATAATTTTAGGTATTGATGATCGCTTTAGTCCCTTTGTTGGTGGTCTGCAAACAGTTTCGATAGACTATATCGCGTTGAAATCCTCGCAAAATAATCAAGATTCACTCTCAACCATATCGCTTGCCTCCACAGGGTTGGAATATTCGCTTTCTTCAGATATGGATCCAAACTTATCACAATATAGCAAATTATTACTCTCATCCGATGTTGCTATTTACGACTTATCTGACGACTTTTCCAATAATTTGTCTCAATGGAGCGTTATAACAGGCAACTGGTCAATAGTCTCCAATCGGTTGCAACTAAATCAGATAACCCCCTATGTTGATGCTATGATAACAGCTGGTTCCTCGTCATGGGCTGATTATTCGGTTTCTGTAGAGGCAGAAAGCATTGGTAAACTTTCGGACGATGTTTGCCTGCAGTTCCGCTACCAGGACTCAAAGAATGCTTATGATTTTAGAATGCAGTCTAACGTGTTAAGGCTTGGGAAGTTTGTTAACGGATCTTGGAGTGAGCTTGCTAAAACTGCAGACTACAAAATGACTGGTGACACTTGGTACAAGCTTGGTATCACTGTCAAGGGCAATGATATACTCTGCTACTTGAATGACCAGTTAGTGTTTAATGTAGTTGACAATTCCTATAGCCAAGGTGGCATAGCCCTGCGCGCAGAAGGCATAACCGCAACGTTTGACAACATGACTGTTCAAACAGACGACCGATTGGCATTGTTGAACCGATACATAGACGCTATCAAAAGCGGCTCAAATGTAGTAGTTCTGAGCGACGAAGACTTTGGTTATTTCGCCTCATTAATGAAACTAGATTTTGCTAATTCTACTACTGTCGATTGCATAAAATATGGCAACATGACAATCTCAACACCAGCCACCAATACACCAACATTATATTCCAACGCTGCCGCGCAGCAACTAGGCGCCTACTACTCAGAAAGCATTAACGCGTCGGCTTTCGCTCTATCAATTCCTATTGGCTCAGGAAAACTCACATACATTAACTATGCCCCTATCCAAAGCATGATTGACAATTCACCTACCAACCTCAAGTGGGCATTACTGTCAAAGATTGGCTCATTAATCGGCCAAATCGCCAACGCTAGTAACGCTGTGCAAACATTTTCTGATTGGACGTACGCAGTTGCAGAAGGCATGACACTCAACGGTGAGGTGAATATTAAAACTGTCCAGCTGCCCTTTTCACCGACAAACATTCAAACAGACAACATAATCATCACACCAGCCAACCCCTCGAATAAACCTACAGTGATAGCAAATGCAACGATTACTAATCTTAAGGTCCAAGGAATAACTCGCTCCATAATAAATGCTGATAATACTGAGCTTTCTACCTTCAGCTCCGAATCATGCACTGCCTTCGACTTCACTGAAGGATGCCAATGGACCACCGAACTGTACGGCAACGCTTCAGTAGACATCACCTACAGCTATGGCACATTCAGCCACACAGTTACAGCCAAAGCTGGAACAATAAATATTCAATCACCACACGCTATCCTACTAACTAACACTCCAAACGTCAGCGTCAATGGTCAGACGCTCTTTCATAAAGCATACGTGGGCTGGATTGGATCGAGCGATAAAGTGCCAAGCGAAGGACAGCAGTTCACTATAATGGGAAACGCAACCTTCACCATCGACTGCGTGGATGGTACATCAGCGTTAATAAGTGGGCTAAATTACGATGGGATGGCCCACATACCCTCGTCTCCAACTGTTTCGTGGAACGAACTTGACATCCCTTGGTTTACAATATTAACTTCCCCCTATCATCTACTATTTTTGTTTTCGATAATAGCTACACCCATAGCGTGGTATGTAAGAAAAAAATTAAGAATACCTAAAAAATTACGGGCTCGCAACGTTTAGTTTTTTTCACGAACGCAACCTTGGAATGTTAGACTTAAAAAATGGCTGTTACCTAGATCAACGCAGACAATTTAACGAAAGGTCCAAAAGAAAATTAAAAGAGATAAAAAACCCATGAACAACAATAGACTAATAACTCTGGACGCTGCAAGATATTTAAAAACAAAAAGAATTACCCGGCTGCAAATATTCAAACTTTTTATCGGGCAAAGAGATTTTAGGACAATCTACATTTATCGCAAAAGACATGAACACTTTATTAAACATCATAAACTAAGACGAGTACTATTTTTTTTAATAGATAAACTATTCGGGAATAAAGCTGTTTATATTGATACTCTCGCAGAAGTTGGAGGGGGCCTAAAAATAGCTCATGCCTTCGGAATAGCTATCGGTCAAGCCAAGATAGGAAACAACTGTACGTTAAGACCGAATGTTACTATAGGCGCTAATGTTTCTCGGAATACATTGGAAACTGGTTATCCGACACTTGGCGATAACGTTTGGATTGCTGCGGGAGCAGCGATAATAGGCAGAATAAACGTTGGCGACAACGTCGTTATTGGTGCTAACTCAGTTGTCTGTAAGAACGTCCAGAGCGATTGTATTGTTGCGGGTGTGCCTGCAAAAATTATTGGAAAATACGATAATGAAAGATGGAAGGATTAGGATTCAATCCAAATATATCCAGTTTCCCAAAATAATTAGTTAACTTTATTTTTTTACGATCTTTCTCAGAACAAAGAAACGGTGGGCTGGCATTTCAAATACTCGATAGGTTTTTTCGAGCATAAATCCCTCAGTATTAATATCATTCATTATTTTCTTCAATGGGTAACCTGACTTACCTATTTCCCAATAATGCTCTTTACTAAATTTCGAACCATTCGGCGAAATAGGTACAGATATAAGTTTTCGTATGTCGCCGACAAAGGGTACGCGCAGGCTAACCGGGTAGACTAAGCAGGCATCAGGTACTGAGATAATTACAAATTTTCTTGCAACCCTCCGCAATTCTTGTAAATTGCGAGAAAATTCTTGGTAAGGCAGATGCTCTAAAACTTCAAAACATGCCGCAATATCAAAGGATTCATTGGAGAAGGGCAATCTATTAACACTAGCCACAACTGAGGGATGCAATTGTTTGTCGATATCAATAGAAGTAACTGGGTAACCTCCTTTACGTAAATATTCCCCAAAAAAACCGTTACCGACGCCAATCTCGAGGATCGACTGGAATCCAAGACGTCTGACTTCGTTTATTTGATGCCAGTAACTCGCAAACCTGCCTTTTACGTCGTAAGTATCGTTGAAGTAGTGTTCGCTTTGTACTTGTTTTCCAAGAATTTCTTTTGAAACCATTCAAGCACTCTTCAAGTTTAAATGTATTTACTGAAACAAATTATTTTCCCTAATTTGGATACAAGGCTTATAAGTTGGCTCTGACAAAAATATCTCAGTTGGTTTGAGTTTCCTTCAATGAGGGCGTTAAAGCGGGTGCACAAGACGATAAAAATTACTTCCGTTTTAGTAGTTCTCACTTTGACCTTGTCAATATTAATGGTTTGTGTGAATGCTATCGAATATCCTGCTTCTACTGTTTGGGAGTTCCAGAATGGAACCTTATTTGCTTTCGATAAAGAAATGAATTTCACCGACCCACCCAAGCAAAGAATAGCAAATGACAGTGGCTTAATAGGTTATTGGAATACAAACGAAGGGACTGGCAATATTATTTATGATTCGAGTGGCAACGGAATCAACGGAACTCTTTATGGTCCAACTTGGATTAATGGCACTTATGGCTCTGCTCTTAATTTCAACGGAGTTAATAATTCCATTGTTATAGCCAATAAAACGTCACTAATCTTAAATAATCAATTTACTCTATCCTTTCAGTACAGCCCGACGGTTATTCCCAAGAATGAAAGCCAACGTCAAGCACTTATAGGAAAAAGTTATAGTTATCCATATTATGAGTATTACATTTACTTGCAATCGGGTGGGTGTTTAAGGGCTGGAGTGCATACGAATACTGATACAGGGGATGTATTCAGCAATTCGAGAGCACCGTTAGTTGTAGGCGGAAATTACAGTATAGCACTTACTTGGATGTATCCCGGGCAACTGAAAATCTACATTAACGGAATCTTGCAGGGTTCTGGAACAGCTCATAACGACACAATTGCAAGTATCGGGAATCTGGTTTTCGGAAATTTAAGGATTTCATCAGCATTATATGCAGCTGGCATCTTTGATAACATTCGAATTTATAATATTACCCTTAGCGAACCTGAAATTGCAGCTTTATATTTAGAGCCTGATCCATTATATTCGGACAACTTTTATAGCTACCAAGATTCAGCAACAAACAATACGTTGTTGATTCACTTTGATAGCTCTGAAATAAACATCGGCAATTCTACAATAGTAACGTGTACTGACTTCTTTGCAGATAACCGATTAATTTTTACCGCTAACAATAGCGCGGTCGCGAATATCTGGACAAGTCTTGGAGAACCTCCATTTACTACGGGTGTTTGGAATAGCAATAACTATACTACTACTTTGAAGCTTGATGCTTCTTCTATTGGAGAACTAGATTGGAACAGAATCCCGTCTTCAGCTTCAAATTTATCACTTTCCTCAATTATTGTTGGTAAACCATCGGTTTTCTCTGTATTGTGGAATGATGACCATGGTTTGTCCGGTGGTGGATACATTTTTAGCACGAATAATACTGGTCAGTGGGTTAATGCGTCTTGGGTGGCTTTCTCATCTACTCCCTGCTGGGGCAATGCAACGTTAACTTTAACCAACAAGGCTGAATTTGTCGTTGGTTTTCGGGAGTACGCTAATAACTCTTTGAATGTTTGGGCAAACTCTTGTTTGTTTACTATTTTATCTGCAAATGAATCTTTGCCTTTACCTACACCTTCGCCAACTGCCACATCATCCAAGAATCCAACAACTTCACCAACTCCTGCCGCACCCTCATCTCCAACCGCTACTCCATCTTCCACGCAAAATCCAACTTCAACACCCACCTCCATACCCGCACAAAACAATTTGATTTCTCCACAAGCAATAGCGATAGTGGCTTCAGCTGTGGCAGGGGTTGTTGTTTTGTTGGCTGTGGCTTTCAAGAAAGGCTACATAGTTGTTGAAGTAATTGACGAAGAAAACCCTCAGGGAACCCAAGAAGATTACACGATATAGATTCTCTCTCTCGAAAGGGAGTGAAGATAGTTTTTAAATTAATTATGATGGACGAGTTACATCTACAGGAGAGTGTGTTCCTTTAGGTGAGCGTTCGATTTTGTCGAGCCCTCTTTAATTTTTAGAAATATTACGGAATTTCTAGGCATTAATTGTGACCATTCTTAGAGTTAGTCCAGTTGTCCTCATTGATTCAAATGTCAAAAGGTAAAAAAATGAGGTTACAGTTTAAAATCTTTTAACTTGCATTCTTGAATTACTTCAATCAGGCAAGGATGCAAATCATTGGGAACGGTTCTAAAAAATGCATACTCCGAATGTTCATTGTTCAGCGTCATCTTGCCTCCTTTGGATTTGCATAAGTAAACGATTGTAATATCATGTCTTTCGGGAAAAACCCTTGAGTACACGTTAACTAACTTGTGATCAATAATTTCAAGACCGGTCTCTTCTTTGATTTCCCGGCATAAAGTTTGCTCAAAAGACTCACCCTTATGTATCCTGCCGCCTGGAAACCACCCTTCACCCTTTAACCGGCTCATTATTCCTCTTCAAAAACAACAAAGCATCATCTTTCACAATTACCGCTTCGACCGAGACAATGGGCAAACACTTCACGATTTGATCATATAGAGTCTGAGGGATAAAATCAAAATCTTTGGTCTTCAAAATCATCGTAAGTTCACCTCATTACTCATTAATAAAAACATAGCGCTGTTGGCTGCATAGGCATTAACATCAACTAAGTTCTACAAATTAGAGGAAAGTTCTAGAGCGTGGTTTTTTATGTTGTAATTTTTGCTAAGGCGTTGCATCTTAGGATTCTATGACCTGCGTGGGCTGATAGGTTTCGGCACCTTATGCCTTATGCCTCACCAAGACTAAACCAGACGCACAGTGACGTTCGCAGACGCACCCTGCAACCCCCTCAAGCCCTAATTGATGAAAGCAACCCAAAACAAATTCTCCCACAAATTGCAAAAACTCATTTCTTCTTCTATTAGACAAAATCAATCAGTTCAAACTATTAGGGAAGCTTTCTGAGAAAGTATAACATCCCTTAACATAACTAATGATATAATATAAAAAAAGTACGTAAAATTTTATATTATGATTTTCATTTTGTCGGATATCTTATTCGAGGATTATTCTTGCGTCGACTGTTTTTGCGCCCTTCGGATAAGCCATTACTGGGTTGAGGTCGAGTTCTTTGATTTCTGGGTTTTCCATGACGAGGCTTGAAACGCTGCAAAGTATGGCGACGAGTGCATCGAGGTCTGCTGGCGGCGTGTTGCGGTAGCCATTCAGGAGTGGGTAGGCTTTGAGTTGGGTTATCATTTCTTTGGCGTCTTCGGCTGTTAGGGGTGCGATTCGGAAGTTTACGTCTTTTAGGAGTTCAACGAATATTCCGCCTAAGCCAAACATGACGGTTTGCCCAAACTGCGGGTCTTTGATCGCTCCCACGATGACTTCTGTGGACTGAGGCGCCATCTCCTGCACCAAAACTCCGACGATTTTAGCGTCTGCCTTGTAATTTTTTGCGTTTTCGATTATTTTTCTGTAAGCGTCAGCGACTTCTTGGGAGTTTTTTAAATTAACTTTGACTCCGCCTGCGTCGGATTTGTGGATTATGTCGGGGGACACAATTTTTAGGACGATGGGGTAGCCGATTTCGTCGGCGTATGTTGAGGCTTCTTTTTCTGTTTTTGCGAGTTGGAATTTGTTGACTGGGATGCCGTATTCTGCGCAGATGGTTTTGGCTTCTGGTTCGAGGAGTGCTTTTCTGCCTTCTTTTTTGGCTTGGTGGATGATTTTTGCGGTTTGGTTCATGGTTGTTCTTCCGTTAGTGTCTTTGTTTATGTCATGTTTTGTGGGTTTAAAAATGGTTTGTTGTGTTTTTGCGGTTTTTCTTGGTTATTGTTTGTGTGTTGAACAGATTTACAGTACTGTGTAGTGAGACATAATATTTAATAGGTCTGAGGAGGAAAAATACAAAACAAGCGACCCACGATGCCAAAACTCAACCTCAAACAGAAAATCAAAGAAAAAATCGCAAACAACAACCTAAAACTACCCAAAATAAAAATGCCAACGCTCCACACCGCAAACAAACCAACTAAACCCAAACCCGTTAAACAGAAAAAAAGTTTCAAACTCCCAGAAATTAAGTTTAAAATAAATAAAAAAATCAAAAAAGAAAACCTGCCGGAACCTCAAACAACCCAGGCAGCAGCTCCCAAATTATTGCCAAAAGACGTAAAGATCGTTGATAAATATCCTCTTTACGAACCATTTGCGTTAGTTGCCATAGTTCAAGATCCAAAGACAGGCGAAAACAAATACGTTCTCGACGAGCTTCAGCTTGACACGATGGAACGGGGAATATACAACCGCATCCTTGAAATGTTGCTCGCTGAAATCGAATCGCCCAAGGAAGAAATAAAAGATCCAAGAAAATTCTTTGCTGAAGCAGCCAAAAAAATAGTCGATAAATACCGAATCAGCATGGGCTGGCTTCCAGATGTCTCATGGTACAAAATTCTATATCACGCAGAACGCGACTTAGTGGGTTTTGGCAAAATCGACCCGTTAATGCGTGACCCCAACATAGAAGACATTTCCTGCGACGGTGTGAATAAGCCTGTTTACATTTGGCACCGCAACTTCGAGAGCATAGAAACCAACCTTCAATTTGAAAGCGACGAAGACCTAGACAATCTTGTCGTAAAACTAGTACACATGTCGGGCAAACATGTTAGCAGCGCCTTCCCAATCGTCGACGCTTCACTTCCAGGAAAACACAGATTAGCCGTAGCCTATAGACGAGAAATCACACCCTTCGGCACAGCTTTTACAATCAGAAAATTCCGAGAAGACCCATACTCAATAATCGACCTCATCAACACAGGAACCTTCACAGAAGAAATGGCCGCTTACCTTTGGGTCTGCCTTGAAAACCGCGCCTCAGTCATGGTTCTCGGAGGAACTGCAGCAGGCAAAACAACCGCATTGAACGCTTTAGGATGCCTCATCAAACCAGGCAGCAAAATCATGACTATAGAAGAAACCGCCGAACTCAACCTATCCCACGAAAACTGGGTCTCACTAATCTCACGACAAAGCTACGGTTTAGGCGGCAGCACTGTAGGAGAAGTTGCACTCTTCGATCTGGTGAAGACTTGCATGAGACATCGCCCAGACCTGATGATTGTAGGCGAAGTCCGAGGCCAAGAAGCATACGTTCTATTCCAAGCCCTAGCCACAGGCCACGGAGGCATGTGCACCATGCACGCCGAAAATGTCCAATCAGCCGTTAGACGTCTAACCCAAAAACCCATGGACATTTCACCCGCGTACATTCCGCTCATGAACATCATAATGTCAGTGCAACGCGTTCACTTGGTAAAGAATGGCGAAAAGAGAGCTTATCGCCGAGTTCTCTCAGTCAACGAAATTGTTGACTCCGAAAAGAACGTCAATCCCTTCAAATGGGACCCCATCAAAGATGAACAACTAATAGATTTGGACAGCAGTTTTCTACTTACCAATTTCTCAGAGCGCCTTGGAATAACACGTGACCAACTCATAGAAGAGATGCATCGACGAACAGACGTATTGCGTTGGATGCGTAAAGAAAAAATACGAAGCTACAAAGAAGTAGCCGGTATAATCGCCGAGTACTACGCTAGACCAAAAGAATTCTACCGCAAAATCATGGACAACGAGGAGGTCAAGCCAGTTGCCGTTTCTAGATAAGTTTGAAGCTTTATCTTTTCGCCTCTTCGGGCGATTTGCACCCTATTTCTTAAAAAACATATTTGCTCAACTAAAAGGCTCGTTGGAAAAGGGACGTGTAAGAATCTTCCCTGAAACCTACATTTCCCTTATGTTCTTCGCTGCCCTGTTAACAGTTCCAGTTTCAATTATTGCTGGAATAACTGCTTTGCTCTATGGCATTCTGCCTCTCCTAATCTTAGTTCCCCTCCCTCTTTTCGTCATCGCCGGCTTTATAGTCATACCATTGAACAATGCCAGTGACAGATCCACAAGTTTAGAGCGCGAAATGCCATTCGCTGCCGCTTACATCAGCGTCATGTCGTCAGGAGGCATTGCTCCCTATACCAGCTTCAAACGCTTAACCCAAGTAGACCTCATGCCCGCGATGAGCAAAGAAGCCCGAGACATAATAAAAGACGTGGAGATCTTCGGCGTTGATCCGCTCTCGGCTCTTGATTTAGCTTCAAAAAAGACGCCCTTAGACATATTCAAAGATTTTCTAGGCGGGTATGCTTCCACCGTCATAATAGGCGGTGACATTGGTCACTACCTTGAACGCAAAGCAGAAGACATTTTCAAAACTCGCGCCCTTCGCGTCAAAGCCGCTGCTGAACGTCTCGGAATGCTTCTTGAAACCTTCATAATAGTCATGGTCATGATGTCTCTGTGCTTCTACATACTCTTTGCCGTAAACGGCATACAGGGCGGAGCTAACGCAAGCACAGACATATCACAGTTCTCAGGCATCCTTCTCTACACTTACATTTTCACGCCAATGCTCTCAATGCTCTTCGTCTACTTAGCCCACAGCATGCAGCCCAAAACTCCAATCGTTGACATGCGCCCCTACAAAATCTTCGCCGTCTCCAGCGTAATAGCCATCATCGTATTCCTCTTGCTCACAAACTTCATGGGAACAGCAGAACTTCCAATCTTCACAAGCTTGATAGCTTGGGGTGTAGATCTGCCAGTAGCCCTAGCTGTAGGATTGTTCATTTCGGCAGCCCCAGCAGCCCTCGTATACATGAAATTGGCGAAAGCAAGGTCCAGCATGGAGCAAGGAGTAACAAGTTTCCTCACGAGACCTTACCGAAGTTAGAAAAACTGGATTGTCTCCCGAAAAATGCATTACAAGTCTGTCAAAAAGAGACTACGGAACCTTCACCAAAGAACTACGAAAAATCAGCTCAGAGATCTCCTGGGGCATACCAATTAAAAACGTCATGTCCGACTTTATCCATCGCACCCGCAGTTGGATGGTGCAAATCGTCATGTTCCTACTCGTAGAAACCATCGACGTCGGAGGCGGCACAATCCCCATGATCGAGTCTTTAGCCCGATTCAACAATTTAACGCAAGAAGTAGAGAAAGAGAAGAAAATGTCCGTTCGACCCTACGTATTCATGCCCTATTTGGCTTCGATCCTGCTGGTGGCAACTACCATAATGATGATGGGTCTAACCACAGGCATGGCCGTGCCGGGCGCAGAACCAGCAATTGCACCAAACAACAATTTGATGACAACTGTCTTCATGTCATCCGTCATCTTCAACAGTTTCCTAATTGGAATTGTTGCAGGAAAAATAAGCGAAGAATCCGTCGGCGCCGGTTTCAAGCATGCAGCCATCTTGGTAATAATTTCGATAGTCGCTGCTAAGCTTATTCCACAATTCGTAAAAATCGGATAAGGAGTGCTTAACATGCGAAAAAATACCCCAAGTTTGATAAAAGATAAGAGGGCAGCCAGCCCGGCTATTTCAACCGTCATACTAACAGCCGCCGGCATAGTCATGATTTTAGTAGCCATGAGCTACGCAAACAACATCTTGAGCATGAAGATGGCTCAGAATGAATATAGCACTAACAAACAGTTCATGCAGACAACAGGGCAGCAAATTGACGACATTGCTTGGACGATTGGTCGTACACAAACAATTGCCTACTCGTGCAATTATGGAAACGTAAAGTTTCAAGATGCAGCGCTTGACTATACTTTCCAAATCCATACAAGTTCAGGATGGACTAATCTAACTCTCTCTGGAAAAACAGGAATTATCCTCTACAACATGCCTGTGAGTGCATATTCAATAGGTAACAACTACTTTGAACGGCTCCCCTCTGACTCCAACAGTTCTTTTCTTCTATCTGGTGCTTCAGCGCCAATAAGCCAAGTGTTATGTGAAGAAAAACTGCCAATGAGCGATGGCAGCTACACTCGAATCGCTTTAGTCCCAACTATGAGAATGCTTACTTCAACAGTAACATCAACGAATTACTTTAAGTTCTATTTGCCCGACCTTGAAAACGGCAAAAACCTGTACAAGTCCCAATCAATAACATTGACGGGGAATGGGACCTTTAAAGCTATCCAAAGTGGTGTCGACCAAGTGAAAATTAGCGTGGACTACCCAAAGCAAACGGTTCTTGGTTTTGACCCTTCATTTTTCAATTTCAAGAGCAGTACAATAACTCTAAACAACACTTCCACTCCAAAAATGATGCCCAACTCAGTTGTTGAATTTTATATTGGTAAAGTGGTAGTGGCTATCGGACAGGTGTAGATTTGGAGGCTCAAAATTGGCGCATATAACCATCGAGTACATGATTATGATTCCCGTCTTGGTTATGCAGATTTTCCTATTTCCTTACGCTGCCACAATAATCATGGGGACTTATGGGGATTCCCTCATTACAATGGAATTGCAGTCAACCGCAGGGCACATGAGCAGTTCCATACAGCAACTATACTACACGATGAATCACGGGTCGTTCTCCAGCGGGTTTACGAAGATTAACTTAGATGTTCCTCAGTTAATCCAAGGGCGCGCCTACACGACTACTCTGAGTCATGTAACGTCAACGGATACTTCCTGCCAACTCATGAAAGTCACCCTCAAAATTATAGGCGGTACCGAACAAACTTCAAACTTGGTTACATTGGGGCCAAACGTCAATTGGCAAGAAAACTTGGCGTTCAACAGCACCGCTCATTCTCTTAGTCTAGTAGCTAACAAGACCACAAATTCTATCTTCATATCTTTCGGAGGAAACTAGAAATGGCAAGTGCTACAGTAGACCACATGATTTCCCTAATAATATTCATGGCAGCCGTCCTAATTTTTATTGGGCTCTTTAGCCAAACTATGCAGACGGGCATTACTTACGAACGTCATAGAGATCTCTCAACTAAAACAAGCGACCTTTTAGACACAATTCTTCTGACTCCAGGTTCACCATCAAACTGGGCACAAACTGACAATTCAATCGTAGGTTTCGGACTGCAAGATCCAGACTACAGCCAATATAAATTGAGTTCTTTTTCCCCGATGCGGCTATTTTCTACTTCTCAATTGCCTGTTTACTATCCAAGAACAAACGCCTATTACAGCAACATCAGTTGTGAGTTCGGCAGTTGTCTTCTTTCGCCATCCACAAAGAGCCTTAACTATTCTACCGTCTCTAAACTTTTGGGGATAAACGGTACATACGGATTTCAACTAACTTTAACGCCTACGATGACAGTTTCAGTCGAAAAAACATCTGTTGGAACGCCGTTAACTCTCTCAGTTAATGTTGCTGGCACTGGTTCTCCTTTTTCAAATGCGCCACTAAGCTATATTTTATTGTTAGTGACCCATGATACAAACGATTATCCTTCGTACACATCTCTAAAGGGTTTAACTGCCACTGACTCGGCAGGTTCAGCGCAGCTGGTTTTTTCAGGTATCGATGGTGAGAGCCAAACTTATGCGCTGATAGTTTACTCATACCTTAGCGGTCTTAAAGGAACGGGTTGCTACGTACATATGCCTTCAACCGTAACTAAAAGCGTCGTTCCCCTAATCGATAGTTTTCAGAATAGAACTGTCCTGCTTGCACACCAAGATTCAGTTGGTCAACCCCCAGATAATCCCACATATTCTGAGCTAAGTTACAACGCATCATTTGCCATTTTAGCCGAAGATTTTTCCTTGCGTGGGGTATCTTTAGACCAATCCACTTCAACTGGAAAACTGGTTTATGGTTCAGGCAGTGAAGTAAGCTTCGCTTCAATAACCGTTCCCAACAATGATGGAATATTAATTGTAACTTACAAGAGCCCAGCAGGCGAATATGGACTGGTTTTGATGCCTTGGGGTGTTGGGTCTTTGGCTTTTCCATTTAAGTTTGGAGGTAACTCTCAGGGTACAGATTGGGTTACAACTGATATTCGCCAAGTTTCAATAGGCGATATCTCGTATCAAGCTAAACTCGAGTTATGGAACCTGCAAGGGTACAAAGGGGTGGGTTAAATGATTCGCACAATCGAAGTCCTGTTTGTAATTATTATTCTTTCTACCTCGTTTATTGCCGTTTCTTATTTTACAGTGTTGCCTCCACCAAGAGAGGTTTCACCCATCAACCTCAGACGTCTCTCATTCACGACTCTTCAGGCGCTTGATTCAAACTATGATTTAAGCCGAGCCGCTTTTGACACCACCAACTCTACGGTCTGGGGTGGATTGCAGGTTGCGCTTTCAGCAACATTACCGTCTGACATAGTGTATAATCTAACTGTCTATGACATTAATGCTGGAGATGGGCAACTCTACAACTACGTTAAATCTATCTCCAACACCGAAAGTATTGGCGCAACCAACGATGTCTCAACTTACACAGCTGCTTCTTCAAACGTAACTTTCAATGTTACTCCCGAGAAAATCGGAGAAGGTAACAACGGAGGAACACTTTACATCTTGAACTGCAGCGACGCAAACGGCTGGTGGATCACCGGTTACACATCTCAAAGCCTTGCTCAAGATTTGTACAACTTGTTGTCCCCGTATTTTGTTAACACAATAATGGTTCAAAACACAAACCAACTCGCTCAAATACTAAACGGAACACCCCTACAAACAGAAACGGTTCAAAATGCTGTAATTATTAATACTTTTGGAGAAGCGGTCCCAATACCCTCATCCTACGCTTCTCAATACTCTTCTGACTATGCAAAGTACCCTTACCTGTTAGGCCAAAAAGTCAGTGCATACAATTGGACGTGGGCCAGTATTGTTGGTTACCCGTTTTATTATGTTTCAAATACAGAGTATTTTTCAGGATCAGGTGCAAACGATCAAAACGCGTGGGGAATTTTTGGAATGAAACAAATTAGTGTTCCAGGAATCAACGCGTTTTTGCGGGGAATAGATGGTCAAACATACCAGAATAATAACAACGGAATTGCAAACGATGTCGGAGTTGTAACTTTTACAAGCAAAGCCCTCGATTCATGCAACTATTATGGGATCTATCCCTCATCATATCAAACATCTACAAGGGCGCTTTCCAATTCTATACTGCAAAGTTATCATCTAACAATTGGTCTCAACATTTTCAATCCTGTAGGGACAAACAATCCGGGTGCAATATACAACCACTATTCAACGAGCTCAACCAACATTACAGGGTCACTTTTAGCTTTAGGCTTAACACGAACACCCGATGTCAGAGTCACAAGCCTGAGTCTACTAGCATACTATCAACCCAGGTTGTACGCTTCAGAGTACACTGCGGCAGGGACTTCGCGAATAGTAATCTTACAGTTAGGTTTGGTAGGGAGTGGATAAATGAATAATAAAGGTGCGTTTTCGATCATTGCCGCTTTGCTTGTTGCGGTAGTTTTAATATCTACAGTGATGGTAGCTTATTCTTCAATTCGTTATACCCCCGTTCAAGGGCAACCTCAAATTTTAAGCGCAGTGGATGAAACCAACCAGGCACTTAAGCAGCTTTTGGGATTTACAGTTGGCTATTACGGTTCAATTCTAAAAGTCACTGGCAACGTGACTTACGCTCAACAGTTAGCTAAAAACTATCTAAACAGTGGTCTAGCAAATGTGGCATATATTAAGCCAGAATGGGGTCTGTCATTAAATGCAACTAATTTGAATCTTAATGCCAATTGGTTCAACAACAAAAGTTACAGTCAAGGCAGTATGAAGTTACTTATGATTTAAACGGATTAGGAATTTTGGGCATAAGCTACAATGCCTCGAGTCGATTAGAAGTCCAAATATCAAACTCTGCCTCGCCAACTCAAGCAGTATTCAAAATATTAACAGACAATGGTGAACCGCTAATTAACCTTGGAACAAACAACATAAAGTTCTACCGTTATGTATATGGGAATCTAACTTGGGAGTTCTCAACTCCAACAAACATAATATCCCATGGAGACGGAACATATTTTGTTGATCTTCCATCAGGAGTGGATAGCAATTCATATGTGGTTCAAGTGGAAGACACCCGTGGAATTTCAGTTTTAGCATCATCTTTTAGCAAATTTACTTCTACGATCGCTTGGAATACAACAGCGTTTAAAACCGACTTAGATTTCGTGGATAACGGCAACCCCAACATTTTGGGGACTCATAGTAACTTTGGTTCTCAACAGAATGGCCCCGATGGCATTTATGACACCTTAACCGAGCAAGCATCAGGACTTATCACTTCCAGCTACTATCCGCTTTATTGTAATTTGCTTGGTTCAACAACAATTGCTCAAAGCTCAGGAAACATAACCGCCGATACTGACAGCAACGATGGAAATAGTCTGCAGTTGCGCTCTTACCCATCAGCTTTTTCATCTCAAACCGCTACCCTGGGATATTCAACTAAAGGCGGGTCAATTCAGAACATAGAGGGTAGAATCACAGGATCCATTTTCACTTCGGTCAGTGGCGGCCAAGTCCAATCAATTTCCGTATATCTCGTCTCAACGGCAAACAACGTGAACCATAACGCAAAAGTTGCAATTTACTCAGTCTCAGATAGCCGTCTTATTGCTGGTTCAACATCCAAAACAGTCGTTCCAGGCGATAATGGATGGGTTTCTTTCACGTTTAGTGACCCTAAACCGTTACTTAATGCAAACACCAACTATATTCTTGTTGCGTGGGCTGATAGTGGTTCAGGGGCAGGTTAACATGTATTACGATTCTGGCTCCCCGGGTCAGGGGTATGCCGACGTTCGCAGCTATACTAACTGGCCGAATCCAGACACAAATCTCAATGCGGACTTGGCGAAAAAATACAGCATTAACTGCACATATTACACTTGCAAGCCAATACATGGTCCAAGCGGAGTTAACTGGAACTTCGGATCAATATCAATTGGCTACAGTTAGTTTGGGCAGTTGATAGCGCTGTTACCTCCGGGACAGCAAGTTACACCGCTCAATTGTACAATTTTGCGACAAGTTCATTCCCGAGTAGTGGCGACGGATACATTAGCAATGCTTCACTGGGAACAAGTGATTTCCAGCAAACGCAAACAATAACTTCTAACCCAACAAACTTTAGAAACAATACCAACGGCTGGAAACTAATGTTAACCGCCGCTAACAATACTTCAGCCCAGTTCGATCTAAAAATAGACATCGCCACTTTAACCTCGCAATTCTCCAATTACGCTATTAACTTGCAGGAGCAATGGCTAAACGTTAACGCTACTAATCTTCGTCAGGATTTATGTATAAAAACAGGCACAATGGGATCCGAACCCTTGATTGTTCAGGTTTTGCATGGTGGTTCTTGGCAGAATCTGATGACGCTTGTTCCCAACTACTTCAACAATGTTTCCCTGACATCTTACATAGACTCCTCAACCCTTAACATTCGATTCATAGGCAGTAACGAAGCAACCGACGGTATGCAAGACACTTGGAATATTGACTCTGTTTACATAAAAGATGAACCAGATATTAGCTTTCTCCTTAACCTGCAAGAGTCAACTATCACCATTGAAATTCTACAAAACGGTACAATGCGTTGGCTTGGCCAAAACATGCAGTTAACCACTCAAACCTTGCCAATTCCCCCAATCCCAGTAAAAGATATTCACGTAAGTCAAACTATAAACGGGGTAAACCAAGAGGTTCCTTTCCAAATTGAAGACTGGGCTTCTAAATACCAAATCCCGCTTGGGTTAACAAGCAACTCTACAGTTTTTGGCAACCGCCAAATGATTGTTTTCCTCTTAACCAGCAAAGTCACTGATTTCACGGTTTGGTGGGATGGAAGCGACGTAGCAGCCCAGACACCACTGGCATTCACTAACAAATACTTCACAAATGACAATACTGACGCTCAATACTCTCACCAACGGAAAAGTTACTCTCCAATTCATCGGAGGATTTAACGTTATATCAACAGTTGCAGGAACAAGCACTTCAAGTACAGCGACTTTTATGCGCATAAACACTGAAGCCAGTACTTACGGCGCAGGATCATCATACGTTATCCATCATGGAATAGTCAGAGACATTGTTCAGCAGGAAGCAGAATGGGGAAAGGACAATCCTCCTACAGACGATGGAGGAGCGCACAATTGTCCAAACCTCTATGCAAACATAGTCATAACTTTCCCAGCAAACGCAACATATTACACTTACCAGACAAGAATAATGTTTATCAACTCAGCTCAAACCCGCTCCATTACCGACCTATGCCCAATACAACTAACAACAAATTTACCCTCAGTGCAAACACAAACAGAAAACGGCACTCTCGCTGGATTCCCAATCCTCCAGAATGGAACGGGGACATTCCTTAACTCTATGAGCGGCAGTTGGACGCCACATCATTTTAGTCAATTCATTTCTGACAACGGAAAGGGCGCAGGCATAATGTTTACAGATATTGCTAACCAGAAACTTTATGCGTTTGATTCTTTCTCCGCAAGCACCTCTAAGGGTGCCTTAAAAGCTAGCAGTGGATTGCTTGAATTGTTGCCAGTGAGTTCCTCTCAGGTTCAATTCACAAACGCCTACGATATTACTTGGCAAGGTGCAGTGGCAACGTTTGACGGTTCAACACCTTTGTGCAATTTGTACGATGGAACCACTCCTATGGGACTTTGGATGTTGGCTGAGTATCCGCCTACATTAACGGTGACCGCCAACAGCTAACTTCCTACAACTGCTCAGACAATTGTATGGTGCTCGAGTTAGATAAAGACAAAATCTTATTAGAATAAACCAGTTAACAAGGTAGCCAATAACAGCAAACGAGTGGAATATCAATTCAAATAATACCGGCATTCCTAATGGGGACAAGCATAACAGTTTCATTAGTTGTATTATTCTACGCTTCATGGAGTGACTACAAAACCCGTGAAGTCAGCAACCGCGTCTGGGCAATCTATGCACCAATCGCTTTGGCGTTGTCTCTTGCTGAACTGCTTTTGTTTGAGCCTTCACAGTTGCCATTCTACGCGTTAAGTTTCGGCGTAACAGCTGGGTTTGGCGCTTCTGCTGTTTTACGCTGGCGGCTTCGGCGGCGCAGATTCAAAAGCCCTCATGTGCATAGCGCTTGCTTTGCCTTTTGCGCCTTTAGCATTATTCACTCCTATAATATCGGGAGCAATATCGCCTACTTCACAGCTAATTTTTCCAATAACAATCTTCGGCAACGCTGTTCTATTTGCTGCTGCTAGCGGCGTTTACATGATTTTTCGAAACGTTATGTGGCACAATAAAACTAAAACCAAAATGTTCCAAGGAACACTCGCGTCTGAATCAATCGGCAAAAAATTATTCGTTTTCATAACTGGTTACAAGATGACGATTTCCAAAGTGAAGGCTAAATGGCATATTTTCCCCCTCGAAGATATCGACGATCAATCCGTAGATTTAAAACGCAAACTCATCGTTGTACCGCATGACGATGAAGGCCGCGAGAAAATACTTGAACGATTATCCAAAGCTCAAGAGGAAGGAAAAATTGACGATTACGTTTGGGCGACGCCTGGGTTGCCAATGTTGATTTTTGTTACTTTAGGGTTAATTGTAGCTTTATTTCTTGGCGATTTTGTTTGGCTGCTGGTTAAGATTGTTTTAGGCGCCTAACCCAGAAAATTATTGAAGCATGTTTTTGCTTCTTTTAGAATAAGAAATCGAAGCCGTAACCATCGAGATGGAGCCGAAACCCGACGAATGCAAAGCGATACCCCTGTATGGGAAAGCTAAACTATAGCTTAAAGCGGCGCTGTTAATTGTTCCGTTTTGGTATGAATAGAAGAACATAGCAACCGCAAATAATGAAATTGCTATCAATAGCAAACTAACTTCTGTTTTAAACCTCAATCCCTTACTCCCCGTTAAGTAGTATGAATTCATATCCATAATCAAAAGGTTATTTTAGCTTTTTGGAAATAACTCTTATAGGAGCCTTTCTTTGTCCTCAACATCATGTAAAAAAGAACTCCAACGCTTACTTCAGCAACCGCTAAAAGAATGCAAAGTCGTGGTCATGCCAGACTTCTTTCTTGGACCGACTCATAAACCTAAAATGGAATCCATCAGAATTTTCCCAAATAATTGAGAATATAGCAAAACGGAAAGGCGGCAGTTTAGACGGAATTCTCCAAACTGACCAGCGGGGAGGAAACGCCATCAACGTCGCCTCAGCTCTAGCCAGTTTGGGCGCCACGGCTACGCCGATTGTTTGCACAAGCGAATTTGGGCTACAACAAATAAAATATAACTTCCAAAACACCCCCATCGACATTTCACATATTAAAACTCAGGGCAAAGCGTCAATCACAACAGCTTTGGAATTTCAAAATCAAAACAGCAAAATCAACGTTATGCTCCGCGATTTAGGTGCATTGGCTAATTTTGGACCTGCGAACCTTGATAAAAGCGATTTTGGGTTGATTGAGGATGCAGATTATGTTTGCGTTTTTAATTGGGCAGGAACCCTAAGGTTCGGGACGGAGTTAGCTCATACGGTTTTTGAGTGGACCAAACGGCTTGGCAAGGGCAAGACTTACTACGACACAGCTGACCCAACTCCTAACGCGAAGGAAATTCCCGAGTTGATGGACAAAGTTCTGAAATCCAATAAAGTTGATATTTTGAGTTTAAACGAAAACGAGGCAGTAACATACGCATGCCAGCTCGATGAGACCTTAGACGAGAAAAAAGGAAGTGTGAAGTTTGCGGAGTTGGCGTTGGAAGCCGCAAGAGTTTTGGCAAACCATTTCTCTGCAAGAATTGATTTGCACACATCAGATTTCTCTGCGACGCTAAAAGGCAAAGTCGAGGTTGTGGTTCCAACGTTCAAAGTAAACGCTCTGCGTGCAACCGGCGCTGGAGATGTTTGGTGCGCAAGCAATATATTGGGTGACCACAATGCGCTTTCTCACGAGTGCCGCTTGATGCTTGCAAACGCCGTCGCCGCCTGCTACCTATCCGACCCAACGGGGCAGCATCCCACCAAACAAAAACTTGAATCTTTCCTTAACAAAGCCACATAGCGCTGGGTGCCAAATTCTTTTTTAAGCTAACCCACACACTACCATGCATTAACAGGTGCAGATTAATGGGTAAACTGTTCGGAAGCTCAGGCGTGCGAGGCTTAGCAAACATAGATTTAACCCCTACTTTAGCATGCAAAGTGGCTTCAGCTGTCGCCACACACGAAAACGCAAAAAGGGCACTGGTTGCCCGTGACACCAGAGTTACAGGCAATATGTTTGAGGAAGCGTTGGTTTCAGGGCTGATTTCAACTGGTACAGATGTTTTGCTTCTAGGAATGGTTCCCACGCCTGTTCTAGCATATGTTACGAAAGCTTTGGACGCAAATGTCGGTTTTATGTTAACAGCTTCACATAATCCGCCTCAGTACAACGGCATTAAAGTGTTCAAATCTGATCTATCCTACACCGACGCAGACCAGAAAGCCGTAGAAAAAATCGTTGCAGAAGGAACCTTCGTCTTAGCAAATTGGCGGGACCTCGGCAAAGCCTCATCTGCAAACGCAGAGCAAATTTATCAAAATATGGTTCGACAAGCAGTCTGTCTCCAAAAGCCCTGGAAAGTTGTAGTTGACCCAGGCTGTGGTGCAGCGTTTAATGTTGCTTCCCAGATGCTTCAAGCGTTAGGCTGCAAAGTAACCGCCCTAAACTCCCAGCCAGATGGGTTTTTCCCAGCGAGAAAATCTGAACCCACCGAAGAATCACTCCAAGATCTCGCAAAAACCGTAAAAGCCCTTGGCGCAGACATCGGCATAGCCTTCGACGGTGACGCAGACCGAGTTACCTTTGTCGACGAAAATGGGGCCTTTGTTAATTTTGACCGTTCTTTAGCGGCTTACAGCGCTTTTGTTTTAAAACGTAACGGTGGAGGGATCGTCGTAACTACTATCGAGGCTTCGATGTGTGTGGAAACGATGGCGGAGAAATACGATGGCAAAGTCATACGCACAAGAGTAGGCGATATTTATGTTTCTGAAGCCATAAATCGTGAGGGTGCAGTTTTCGGCGGCGAACCATGCGGCGCATGGATACACCCACAACAACATCTCTGCCCCGATGGACCACTTTCTGCAGCCCTGTTCTTGGCGGCACTAGAAGATGAAGGCAAAACGGTTTCTGAATTCATCGGTGAAGTACCCGAATACATAACAGAACGAGTAAACATCGCTTGTAAAAATGAGCAAAAATACAAGATAGTGGAACTGGTAGGAAAGGCTTTGAAAGCAGAGTTTCCGGTTTACTTGGATTTTAGCACAGTTGACGGGGCACGTTTAGCCCTCAAAAACGGTTGGCTTCTCGTCCGCGCTTCAGGCACTGAACCCCTCATCCGCTTAACCGTTGAAGGCGAATCCCAGCAAGTGGCAAAAGATATAACGGCAAAGGCAACAGCACTAATACGCAAACAAATCGAGGCAAACCCAAAATGAAAGCTGTCCTTTTAGCGGCTGGCGCGGGCGAAAGACTTATGCCCCTTACAGCAACACGCCCCAAACACCTCATTAAAGTCGGAGGAAAACCGATTCTCCAATTCTGTTTAGAAGCCGTTAAAAAAGCAGGAATAACTGAAGCAATAGTCGTTACTCATTACATGGGAGAAGCCATCCGTAACTGCTTTGGCGACGGCGAAAAGTTCGGGTTACAGCTAAGTTATGTAGAGCAAAAAGAGATTTTGGGCACGGGCAACGCTGCCGAAGTCGCTAAACCATATGTTGACGGTGATTTCGTTCTAATCTATGGTGACTTGCTTTTTGGTCAAGATTCAGTAAAAGATGTGTTGGCTCAATTCAAAAAAGGAAAAACCGCTGCAGTCATGGCCGTGGTGCCAGTTGAAAGACCAGAAAACTACGGAATCATCGAGCAGGACACCGACGGCAATGTCAAACGCATGGTTGAAAAACCAGCTGTCGGGAAAGCACCGTCCAATCTGGCAAACGCAGGAATCTACGTTTTCTCAAAAGACGTTTTCGATAAACTGAAACAAACCAAAGCTTCCGTCCGAGGCGAATGGGAACTTACCGACGCCATAACCATGCTAGCCGAAGAGGGCAAGACAGTTTTGGCAGCGCAACTTAGCAAGGACGACTGGTTTGATGTGGGTCGACCTTGGGATTTGCTCGATGCCAACAACTGGGCTCTGAAACGAATAGAACACAAAGTGCTCGGCACTGTAGAGCAGGGGGCTCACCTGATTGGTCCAGTCACAGTAGCCGAGTCTGCGCGGATTCGCTCGGGTGCTTACATTGAGGGTCCAGTCTTCATCGATGAAGAAGCAGATGTTGGACCAAACTGTTATATCCGCTCAGGCACAAGCCTCGGCAAAAAAACTCGCGTCGGAAACGGCTGCGAAATCAAAAACAGCATCCTCATGGACGGCACCCACGCAGGACACCTATCATACGTTGGCGACAGCATCCTTGGAGAAAAATGCAACCTTGGCGCAGGCACCATAATTGCGAACTTGCGCTTCGACGACGGACACATCAAGATGATGATTAAAGATAGGGTTGTGGACACCGGGCGGCGAAAACTCGGCGCAATTCTAGGCGATAATGTCAAAACAGGGATAAAATCTCTATTTATGCCGGGTGTTAAAGTCGGGGCGAACAGTTGGGTTGGATCCAACTTTATGGTAGAACGAGATATACCAGCTAACTCAATCGTGATACTCAAACAAAACAGCGAGATAAGACAAAAGAATTAACAATAGTCTCTGATCCAAAATGCGTTTTTGCATTTTCAACATGTTATTAGGTTTATTGTTTCTGTGTTTTTTGGTTTCTATTCAAATCAAAGATAAATAGTGGTAGTACAATTTCGTTACACTATTGGAGAAATAAAAGTTGTCTGTAGCGCAAAGAAAGTACTTTACCGATGTGGCAGCTTTGGCAGATAAGAATGTCGCTGTCGTCACCACTAACGGAAAAACCTATAACGGTGTTCTCGTCGGCATAAACCCTGACAACCTGAGCCTAAGCTTAACGGATGTAAAAGATGAATCTGGAAGACTCCTCAACCGACTAGTTATCAACGGATCAGTCATCATGTCCATATCCAGCGCAGATAAACCATTCGACCTCAAATCACTCGCAACCAGGCTAGAAAAAGTATTTCCAACTCTTGTCGAACTAAACGAGAATGCAGGCTATATCATTGTCATGCGCAAAGTCAAACTCACAGAAAAAGGCATCTTAGAAGGCGCAGGCAGCCCAGCCGCGGACCGAGTGCAAAAAGTTTACGACTCATTCATAAGCGACACAAAAGCCTAACTTAGATAAACCAGCGCAGTTGCTGCTCCTCTTTCTTCTTTTCTTCTGTTATGCTTCGAATTATTCCGAATGATTCGAGCATTTTTTTGATTTCTTCGCCGCTAGTTTCCAGCCCAGACAAATCAATATCCAAATACAAGTATTTACCCAACGTCAGCAGTGCGTAGCGTGCTGCGTTTACATCCGGGTTCATTCCAGGCGTATCGATCAAGAGTGAGAAACCCTTCATATCTCGAATGAGTGCCATGCCAACAGAAAGTCCTGCAATTCCGAATACATGGCCAACCATGACTTTCGTGCCTAAATCCAATGCCTGCTGCATCGTATCCATATCCGTGGCAGTCGCGTAGATTCCGGGGACCTGTGCTGCTTCATCTTTTTTGAACCCGCCGATGGAAATTACAAATCGGCAACCAAACTGCTGGGCAATGTCTAAGACTTTGCCGACCAACTCGTACTGCCCAACCGTGGTTAAGGCTTGGGTGTTGCCATACCAGATGATTAGGTCGCGTTCGCCATCCCGTTTAACGTAGTATAGTTCGTTTATTGGGGTGCGGGCTCCGCCATCACCGGTCGTGATTGCGAAGTCTTGGAAGGAGGAAGAGAAAATCTGGACAAACAGCTTTGCTTTGAGTTCTTTAATGAGGTGTAGCGCTGCGATGTTGGCCACGAAGCCGATGCCGGGTAACCCTTCGATTAGAATTGGGTCATTTAACATTGGTTTTTCAGAGATGTCGATTGAGCAAACCATATTTGTGCACTTCGCTGGTATTAGATAAACAAAACGATATAAGGTTGCCTAACAAAAACGAACGCGACGCTTAGGCGCTGGGCTCACTTGGATGTTTTTGCCTTGAAACGTTTGTGGCTTATAGGCGGGCTCAAAAAAGGATTAATGCGGACATGCCAGCAAAGAAACTGACGTTTGAAATCAGCATTAACTACGCCAAACACATCTTAAGTCCTTCTCCTTGACGTCAATTTGGGTGTGTGAGTAATGATTTGTTTTTGACAAGTTCTATTTGTAAGGTTTTCAATTTAGGGCTCTTTGTCCCAAATACAGAAATTATTACTCAATTTTTTTCAGAGGCAATTTTCGAGTGACATATCCCAAAATGAAACCCGTGCTTACCACGTTAGCGTTGAATGCTGCTGAACTAAACACAAGCGTCTGCACCGAGTTCGTAGCTCCCAAGGCCAAGTTGCTTATTGAAACCCCTGTTAAGACAATCAAAGTCAAAGGCGGGAGAAGAACCGTCCAAATTCTCCTATCCACCCATTCCTTGCTAACTACCATGAGCGAGGCGAAGCCGAAGAGAATGCTTGCGATGAAAAGTAAGCCGTTGGTGAAATCAAAGGAAACCTGTGTATCAGCAACTAAATGTTTAACGACATATGCGTCGAAGAAGGGGTAGATTATTGCAAATGGGAAACCAATACCTAAAAGCACTCCCCAAATCAGCTTGATTCTGCGAGTTCTGTGTTCAGCCACTTGAACCACAACCAGCTAAATGCATACTGGAGCAAAATAAGCCTTTGCAGAGTTTTAAGAGCTAATGTTTTTTATAATCGAACCGTGTTTCTTGTGTGGGTTTCACCTTGAGTTTCGAAATTAAAGAGAAAGATTTGCTGGGCAGAATCGGCAAACTAAAAACCAAAAGCGGCACAGTAGAAACACCGCTTCTATTCCCAGTCATCAACCCCAGCATCCAACCCATCCCACCCCAAAAACTCAAGAACCAATTCGGATTCCAAGCCGTAATAACCAACTCTTACATAATTAAGAAACGATACGACAACCAACCCGTCGAGCTGGGTTTGCACAAGTTTCTAGGCTACGACGGCGCAGTCATGACTGACTCAGGCGCCTACCAAATCCTCGTCTACGGAGACATCGATGTCACCCAAAAAGAAATCGTCACCTACCAAGAAAGCATTGGCAGCGACATCGCCACCATCCTCGATATTCCCACAGGCTGGAAAGTCACCAAAGAACAGGCGGAAGTCACTGTAGCAGAAACATTGCGAAGGGCAAAAGCGTTTTTCAAGGAGAAAACTCGCGATGATATCCTCTGGGTTGGACCTGTGCAGGGTGGAAAACACCTTGACCTCGTCGCAAGCTCCGCAGTGGAAATGGGAAAATTACCTTTCCAAATCCACGCCCTCGGCAGCCCCACCGAAGTCATGGAAAGCTACCGTTACGACGTCCTCGCCGACATGATATTAACTGCCAAAAAAGGTTTACCGTTGGAGCGTCCATTGCACCTCTTCGGTGCTGGACACCCCTCAATGTTCTCGTTGGCAGTCGCATTGGGCTGTGACCTCTTCGACTCAGCCGCATACGCCCTCTATGCTCGAGAAAACCGTTACATGACCGAAAACGGCACCTGGCGATTAAACGAACTCGACTATTTCCCCTGCTGCTGCCCAAGGTGTTCGTCGGAAACGCCGAGGGGTTTAGAAATGAAGACGCCAAAAGAACGGGAAGTTTTCCTCGCCGAACACAACCTCTATGTCTGCTCAGCAGAAATAAAACGAATCAAACAAGCAATACGCGACGGCAGATTGTGGGAACACACCGAAATGCGCGTCCATGCCCACCCCGCCCTGCTCTCAGCCCTAAAACACCTCCGCCATCATTCCGACTACCTCGAAAAATATAGCCCAACAGCAAAAACCAGCGGCTTCTTCTACTTTGACTCCGTAGGATTGGCACGACCAGAAATCACCCACTACCGCAACCGCCTAACCGAACGGTACACGCCGCCATCAGATGCCCCGGTGCTTTTACTCGTTCCTCAAACCCGCAACAAACCCTTCCACAAAGCGCCCGAATTCAAGAAAATCCGCCAGCTTCAGCGCGGCCTCGGCAAAGAACTCGCTGAACAAATTCATGTTTGCGTCTACTCGGCGCCGTTCGGCATAGTTCCACTGGAATTGGACGAGGTTTATCCATTGTCTCAAAATGAAGCCGCCCATCCCCACGACCAAGAAACTATTCGGTACATTGCAGAACAAACCGCCGAATACATCAAACGCACCAAATACACAAGCGTCATGCTGCTCAACGACCCTAAACACTGGAACGACACAATCAAAAAAGCTGCTGAAAAAGCCTGCAAAACCAAAAACTTGCTCTTCGGGTCCGTCGACGCCAATGTGGGGAGCACTAAAGAAACCTTCAGCCTTTTAGAAAACATTCTACGGGAGCAGCTGACCGAAAAAACTTGTGAATAGGCTAAATGTGGCCGTGGCAAGCTTTTTTTAGTCCTAACCGCTTATAGACGGTTGAGGCTTATTTAGTAACTTAATGGGAGATTATTTGATGGGAAAAATCACTGTTACTCTAACAACCATAACTGAGAAAGAACTGCGCGCCTTCATCGCCAATAAATCTGATTGCACACTCGACGATGTTGTCGAAGAAAGCATAAAAGAATACATAGAAAAGAAAAATAACGAGCACATCGGCAGCAACGAAGTCTTCTATTCATCGCCTTAAACGGGGAATTGCCTATAGAGCCGCTCTACGCCGACTTTCATATTCATACGATTTATTCGGCAGACTCCGTTATCCAACCTAAAACGCTCGTTGACATGTTGGCAACTCACAGTTTCGTTAAGGTTGCAGCGGTCACTGACCATGATAGCGTGCGTGGCTGCAGGGCGACAGTTGAGTTGGCGTCTGCTTATCCTGATGTCTTGATTATTCCTGGTGTGGAAATCAGCACGGATTTTGGGGATGTGGTGGTTTTGGGGACTTATGAGTTGCCTCCTAAACCCTGGACACCCGAGGTTGTTGTTGACTTCGCCAAATCGGTCGGAGGAGTTACCATAGTGGCGCATCCCTTCAGGACATATGGTATGGGAGAACGTGCCAGAAACTACAAGGTGGACGCTATCGAAGTCCTCAATGGCGGCAGCAGCCAAACTGCAAACAACGAAGCCAAAGAGTTTGCGAAAAGCTTGGGTTTACCAGGCACCGCAGGCAGCGACGCCCATCAAGTTTCAGAGTTATTCAGCGTTTACAACAAAGTCGAGGCTGCGTTGGATGTGGATTCGGTTTTGAAAGCAATTAAGCAGGGCTCGGTGTCGGCGCATTTGAATCGAGGGTCAATACATTTTTAAAACAGCTTATTCCATTTTTAATCGTTAACTGTCAAAGTATATGGATTGGTCTGTTTGCAGATTGGATTTTTAGGTGGAGCCCGTGAAGTGGGCAGAATTGGAGTTACGGTTAAGACTGAGAAGACTCAGGTTGTCTGTGATTACGGCGTTATGCTGGACAATGAACCAGGGTTCCCGATGCATGTTCCGCCCAAAGACGTTGACGCGGTGATTTTAACTCATAGCCACCTTGATCATTCAGGTGCCATCCCAATTTTCTACATCAACGATAAAATGCCCCTTTACACTAACAAACTCAATTTGGATTTGACGCAGCTTCTTGTGCAGGACTTTATCCATTTATCTGGTTATTATTTGCCCTTTGAATACCTTGAATTAAAAACCATGATGAAGAACAATCACCACCTCGACTTCGGACAGGAAGAAACCGTCGGTGACATGAAATTAAAACTGTTCAACGCAGGTCACACCCCAGGAAGCGCAAGCGTACTGCTGGAAGCTGAAGGCAAGCGCTTTTTGTATACGGGCGATTTTAACTTGGAAGAAAGCAAACTTTTGCCGGCGGCATACATGGACTATGGCAACTTAGACGCTGTCGTGATGGAAAGCACCTATGCTGATGCCGACCACACCCCAAGGCCGGAATTGGAAAAACAGTTCGTGGAAGCGTGTACCGACGTGGTTGAAACAGGCGGAACTGTACTTGTCCCAGCGTTCGGCGTTGGCCGCTCGCAGGAGATGGCAACGATTTTAGCTGCTCACCACTTCGATTACCCAGTCATCTTAGATGGGATGGCACGGGAAGCCAGCCGAGTCATCATGAACCATAAGGAATTCCTCAGAGACCCTAAACTCTTCATGAACGCCATGCACTCAGCCGAATGGGTAGAAGGCTGGCGAGACAGACGCAAAGCAATCAAAACGCCAGGGGTAATTATTTCGACGGCAGGCATGCTTAAAGGTGGACCTGCAGCTTTCTACGTTTCTAAATTAGGCAAGAAAGCCAACAACGCCGTCTTCCTAGTCAGCTACCAAATACCCGGTACCCCAGGACGAGAACTTATGGAGAAAGGCGTATGCACCATCGATGGGCAAGTCCGCAAAATAAAGGCTCAGTACCGCCACTTCGATTTTTCATCACACTGTGGCGCAAGCCTACTCAAAGAAGCCCTAAAGCGAATCGGCGGAAACCCCAAAGTCTTCGTCGTCCACGGCGCAGAAGGCAACTGTGAACTCTTCGCGAATTGGGCAAAAACCGAATTGGGCTTAGATGCAGTGGCTCCACGTACCGGTGAAACCTACCAAATATAGGTTTTAAGTATGAAGATCGGGATTTTAGCGGTTGGGCAAGTTGCCCCCAAAGTTTTAATTGGGATTCAGGATGGGTTAGTGAAAACTTTTCCCGACACTACCGTCACGATAGTCAAGGATGTCTTGCCAGTTCCCCCGGCTGCGTTCGACAGGAAACGCAGCCAATACAACTCCAACCTGATTCTCAGCGAAGTAAGGGCTTATGCATCAAAAAAACCCGAGTTCCATCGTATTTTAGGCGTAATTGACTTGGACCTTTTCACTTCTGGCTTAAACTATGTTTTCGGCGAAGCATACGTTCCAGGCAGCGCCGCGTTGATTTCGCTTTGGCGGCTAAAATCCGAATTCTACCACGAAAAGCCCGACTTGACACTCTACATGCTGCGGACGCAGAAAGAGGCAGTTCACGAGTTAGGCCATACTTTAGGCGTTCAGCATTGTCCACGTTCTATGTGCGTTATGCATTTTTCTAACTCGATTTTTGACACTGATCGGAAGCAAAACTTATTGTGCGACGAATGTTACTTGCAAGCAGCTATAGCCATCAGCAATTTAGGGTAAGCACTGTGACTGAGCAACCAAAACCTGAAACGCCAAAGCCTGAAGCGAAAGAGCAGGACAAATTCAAATTCGAAATCATTTACTTAGTTCCCATTCTTGCCAGCCTCTTGTTCGGCTTAGGTTGCGCTTATTTGCTTGCGCCACAGACCACCGGCGGCATCTCAGCTACACCCTTTACGGGAAATACTCCGAGCGCATCCATCGGCAATGCATTTTACTTCGTAATCCTTGTTGCTGTGGCCGCTACTATCTTCTACTTCCTCATTAAACGCAAAAACCAACGTGTAATTAAAGGCATTGTTGTCTTTGCCATGACGACTGCGTCGCTACTGCTGACCATAATCTATTTGTTCGCTCTTTTCCCACAGTTCAACGGCGTCGAATACGTAGTCATAGCTACTGCCATTGCAATAACAATCCTTTTCGATTTGGCAATTTTCAGGTTTGGCAGCACTTCAAGAAACGTGGCAGTAATCGCTGTGGGCGGGGCGCTTGGAATCTTCTTCGCCAAATTCATCCTTCTTCCCAGCGCAGTTTTGATTTTGGCTTTTCTAGCAATTTACGATGTGATTGCTGTTTACAAGGGTCCTGTTGGCAAAATAGCGCAGTCGTCGGGACTGGATATGCTTCAGGGCTTAAGTTTCTCCTTCAAAGACATCCAGATGGGCTTAGGGGACTTGGTCTTCTACTCCATGTTGATGGGTGTAATGTTTTTTAGTTTCCCACAAAGTCTGCTGCCGACCTCGCTGGCTTTAGTCGGTATTGTAGTGGGTTCCATTGTAACGTTCTTTATGCTTGAGCGAAAAGGCATCTTTCCCGGTTTGCCGTTTCCAATCTTTTTCGGGTTAGCTGCTGGATTAATAGCCGCTTTGCTGCTGGGGTTGCCTTTTCCAACAGCGCTGGTTTAATCTAATTCATAAACGTTTAAACCATCCGTTCAGCCATAAAATGCAGGTGTCTTTACGGAAAAATCGACTGTGGCAATCGTTAAGGGCGAGCGTGGACTCGACCCAGTTTTTAAAGCGTTAGATTTGGTTGATTACCAGTCAGCATTGGCTGGTTTTAAGAAAGTTCTCATTAAAGTCAACTTTATCACAACTATGACCTGGGATACGGGTGCAACAACCGATCCCATCGTTGTTGAAGCCTTAATTCAGCGACTAAAAACGTTGCCAGTAGAAATCTACGTTGTGGAATCCGACGCAACTATGACAAACGCGGATAAAGCTTTTGAAGCCACTGGCATGGCAGAGATGTGCAAGCAATACGGCGTTGAGTGCCTGAATTTGCGTCATGTGAAAGACAAAGTAAAAATCCCAATCCCAAAAGGCGAATGCCTAAAAGACATAACCGTCCCACGCATCGTTACCGAATCTGCCATTATCAGCGCAGCCAAAATGAAAACCCATATGGCGACAAAAGTTACTTTGGGGATGAAAAACATGTTCGGCATGCTACCTGACAAAATGAAATTCAAGTACCACGCCAAAGGCATAAGCAAAGTCATAGTCGACATAAACACCGTCATAAAACCCCACCTCACAGTAATCGACGGTTTCGTCGCCATGGAAGGACGTGGACCAACCGACGGCTCACCAGTAAAAATGGATCTTATACTCGCAGGCAAAGATCCGGTAGCCACCGACGCCACATGCGCCCGAATAATGGGATTAGACCCCCATGAAATCAGTCACATACGCACTGCTAACCAGAAAGGCATTGGCAAAATTGACGAAATAGAGGTTGTGGGTTCAAGTATTGAGGATGTAAAGCGTTCCTTCAAGAAAGGCTGGTAATTAACAGTTCTTACTTGAATAGATCACTATTTTTTTATTTCCTTACTCGAGTGGGAGTTGCCAAGTTAGAATAAATGACTTTTCCTAATTGTAGGGCTAATCGGTCACAATACAATTTGCCCAAAAAACATTTAGGATTAAGAATGTAATCATTAAGGTATGTTAACTCTAAGCAAGCTTTCAAAGTATACTAAAATTGGCATCTTGCTTGCACTTATGGGTTTATTGGTTCTTGGGATTGAGGATATTCTTTTGGATGAAAGTACGTTACTGACAACTCTTTATCTTCTTCCGATCGGATGCTTCTTTTCGAGCTTTGTCGCTTTCATATTTGCTGCAAAAAGCACATCAAATAATTAGCAGTTGGATTGTGGCAGTTAAAGTTAGAAATTGAGTTATAGTTCCTGTTTAAAGTAGTGTTCGAGCAACCTGCGTGTTCCCCGTCTCATAATCTCCGAAAGCGTTGCTGCGCTGATTCCAAGTTTCGCCGCCAACTCTGCCATCCCGACTTGCCTTGGATAATCGAAAAAGCCGCTTTTCAGTGCTAACCAAAAAATTCGTTCCTGATTCTCGGTTAATACGTCGATTTGCGCTTCGAATTTGCCAACTTTGCGAACGACAACTTTGTGGCCAGTTTTTTCTAGGTCATTGATTATGCCTCTGAAGGCTTCATGGGTTGGAACCATGAAACTGTAGGTTATGATGTTGTCCTGCATACTTTTGCCCGACACCAAAAAAGCATCGTGCGCAAGAATAGTGTTGCAGACTTCGCATCCTTCACTCTCCAGCCAAACCGCCGATTTGCCTTCGACGTGTCCTTTGGCAGCGAGTTCTTTGGGAACTTTTTGTGCTTGGTCTTCGCCCATATCCATTAGGTGGCGAACAGACCCACTTGTTGAGCTTCGAACGTCAACAACTTTTAGGTGCTTAAACCCCAGCGACGCTAGTTTTCCAACCATTTTGCACTGTTTATTTTCAACTTCGATTACTACCTGGTACGGTTCGCGCCAAATGTCCACCAAATCAAACACCATTCAATTTAGTAGAAAAAAATCGGTTGTTTTAAAGATATTGTTGGAAAAAATAGGAAAAAAGGGGAAAAAAGAAAAAGTTTGAGTTAGATTTTGTAGTATTTGGCGTACAGCACTATGCCAACCGCCAATATGGCAACACATGATACCGCAACCACCGCTAAATCCAATAGCACCGTTACACTTCCAAGTGAAGCTCCCCTAAGGAATACTGAAGTCAATGCGTCTGTGACGTAGTAGCTTGGAATGAATTGTCCTGCAACTTTTGCTCCGCCTGAGAGTGATGCGCCGACGAATGTGCCTAAGAACAGTTGGGGAAGGACGAAGATGAAGGCTAAGCCTGTAGCTGCGCTTGAAGTTTTTGCGATAGTTGCTGTAATTAAGCCGAAGCCTACATTGGACACAGAGAACACCAGCACCAAGATAAAGGCGAATGCGTAGGCTGGGATGCCGACGGCTGGTTTGAATCCCATGGCGTAGGTCATTGCGAAGACGAGGGCTGCTTGGATTAAGGCGATGCTCATGTATGAGATGACTTGGCTTGCCATGAACTCAGTAGGTGTTGTGGGTGAGATGCGGATGCGTTTCATCATGCCGTTTTCGCGGTCCTGTGTGAAGGATTGTGCAACCATCATAATTAGGAAGATCGAGGCGAAGGTGAACATGCCTGGTGCGATGAAGTCAAGTGCTGAGGACTGTTTTACTTCCACAAGTGATGCGGTCTGCAATTGGATAGGGCTTGCGAGTGCCTGTTGGTTTTGGTTTAGCATCCCGCCTAGGACCTGCTGGAATATTGGTGGGATCGCTTGGGTTGCAACTAAGGAGCCTTTGTCAAGGTATAATGGTACGGTTGCGTTGATCCATTGGTTAGGCTGGTTTGGTGCGGTGTTGTATGAGGTTATGCAGTCACCAAAGCTGCTGGGTATGAGTACAACGGCTTGGATTTTCCCCTGGCTTAAATCGAATTGGGCAGACTGGTTGTCTGTGTAGAAGCTAACTTTTAGCATCGTTAGGTTGGATAAGTCGTTAGTGAATACATGTGACCACTGCTGATTGGCGGCTGCGTCTAAGTTGACCACGCCGACTTGGTAGGTTGCGTTTTGGCTGCCGCCGAAACCGCCAAATGAAGCTCCGAAAGCAAACACGAACACAATGGGGAAAAGGAAAATCATGAACAGTACAGCGGGTTCACGGATTGTTTTCTTCATTTCCTTTTTTGTCAGTGCGAGGATTCTTTGCGTGTTCATTTACATTTCCTCCCTCATGTTTCTGCCCGTGAGTTGAATGAAGACTTCTTCGAGGTTTTTAACGTGGTTATTTGCGATGAGGTCTTTTGGTGTGCCTAGTGCGATGAGTTTGCCGTGGTCGATTATGCCGATGCGGTCGCAGAGTTCTTCGGCTTCTTCCATGTAGTGGGTTGTTAGGATGATGGTTTTGCCCCTTGTTTTTTGGTCTTTTATGAAGTCCCAGACGGCGTGGCGCGACTGTGGATCCATAGCGACTGTGGGTTCGTCGAGAAAAGCGATTTGTGGGTCATGAATCAAAGCGAGCGCTAAGCTTAATCGTCGTTTCATTCCACCACTGTACTTCGCCGTTAATCTTTTTGCGTCTTCGGTTAGCGCCATTTTTGTGAGCAGCATGGTGCTTCTTTCTTTGATGATTTTTTTGTTCATGCCGTAGAGTTTTCCGAAGAGCTCAAGGTTTTCTTTACCCGTTAAGTATGGGTAGATGGCTGTTTCTTGAATGCAGACGCCTATTTGCTCTTTAACTTTCTGAGTTTCCTTCTGGATATCGTAGCCCATGACTTTGGCTGAGCCGCTGGTTGGTTTGACTAGTCCACAGAGGATGTTTATGGTTGTGGTTTTTCCTGCGCCGTTAGGTCCCAAAAGCCCAAAGAGTTCTCCTTTGGCAACTTGCAGACTGAGGTCTTCCACGGCAGTTTTGTCCTCAAATTTTTTTGTTAAGTTTTCAATTGTTATTGCTGATTCATTCATTTTAATCCCTAAGTCTTAAGTGGGGTTTTAGAATTTAGTTTCATGTTTATGGGTTGCTTAAAGAAAATGCCATTTAAAGGGGCAAAAAGGGCTTTTTTAACTAGGAATGGTTAAAGAAATGGACATAGGTTTTTTTCATAGATTTCGACAGATTTTGCGCTCAGAAAATGATGATATTGGGATAGCAATAGGAACTGATTTAGGGATTCAATAGATTTTTGGACATGTTCTTAATCTTTGATTGATGATACTGTTATGTGCAAAATTGGGTTGCATCATCATTATCATCATCATCTTCTATGGGTTTGACTTGTGTTTCATTAAAGACAAACTTGGCAATTTGGGTTTGTCTTTTATTGTTGTTGCTACTTGTGTTTTGCAGAATGCGGTTGCTGCAGCAACAGCAACAACTTCTCTGGCGCCTACTGGCGATTCCGCTTCTACAAAGTCAATTGGGTGTGGAATTGGGGATTTCGTCTCTCCAACTCTTGAGGACATAGCCCGTGAAGATGACGTTTGGCGAAACCGATTGTATTGCTGGTTCCTGCTCTAATTTATCTCGAATATCTTTTAGTTCCTTACTGGTTTGGGTCCAGACAAAGAAAATGTACTCGCCTGGAACATTGCTAAAACCCCAGTAAAAGAGCGTGTTTGGGTAATACTTCTGAATAATAACGTTTGGCGTATTGGGATTGGCGTCAGGTTTTAGGTGAATATGGAATGCGCTGATTATATCGTTTGAAGCGTCAGGGTACCATTCTATGGAGAATTCTATCAAATAATTTTTTATCATTCGTGTGAGTCTGCGGCTTATTGTTTTGGCTGAGACGCCCAGTTCTTCAGCGATAACTGATGTCGCTTTACGCGAATCATCCTTTAGGCTGCGAATGATTTTGTAGTCAAGGTCACAAAGCGCTGAGTCAAATTTCGTATTTTTTAGAAATGGCGGTATGGGCGAGAACGTTATGCCCACGGTTGGTTCAGGCATTTCTGCACATTCTTTGACGAACCGGGCCAGTGACTCTAACTCAGCGATGTTTTTCAGGTAAGCCCCAATGTACAAAACATTTCCACCGCCAACAGATAACCAATAAATGAATCCGTGCTTTTGAAGTTTTGAGCTTAAATCTCGAATTGAATTGGTTTTAGAGTTACCATAAATGAATATGTGGATGGCGTTTTGGGCGTATATGCTTGGTTTTGAAGTAAATTTTCGAATGATGCCCATTTCGATTAGAGATTGGATGCGGTTATGAACTGCCGTTACAGAGAGGTCAAGTTTCTCAGCGAGTTCCCGGTAGGAGAGTCTGGAGTTAGCTAGCAGAAGCTGGCATAGGATTACGTCTGTTTTATCCACTGTTCCACCGTATGTCGCTAAATATGTTTGGAGAGTTTAAAGCCTTTGAGGCAGATTACCAAAAATATTCTCAGCCAAAGCAATCATAGAAGCATTGTAAACTGTCCTAAGTATATTATTTGCAATAAGCTTTAAATCTCGACAGTTATTGCTTTAAATCGAGAAGGAAACACAGAAAATGAAAAAGAGAACAGCGCCCAGCTTATTTTCCGCAATCTTTTTGGTCATCTTGGTGTGTTCTGTTTTCAGTGGAATATTTTTAGCAGTTTTAGGAAATGATTCAAGCGGCAACTCAAATGGAGACCCAGATAATTGGCCTATGTATCTCCATGACCCAGGGCATACTGGTTACACCCCATCAGCGGGACCAATGACAAACCAGACTCTTTGGAGTCATCAAACGGGAAGCACTAACGTGAAATCTTCCCCTGCAGTCGTCGACGGCACAGTCTACGTTGGTGCAGAAGACGGTCGACTTTATGCTTTGTCCGCCTCAAGCGGTGAGGAATTCTGGACTTTCGCTGCCGATTGTGGGCTTGGGACTCAAGCCGTAAACTCCCCTGCTGTTGTCGAAGGGGTCGTCTATTTTTGTTCCTATAATTCTCCCGGAAACGTTTATGCATTGAACGCTTCTACTGGGGAAAAGTTGTGGAATTGCACTATACGCGGATTGTCAACTTTAACATCTCCCACTGTATTCGCCGGAGTAGTCTACGTAGGCTCCGCAGGCAATACTGCCAACACAGGCATAGTCTACGCTTTGAACGCATCTACCGGTAGCAAATTGTGGAGTTACACAACCGGCGGTATAGTAGCTTCAACTCCGGCCATTTTCGCGGGCACAGTTTACGTTACCGCAGAAGACGGCAACCTTTATGCCTTGAATGCTTCTAATGGGGCACCGTTGTGGAATTACAAAACCGATCAAGCCATCTATTATTCTCCCGCAGTTGCTGATGGATGTTGTCTTTCTTAGCGCAGCAAACGGTAAGGTTTACAGTTTTAATGCGTCTACTGGAAGCTGTTTATGGATATATCAAATGGTTAAAGTATCTTCTTTTACTCCCGCTGCTTATTCTCCTATCGTCGCATGTGGAGTAGTTTATGTGGGAACTTCTATAGGAGGCACCGTGGGCGGAGGAGTATATGCCATAAGTGCTTCTAATGGGGCACTGTTGTGGTATTGCAAAACTGATCAAGCGATTTATTCTCCACCCACAGTTGCTGGAGACGTAGTCTACGCAGGATCATACGATGGAGACATGTATGCTTTTGATGCCTCAAGCGGAAACAAATTATGGAGCTACACTTACCAGACAAACAATATCGTATGGATAACAGTTTCATCCCCAGCTATCGTCGATGGAGTAGCTTTCATGGGCTCACGGGCAGGAACCGTAGTTGCTTTTGGTCCAAGCGACCAATTTGTTCCAACGCCAACTCCTGCGCCTACGCCAACACCCAATCCGACACCTGCCCAGACTCCATGCCCAACACCATCTCCAGCCCCAACTGCATCTCCATCCCCCTCTCCTTCACCAATCACTCCCACTCCGACTACAAGTCCAAATCCCACCCCAACACCAACACCAAAAACAACTCCAACACCTACCCCCACAACAACACCACCCCCAATTCTACCATCACCAAACTTGTCCTTCTACTGCAAAAGTTCCACAACATCATCAGGATTTAACGTCCAAATTCAGGGCGCATTATCATATAACGGAGTAGGCTTACAAGATGAAGGAATACAATTTTCCTACAGTGTCACAGGAGGAGCAACATGGCAAGACTTAGCTTACACAAAAACAAACAACAATGGAAATTTCTCCTTAACGTGGATACCTTCGGCTTCAGGTAACTATGTTATTAAAGCTACATGGCAAGGAAACAACATCTATTCAAATGTTAGTGCACTATACAATTTTGCAGTTGCACCCTTCAATAATCAAAACCAAAATGTCTTCTCAGTAACCTCAAACTCCACCCTTACAAGCTTAACCTTTGACTCAACAACAACTGAATTGAGTTTTGGCGTTTCTGGACCTTCAGGAACAACAGGAGTCACACAAGTTTGCATCCCACAATCACTTATCCCAGATATTACCAAACTCAACGTAATGTTAGATGGCGAGACAATAAATTATAATTCTCTTTTAGATGACAATGTTTGGGTAATAACCTTCAGTTACCGTCACAGTAGCCACACGGTAATTATGGAATTGGGAACTGCTCCAACCCCAACACTAACACCCTCGCCCACTACGACTTTAACACCCATACCCACTCAAACAACCGCTCCAACCTTCACCCCTTGGGTAACACCAACACCAACTTTGTCGCCCACGCCTACTCAACTACCTCAATCGACTCTTAGTCCAACACTCTCACCATCAAACTCACAATTACCTCAAACAACATTTACATTATCAATAATCATTTTGGCTATAATCACATTGACAGTCGTTGCGAGCATACTTATCTTTAGAAACCGAATAACAAGTAAAAGCTTACAACTTAAACAATAAAATAGGCAAAGATGAGTTAGTCGCTTCAATGCCTTGTTTTTAAGTATTAGAGGAAATATGTATGGAAGTTTTAGGGTTGATTTATCTAGACCTTGTGAAGATTGGAGCGGAATTATCGAAAGGCAGCTTTTAGTTGCCATCTTAAATGTTAAATTTACTTCTATTTCTTATGATAGCCAATTAATGTTTACAAAAAAAGATGCTTTTAGAGTGTCCCATTTGTGTTAGAAAAAACTGCAATAACCTTATCATTAACCTCATGAGACACCCGTTATTCTTTTTGCTGTTTTTGTTGCTTAAGTAATTGGTCAAATTGATTTTTCACTATTTTGCTAACTTCTTTTCTGTCTTCCCACATATTATAAATGCGGGGGTTTGGTTTTTCTATTGATTGATTTTTGCCATAGTAAGCCATTGTTATTGAAACTGTAATTACTGTAAATATCGCGAATCCAATTATTATGTAGATTTCAATTGGTGACATTGAAACCGTGTTGGTTAAGGGGCTGGTTGTTGGTAACTGTGGATTTGTTGGTGCCGGGCTTATTGTTGTTGGACTTAGTGTTGGATTAACTGTTGGTGATGCGGTCGGGTTTGTAGGTGTTGCGGTTGACGACGAACTTGAATTGTTAACTGGTTGGTTTGTTGGAATAGGTGAAGGTGTTGGAGTTGAGGTTTCAATTGTTGTAGGCGAGGGGCTAGGGGTTGCTGTTGGTGCTATTGTTGGAATGGGTGTTGGACTGGGCGTGATCGTGGGGCTTGGAGTCAGTGTTGGTGAAGGGTTTGGTGTAGGGCTTGAGGTTGGCTGAGTGGTTGGTGTTGGAGTAGGAGGTGGCGTTACGGTTGGAGTAGGTGTAGGTGTTGGTGATGTTGTCGGTGTTGGGGTTGGTATAGGAGAAGGACTTGGACTTGGTGAAGGCGAAGGTGTTGGACTTGGACTAGGAGTTGGTGAAGTTGTAGGAATAGGTGAGGGTGTTGGCGTAGGCTGAATTGTTGGCGTTGGACTGGGATTAGGTGAAACTGAGGGTTTTGGTGTGGGTGATGGAGTTGGGCTCGGTGAGGCTGTGGGCGTTGGACTAGGCGTGGGTGTGGGAGTTGGAGTCGGGGGTGCTGTTGGAGAAGGAATGGGGCTTGGAGTTATTGTTGGAGTAGGCGTTGGTGTTGGACTCGGGCTTGCTGTGGGTTTAGGCGTCGGAGTAGGAGTTAAAGTGGGTGAAGGTGAAGGCGTTGGGCTTGGGGTCGCTGTAGGTGTTGGACTTGGTGAGGGCGAAGGGCTAGGGGTGGGTGATGCAGTTGGGGTTGGAGTAGGCGCGGCAAATGAGTCTCCAAACGACAAGAATGCGCAGATTGCTATTGATGCAATTAAAAAAATTGCGTACATTACTTTTTTTGCTTTCATTGTTAATGCATTACTCGAGGATTGTTTAAATTAATGTGTGGTAGCTTGCATACAGCATTTTTATTTCACATTCATCACGGGTTTCTTGTTGCCATTCTTTGATTTTAGCAGTTTTTGATTCATGAAATAGATATAGATGCCACCATAGTAACTTTTATTTTCAAGGGGCATTCTGTGGTTCCATGTATTTTTGATTTGCATACTTTACCTTCTTTATGGACAGTCTAAATCCAATATCTTGATGCCAAATAACACTTCTTAAGAAGACTTATTCACCAAATCTGCAAAGACTACTTTACCTCTTGCCAAATCTAATTTGCAAAATGTGAGAACGCTGCTTCCTACCCTAAAATTGAGTGCTAACTCCTTGTCTTCCAGCAAGTGTTTTATCAAAACTTAGATGTAATTGATACATGAAGATTGAGCAACAAAATTGCCTTCAAGTATTAGGTACAGTTACAGTAGCAACTTTACTAAATTTTAGCAAATGCAATAATCTTCTTTAGGTCAGGTGGCTTACAGTCAAAGTCCTACAAACTCAGATGAAATCAAAAGCCTGCTAGAAGTTGGAGTCGAATACGTCTGTCAAAAGGACAACTTAATATTCCTGAGGAAAAGAAAATAAGTAATAACCAAGCATTAGACCAAAGGCAAAGATAGTCGAAAACAATAGAAAGTGGCCGGGGTGGTGTAGCCCCGACATCGATGGCGATGTCTCCATTTTTCAAATTCTTCTCTCCGTTCTTCCCCTTTTTTCTTTTTTTAGTAAATAACGCGGAGGCTTCTTAATTGAATCAAAACGAGTTAGAAGCCGCAGCAAATACGATGCGTCATTTTCTTGTCAAACTTGCCTTGCACTATAATGCTGATTTCCATGAGTTAGAGGAAATTACGCAGCGTGCTTTGGGCAACGTTGAATCGCCTAAGGAGGTTTCTTGAGTTGCCTAAACCCAAGAACATTCCTATTTTCGGTAAGGTTCATGTCGCGTCAAGCTTGCAGAAAAAGCATTGGCGCAATGAAGAAAAAGTGCAAAAGGATCTGCAGCAGTCGATATTCTTTAAAACTGATAGCCAAGAAATCTCGTTAAAGGGTAATCCGCATAAGTTTGCAACTGTTACCGAAAAAGGCATTGATCCTTTCAAGAGAACAACTTGCCCATTTTGCTTAAGCTACAGTAAGCTGCGGTTGTTTTTGATTAGCACTAAGAAAGGGTTTGATCGTGGCCGTGGAAAATGCCCGGTATGCGGTCAAGGCATGAAGCTGCAGACTCTTGTTAAGATGGAGAAATGGTCGGCTAAGGAATATGCGCAATTTGTTTTTGATTATCGCACCAGCGGGTTTTGGCAGAAAATAGTTTTTGCTACTTGGAGTAAGCATTTGAAGATGATGAATTGGTCTCAGCCTTTTTGGGATGAGTACAAGCGTTTGAAGGGTGATTCGCCAGACGCCGAGGAGCAGAAAGAAGCTGAAGATAAATGGAACGACTATGAGGAGTCGCAACCTCGATGAGCAGTAAGAAAGATTCTTTGGTTAATTTCTACAGTGAAGAAGAACAGGCGAAGTTGTTGACTTTCCGTTCAGCTGACAAACTCAAGATCAGGCCAGTCGCTAAGCCTGTGATCAAGGCGCCAGTTGTTGTTGAGAAAGCAGCGCTGATGTTTCGGACAATTGTGAGTTTGTTAGAGGGTTTATTTATCCTGGTTCAGAAAATCGGCTTTGTGTAAATGGGACGTTCTGTCCCAAATCAATTTTCAGCGATCCAGAACTTTTCATTCATTGCTGCACTCGAATTGAGAAGTTAAAGGAGCAAACTTAGAGGTATATTTTTTGGCTGTCCCAACTGATAACTCCGCAAACACCTCTAGCAACACCAGTTTAAACAGTTTAGCGGATAAGCACTGGGGCGTAGAGGCGCGGGTCTTTCATGTTATTGATGAGTCAGAAATTGAGCTCAGACCCATAGAGATTGCCCGCAAAATCCATGCTCCACGCAAACCAACACGTGCCCAATGCACCACCGTACGAGTGGTTCTAAGAAAACTCTTGGCAAAAGGGCTAATTCTGCAGCCTTATGTTGGAAGTTACTGCAACAAAATCACCTACGGGTTGCGGTTCGTGCCACTATGCGTGCACAACATCAGCTTACGCAGCTTTGTTTGTCAGGATGTGAAGTCTTGGGAAAAAGACGAATTTGTTGGCGGCGTAAAGATTCATGTTTGCTTTGGTGCGGAGAGGCGCAAGATTTCTGGGTACATCGCCTGCGACGTTGGCGGTATGAGTCATGATGCTTGTCTATTGGCGTTAACCGTTGGTTTGACATTGTCCAGGATCATCTGGGCTGGCAACTCAACGACCTGCAGATCTTGACTTTTGAATGCAACAAAGACTACCACGGCGTACGCATCGATGGCGTTCAATGCGTAACTAAGACGGATCTCTTTGGAATGGTTGAACGGGTGTACCAGAAAGAAGAGAACTTGGTTCGCAAAGAACGCAAGACTGTTCGTCCGGTGAGCGTGAATAAGTTTGAAGAGGCCATCGCCATGGGGTTTGCTGGCGCCGATAAAGCCCAAGAGCATTTCGAGTTAAAGGAAGAAGTTAAGCGAGTTAGTGAAGCGTTGAAGTTTAGCAATTCCCGATCACTGTCGATGGAGCGTTTGCTCGAGGCAATTTACAAAAATAAAGTTGCTGACGTCGAGAAAGTGAAAAGTCTTGAGGGTGAGGTTGCAGCCCTTAGAAGCGACATTGGCAAGTTAACTGCGGCGTTGACTCAGGTTTTCAATTTTGAAGGTGAAACCAAAGATCAAGCGAAAGATTTGGGAGGCAACAAATATGTATCTTAAGCCATTTTTGGAAGTTAAAAGCTGTTCAAAGGCACTTTTGGCACGCATTGCTAGGGTATGGTAAAAGTCCATGCTTTTCAGCTATGGGTTTTCTGTTAGTGGTTAGTCCTGATTACCGACACCAAATTTCCAGTAATGTTGATGGAGTGGATTTCTTGGAGTGTGCATTTTGTCATGGAAGCTAAAGAAAACACTGTTCAAAACGACTGATGAAGATAGCGAAAAAGCCAGCTAAAGAGAAGCGTAGCCAGGCGGATAAGGTTGGAAAATTGAAATACTTGCTTCAAAAAGACAAAGAACTTGCCCAGGAGCTCAGCGAGATTAAGCTGATGCTTCGAACAATCTTTGAAGGATTGAAACCTTCATTTAATTTTAAAAGACCACTCATCGAAAAGATTGCTTGTGAAGACGAGGTTGACCGGGAGATTTTGCAGGTACTCTTTGAATCAGGATCATCTGGCCTATTACCCAAAGATTTAGCAGTTAAGCTGGAACGATTCAAAGTTACACGTCACCAAATCAGCCGTCGACTTGTCCGAATGAATAAGCGTTTGTTGCGAAAACTTGGGGAATGTGTGGCTGAGCAGCGGGGTTGGCATTGGGCGTTAACGAGTTTTGCTTTAGATGCTTATGGCGCCGTCGACGTCGAAGAAGTTCCTAGGTGCTGCAGGTGCAAGTTTAGAACGCGAAGAGGAGAGCCGGGTTAAAATTAACTTCTCTTCGATTCAGCCAACACGACGATTAAAACTATCTGACAAAGTAAAATCTTTCTTTGTTGCATTATGCTCGTAAGTATCCCATATTATCCATTCCAAAATATTTTTTGCTTGGAAACAAACACGTTGATCAATTTCCCATATTGACCCTTTATCGATTTTAGATGCATAAGGACATCCTCCTCCACAAACTGAAATCGCGTAACAATTGATGCACTTAATCATATTTAATGGAAAGCGATGATTCCATTCAAAAAAAATGGGCTCTTTGAGAATAGTATCTGACGAAAGTTGTTCAGTTCGCTAGCCAAATGATTAATACTTAAAGGGAAATACTTTTCATCATCAATCCCCAAGAATGCTTGACAAGGACCGACTTTTCCTGATGGTGAAACAACTATTTGTCCACCAACACCCATGCAATCTTTAAAGTGAAAATAGTGTGACAAATAAGGCTTAACCCGACGCATCACACGATCTTCATAAATACCTGCTTCTCGAAGGCGTTTGAAAGCTTTGATTAACTGTTGAGATGCGAATTCGTAATCAAGATCAGAACAAGGAGTAATGCCTTTTATCTGTGGAAGGAGAAGATTAAACCCCATCCCTTTTGGTTTGAGTTCATTAATTATGAAATCGACAATTTTGTCAATATTTCTAATTGTGTAGGCATTGAGAGTGCAAGAGATTCCGGGATTTAATCCAGCATCTTGAAGAAGTCTGTACCCCCTTAAAGCTTCATTAAAAGTGCCGTTACCGTGTTGATCAATACGGGCTGAATCATGCAAAATCTGTGGACCATCGATTGAAACGCTAATAGAGGGTTTTGTCTCCTCAAAAACCTTGACAGTCTCTTTATCGATCAAACTTCCATTACTAAGTAAAGACACATGGGTTTTCTTGGAAAAAATTCCTTCTTTCTCTAATTGACGAATGAAACGTAACGAGAAAAAAGTAACTTTTGGATTTAACAATGGTTCCCCTCCGTAAAACGTGATTCTAATTGTTTGTGCGTTTTGACTTAGCTTAGCAAATGTTCGTATTGCATTTTCCGCCGTTTTAGTATCCATAAAAATAGATGTTTGATTTCGCATTTCATCTTCAATAAAGCAATATTTACACTGGAAATTACACGCATTTGTTGGGAGAAGATACATGTGTTGGATTTGATATTGATTTAATGCTTGATCATGCAGATTTTTGTAACCTGAATATCTGTTTCCTCATCCTCAACTATTAATCGATTTTTCAAAAGAATTTCAATGATTTGAATAACCAAATCATAAGGGTATTTTTTAGAGTAATAATTAATTACATTTTGAATAGGCGTTGCATTCTCAAAAGTTTTAAAAAGTTCGCATAAGATGTTTTCTCCAAAAACCATACGACGAGTCAAAGTATGAAAAAAGCAGTAGTGTTGACCTTTTTGGAATAAATGAGTAAATTTTGATCTGTGCACTTTGCTATTTCCCATTCGTTTATAGAAGTTTATTCCATTATTTGAGCTGCTTTCAGATTTTGTCGAATAAACCATGTAACCTAAGATAACCTTCTTTTTTACATATTCAAATCAGCATTTAATATCATCTAAGATTTGACCCGCATTTTTTTAGAGAACTGATTTAATGAATTAGCTATTATGTTTCTTTCTCGCAAGTTCAAGGTTTTTTATCCACATTTCTAGATAGACTTTTGATTATTTCTTTGAAGTCACCGAACTCATTTTTGAAAATAGAATTCATCAGGGAAGACTTTTTTTCTTGAAACTTTGAAAGTGCTAAGCCTGGAAAAGTGGAATAATCACAAGCACCGCTATCACTGCCAGGACATGTACCATCACCTGGACATGTACCATCACCTGGACATGTACCATCACCTGGACATGTACCATCACCAGGAGGCGTACAAGCAACATAACAAGAACTAGGAATAGGACAAGCACTGGACTAGGAACAGAAGAAGCGTCACTTGTAGGCGGACCGCTAAGTTTGGAGAGGTCGATTGATGTAATTGAAGGATCAAGAACATTTACATCAGGAGGCAATTGTTGAGTTTTGGGATTCCAAACTTGCGAATTCATGAAATTCCAGCCAACACCATTTGAACCTGAGAGGTTCGTTCCTTTTGAAATTGGCGCGAATACTTCAGGAGGCACAGCAGTATGTGCAAGAATATCAGGCCCCCGATTATCTACAACATACTTTGCTGGTGCTCCAGCCGAACTTACTCTATAATGAGATAATGAAAATGGTGACTTGACTACAGCTACTGAAAAGTCAACTGGACTTCCATCGTTCATCAGAACATTCTTAATTGCAGCATATTTTGGATATGTAAGCAATTTTGCCATCCAGTAACCTGCGGCTGACAGATCAACGTAGGTGCCCAATCCTGAACCACCACCTGAGTGTTCTCCGTTGTTAAAAGGATTTATTCTGTTAGGACTGTCGACATGAGAACCCCACCAAGTCGACTTCTTTGGAGTAGGAACCGCTATAGGAAAATTTTCGTTAACCATCCAGCGTAGCATGTTTTCAATGTTGTTAGTGGTTAGAGGGGCCCCAAGTGTCATTAAAACGTATTCGCCCATGTCCAATTTGAAAATGGGGTGGGACCTACCATCTCACATCGTGGTTCATCACCTTCTACATATAGACCTAGCACACCAACAGGATCACCCATTTTCAGTACCCTCCTCCAAGAATAAACATATTTGTTTCTGGTCCTTTCGTCTTGATCCGGGATCATACCTTTGGTCTGATGCAAAGCAATACCGGCCAACGTAAAAGAGGTCCCCAGAGGTACAATTACAACACCGTCGCTTAAACTTTTTAGAGTGTTCCAGTCATCACTGGTCCACTTGTCAGGAGCGAAAGGAAGGCTCTTAACTGAGAGGCTTGCTAACCCACCAAAGGACCCTGCAAATCCAATTATTGCCCAAGCAGGAATATACCCAGGGACAACGACATTTTTAGGTACTGCACGATTATAAAAGTTGCCGTTACTATCATATCCCGATTGGTATGTGTAATCTGTGTAGTTATAGGTACTTAACAAATCAGGACTCAAATAAACAATTGAGGCGTCAATCGGCTTCAAAATCTGATTGAGCGTTTCCAGATCACTTATTGTCGGTTGCGTCGAAGATACCCAAAGCTCGTTTCCCGATTATAATTCGCCGTCAACCTTTCCTTGCATTGATAGGAGGTCTGCAACTGCTTTGGCGGAACGTATGGATGCGTACATAACTACCTTTGTTTCCGATAAGCTGGCAATTGTCGATAGCAAAGGAACGAACTTCTGGTTATAGACCTCAAGCAGTTTGCCTAAGTGCCAAGGTGGTGCTGTTTGACCCAGAGTTAAAATGGCGAATTGTTTGACCGTGAGTTTAGTGTCTGTCATCATTAGACTCCTTATTATTGTAATGTAACAAGTATGGGTATCAAACCTGGTCCACCAGAATGAGGTGCGAGGGCTTTTCCAATGACTGCTCCAATGCGCGTATGGATCAGTTGCCTTCATGGCAAACCCTGAGGTAGGGGACGTGGTTAACATATCGCCGATTTCTATAGGTGAATATGAAGAATCTACCTTGCAATAGACTCTTCCTATCAAGGCAACAGCCGCTTTGCCTTTGCTAGATTTGTCCTTGCGACCTAAGATTACTCCAGGGCGGTAATTTTCAGCACCTGAAATCACTCCAGCAACACGTTTGTTATAAGGTTCCGTGCTTTCACTGATTATGCCTTCACTACCGAATACGACAACCGTTCCGGGCTCTAGCGTTGCAGCATTGGCAATAACGAAGTCCTCAGCGCAATCTGCACCTGTAAGAGTCACATCAGCTGCGTTTAAATTGCCAGATACTTCGACGTTTCCGTCAAATTGTCCGCAGTTTTGCCACTTCCATACACTCCGATGCCTGAGATGCTTATACCCGAGACGGCTTTTCCACTGTCACTATGCCCTGTGACACCAAATCCAGATTTGCTTTCGCCTTCAATGCCACTTCCTGAATCGCTTAGGCCCTCCACGGCAGTGCCTTGATTCGAAGAGTAAGACACCTTAACTTCGCCGGCGGGTCCGGCAATATGTGCAACCGGTTGTGGACTACCCATTAGACACGACCTCCGAGTCCGAATTCATAATTATGCAAAATCTGTTTATCTATAGTATTTCTTGTTTCATTAGTCATTTGATATTGCATCTCTAAAAATAATCGTAGCCTCATTAAGAATTTAACCATATGTGGTTGCCCCCAAACAACAACTAACTACACCGGTTAATCGCTTTAATCGATTAAAAAAATCAATATAGGTCTTACTATGCTAAGAGTGTAGAGAAATAGTGTTAGACACTTGCTGCGTCCTTCTTTAGGAGAACACCCACCATTCTCATATTTCCCAAGGTAGACAATTCTTCTCCCAGTTTTTGATTGTCATGCTATTGTACGTTATTGAAATTAGAGAAAGAGAATCAGTAGACTTTGGCAGTTTTTTTTTGCGAAAAATCTTCAAAGTGAAGCTCACTCATATTCGCTTCTTGACCTTTTATCTTTAGTTGCTTCTTTGTCTATTTTTTGAAGTATGCGATTTGAGAGGGCTATGCTTACTGATTATAATTCAACTTGGAATTAGGGATTAAATTTAGTTTATTGTTTTGCCTATTTGTTTTGCATATTGTAGGTCGTTTTGGGCTTGTTTGAGTTTTTTGTAGGCGTTTCGTTTACTACGGGTTATTAAAGGTGGGTCGATGCTGATTTTGCGAGCTATCTTATAGTCACTCAAGCCTTTGGTTTCTAACTTTCGCCAGTTCCAACAATAATCAGACAGCGATTCCGTCCGGAAACACTACTTCTAAGCTCGTCCCGATTTCAACATCGACGCCGATCAAACACCTCAATGACACCAACTCAAGCTGCAAAGCGGTCACCGTCAGCGTCGCCACAGAGTCAGTCGCTTCCTTTGAACTTGGTTTTCATCGCATCCGCAATAATTGCCATCGTCGCAGTTTTTGTCCTCGCTACATTCACAATAAAAAAACGGAAATAAGCATCTAAACCTTAATATGATCAGAACTTTGCTTCTCCAACACTTCTAACTTTCACAAAGTTGGTTTTGCGGCAACTAAAAGAAGATGAAGTTATTAGACTATGACTGCATTATTGATTGGCGAAAACATCTTCAAAATGAAGTTCCACATATTCGCTTCTTGACCTTTTCTGCCGCATTGCTTCTTGATCTATTTTTTGAAGTATACGATTAGAGAGGGCTATGCTTACTGGGTGTTTGCGCACTGAGTATGACCTATTACGATATTTGCAATTTGTTAATATTTAACAATTGTTGTTAAGGCTTAACAACAGCCTTTTTCAGCAAAACAAGCCTAAATTGGGATTATGATTTCGACATTGCAGTTTGGTGGCTTTTCAAGTCTTCTGTGGGGCGCGTGTCTGATTGGTTCGTTATGCTGTTGGTTTGACTGAGAGGGAAAAGACGATTCTGCAACTCAGTAAGCGTGGCTTGTCTGATTATCGCATAAGCCGAAAAATCAAAAAAGATCCTCCCGACGTTATGCGTTCTCACTCCAACGCCTTAAGAAAGTTATCTCAAGCGGAGGCTGACTTGGAGTTTGCAAGGCAAATAGGGTTAATAATTCAACCGAAAGAAAAACGAAGTTGTGAGGGTGAAAGTTTTGCGTAGAGGACAAATCTGCTATGGAGGGCTGTCGATGGAGGATGCGATCGAGCTGGCAAAGAATAAAGTAATTGAAGCTTATGACCGGCCAGGGTCATGCGAGCGAGAGTGGATTGTTGCAAACGCCGATTCATACCGAGAAGTGAGGCAGAGAGTTGCAGTTTTGGTGCGTGAAGGCAGCCCGGCGAAAGGTTACGTAATCGCCAACTATGGACGCCTCACAGTGATGGCTTTTAACGTGCATGACGAGTTGCTTTTCAAATGGAAAGGTCTATCTCGCTTCTAGTCGTGTAAAAAGGTTACTTACTCGAATAGACTGCTTTTTTAGGCAATCTGGCGAAAGAGATGCCAAATTTTGCTATAATCGGTTCTTAGCTTCCAGTTTTGTTGGCGTGTTTGGGATAATAAGTTATTAGTGCTTAGGGGTTGGACTGTTTTCTCATACCTTAGGATTTGATACTGAGAAATGGTTAGGCATCCGGATTTCGAGAAGATTCATGCTGCATTTTTGCAACACTACAGCAAAAACCTCCAACTCGGCGAAGAGCGGTATTCTGGTTGGGTAAAAGACTCAAACTTGGATGAAACCCAAAGCTATTATCTGCAGGGTGCGCAGCGAGCCGGCGGGATTAAACAGAATTTTGATTGGGCAAAGTTTCTGCTGCAGTTTGTCAAAGAGGACAAAGACGCCTACTACTACAAAGTCGAAGCGCTGTTTCCCGTCGAATCGATGAACAAGGACACACCGCCTTTCACACGCGATGAGGTCCTGCAAGCTGCCCGATCATTAACTGGAAAGCCCAGCGACCTAAACCATGACCACACAAAGATGCTCGAGGGCGTCGAAGTCACCGCTGCACAGTTCGAAGATGACTGTGTCGAATGCGTTTGCCGGGTTCCCAAAACATCATCGCTTGTTGGCATGATTCAACGAAAAGAAATCGTAAGCGTTAGCATCGAGGGTGAATGGAGCCATGGCATCCCAGGGCAAGGTCTTGTGCTAACCGGGTTAGGATGGCTAACCAAACAAACGATGCTTCCAGGAATTCCATTAACAAGAATTATGCCAGTTGAGCAAATCGCCGAGAGTTTTAAGCCACAGTTGCAGAACGAAAAATGGTTAAAGTCGGTTCCTGCGTCGGTTGTGGCGGCAAGGCTGATTATCTTGTCTCTGCCTGCAAAGATTGCTACGGAAAATTCACCACTAGCGGTCCCAAGGAGTTTCTGGCGCCAACAACTCCCGATTCACTTTCATGTGTTTTTTGCGGTCAACCTGGGGAATACGTCGTTACGACTTGTGGTTCATGTGGGGATAATGCGCAAGCGGCAGCTGCTGAAGCCTCAGGTAATCAACGGTTAGAGCCTCATATTGTTCAAAGTAATGGAGTTGAGAAATTGGAAGAAAAAGACTTAGACATACTTGCCGAGAAAGTTGCGGCTAAAATTGGCGGAAAAGACACCGCTGTCACCGAGCAACTCAAAGTTGAGTTAGCAGAGTCAAAGAAGCTGCAGAGCGAAGCGGAGAACAAAGCTAAGCTGGCTGAAGAGTTGCGAGTCAAAGCTGCTGGCGACTTGACAAATGCGAACACGGTGATTGAAGGCTTTAAGCGATCAGCGCCGGGCGTGGATCTGTTGGCTGTGCCACCAGTCTTAATGCCTGTATCCGAACACATTGCGGTTCTTGAAAAACTCGTTCCACCAGTGATGGTTGAGCGGTCATCGATGGGCATGCAACGTCAAGGTCAAGCAATTCGAGCTGAACTTTTGAAGGCTAAGGAAAAGCTGAAGGCGAAATAATGGCTGAGTTGCCTGCACAAGGAAAGCTTCATGAAGTTAACAATTCAGAAGCCGACGACATAATTGAAGCTGCTAACCATCAGCTTTTGCACAATGAAGCAATTGGTCGTGTAATCCGCAATATGTACGTCAGAATTCAAGCATTAGAAAAGGAAAATGCTGTGCTGAAGTCGAACCAGCCAATTCGGAGTGAATCTCCGTGATTTTTCAAAGTCACATAGACCGGCTGCAAAGGACGAACTTGGCAGTCGTTAAGGCAAAATTTTTGGAGATCGATTCTAAATGGCTGATAATTCTGGAAAATCATGCATGGCCATTGGCGAAACTGACGATCCAAACGCTGTCATTGAAAGTTTCACTGCTGACGCTGCAATAACGAAGGGTGATCCTGTTTATCTTAGCGCAGATGAGCAGGTTACACCTGCAGGAGCTGCTCAAGATTGCATTGGAATCGCAATGAAAACAGTTGCTGATACGGAACCTGTTCCAGTCTTGGTTCGGGGTCGTGTTAAAGTTGCTGCAGGCGGCGCTATCACTCGGGGCAAAGCAGTTTATGGTGCTGATTCTTCCGTCGAGTCCTAATGCTAACTGACGTAAGTCAGGCAGTTGATGAAGGCGGAGCAGCAAAATACACTGTAGCTGTGCCTTTTAATCAAAAACTTGGTTATGCGCTGCAATCTACGACGACTGCTGGAGATCTTCTATTCATTGAGGTTCGCTGAATGAAGCCTCGACTTTATGAAGCATTAATGCAAAAAGACAATGACCAAAAGCATGCTTATGAAGAACTTAAGCGTAAATCGGAAACTAACCCGTTCTTGAAACGATACATTGCTATGGGCATAAAGGAAGGCTTGTTTAGCGATTCCGCGAACGCTTTAGGGCGTATGCATGATACGATGGTCGATGCGGCTTGGCCTGAACTGATCGGCAGGAGCATAATCAACGTCTTGCCAACAACTGAGGCACTTGAGCGTTTTCCGTTAGATGGCGGAGCAATCGCATACCAATATGCTGAGGGCGGAGCGGTTCGATTAAGCGGCAAAAAACCAACAACTGTAGACGTTAGCACAAACTTGCTTGTTGAATCTGGCGATGAATGGACGCAGGAATTTAGTGAAGATGCAACTTGGAACGTTTTGGATCGCATGATGGGCAACGTTGGTAGGGCTGTGGGTGTTAAGGAAACCCAAAAAATCATCGCAATGTACGGAGCAATCGCAGCGGCTGACTTAGCTACAGGTGCAGAACTTGCAGGAGGAGCTGCAGTTTTGAGCTGGGCTCAACTGCTCGCTTTACGTTATGCGGTGCGAAAAGAGAACTGGCGCCCAAACGTTTTGGCAATCAATGAGATGCAACTGCATCAACTGCTAAACGATGACAAATTCGTAAAATCCGTCTACCTGCCAAGTAACCAAACAGACATAGAGCAAGGGAGCATCGGAAGCGTCTTGGGCATGAAGGTACAAGTCAGCAACGAAATCACCAACGGCATAGCTTACGCAATTGACACACGAATAGCTTCAGTGATGCTTTTACGCAGAGATCTTACAGTTGAAGATTGGTATGACGCAAAAACAGGCAAATCCGGCATACGTGGATCTACCCGCTTTGGCCTAAGTGTTCTACGTTCCACCGCAATAGCAAGAATGACCAACATTAAGACAACTTTGACTTAGGCGTCGTCAGTTGAGTTACAACACTGAATTTAGCGGCAAATGTCCGAAGTGTGACCGTGAATACCACTCAAAACATGGTGATGCAGTAGTTTGCGTTTGCTGGGAAATTTGTCCTGAATGCGGTGAAGTAATGGAGACCTACACGCCTGATCTGGCTGCTCGCTCTTATGGTTTGGACGGCAAGCGCGATCTGCAGGTACTCAAAGTATGCAACAATTCGGTCGGTCACTCCGACCGTTCCCCCTATTTTAGTATCTCAACAACCCATCGAGGTTGAATTAAAAAATGAAAACTATTAATCCACTGCCAAAGGGCTACTACGCCGAGTTTGAGTTCATGGTAGCTTTGGCTTTTGCCTGGAGGTTCTATAGTTGAAGAATCCGATTAAGAAACTCCAAGAAATGCTAACTTTCGCGGCTTATGGCTCCGCTTCTCCCAACAGCACCGTTTTCTATGAAACAAGCGACATACCCTTAGCCGACATCATGCAACTGTACTATCGTGATGCTACCTGCAAAAGCAGTGTCGACTTGCTCGCCGCTTCAACCGTGGGCATGGGCTTCTACACCACAGTTGATGAAAAATATGATAAGGCAACTGAGGCGAAGGCTTGTGTGGATGCTTTCTGCGAAAGCGTCAACTTAGACAAATTACTCAACGATATGGCGAAGCCGCTGATTGCTTGTGGCAACGATTTCTGGCTGCGCCTCTCACCCAACAAACTAACCGATGTTTTAAGGCTTCCAATCGATTCAGTCTGGAAAGTTAATCTTGATAACGTGCCCGGATACCGTATTCCTCATAACGTCACCGGGTATAAGCTAAAACCAATTTACGCGGTACCCAACGCTGGAGTTGACCAGGATGTTCTTTCTCCAAAAGCGGTGCTCCATTGGCAACTCAATCCCGTGGTGTCTTCAGGCTTTGGGGTTGGGTTGCTGCAGGTTCTTCTGCATACGTTATCGGTGAATGGTGACAAACGACCTGCTTATGCACAGATGAAGGCAAAGATAGAGCGGTTAATGCCCAAAGTTATCGAGAAGTATGCGGGTCCCGACGTCGTGGTTGGGTTGCCGGGTGCAAAGAACGAGGCGATTAAAGCTTTAGAAAAGATGGTCAAGAACCGACCTGAAGAGGGCGCCTGGCTATTCCACGCCTTCAAAGACGCCACTGTTACGCCAGTCACCATCGACCCAAGGGCTATTGGGTTTGCCAACTACATCGACCACATGGTCAACCAATTCTACCTCGGATGCGAAACACCCTTGCCAAGGCTCTTTAGCACTCCGGGATTTACGGAAGCTTCCGCAAACGCTGCTTTGGCGTTGCAGGACATGCTAATTAGACCTGTACAACGCTATGTGAAGCGTCAGGTTGAGCGAGAGCTTTTCTCTGTAGTGCTTTCGCAGAATGGGCTTGACCCAGTAAAAGCTGGGACCCGTTTGAATTGGGGCACACCTAACCAGCCTGAACTGTTAATTTCCGATCTCATTGCTGCGGCGACAGCGCCACAGCCTCTTATTCGTCCTGAGGAATTCCGTAAGAACGCCGCTAAATCCGGTTGGGAGTTATGGGAGCCTAACCCAGCGAAGGCTGCAGCAGAGGATTCTTTAGAAGATCAAGCTAACCAGGGTAAATCTGGTTCTGGAGGATAAAAAAATGAGTATGTTTGCGTTAGCAAATGATGAAATCTTTAGTCTTAATGGCCAAATTAGTGAACGTAAGATATTGGCGGATGGCGTTGTTACTTCTGATGTTGAACAGTTTTCTTCGATTTTTGATATTCGCCTTTTCTCAAAAGGCGTCTTCGAAGTAATCAACACTGGCTTAGCAAATGCTGCCAAGTACACAATCTATGGCGCCATCGACCCCAACGTAAAGTGGGAACCGCTGCCAAATGCTGTGAATAAGGTATTGGCTGCCAACACCTCAGCTGCTCAAACGTTGAGAGATGCTTATGGATTCGTGAAAGTCGGGTTCACTAGCAACGTTGCAGGTAATACTACAACAATCAAAGTGTTAGCGGAGGGTAAGAATCAATGAGCATGGACCAAGAGACCGCAGATATTGAGGGCACAGGATTCCTAAAAGACACTCATAGCCTAAAAAACATAAAAGACCTCATAGATGCCTTGGCAGCTTCCCAGATTTATGTGATCCAACCGGACATTTACGTCACTCAAAACACTCCGGTAAGCGACCAAGTCTACACTATTTTGCCAACAACTGCAAACGTTGAAGTCATAAGCTTAGAGGTACGATGCGTTTGGCCAACAACTCAACCAACAAACCTTAGAGTAATTGTAACCGTTGATGGAGTAGTACAAACTTACACTTTTGCGTCTCCTGTTTCTGGGACAAGTTATCAACCGAACTTGACAGCGAGCTTGTTAAGCGCCGCATCAAGTTCTAACAGCAGGCACGACACCGCAACTAGGAAACAAGTTAGCTTTTGAAGCGATGAGCGGACGTAGCGTTCAAATCCAAATAGCTGTAACATGGGCTACCAATCCGCCAACCTCGTTGATATGGACACTAAAACATAAAAAACGTTAAGTTAACTTGGAATGTCTATATGATCAGGTGAAGGATTCGCGACTGCTCTTCCACCGCACCCACGGTCAGCATCGGCAGAGCTTCAGGCATTCGGCGACGGGTAATGGACTCCTCATACTTTCCCCTATTTGCTCTTCCATTATTCTCAATTGTTATGATAGTTAGACATCGAAAAACCGCATACTTGGAGCAATGATCTTTTTCCAGCGATGTGTTAGACCTACCACGTTATCGTTTGGTTTAATGCCTTTGACAAAATAATTAGTCAAAAAACGCTAAATAAACCAAGCAACAAATCTAAGTCTATGAGTCAAGGTATAGCTTCCCTGCACAAAATCCTCAAAGATGAAACCAGACAGAGGATTCTCCTTACTTTAAATGAGAGAGGTAACCAAACCTACACAGACTTGATGAATAGTCAGGGAATCACAAGTACTGGAAAAATGAACTACCACATAAAGATGTTGAACGGCTTAGTTTCAAAAAATCAGGATGGGCTATATTCTTTAACTGAGAAGGGCAAACTTGCTATCCGTTTAATGGAAGAATTTTGCGAAAGGAAAAGTCAATCAGAGCAAGATGCTCCGTTTCCAAGAGGCTTCTATATTGTGGTCGGACTTTTCTCGACCGTTTTTCTCATTTTAGAATTTGGATTCTACATTAGCGGAATCATCAACTTACAAGCCTTTGCAGAATATATCGCAACAACTGTTTTGGGTATGGTTTTTCTTGTTATTGCTGAAAAGGCAAGAAGAAGGCGAGCTATGTCAAAGCCTTCAAGTCAGATGTTGGGAGCTAAACTTTCTTTAATTTTCGCAGGTGCTTTTGCAGGCGGCGTTATTTTGTTTTTTAGCGGTGGATTAGTAATTGGATTACTTAGAATCTGGACATTTAGCTTCAACTCTTGGATAATTACGAGTTTTACAATCGGCTCACTCATCGGCGGCTTTGCTGGCTATTGGATTTATAAGAAAAGTAAACTTTCAAAAATTGATTATTATACCCCATTTTAAGTACGTCCAATAATCATATCCTTTTACTCCCGATGAGATGTAGGCAATCGGCGACGGATAATGTACCCTTCATATTTGCCCTCCTTGTCTTGCCCATAACAACCCTTGCCTACCAGGAAGAAAAGCCGTTTCTCTATGTGGTTAGGCGTTGACTATTTTTTTAGTCAAATAAACCTAAATTAATCAATGCCTATTCTTGGACTATGCCTCAAGGAATAGGTTCCCTATACGAAATACTGAAGGATAAAACAAGACGCACAATTATCTTAACGCTAAATGAAAAAGGAAGCATAGGCTATACTGAACTAATAGACATAACCAAAGCGAGTAGCACAGGGAAGCTCAACTACCATTTAAAAATTCTAGGTGACCTTGTAACTAAGAATTCTAATGGTCAGTATATGCTTACTGAAAAGGGCAAATTGGCTTCAAAGATGCTAATAGAATTTCCTTACGATACCGCTTCACTTTACAAGGAATGGATAAGAATTAACCTAATGTCCAAAAAAACTGATTGGCTCTTTGGAGTAAAATTATCTTGGATTCTATCATTAATCTCTCTAACAATCGTTATACTATTGAATGCTGTCAGCATAAACAATTTAATTTTTACTTGGCTGTTTTTTACGACAGGCGTCTATTACTTAATAAGATATTTCAAAGACAAAGCTAAAAACAACCGACCACAAACCACCGACTTAAAAAATTAGCAACTGACCTTCCTCAGTTATGCTTTTCAGTGATCGCTATACCTGCGACCTGTAAAGTTACAATCCTGATGAGCTACAGGCATTCAGCGACGGATAATGTACTCCGCATGAGTCCCCTCCTTACCTTAGCCTCAAACAACCGCAGCTTTACAAGGAAGAAAAGCCCTTTTTATAAGTGATTCCGCGTTGAAGTTCTGTCAAGTTGTCAGTCAGAGGGGATTCCTTGAAGGGGTGCTGTGAAGCTAACTTAGGCTTCTAAAGGCGAGCAATGTTCCGTCTGGCTTGAACTCAGCCTCAAATAACCCAGGATAAACAGGTGTTCCTCTACTATCATGGTCTAAAGCTCTTGCTTGGAACACAATAGTTAAACCTTGATAGCCTCCTAAATCATCAAATCCTATGTAAATATTTAAGGCAGCTACGTCCAATTTGGTGCCTGGTTGGTTGCGATAAGTTATCAATGCCTGATTTTGGAAATAGCTTAGCCCTATCTGATCAATTTGTTGAAAAGTTTCTGCTGTAGACTGAAGAGTATAACTTTTGGCTGTTAGTGCCTGTCGAGGGAAGAGACTTTCAAGTATACTATCGACGTTTGTGTAGTATGGACGTTCTGCTATGTTGCCAATAGTTATCTTCGAGTTCGTATCTGTAGAGCGGAAAGTCCATGTTAACCAGCCTTCATCATAGGCATGGAATTCCAATCTTTCAAAAGTTACAGTTCCAAAATGGTTTGCCTGCAATAGGCGGAAATTCTCTGACTGCTCAACGTTTTGAAGATACTGCGTCAACGAAATATTGACTACGTTTGAATATGAAAATTGGGGTACACTGGTAGTTGGATATCCCGATGTTAAGAATACAAAAAATTGCGCACCGCTAAATAAAATAATGAATGCAAGTAAAAAAATTGTGCATTTCCTGTAAGGAGTTTACTTACCCCTATGTTGTGTTTGCGATTTGAGACGAACAAGAAGATCCCAAACGATGCCAAGGTTAATACTAGAACCGTTTGAAGTGAGGAGAAAGCAAACAATAGAGAGATGCCTGCAGTGAATATAGCTATGAACCTTACGATGCCAATTAGAGGCTGTGGAAGTGACTTATGCATCTTTGGCATACGGATTGAGCTGTTCCGGCTCGGTAGACTAGCTCTCTGGGGAACCAACCTCTGATTCGTGAACCCAAGCTGCGTTTTACATTCACGCTGTATTTGCCTCCGTGGGCTGGGACATGTAAATCAGTGTGCCGTCCGGCAGGAACTCTGAAATCAAAACGCCTTGGCCATGTATTCCTCCCTGCGGGTCTGGGGTTACATGTGAACCGATCAACTGCACAGTTAAGCCTCCATATATGTTCGTTGATTGAGCGAATGCAATGGCTATGCTTAACGAGTCTACACTGGGCAGACTGGATGTGCGGTTCTGTGCGAGTTGTAGCGCTTGATTGTAAAACCCGTAGAGGCCTATTTCGTCGATTTTGCCAAGTGACGTTCCTACAGGTTCCCCTAACGAAAGCTGCGCCAATCGTTGCCCGCTAAAAGCCATCTGTTGCACGATGAATGGGTGGCCGTTGCTGCTATAAAAGTGGAAATACGTGTGGTCTGTTGCAGAGAAAAAGTTAACCTCGATGTATCCGCCCCTTTCCCCGCCCGGCATTACAGACATCGAATCAAACGCCAAGTTACCATGTTCTAGTTCAAGAAGGGTAAATGTGGGAGTTGCCTCAACGTTGTGCACTAACTCTGTCACTGAAAGATTAACGAAATTTGTCATCGACAACGTCATACCAGGGTTTGACTGCGAATAAGTTGACGGATACCCTGAATTCCAGAACATGTAACTTTCAAACGCTGTAAAGCAAAGAGCGAAAACCATAATTCCGACTAACCCGAACCCAGCCGCCCTGCGCAACCTATGTTTGCCGTGTAATAACAGAAACGCCGCTCCCAACCCCACTGCTAAACCTAAGACTACAATCTTTATCCAAGACATAGAAAGTACAAACACCGCAACAACAACGCCTAACGTCGCAAGGACCGTGGCAACGCTGTTTTTAAGGTATGACCAGTTGTTTCGGGATTTTTCTTGCAGTCCCATTGCTCGAACTTGCATAACTGGATCGGATGGGAACCAGCCTCGAATGCGTGAACTTAACCTTCGTTTTGTATTCATGCTTTCAACTCTGGAATCAATCGGCAGAAAATTTCATGCGCCAACTTTGCAGGGTGAATTTGTTCCATGCCCTCGATTTCCACGCCTCTTTCTTTTGCTATGTCGATGAGGTATTGTCTTGTTTGATTTAGGAAGGTTGCGTCAGTTACTTCCTCTGGGGTGTCGTGCCAGTACCAGACTTTTAAGCCATGGCTGGTGGTGTAGGTTACGATGGCTTTACGCTTAAGACCTGGATGAAAACCCAACAATATAGCTTCTTTTGGGTAGAGTCTGGTGACTTGGAGGTCGTTTGTTCTTGCTACTTCCAAAAGTGTGGTAGAAAGCTTGGCTTCTGTTGTTAATCGGGTTTGGTTCACATACTGCCTAGTTGTATTGAGTTTTTCTGCTATAGCCGATACGGAGAGACCTTTGGTTAACATGGACCAGATTGCCATTTGATTTGAACTGAGTGGTGTCGTTATTGAGCAAGCAGGTTTCATAGTCTCTAATAAATAGTTAAGTGTTTACACTTATTTATCAGTTGCGTAATCAGGTTAAACCTCAGTCGTCAAAAAGTTAAGCTCAAACTAAAGAGGAGCAAGCATTCTAATCTCTAATTCTAATATGTTAATTTTTATAAGGACTGTTTTATGATAGGGCTATTTTGTGTGGGCATCTCTTGGGAAAGCGGTATGCTTGACCGCTTCCCGGGGCTGCAGGCTTCCCTTTTCCCCGTGGGTTGACCGAGATTTCGGATTTGTTGCTAATTTGACTGAGAGTTCAGGCTGTGAGAAATGCAAGCGAGCCATGATACTTAATATCAAGTTTTAAGTAGCTGAAAGTTAAGAGCTAGATTAATTTTGTTTTGAAGCATCTCGCCTACTTGTCATTAGCACCCTTAGGGCTAAGAATGAAGCGGCCAAAGCATTCTTTGCAATAACCGGTTTTGTTTTGGTAGGAGATTTTTCGGCCACATTTGCTTTTGCAGGTTTTTGGTCCAGGATAAAAAGAAGTCCGCTTTTACTTTTTTTAAAAGACAGAAATTACTCAAATTTTCCGCCGTTATAAGTCAAACTATTATTCATTTTTACTTATGACTCAGCGGATAGCTTTTTCGTTGTCTTTCTCTACTAAAATGAACTCGTAAACTGTAACGATTGTGTCGGGGTTCCAGGATCCGTTGATTAGGCGCCAGGTCTCTATAAATTCGTCGCGTGTTTTGAAGCCTTCTTTCTGGATATCCTGCTCTGAGATGTCTCCGATGCGTTGTTTGAATGCTCTTGTGACCTTGATTGTTCCCAGGCCTTTGCAGTAGTAGGTATCTTTGATTTTGTAGGTGTTGCCGACTTTCCATTGGCGTTGATGGATCCTGCGAGTCTGCGTCTTAGCACCGGACAGTATCAGGTGAATTAGACGTCGTTTGAAGAGTGCCATCTTTCAATTTCCCCTGTTGACTTCTCTTAAAACTATGCGTTTGGCTTTGTCAAAGTAGCCGCTTTCCCGCAGCTCGCAGCGTTCCGGAGTAATATCGCAGTTGAAATGGTGCATCTGATCTAGCATAAAAAGTTCTTCGGCTTTAACCCAGATTCGAGCTCTTACCTTCCTCCAAGAAAAAGAGGAAGATTGAGTCATTTTTGAGGTTCCTCTGAACCTGATAATTCCATTACTGTTTGAGATATGAATTCGTTGCAGATGTTAGCGATTTCCTCGATTTGGAAAGCTGGTTTGCTGCCTTCTGGGAAGATCTGTTTGTGTCCTTGGGCGAGTGTGCGGAAGATGAAGCAAACGGAGAGTTTGCCGCAGTTTTTGCAGCTGAGTTTAGCAGGTTGCATTTTTAGCGGCTCCTGACTTCGATTACTGGGAGTGCTCGGTGGAGTTGGTTGAATTGGAATTCTTTGCCTGTGACGTCGTTCTCGTTGTTGTGCCAGATGCCTGCTGTTAAGTCGTTGTATAAGTTCCCACTTGGTTGTGTCTGCTGGTGCGGGTTGGTCGTTTTGGATGTAGTCGGGGAAAACTTTGCTGGGTAATCTAGCTTTTTTGAGGCGTTCGATGAGTTCTGTGGTGACTTTTTCTGATGCTAAACGTTGGTAGCCTTCGAAGATTTCTCGGGCGTGATCCATTTGTTGTACGAATAAGGTTTTGAGTTGCTCGATTACAGGTTTGAGGCTGATGGTGTGAGCGTGTTTGACGCCTCCGAGGTTTTGGCTGTTGAATAATACTCCGTTTTTGCAGATGGATCTAAAGCTGAATGTGCCGACTCCGAAGCTCTTTTTTCCGTCGATGCTGTTTACGACGTCGACTCCGACGTGGACTTGTTCGCCTCTTAATGTGTAGATTTGGTGTCCTGCTCTGCTGCGGTGATCTAGTTCAACTTCGATTTCTTTGGGTACGTAGAAGGCGTGCATCTGTGTGTTTTTGCCGTTGCATAAGATGTTGCCGCTTGGTTTTCCTAATGTCCAGGCGCTGTCTTTCATCTTCTCAAAGAAGGGAACGAATCCTGTGAGTTCAGCTGCTTGGTTAGCGATTTTTAAGGCTTCTTCGTTGGGGAGGAGCTGGTAGCCTTTGCCTGCTATGCTTACTAATTGGTCTTCTCCGCGTAGGATGGCTTTTACGGTTGTTGGTTTGCCGTTGAATTGTATGGGGTGTTCGTGTAGGTCGTATTTGCTCCAGGTTTCATCTGGGGTGCCTAATGCGAAAGTTGGAGTTGTCATTATTGAATCGCCTCTGGAAGGGTTGTTTGGGTTGTTGTGCTTATGGCTAATGTTTTGGTTTCTATGCAGTAGCAGCCGTCGAAGGCTTCGACAGATCCTTGGAGGACTTTGGTTAGTTTGTTTCTGATGCCTTCGTATGGGGGGACGCGGACGATGTTTTTGTCTGCGATGCTGTAGAATTTTTTGCCGTTGAAGCTGAATTGGTAGAGCCAGCTGACTCCTTCGTGGCGCCGGAGAAAAATCTGGGTCATTTTAGTAGCCTCGGAGTTCGCGGGCGACGTCGAATTTTTGTTCTAGGCGCGTAAAGTATTCGTGTTCTTTTTTTTCTTGGAAAATTTCTTCTTCGGCTGAAGAGGAAAAAGTGATAGAGATAAAATTATCTCTAGCTTCTCGGAATTCTTGGCCTTTTAGGCCTTGTTGGGTTATTTTTTGTATGAATTCGGATAAGGCTTGTTGTTGGGGGGTTGGGGGTTTTAGTTTTTTTGGGGAAGTTTGTTTAAGATATTGTTTATTGGTTTTAAATTCTGTCATATGCTTAGACCTCTAAAAGAAAGTGTATTGGGGATGGCAATTTAAAGTTTTGTTAAAGCGGCTTAAATTTGGGTTGTTTTGGCAAATAACCCGTTATTTAGGGTTAAAAAGGGGTAGGTTGCAAGCTGCCGTTTTTCTCAAGAGGTCTAAGCCTGAAAAAGAAGCGGCTGCCTGCAACCCAAAAAATAAGTTAGGCTTGCACTATTTTTATTTTTCCTGATTGTAGGTCTTTGAGGAAGCCTTTGAGGGTTTTTTCGTCTTCTGGATCTAGGTCTAATGCTCCAGGTGTTTTGCCGGTGTAGATGTTGATGTAGGGTTCGAGTTTTTGGTATTCTTTTTCTACGGCGTTTGGGTACACTTTGGGGGCGTTATCGTAGGTGCCTCCGACGGCGTCTAATGCGTGGGTTACTCGGGTGCCGTTTGAGTCTTTGCCTTCGCTGTGTCCCATCATGAAGGTTATGTATGCTTTGCTGATGCCTCGTTCTGGTGGGGAGGCTTCTTGTTCGAAGAACTTGCGGAATCCGTGGCTGCGAATTGAGAGGGGTCCAGTGTAAAGGTCGTGGCGTTTCCATGTTTCTCTTACGGTGTTGTGGAAGTGTTTGGGGATCCAGGGGCGTCCGGTGTCGGCTATGAAGATGTAGTCGCTTTTGATGCCTTTGCGGTCTAAGATTTGTTGTCTTAGGGGGCGCCATTTTTGGATTTCTTGGATGGCGTCTCTGCTTATGTAGCTGAAGTATTGAAATCCGTTGCCTTTGCGTTCCTCAAAGTCAAAGCGGATCCGTTCGGCTCCGGAGTCGATTAGGCGGAAAACTCTTTTGGCTTGTTGATTTATGTCGACGAGTACCTGTTGGATGGCTTGTCCTGCTTGCATTTCACACATGCAGATTGCCCGGTCGCGTTGGTTGAGGACTGCTAAGATTCTTTTTATGAAGTCTACTGTGAAGGGTTTCTCCTGGTATTTTCTGCGTTCTCGGTTAGGGAAAAATCCGCCTGTTGATGTTAAGGGTACTTCGTTGTGGTCGCAGAATTGTTTGATTGGCAGAAAGAAGGCTGTGTACTTGTAGTTTTTGGCTTTGCCTTTTAAGATCTGGGTTATCTCGGCTATAATCTAAGACCAGGCGCAGCGCCCATCGCCGCTCTTCTATATCGTTGGTTGCCCGTTTTTTGATGTGTAGGTTAAGAAACTCTGTGGGAGTGATGCTCTATTCCTTTTATGATTTTTAGCCAGTTGAAAAACCGTACAAGGCCTACTGATTTTTCGTAATAGGTGTTTTTGGATTCTAAGAATTGATTCAAGTATTCCTGCACGCCTGGGTGCATTTCGACGTATTCGGTGACTTGCGTGAGTGGTACGGTGTACTTGAATTTCTTTTGATTAAGCGTCGTCACGTTTCTCCCTCTCTAAGTCTCCTCATATGTGACTCGATATAAGGAAATCTGTGTCAGTTCGCCCGTCGAGTCCATCTCACTGCTTAAGCTCAGACTCTAGTGCTCATCATCCAAGCATAACTTAAACGTCAGCGCTTAAGACTGTTACGCTGTCAAACTAGTATTTCGAAAGCCAATCGCGTCATTTACTTGATTATTGCTTCAAAGGCACAGTTTTTTTAAATACGGGAATGTTTAAAAGAGTCCTTTGCATCCGTATATGAACTTCAATGGTTGAAAGTACATGTGTCTGAATCGGTAGAACGCCAGTTCAACAAACATGTGTATAATGACCGATGAAAAAAATCATAATAACAAAGGAGGAAAAGAAATGTTATCACGAGATTGCGACGGATGCTCCCAAATGAAACAGTGCAGTAAACGATTCGATATCGCCGAGAAAGGTAATTGTGTTTATTGCCCAGATGGAACAGCCCATTTAATTGACGGCACCTAAAACAACAAAACATTAAATTGTTAATTTTGGCAAATAAGTTTTTTCCATTTTCTTTTTTATTATTTTTGTTTTTTATTTGATTAGTTATTTTAATGATTGAGATTTTTCTAAAGTCTTATTAACTTCGCTCAGTATTTCCGAGAAATCCGTTTCTTTTTCAGGCTTCATGCCTTTCTTTGAAACTTTCAGAAAGGTCTCATAGCCCTTGGCTGATAAAGTTTTCTCCATTGCATTCATGGTCCTGCTATTTCCAAATAAACGATACGTACAGAACAACATGGCTTTTTTGCCTTCCACTTTAGGCATAGCTTCTATGAACGCTAGGGTTTCTTTTGCAGGGCTGGCGCCTTCAACGGGGGTGCCTAAAATCAGGAAGTCGCAGTTTTCCAGAGTTGACGGTTGGATTGAGGCTAAATCGAAGATGGATGCTTTTGCTTTGTCAGCTATTGCTTGAGCTAACCGTTTTGTGTTTCCCGTTCTTGAAAAGTAAACTACGCAAATGTTCATGGTTTCAAATAAGTCGGGTTCAATTAATAAAATCTTCCACTGTAAACTATGTGGTAAGTTTAAAAGTTCAGCCAAGCAGTATTCCTTGAGAGCCAAAAACATGGATTACGCTATAATCGCCGACTCCTACGAGAAAATCGAAGCAACCACCAAACGCTTAGAAATGACTGATTTGCTTGTTGAATTGCTAAAGAAGACCCCCAAAAATGAGGTCGCCAAAGTTGTTTATTTAACTCAGGGCAAATTGTACCCAGATTTTATGGGTGTTGAGATGGGAGTGGCAGAAAAACTCGCCATAAAAGCTCTTTCTCGTGCATCAGGACAAAGTGAAAGCGTAATCCAAGCTGAGTTGCAGACAAGTGGCGACATCGGCGAAACCTCAGAAAAACAATTAGCCAAACGCAAACAATCAACCTTCTTCACAAAAACACTCACTGTCGAACGGGTTTATGAGACACTTGACAAACTCGCCAAAACTTCAGGTAGCGGTGCGGTAGACACGAAAATGGCGCTTCTCTGTGGGCTCTTGACTGACGCCTCGCCTAAAGAAGCGAAATGGATCATCCGCACGGTAACAGGTAACTTGCGTTTGGGTATTGCGGACATGTCGGTGCTTGATGCTTTGGCGATTGCTTACGGCGGCGGAAAAGAAGCTCGCGAACTCATCGAACGCGCCTACAACATCTCCTCAGACTTAGGCAGAGTCGCAAACATCGTTGTCGAAAAAGGTATAGAGGGCATCAAAGAGTTTCAGGTTATGGTTTTTGAACCAATTCGCCCCATGCTTGCCGAGCGTCTTGGAGCGCCCGAAGAGATTTTAGAGAAATTCAGCGGCAAATGCATATGCCGAATACAAGTACGATGGCGAACGGATCCAAGCACACAAAAAAGACGGCAAAGTCGTGCTGTTCTCCAGGCGTTTAGAGAACATTTCTGACCAATATCCGGATGCTGTAGATTTAATCAAGGAAAAAATATCAGTTAAGGAAGCCATTTTAGAAGCCGAATGTGTTGCAATGGATTTAGAAACAGGCGACATGCGCCCATTCCAAGAGCTCATGCATCGCCGACGCAAATATGGCGTGGAAGCTGCCATAAAAGACTATCCGATTTCACTTTTTGCGTTCGACGCGCTCTACGTTGACGGCAAAGACCTAACCCTTGAACCATTCCCGCAAAGGCGCAAAATTTTAGAAAAAATCATCAAGCAAAGCGACCGCATGAAACCCGCCACCCAGAAACTAGTTAGAAGTCCCAAGGAACTGGAGGATTTCTTCGAGGAAGCCATCGCGGAGGGCTGTGAAGGTTTAATGTGCAAATCCGTAGCCAAAGACTCCGTTTACCAGGCAGGAAGTCGCGGATGGCTCTGGATAAAACTGAAACGCGACTACCGAAGCGAAATGACAGACACTGTGGACCTAGTAGTCGTCGGCGCTTTTCATGGCAGAGGCAAACGAGTTGGAACATACGGCGCCCTGCTGTTAGCCACATACAACGGCGGAAACGACACTTTCGAAACCGTAACCAAATGTGGCACTGGCTTTACCGATAAAGACCTGGCAACACTCCATGAAATGCTGCAGAAACATGTTGTTCCACGGAAAAACAGCCGCGTTCAATCCATGTTGGAAGCTGACGTTTGGTTTGAGCCGGCGGTCGTTTTGGATATTTTAGGTGCAGAAGTTACCTTGAGCCCCATTCACATGTGTGCTATGAACTCCATCCGCAAAGGCGCAGGCTTGGCCATTCGTTTCCCACGCTTCACGGGCAAATATCGTATCGACAAAGCACCCGAAGATGCTACAACCTCCAAGGAAATCGTGGAAATGTATCGTGCGCAGTTGAAGAAAATTGGTGATTCCCAAAAAGGCTAAAACTGATAAGTGTCAAGCGCTTAAGTAGTTGCGAGTGCTGATTGCCTTGTCTCAAGACCAAGAAAAAATGAAATCTATGATAGCCTTCAAAAAACGCTTGGAAGATCAACTGGAAAAGTTAACCGTTGAAACCAAAGAAGTTCAAGCCGCCCTTGACACAGTTAACCAGATTCTGCTCGACAAAGGCTTCAAACGTGGAGACATAAAAGAAGTCCCTACCCAAGCTCCTGTGCCTAAAGAAGTGGTTTTGCCAAAACATGAACCCGAACCGCCAAAAACTCCCCCTGCTAACCAGCACACGGAACCCGATAGCGTTATACCACTAAAAACTATGGCGGATGAACCCTTGGCACTCATTTACTTTGAAAAACAATCTATCCATGTGATGCCTGACGAATCCAAAAAATTCAGCGTTAATACACCCCCTTTCACTAATTTTTTAGTTGAGAAAGTCTTCGCTAAAATGCAGGAAAAAGATAAAGAACTTGTCAGGTTAGGGCAATTATCCACGGATAAAATGTTTTCTTACAACATAGTTCGTGAAGGCGACTTAATTCGAGAAATAATAATCAAGAATGCCGATGATGAACGTCTGAAGGAGCTTAAATCGAGCATCCGCTGGACATTTGAGAAAATGTATGAAAAGATAAAGAGCGGCATCTAAGCTACATTAAATGTTTCTGTAGTGTGTCGCCTATTTTATTTTTGGGGCATAAACCTACTAGTCTTTCTGCTTCTTTTCCGTCTTTGAAAACTATCATTGTGGGTATGCTGAATACTTGGAATTTTTCTGCTGTAGCAGGATTCTCATCAACATCAAGTTTGCCGATTAATACTTTGCCACTATACTCTTTTGCGAGTTCCACGATGGTTGGAGCTAAAGCTCGACATGGTCCACACCAATTAGCCCAGAAATCGACAAAAAACAGCTTGTTCTTTTTGAGTGTTTCTTCAAAATTTGAGTCAGTTACATGAAAAGGTTCAGTGCTCATTTTAATTTTCTCCATTAATAACTAATAGAAACTTAACGGATTGTTTGATATAAACTGTTCGTGAGCGAAATTCACTTGCAGGGCTTCATTTTTGATAGCAATGCTTTGAATGCAGCATAAGATTCTTCGGGGTTGGAGATGTTGGAGGCGACTTTTTCGAAGGGGCAAACATCTGTCTTATCCATGTCTAGAATGTTGTCGATGATTACTTTCCGAGAGAATATTATTTTATTATCTTCGAAGACAGCTTGCGCTTTACTGCTTAAAACTTCTGCGTAAACCTGCCTTATTCCAGAGTAAACACACAACAGAGCTAGTGCTTTTCCAGCCACTCGATCCGCTACTGAGGCACCTTTTAGTTGGGTTCCAAATTTTTCTATTGCTCTAATGAAACCGGAGATTCTGTGAGAATCGGTTTGGAAAAGGATTATTCCATTCTTTGCGATGGCAAGTGTTAGATTTTTGTCATAGAGTTGGTTTTTGGCTATTTCGAGGTCTTGCATGATTCTCATGAAATGCAACGTCTGGCAGCTAAAAATACTATTGGTAATAAATCGAAATGCGACAACCTTTTGGCGAATGCCTAGAAGATTTCAGGTTATGCTGTGTCCCGCTGATGACATCGAATTTCTTTTTCATGGCACGAAACGTAGTATGATGGAGAAGAATGATTTCCTTATTCACCTATGAGCCCAACCATAAACGAAACTCTAACAATGCCGTATTCTGGAGGATCGCGATTATCTAACCATTTTGTTATACGCACAACTTCGAACGGAATGATGATAAATTCCGATTTTTATTCTGACCAAGCCACTGGCATGATGGTTCAGTGGCGTCAAGATAACTATTCAATCAAGTGGCGCTTTTCAAACAAATAGCACTCTAAATGATGAAGACGAAGCTCCTTCAAGCGTTTGGGTAATCCCAGAATTCCCATCCGATGTTTCTTTCTTAATAGTGGTTTATGTCCGTCTTAGCGTTGGCAGTTTTAGGAATTACCAAATTCAGAAGGGATCGTGCAAAAATTGAAATCCACGATTTATAAGCTTTCGATTTAACTTTTGTATATACTATTTTTTTCCGAAAGATTGTGGATCAATCTGTTTGCGCGTGCCATCTTTATCTACTACATACATGTGAAAGTCGTATTCATCACAGTAGTTTTTGAATTCAACATATTTTTCTTTGTTGCCTTCAAACATTTCAGGGGTTGCAATTTCACAAATACGCGTTAAACAACCTTTCTTTTCTGCTTGAACATCAGGAAGGTACCCTTTACCTATAGTTGAGGGCTTCTCATAACCTTGTAAATCTGCTTTAACTGTCCAGTTATCACGTTTTAACTCTTCAGCTACTGCAATAACGCAAGCGTCATGATTATCTTGATTTTTATTTTTTTTATCTGACATCATTATCACCAATTCAGAATTACTTTGGTTAAATATCTTTATTGTTTTTTCCAAGGTCTAACAACGCGGTCATTATCCCAATAAGCGCAACACATGCGAATGGTAACGTACATTTCTATTTTTTTATTGTAACACAATCTCTTGCTTGATGCGTCGGCTTTCGAACCGCCTGGCAATGTAATTAAGTCAGCGTTCTCGGCTCTATTCATTTCTTCATCGTTTTTTGGGTTAATTCCGCCTTCATTATTTAATTCCTGTGAAACTACAGGTTCATTATTGTTGGCTATAAATTTGCAGTTAAAACAATTGGTTCCAATAATTTTTTCTTTATTCAAGCTATCTCTACTCATAAAAACACCTATTAATGAAATATTTTTCTCTAAGTAAAACTTTTTGTAAAATTCTTCTTGATAAGATAGAGATGGTGGGCCGAGCCGGATTTGAACTGGCGACCTTTCGATTATCAGTCGAACGCTCAAGCCGAGCTGAGCTACCGGCCCACATTTTTGAAGCGACACAAGTTTAATATTATGTGGGTTTATAAGAATAACGCTTAAGGTTTTCAGAGTTACCATAAAGGTTTTCTGATTTGCTTGTAAATCGTTTTGGTCGTCGATAGAAATCTACTTGAACCGAGTTGAAAGTGATTTCGTCGTATTTTGTCCAGCTGCCTTTTCCAAGATTTCGTATTTCTTCAATTGTTGTAGCTGTCGTTTCTTCGTATTCTTTAGGTTCAAATTTCTTTGCGTGAATGTATTTCATAGAGCTTTCAATGCTTGAGAAATGGTTTTTCGGTTTAAAAGAGGAGAAAGAAGGGCTCTACCAAATCAACCGAAGGATACCAAAGCCAAAGCAGAAGAGAAAAAAAGTGAAGTAATCAAATTTAATTGTGAGGTTTATGCGTTTTTATAAGCCGATGCTTGCCAAATTTGTTTCCAAGCCCTTTTCTGGCAAAGATTGGATTTTTGAGATCAAATGGGACGGATTTGAGCGATAACCTACGTGGCTGACTTCTTCACAGTCCAAAGTCGTCATGCTAAGGAGCTGAAACATTTTTTTCCTGAATTAGAAGAGCTCAGGCACCTGACAAAGAATGTTGTTGTTGACGGCGAAATCGTCACAATGAAAAATGGCAAAGTTGATTTTCATTCACTCCAGGAAAGAGGCCACCTCATTTCGACTAGGGATATTCAGCGATTGCAAAGTAAGTCACCTGCAACCTACATCGTCTTTGACATACTGGAAAAAGACGGCAAACCACTAGTAGATTTACCCTTGATTGAGCGAAAGGCAATTCTTAGGGAATCAGTTAAGGAAGGCTCACACATACTAATCAACGATTTTGTTGAGGAGAAGGGTGAACAATTTTACAAGGCGGTTTTGCAGCAGGACCTTGAAGGTATGGTTGCTAAACGCAAAGACAGCCTCTATGAGCAGGGACTTAGAACTGGAAGTTGGCTCAAAGTTAAGAATCTTAAAAGCTGCGACTGCGAAATCTTCGGTTATTCAAGAGGGGAAGGTGCCAGAGAATCAAGTTTTGGCGCTTTAGTCGTAGGCCTCTACACCCCTGAAGGCAAACCAGTTTACGTTGCCCATGTAGGCACAGGCTTCACCCAGCAACTGCTTAACTCTTTAATGGAGGATTTTAAAAAACTCAAAACAACTCCGGCTCCCTTCATTGCAAGAGATATGGAAGGAGTCACCTGGATTGAACCTAAGCTAGTATGCGAAGTCGTCTATCAAGTAGTAACTAGAGATTGCAAACTAAGAATGCCACGCCTCCACACGCTAAGGACAGATAAAGACCCCATCGAATGTACAGTCGATCAATTAGAAGGCAAAGTAAAATGCTTTCAACCCAATCGCAAGATGAATTTAATGTGAGAAAAAGAAGGGTGAATTCTTGCTTCATAATACTTATTTGCAAAGAGAAATTATTAAGAGACACCTGCAAAGAATGTGATTTAGAATACGTGCATAAACCGCGATGCCGTGGACATAAAGGCTATTTTCTTTATTCCGCATCTCGTGGATCTTCATCAACGGAAATTTTGAAAACATCAAACCTAGGCTAGTTTCTAAGCAGTTGCCGCTATTTTCTCGGTGTCGACGATTTTCATCACTAAGTCTTTGCCCAGATTTTTTGAGGCACCTAACACTTCTATACCTATGATGCGCCCATTTTTATCCAAGTCTAAGATGACGTTTTCCGCCAACTCTTCACTTATGTCGTATTTGGCTTTTCTAAGCCAGATATACATAGCGTCAGCTTTTTTGTCATATTCTACTTGCACCAATGTTATGGTCTCCTTGTCCAATAAACTGTTATTACAATTATTTTATCGTTGCTCTTTTCACAGATTGTTTTAAGATATTTGTCACCGAACTTTTTTACCGCTATGAACCTGTCAAGACGAGATGGCAATGTGAAGTACGGTTGCAGAATTGTTTCTTCTACTTCAGAGTTTGAAATTCCTCTGTGCTTCATGCGTTCTTTGGCATGCTCGCTATAGGTGATCGCCATTTCTAGTCAGAGATTGATTTACAATTGTTATGCATAAACCACTTGCTATTTCACAGGCTTGAAAACTATTGGGTTGGTTGCATTGCTGCCTTCTGAAGCATAATTCCTGTACTTATCCATAAGCTCGTCAAAAGCTTCCCGATCCGCCTTACGCAAAGCCCTCTTAAAGCCACTCTACCGACTAATCTTTCTCCAAAGCCATAGAGTAGGTTGGAAGAGTCCCAGGCAACTAGCAAGCAATGTTTTTGTTTGTTACTGCCAAGTAACAGTCACATACGTTTAATAAAATCGCGAAGAAACCGATCTTTAGTGAAGTTTTATGAGCAAAGAGAAAGAGTCAAGAATGACGGTTTCCGAGATGGTCACTCAGGGAAAAAATCTGGTCACCAAACAAATCTCTGGACAGGTGAATTCCATCAACTTGCTGATGGCAGAGCTCAATTTGATCACTGAGCAGCAGCGAGCGCCTTTGGGAGAGATGCCCGAATCCTACGCGCAGCGGCTAGCGGAGCGCAGAATAGAGCTAATGGGTAAGCTGAAGAAGGAGCTGCCACAAGGCCAAGTGCTCCCTTCTACGCAAGAAAAGGGTGAATCACCTGACTTCTATATGACGCGCCTTGTCAGCGAAATCGCAAGATTTTTTGGCTCATGCAACCAAATCGCAGTACCGATAATGGCTGAAGGCTCAAGCGATACTCCAGGAGACCCGGGTACCTCTGGCGAAATCGACACAATCCCATTCTCATTATGGCACGGCCAAGTGGATTTTGGAGGGCACCCTATTGATACAGGTAAGCAGAATCCGAAAAAGGAAAAGCTCTGGAGCCACCACTGGAATTGGACAGTGGTCTTTCCACCAGCGCCATCAGATGGCACAATATCCTTTAATTTTGCGTTGGACTGCGGTACACACATCATCCAAGCACCTGCACACTCAGGCTACGTCGGGACGCCGGTATCTCTAATGACCACGAGCGATGCTGCAAGCGAGCCCCTCTCGAACTGGACGCTCGTCGGATGGCCTACAAACATCTCGCTGCCCCAGGCCTCGTTTAACTCTGACACTACTCTGCCCGTTTCAGGGACCATCGCAGTAAAGGCGGGACGGAGCGCAGCCCTTACACTCTTTTGCGGGGCAATCGTGGGCATAGCGAGCGGGTCATGCACTTTTGGTGTCGCTCAGGATTCCTACTTCTACACACGCCTCTCGTCTGGCAGACAGCCGTGGCCCATTGACTATGGAATGATCCAGTACTGCTTCAATCCAAAATGGTGGATCGACGCGATCAAGGCGAGATATCTTGAGACCCTGCGGGCAACCTAAGCCCACATATAGAGAGACAGTGTGGAACTTGCAGGGGTAGGTTCCATCTTACTCTAATTTTTGCCAATCGTCAAAAATTACAGAAAAAAGAAAGTTTAATCCAATAAACAACAATTGCTCAACTAACCTAATATCAAATTTTTGCTACAAAGAAACTTGAGAATCCTAACAGAATTACACCACTCAAGCACTTTTTAGTTAGATTTGTTATTGCGTTTAAATGTAGGTTCTCCGCTTTTCCCCGATGCCTTGTTTAGTTGGCGCTCGAGCTCCTGTACCCTAACTTACTGCGCTATCATGATTGACATCACAATAAGTTTAGACACTATTGGTTTAGTCGCGCAGCTACTTCCCGAAGCATAAGTTCTGCACATATCCATTTCGATTTGCCCAATAATTGCTAAGAAAAGAACCCTTTTTCAATCTTGTCCGAAATAACACTCCATATACAACCGAACCTGCTCACGAAGTTGGGCACGCTCTTCAAATAATTTATTTGGGCGGAACGCCTTTGGTCTTCTTTGAAAATTCCGCATATTTCTCCCTTAACTCCAAAAGCTCCGCTTCCAGCCCTCGATAATTAATGTAATCAGATAGCAAATCCTTGTAGACTTTAGCGCCTGTGATTATCGTTCGTAACCGGAATACATCGTTTTTTTCGAGCCCAGGCGATTTAAGAGCCTCTAAAGCAGCTGCCAAAATCTTTACTGTATCCTCAATGCTTGGCAGTTCCTTGGGCAACTCAAGCTTGGAAGAACAACAACAGTTGGGTTGCACTTGTTGTTGTTCTCTCAATAGACCTAAGTTAATCAGTTTTTGCCGAATGCCCTCTTCAGTATATTTGCAGTCAAAACTAAACGCAAGGATTCTTAGATCCACTGTTCCCGATCGGAACCAACTGGTTAATTTTTGTTCATCCTCTGTTGGCCAGGGCTTACCTTTTACCAATTTAGAGCCTCCAAATCAGCAGAAAAAAACACTTTACGATTTCCCCGGCTAAGCTCAAAAAGTGCTTCTTTTTCTTTCTTAACAAACTTCAAGGTAACCAATTGATTAAGATAAGAACTCTCAACTGCACGCGCTTTTCCTGTAATTTGAGACATCTCTGAAGCTGTACAAGCCTTGCCCTTTCGTATTAACGCTAAAATGGTAACTTGCAAATGCTTGGGTAGTTCAAGAACATGGTAAAGTTGCTTGCTGGAGAATGATTCTAAAGGATCCATCTATTTTTTAGCCTCCAAAAATCTGCTTGTTATGGCTCCGATTAATGCGCTGATAACAATTAGGATCTCAACGTTAGCGGTGCCGGTAACTAAAACAAAGCAAACTTCAATCGCTATGAGCCCCATAAGCGCTACAATTAAAACAAGCATAGCCCAAACAAACCGCTCACTTGGCGGCACACTGCGAGTACGCCTACGCTTTCCTTTGCGAGTCGTATCCTGGATAATGGCCAAGGGCTTATCGTCAATGACAATATATTTGCGAGTAAAATAGTCGCGAAGAAAACGTCTTAGACGACTAATAGGTCCAGCCATGGATGCTTAATCTCCGTTGAAAAACTGTTCTTGGGCGATTAGATCTGTTAAAAACCTTCTTTTGCTCCTCATCGCACCTTACAAAACTCGACACTAAACTTCGTGCAGCTTGCTCTGGGACATATGCAACGGCAATGATTTGGACTTCTTCAATCCACCCGATCGGGATTGCAGTATAATCTAGGTCACATAGGCCATCGGCGTATTCGAAGCTGTTTTGAGCCAAGATGATGTGTTTGCGTTTGCCAAAGACTCCGACAAAAACGCCCCAACTGTGCACCGGAACATCTATCACGCCGCCGTTAGTGCTCGTTTTTCCAATGGAAGCATCGGTCCATGAGCAACATATGAGATCGCCGGGATGGCAGCGCTCGAGCTGGCTAACTAAATCAGATCTACTCAAGAAGACTGCAACCATATTTCTCTAAAATGCGAATTCGATTCTCTGCTGCAGTTTTTAGGTCTTCACAGAAAACACGCTGCAAATCGGCAGGCAGACGGCTGACTCTTTTTGAAAACTTATCCAACACATCTTGCAAGTCAACAGATCCCGATTCCATGCTTCAACCCCACAAACAAAGCTAGGATAACTCCTATTCTGTAAGCAAGCGCTAAAAAGACTTTTTACGCCCAAATAACAGTGAAAAACAAATAGTTCCCAAATCACATTGAGAAAATAACAGTGAAAAACAAGCAGCTACCCAACGCTGGTTTGTTGACCTACCACAAAAAACACGAACAAAACTCAGTAAAGTAAATTTAGCGACATCGATTGTTAACGGCTGTTCTTTTGGCGGAACAGCCTGTTCTCTGGGGAGAGCTAAATGCATCTATGAGCTCACTATATCTGGAAACTATGAAGGAAATAACCTTAGCCTTAGCATTCGTCGTGACGCTTTTCTTGTTAGCTTCAGCCTTGACTCCCCCCATCAAAGCGGACATATTTGATATCGGTGGAAACCGCCTTGCAACAGGACCTTACATACTGTCTCCAGTCAACACAACATACAGCTCAAGAATTATCTCGCTTAACATCAGTTTTTCAACCAAGCTCTTCTCACCAATTCATTTATCAGCCACCTACAGTCTGGACGGAACACCCAACATCAATGTGCCACTTGTGGTCTCTCCTTCGATGATATGGAGCAAGAACCGCGTGATTGGATCTGTGATGCTTCCAGAGCTCTCCGATGGATCACACA
>CAVUHI010000022.1:0-266826 GCA_963741295.1 Candidatus Bathyarchaeota archaeon
ACGCCCTCCCACATAAGTCGGTGCTTTGTCTTTAATTTGCACACATGAAAGCAAGCTCAGCAATTCCAGAGCAGAACCTGCTTGAGCAGCCTGCACTTTGTTATAGCCGAGGGAGAACGCGAAAGCAGCCGCATCTTGGCGAACCAGCACAATTTTACTGTCTATAATTTTATGCTGCACAAAGATTTTTCTAAGATACCCAACCACTGCATCGCTGACTTCACCGATAACCTTGCATGCAAAGCCTTCTTCTACGTTTACTTCACAAGTCATTAGCCACTCTCTTAACGACTCAACCTCTTGCACATTGGAGAGGTTACCCCAAAACAATGTGCAGTTAGGAGCAAGCGGTATGCCTAAGCAGCTACTCAACGCCGCAGCTTCTTTGACGGTAGGTTTGTTCACAAATGGATCCGTCACAAAAGCCTCCAAGTTCTCTACTTTAAGATTTGTTGATTTAGCCGCCTTCTGATAGTCTGAACTGAATTTTTCCGAGATTGCGCTTTGGAGGTCTTTTGCCCACCATTCCTCAACGTATCCCGAGGGTGGAAGCGCCTTGTTACAATAAAGAAAATCGCCGAAATCTATGAGCATGTCTCCTAAGAAAAGGATTTTTTGAACCTTACCCTTAAGGTCAGGATAGTTTTCAAGCGAAACCCTAACCACGGAATTATCTTTGAGCAAAACCACAGGTTGCTCGATGCTATCCACGGGCATGGTTACGCCTCCTTTACCGGGCAACTCCAAACGCATCTGTGTACCTGCAGCGAGAAAATTTTCAACTACAGCCATTGTAGCAGGATGAATGCCCACTGCTGAGAGCCCTGTATTTCTGGACCTTCCGTATCTGAGGCGAAAACCACCGCGAGTGGAAGGAAATGCAAAGATAGGCCGACCAGCAATGACGTCGTCCATGAAACCCCCTGATTTCTTCTCAGATTTCTTCTTGAAATTCTTGAGCCATTCCCAACCCTGAAAACCCAACTTATCAATTATCACATGGACTTTCTGAGCACGCCCAACAATGCCATCGTTTACGACCCGGAGGGCTCCACCTCTGACCCGGTTGGTTTCGACTCTCTCCAGGTTGCGGTATGACGAGACCTCAACGGGATCAGATTCGGTTCCTGTACATTCGACGGGGATGAGGTTGAGCGCTTTTTTTAGTTCCTCATCAGGAATGTGGTATTGGAAACGTCCCACGGAGCGTTCGTAGAGTCTTAATTCTTCGACGAAGCGGGAGATTTCTTCCTCAGTTGGCTTGTACTTGTCAAGGTCCAGTTCCCGCCTCACATAATCGCCTACAACCAGGGTTAACGCTTGATCGGTGCCTCCAGCTGAACGAATGGGCCCTGCAAAGTACACGGCGAGATAGCGTGACTTGTCGGCGTTTGTTTTTATTTTAACTTGAGCTATACCCTGAATCGGTGCTGCTGTTAAGCCCTCAGTAAAGATTGCAAGGGCAGTTCGAATCGCTTGTTCAGCCAATTGTTCTGGTCCTTGTTCCGTGTTAGAGAATTTTCCTTGGGCAATTTGTTGAGCTACTTTAAACGCCACTTCTTCTCTTGGCATCTTTGTGCTTAATTCTCGAATGCTAACAGCTACATCTTTTGGGCCAACTAATCCTTCCACCAAGTCCGCGATGTCCTGGGCAACGATGCATTCGGTTTTTAAGGCTGGATCTAAACCTTTGGATCTGGCGCTGTCGCTTATAGCGTACAATCGTTTAAGCTCGTTATCCAGTGTTTGGACGTAGTTTTGATAGCCTTTGCTAATATTCAAATCGACAGCTCACCCGCAAGATATGATTGGATAGGTTATTTTGGCTTTCTAAAATACTGAAAAAGCTAGCAAGAAAAAATCATGCTTTAACTTTTTGTATTGCATGTATTATTTCTGAAATCCGTTTTGCTGCATCGCTTGATTCAGTGACGTTTCCAGTAACGATTACGTCTGCACCTGCAGAAGCAGCGGCTAAAGCCTGTTCCTTTGATCGTATTCCTCCGCCAACGATAAGGGGAATGTCGATTAAGTGTTTGACAGCACGAATCATTTCTGGTGGCACTGGTTGTGCTGCCCCAGAGCCGCCCTCAAGATAGATGAAACGCATGCCGAGGTATTGTCCAGCTAGAGCGTGAGCGGCTGCGAGCTCAGGTTTATTATAGGGTACGGTAATTGCTTTTCCAACAATGCCAGCCGTTCCTCCATCGCCCACGATTATGTAACCCATAGAAATCGGTTCTAACCCATACTTTTTAACGAGTGGTGCACCTAAGATCTGGGCGCCTATAAGGAAGTAGGGATCAACTGAATTGAGTAAGGACATGAACCAAATTGCATCGGCATGACAGCTTATTCCCGTGACGTTGTTTGGAAAAAGAATCGTGGGAATGTCTACTTTGGATTTGATTGCTTTGACTACTTCGTTTAAGTGGTTTTCAGAAACAAAAGTTGAACCACCAATCATTATCGCGGCAGTTCCGCTTTTCTTAGAGCTTTCAGCAATATTTGAAGCTCCTTCTGCCGTGACTTTTTCTGGATCTATTAAGGTTATGTGAATTGAACCGTAATTTTTTATTTTTTCGAGCAAGCACCTTTCAATAGGCCCTAGCATGGTCATCCTTCAATTACTCTTTTTTAACGCTCGTTATAGGCGTCCTTTTTTGGGTGCCATAAACTCTGTCAGTTAACATGCAGTAAACATCTACTTCGCCCTGCGCTAATTTAACAGGGAACTCTTCTTTGAGACCACAACTACTGCATTGCGCAACTGAGTGTCCACCCTCATCACGTGTAATTTCTACCTTAACTGTTTCTTTTCCGCATTTAGGGCAAGAGAAGAATTTCGGTAACCGTTTCTTTGGAATATGAACAACTTTTTTCCTTCTTCGCCCCATATAATAACCTTCTAAATTGTCTGGTAATGTTCATTAATATTTATGCTTGCCCTTAAATACTTGCCTACTAACCATCAATAACGAGGCTGCTATAGCAAGTGAAGTTAACACCTTCTTTGTTAGAGATTGATTTTTCAGAGACCCAAAAAAGAATCTGCCGTTTCATCAAAGAATACGTTGAAAATGCCGGAGCTAAAGGAATTGTACTCGGGCTCTCTGGTGGAATCGACAGCGGAACGATAGCGGCGCTATCAAGTCTTGCTATTGGCGGCGAAAATGTCTTGGCGTTGATGTTGCCAGAGAAAGAGAATTTTAACCAAAAAGACATCGACGATGCGAGGGAAGTTGCTGAACAGTTTCGTTTGGAAACGCAGGTCTGCGACATGTCAAAGGCATTAAACGGTATTTACGATGCCATTCCCGTGTTTGATCAGGCCAACAGACTTTGCAAGGGAAACATCAAAGCTAGAACGAGGATGATCTTCCTCTATTATTATGCCAATAACCAAAACCGAATCGTTTGCGGTAGCTCCGATAAGTCCGAAACTATGATGGGTTACTTCACCAAATGGGGAGACGCCGCTGCAGATATAGCACCAATCATGGACCTGTACAAGACGCAAGTCCGCAAACTCGCATTGCATTTAGGAATCCCAAAGGAACTTGCCTTAAAACCATCCACACCAGCACTCTGGCCTAACCAGCTGGCGGAATCTGAGCTCGGAATCAAATACGAGACATTGGATCTCATCCTCTACGGGCTCGAACGATTCGTTTCTCCAGAAGAAATCGCAAAGGAACTCGTCGTTGAAAAGGTTCTTGTGGATAAGGTAAAGAGCAGGTGGCTAGCAAATGAACACAAGAGAAGAATGCCTTTGGCCCCAAAGATTGGTTACCGAACCGTGGGAAACGATTTTAGGCTTCCAAGACATTTATACTAAAAAGTGGAACCCTAATGAAAGACAAGATTAGACTTGCACTTGCTCAAATCAGCATTAAACGTGAAAGCAAAAGCGAGAATCTGAGGAAGATAGAAGAGCTAACTATGAGAGCCAAGGAGCAAGGCGCAGACCTAATTATCTTTCCAGAGATGTCTTTAACAGGGTACGTTATTTTAGATCAGGTTTACGAGCTTGCCGAGACAATACCTGGATCGTCAACCGGTAAAGTTGAGGATTTAGCGAAGAAAACAGGAATGCACATCGTTTTTGGTATGCCGGAGTTGAGCGAAAAAACCCAAGCTACAATCTTTAATACTGCAGTCCTTGTTGGTCCCAAAGGCTTAATCGGTAAATACCGCAAGATGTACCTGCCAACTCACAGCGTCTTTGAAGAGAAAAGATATTTCCGCCCAGGGTATGAGCCAGCAGCATTCCAAACAGACATAGGCAACATCGGATTATCCATATGCTACGACGTTTTCTTTCCTGAAGTGTTTAGACTATCACGCCTAAAGGGTGCGCAACTGATAATTTGCATTTCCGCATCCCCAGCCGTGCGGAGAGACTACTTTGAAATTTTAACTTCTGCTCGAGCACTTGAAAATACGGCGTTTCTTGCATACGTTAACCTTTCTGGTGTTGAGGATGGATTGCAGTTTTGGGGGGGAAGCCGACTTATTTGTCCCACTGGCGAGGTTGTTGCTAAAGCAAAGTACGATGAAGAAGATTTTGTCGTCTGCGACTTGAATTTCGGAGATTTGAGGACTGCTGAAACGTTCATTCCGACATTGAGAGATTTGCGCCCTGAACTTTTCGATAAACTGAAGGAGTTTTCAGAGCAAATCTAGGATGTCACAGTTAAATAAATTCATTGGAGTATAGGATCACAAGGGTATCACAAGGCTGTGATGTGAGGTGATTTGTTGTAAAATCACTTATTTCGGGTGACGTCACGATGATTTTTGGATGATGTCATCAATGAATTGGCGCCTGAAAACTGTGTTTTTGTGCAAGATTAACTTAGAAAAGTTCGGTTGTTTTGTCAGAAATACTAAAAAATATCGAGATTTAAGTTTGGGGGCGTTTGCAAAAGTGCATTTTTCGTGTAAAGTTCAGACACATTGGAGCAAGAAATTACCAAGAATTTAGCCTTTATTATGTCAACTGCATTTATTCGTAATCCAATTGCTAAATAATTCAATATTACGTTCCAGATCGTTAAACGGGCTTCAATCCGAGCCTTTTACATTTCCATAATGACGAGTTAAAAGGCTTGCAAAGGTTAAAAACAAGAGCCAGTATACAAAACCGTATCCATTTAGATATTGGAGGAACACGGAGATTTGAAGTTAAAAGATGGCGTAACAGCGTGGTTAAGTGGGGCACTAAATGACCCCATTGTGCAAGTATTGGCTAAAAACAGCCAATTAACTAAAACACAGCTGGAAACATTGCTTATTGATGTTTTAGCAGAAAATATATCTGACAAACAGTTAAACTACGATGAAAAAGCTGCTTTACGTCTAACTAAGTCCAAAATAAGCCGAGGATCGTTTAATAGGACGTTAAAACAGTCCAAAGAAAACGTGATAAAATCGATCTACACAGTACTACTTTTGGGTTATCTGGGTGTGTTTGAGAGTTCAACTCTCGACCCTTATCTCGAAATAGCCAATAAACTGCATGATTATGTCGAGGCTCACCAAGATATGCCCGGCAAGGAAGAGGAACTAAAAGACCATCTGAAAGTGATTGAAATCATCAGAAACGAGCTCGAAACGAGCTTAAAACGGCTTTCTAGTCCAACAAAAGACTAATTGTGACGTCACAAATCACAGTTTTTTCTGTTATTTTTTCATTTTTATATGAAGTGAATCATATTATCTGAAGACGTTTAATTTAAGGATTAATTAACAAAATAAGCCTAATTATCAAGTTTCAGATGAGTGGATTCAGTAACAGAACTTGGATTGTGATGTGTGATGTCATACTTTAGTCGTCACGATGTCACCGATAACCTTATTACTCCATGGAAATACTGTGATGTGTGATGCAACCTAAAAAATCACGGCAAGTCACGGCCGAGTCACAAATAAATCACGAGGAAAAACATCACGATTGACCTCACACCAATAATCTTAGGCATTTTAGTAACTATAACAGCAATAGCTGCATACCTATACTATAACCAAGTACGCAGGGCACACAAAGAATACGAGAAAGCCAAAGATTTCATCGAAGATATCGTGCTCAGTTTTGACCGTGAGCTTAAACGTGAATCAAATAAGTTTGATACGATGGTTTCTAAAGTTGAAGGAAGCCGCAACACAGCAAATGCGAGTTTTAGAAAAGCAGATAGCGTCGAGAGTAAAATAGAACCCATCGAGCAACGACTCGATGCACTCAACGAATCATACCAAACGATGACACAAACAATCTCACAAAATCTATGTGAAAACACTCAAAATAGCACCAACCTTCTAACAGGATTGACTGGGCTTGAAACAAAACTAAAAGATATTGAAGTAACACAGGAAACATTGAGAAACAGAATATTAGCCTTTGAAGACCAAATTCAGAAGCTTTCCGTTTCTCCACCTGTAGAGGCTAAAAATGAAATTGTTTTGCCTTCCATACTGATCAAACGGGACAAAGCCATGTCCGCTCTTACTGAAACAGAAATCGCAGTTCTTGAAATGATATCTAAAGAAGGAGCCAAAACAGCGCCTGAAATTAAGGAAAGGGTACATCTTAGTCGGGAGCATACGGCAAGGTTGATGAAGAAACTCTATGAAGAAGGATACCTTGAGCGGGAAACAGGTAAAATTCCTTTTAGGTACTGCATTAAGAAGGAAATGGAAGCATTACTGAAGAAAACTGAGAGCTCAGCGATTTAAGGCAAAAATTGTAACTTGAGTCACAGTTGTGTCTTATAATGGGATTACGTTATGCGTTGTTTGATGGTTGCTTGCGGTAGGTTTGGAGCTGTCTTATACTTTAAGCTGTTTGGTCCTCCAGTCCTAAGCAGCATCCCTTTGGCGGTCATCCTTGAAAGATAAGTTGAAACTGTACTGAGACTCACAGGTTCTTTGAGTTCCTGTTCGTAGATAGACTGGATTTCTTTGGATGAGAACCAAATCAAAGGGAAATTTTTCTGGATAACCAGCTGAACCTTCTCAAAACGTGACAAAATCCTATTCGGTAAAGCATTCCCTGCAATTGCAGTTGGGCCTTCACCTGGCGCTCCACCCAGCAACTCCACAAGATCCAAAAGTCGCAAAGCCTTATCGCGGGTCACTTGACCCTCAAAAGCAATAGTATATCGATTACCATCGCTATCGAACAGCTCAACGCGCATTTTACGAGCCGGCATCTGGTTACACCTTAAGGTTGTTCACAACTTTATGCTTCACAACATATAGCTGTTATGGTGAAACCGATGAATAGGAAAAAGAATATTTGAGCTTATACTGTCGTTTTGTCTATAATTTGAAGTGATTTGGCTATAACCAGCTTCACATACAAACGAAACTGCTGGAAATATTTAGTTAAGGCTTAGATCTGCTTTTCCAGTAGAAGCGTAGGGGTGCCTTGTTCACTTGTAAGAGACAAGAAAAGGGTAATTTACCAGCAAATAACCCTAATAAAACGACAAATGCATTGTTATTTCACATGTATTCACAGTTTTGTGAACGTAAAAACAAAGGAAAATTAGCAAAAAAAATTTTAAGCAAACTTTGTAATATCCACAAACAAGAAATTACAGAAACAACGAGCACACCGTCATTATCAAAGAAATTTACCATAGAAAAATAGCCATAGCCACACCCCTATGTTTCCGCTCGAAGTATTTGGGAGAAAAAGAAGTCAGAAAAGCCTGAAAAAACTTTTACAGAAGATTTGTCTAAAAACTTTGATGACAAATATTAATATATAAAAAAACAACTTACCTATTACAGTATATTACTGTATATATAATAAATAGTAGTTTTCTTTTAACCAGCTTATTTCTCCAGTAGAAACTTTGGGGTGTGTGTGCTCTCGCTTTGTTTCATTGTTATTGGCTATTTTCATTGTTTTTTAGGATTGTTGTGTTCTAAAACTATTTTTTTGTAGTGTATGCTTTATCTGTTCCACAAGAAATAACGGTGTTACCTCTGAAGAATGTTGAAAGGGATGGCTGATGGGAAATTCAAGCGTACTAGATGATGTATTCGAAAACTTTGTGAACGGAGTTAAATTGTTCAAAGACCGAGAGGTCTTAAGGCACGATTATCTTCCGGAGAAACTTCCACACCGAGAAGACCAGATTCGCCTGTTAGGTGCAACCGTTGCTCCAGTTTTGAGAAATTCAAGATGTTCAAACATTTTCATATATGGAAAAACGGGAACTGGAAAAACAGCCGTAACTAAATATGTTTTAAGTCACCTAGAGTCTAAAGCAAAAGAATATGGTGCACAGGTAAAATTCTGCTACATCAACTGCCGAATGACTGGATCTGAATACCGCGTTTTCGCAAGTCTTAGCCAAAGCGTAGGGTTATCCATACCCTTTACAGGTCTATCTGCAGGAGAAGTTTTCGACCGTTTTCGCCAAGGATTAGACCAATCCAAAATAATATTTATCATCATTTTAGATGAAGTTGACGCTCTGATCAAAGAACATGGCGACTCATTCATGTACGAGCTAACCAGGATAAACGAAACGTTAACCAAAAGCAAAGTTGCACTAATCGGCATATCCAACGACCTGCGGCTAAAAGAATTCCTCGACCCACGAGTCTTCAGTTCTCTGAGCGAAGAAGAATTGGTCTTCAGACCTTATGATGCGGGTGAGCTTCGAAATATATTGCTTGAGCGGTCGAAGCTATCCTTCCAAGATGGTGTTCTTACTGATTCAGCGTTGAGCATTTGCTCGGCTTTAGCTGCGGCCGAACATGGAGATGCGCGGCGCGCTTTGGATTTATTGCGCGTTGCTGGGGAAGTTGCTGAGCGGTTGGGAGCAAAAACTATCACAGAAGAACATGTGCGCCAAGCTGAAAAACACATCGAGCATAACCGCGTTGTAGATGCCCTCAATAACTTAACGTTGCATTCCAAGCTTGTATTGCTAAGCGTTTATCATTTAAACAAATCAAGCGCAACCACAGGGGAAATCTATGATATCTACAATGAGTTGTGCGGTGAAATGGGCGCTGGGCTTCTAACTCAACGTCGCTTAGGTACTTTGGTTAATGAGCTTGATTCAATGGGGCTTGTGAATGCAAAAGTTGTAAGCATGGGCCGATACGGCAGAACCAAAAAAATCCGCTTAGAGATTTCTCGCAGTTTAATTCGAGACGTCTTCAGCACCGATAACCGTTTTAGCCACTTACTTGAGTACTCGCCTCAAACTTCCAACAAAAAGCCACGCAGCAGCACATAGTTAGTTGAATGAAAGGATGGTAGTCTGTAAAGTTTGTAGGTTCACAACCGGTACCATGCCAGGTGTAGGAACCAACCCTAATTTTTCCATATAGTCGGTTTGGTCTTGCCAACCGCCAGAATTAACCACCAATACGCCACGGTAGTTGCAATAACCTATCACGTGTATGTGTCCTGCGTGGAAAATGTCAGGGATTCTATCCACGACGAGGTAGTCTCGGTTTTCTGGGGACAGCATGGTTTTTCCGCCGTAGACAGGCGCTAAATGTCGACTCTGCATGAGTAATCGCATCGCTTTTTCAGGATGCGCGTGATCCATTCCAGGTATAACAGAGATTATGTCGTCTAAACTTCGGCCATGGTACATTAAAACTTCAACGCCATGCAGACTTAGAAGGCATGGGCTTCCGACAGAATGTATATTGTTCATTCCCTTTATTCCAGTTAAGTAGCCTTCTGGTATGGCTGGTTGCGGTAGGGATTTGCGTGCTGCATCATGGTTTCCAGGCGACAGAAAAATCTCGATGTAGCTGGGAATTTTTTCTAGGTACTTGGCCGCGTAATTATATTGTTTGTGCACATCCCGTATGGTTAACTCGTTCTGTTGGCCGGGGTAGATTCCTACTCCGTCGACAATGTCTCCAGCAACGAGGAGGTATTTTACTCGACTTGCGATTTCCTTCATCTCCGGCGTTCCATACTTGCCCCTAAGCCACAGAATAAATCTCCTGAATGATTCTTTGGTGAATTTTGTGCTGCCTATATGGATGTCGGACGTAAGGACTGCGTATACCGGTTCTTGGGCTCTTTGCTGTTGTTTTCGACCGATGTCTGGAAAAATTATATCTTCAACCATAAACAGGTTGGTCCGCGTTTTGACGACTGCTAAACAGATTACTTGGTCAGGTAAAAGCATAAGCGCTTTTTTCTTGACTTCTTCGGGTGCTTTTTGAGGCACAAGGACAGTTGCGCTTCCCTCCAAGTCCTCGACCGAGAGGATAGTGTGGTTTTTTGAATCCCGCTTCTCGGTTAACATGCAGATTATTTTGAGCTTCGTTTTGGCAGGTGACTTGAGCGCCTCTGATATTGGAGTTGCTGCTTTAACATCCATTCTTTGCCGAAGCAAGCGTTCAATGCGTTTGAAGCGGTCTTGGAAATAGGCGACATACTCATCCAGGGTTCCGTTTGAGCTCAATTTGCCTGTGGCGTCGTCTAGGATTTTGATGTCTGCAGGTATGTCTTTAGCATATGGATAGAATTCGACTTCATCTAAATCTTCAGTTGTTCTCGGTTGATCAAATTTTATCGGTGGTTCAGGCATAGTTTGTGTCTTAGATATCGGCTCTTCTGTTATCGTAATTGTTGGCTGATGTATTAGTGCTTCCAAAAAAATCCGTTCAATAAACATTGGCTTATCCTGTAATGTATCAATTTTTTCAAGCGCCAGGTTCGTTATAATGATTGGATCATTGGTTTCTGCGTTCTGTATTAAGAACTCAAAAGCTTCGCTGTTAAGTTGGTACCCCGCAGCCATTATCGCTTGAATTGCTCGTTGCAGTTTTTCTTGTGCACTCATCAAGTCTGCCCTTGTCCATGATTAAATGAGTCTTTTTATGTTACGCAGTTACGCTGTTGAGTTATTTACTGTTTTTCGTTTGCTGACTATTTTTTTGGAATAGAGTCTGGCATGACATTTTTGTCTCATAAAATTGATTCGATTGTTTTTTTAAATTAAAGTTACGGAAAATCAACTCAATTTATATAAGCTGATTATAGTTTAGATAGGTTGTAACTTTCGGGGAGATATCGTTTGGGTGAATCACGGAAAATTCAGCAGACACCAACGGGCACTTTCTTTGTTTGCTTGCCGAGAGATTGGGCAAATGAATCAGGCTTAAAGAAGGGTGTTCAAGTAAATTTGGAAGTCACCAGTGATGGCAAACTTCTTGTTGATCCCAAAAATGCGGTTGAACCTGAACCCAAAGTGGCTACTTTAGGAGTTGGTCCCTTTTTGGGGCGTGAAATAGTCGGCAGATACCTGTTAGGCTATGATACTATTAACATTGAAGCAAGGGATCGCATAGATGCAGCGGCTAGGAATATTGTTAAGTCGACTGCCTAGTTCGCTGGCTGGTTTAGAGATAGTTGAGGAAACAAGTTGTAGGATTTCATTACAGAGTATTGCTCAGCAACCGTTTGGTTTTTTGCCTCAAAAGATTCTGCAGCGAAATCATGGTTTAGTAGCTGGAATGATTCGTGACGTTTCTAATTCGTTCATTACGAGCGATTTAGAATTAGCTAAAAGCGTTGTTTCCCGAGATAATGAAAGCAACCGACTCTATTTCTTGTTGGTTAGAACCCTGCGTACCATTATCCAGAATCCACAGTTAAGTGAGAAGCTAGGGATTACTCCGATTGAATGCTTGGACTACCGTTTAGCGGCAAGCTTAATCGAAGGAATAGGCGACGCATGCGTGCAAGTAGCCTCAAACACCATGGCGCTTAACGGTGCAAAACTATCTGAAGAACTGCGGAAGCTACTGATTGAATTGCAGTCGACCTGTTGTGAAGCCAATGAACGGGCGCTCAAAGCATTCCTGACCAAAGACATCTCGCTCGCAGAAAACGTTCGAAGTTTGAACAAAAAAGTTGAAGATACGTACGTTAGCATTGAACAAGCAGCGAAAGAATCCTCGGTGGACCTGATGCCTCAGATTTTGGCATCAGTGTCTTTTCTTAGGCAGATTTATGAGCGCAGCGTTGACATGGCTGACCTAGTCGTCTAACCCCTATTCTTGCTTAGCACACCTTATTGGGTTGCAAAAAATTCCAATACCCCATAGGTTTCTGCTTAGAACTGCTATAGGATCCAAATATGTCGGTGAGCGCTCAAAGCGGTTATTGTTTGTCGTATTTTTCGAATTCATTGTTCACTATGGCAAGCTCGATTCCCGCTTGTTTGAACATCTCGATTGTATCGGCGTCTGCGTGATAGCGTTTCTCACAGACTACTCTTTTGATTCCAGCGTTTATTAACATCATTGCGCAGGTTCGGCACGGTGTCATCTTGCAAAAAAGAGTAGCACCCTCAAGCGGAATTCCAAACCTAGCTGCTTGAATGATGGCGTTCTGCTCAGCATGGAGCGTGCGGACGCAGTGCTGAGTGACTTCTCCGTTTGAGTTGAATACTTTACGCATGTCATGCCCTGCTTCGTCGCAATGGGGCAGCCCCGCTGGAGCACCGACGTAACCAGTGGTCATAATTCGTTTATCCTTGACAATGACGCAGCCGCTTCTGCCTCGATCGCATGTTGCTCGTCTAGCTACGGCTTCACACATATCTAAGAAGTACCTATCCCAATTTGGTCTGGCGTTAGTGCTCATTTTTTTGCCCCGAAGTTTTAGAAACATAGTTCACAAAACGAATTAATAAATTGTACCTGCATAGAACCATTATTTTTCGAGGATGTGGATTTCTCTGCCAATCATATGGCGTTCATCCATTTCCACTAAAGAGGCTGCGTGAAGGAGGTTGTCGAGTCCGCCTGCGTTCTGCGAGAACATTTCTTTTGAGAAAGCATAAACCCTCCTGAACCCAAGTTCCTCAAGTTTCTCGTTTATAGGCATTGTTATAGCTTGTCTTGAACGTGTTTTAATGTATGGCGTCACCAACACCAATCGGCCACTTGGCTTTAGTGCCATGTATGCTTGTTCCAAAAAACCAATGTACAGCGGTTCAAGCTTCTGGATGATTTTTTCGGCATAAGGACCTGTGGGCACTTGCCGTAGTGCTGGACCCAAATCAGGCTCGCAAACGATGCAATCCACTGCTTCCTGCCCAATCTTCTCAACTAACTTGTTAACGTCTCCTTGCAAAACACGAAAATCAGCGGCATCAAGCTTATACTCGCGTACTAACCACTCAAGATTCTCGGTTGAAGCTTTAACGCACCAGGGATTAACATCCATGCCTACCACCATTGCCTTCTCCAGCAGAGCTTCTAGGAGAATGGTGCCGACTCCGCAGAATGGGTCAAGTAAGACCTTTCCACTCTTGCATGCGGACAAATTAACCATCATCCTTGCCAACCTTGGAGGCATGCCAAAGATTTTGCGTTGGTTAGGCTTGTAAATGTCTCTTTTCTGAAATTCAAACGGGTTATGGACCGCAACCGTGGATGCAACCCACGTTTCAGTTCTGCCAATACAGAATAGTACTTCCGCTTTGTTTTCAACCAAATTCTTCTTTAAAACTTCAACATGGCTTAACTGAGCCAGTTTTCTATCACTGCCGAACCCTATGAAATTCGCTTTTTTGCCCAAATCCGCGAGTTCATCTTTAACAGCGCTTCCAACAAAACGTTGAATAACTGTCGACGATGACCGAAGAGTACCTTCTGTGCAGTAAACGCTAACCCCAAACAGCACCTTCTCGAGTAATTTAGACATCCCATCGATTAAACCGCTTGAAGTTAAAGATTCGATTATTTGGGATTTAGCTTGTTTGTTTTTTTTAAGAAACGCTTCTTTGATGGTTTCTGTTGGAAACTTGGTTTTTACTTCAGCAATTTTTATTGTTCCGCCCAAATCTTCAATCGCAGATGACTCGAAGTCTTTCTTAAAGGATAGGACGAAGAATTCTCCAGAAAAAAATTGAATCTCAAAATCTATTTCTCTGGTTTTAAAGTAAGATGTGATCTCTGCTAACGAGAGCATCCAGTTTTTTCCTGAAATAAACAGTTTAGTTGGCATTCTGAAAATCAAAAGTAAACTAACTATATAAGTAAATGACCTCAAATACTCGAATATAGCAGGTTTAGTGAGTATCTGGAAGTTAAAAAATGCACGGAAGTATCGCCGCAGTTTTACAAATCGTTTAAATATTGCTGGAATGTGTAGGTTAAAAAGGGACGTTGTATGCACGCAAAAAATTATAGGCACGTAAAGAATCGAGCCTATACACGAAAGAAATACGCTAGAGGTTTTCCACCACCAAAAATAGTAAAGTTCACAATGGGCGATACCAAGGGCAGCTTTGCACTCGAAGGCAGACTTGTCGCTTTAGAGCGAGCTCAAATACGCCACAGTGCCTTAGAAGCGGCGCGTGTTGCTTGCAACCGTATCCTGATTGATAAAACCATAAACGATTATTTAATGGTCGTTAACTTGTATCCTCACATTATACTTAGAGAAAACAAAATGATCTTCGGCGCTCACGCTGACCGACTCCAACAGGGAATGAGACGTTCCTTCGGAACGGCAGTCGGTACTGCAGCCAAAGTAGAGGTAGACCAAACTATCATAACCGTCAAAGTTAAAGCCGGTCAAGAAGTAACTGCTAAAGAAGCCCTTAAAAGAGGAAGCGCAAAACTTCCAATACCTTGCAAAATAGTTATCTCCAAAATTGAAGCTTCTCCATCTATAGCCGAAACGGCAGAATCCGAAGCGCAAGAAGCGGAGACGGAGACGACTTGACCGTAAAAGAGAAAGAGCTCGTTTTATGGTTTGAAGATGTAAGAAATGTTGATGTTTCCATTGTTGGCGGCAAAAACGCCAGCCTTGGAGAAATGATTAATTCGGGACTTCCTGTCCCTCCTGGTTTTGCAATAACTGCTTTTTCGTATGAACGTTATATACAAGAAAAAAAAATTGCCGAGCAAATTTATAAAGTCATTAAGGAAACGGTCACCGACCCAAACGACCCCAAACAGTACGATGTTGCATCCAAAAAAATCCGTGAGCTCATCGAAAAGACACCTATGCCCAAAGATATAGAAGACGCCATAAGAACAGCGTATAAGGATTTGAATAAACGGCTTGAACTCAAGGACACTTTTGTAGCTGTGCGATCAAGCGCGACAGCCGAAGATTTGCCTGACGCATCATTTGCAGGTCAACAGGAAACTTACCTTAACGTTAAAGGCGCAGAAGACCTCGTCGACAAAGTGCGCAAATGCTGGTCTAGCCTTTTCACTCCACGCGCAATCTTTTACCGCAACGAAAAAGGATTCCCACACGAAAAAGTCTTCATAAGCGTCGGCGTCCAAAAAATGGTTAACTCTGGATGCGCTGGAGTTATGTTTACCATTAACCCTGTGACGGGAAACCGTGATGAGATTGTTATCGAAGGCAACTATGGGTTAGGAGAAACGGTTGTTTCAGGCGCCGTTAACCCAGACGACTTTGTCGTTGACAAAGCTACAACTACAATTAAGGAACGACGAATTGCTCGTAAGACTGTAGAGTACATTCGTGACCCCAAGACAGGAAAAACAGTGCACTTAGAAATTCCAGCAGAAAAGCAGAAAATCACCTGTATAGAAGACCGCGAACTCTTGGCGCTCGCAGAACTTGCAAAACGAATTGAGAAGCATTACGGCAAACCCATGGATATTGAATGGGCAATTGACCAAGACCTATCTTATCCACAGAACATGTTTATCGTTCAAGCTAGGCCAGAAACAGTCTTTGGCACAAAAGAAATGGAAGCACCTAAATTGGAAGACACAAGAGCTCAAGAACAACTTAAAGTTGTAGTAAGAGGAATCTCTGCTGGACGAAGAGGCTACGGCATAGGTAAAGCAACAGTCGTTTTAAACCCTGACGATGCAAACAGAGACATGAAAAAAGGCGACATTCTTGTTACAGGCATGACGGATCCTGATTTTGTACCCTTTATGAAAATGGCCAGTGCGATCGTTACCGATAAAGGCGGAATCACATCTCACGCCGCTATCGTGAGCCGAGAACTCAATATTCCATGTGTCGTTGGCACCGAAACCGCAACCCAAGTAATGAAGACAGGCAAAGAATACACAGTAGATTCAAGGAATGGCGTTATCTACGAAGGCATATTAGCCCAGGCGATTCAACCAGCCGCAGCAAACAACGGCTGCGGAATCATGCAGATTGCCGAGGCAGCTCCCGTAACAGCTACAAAGATTTACATGAACCTCGGAACACCCGAGATGATTGAACAATACAAGAACTTACCCTTCGAAGGCATCGGGCTCATGCGTACTGAATTCATCTTAGCCAGCGCTATCGGCAAGCACCCCATGGCGTTTGTAGATGAAGGCAAAAGCCAAGAATTCGTCGATAAACTCGCAGACGGAATAGCCACTGTTGCCCGCGCAATCCAGCCTAAACCAGTAGTGGTACGTTTAAGCGACTTTAAAACTAACGAATACCGCGGATTAAAAGGCGGCGAAAAATACGAAATCGTAGAAGAAAACCCCATGCTGGGTTGGCGAGGGTGCAGCCGCTACATAAGCAAATGGTACGACAAAGCCTTCCGTCTGGAATGCCAGGCCATCAAGAAATGTCGCACCGAATGGGCGCTAAAAAACGTCTACGTCATGCTGCCTATGGTTCGAACTCTCTGGGAAGCAAAAGCGGTACTTCAAATCATGAAGGAAGAAGGCTTAGAACGCAACAAAGATTTCAAGGTATGGTTCATGGCTGAAACACCATCCATCGGAATCATGGCTGATGAATTCAGCAAACTCGTCGATGGCTTCAGCATCGGCTCAAACGACATGACCCAAGGAGTCCTCATGATTGATCGCGACTCTGAACGGTTAGGGCAAATGGGGTACTTCGACGAACGTGACCCAGCAGTCAAACGCATCATCGCTCATCTAATCAAAGCCGCCCACGAAAACGGCTGCACTGTGAGCATCTGCGGCGAAGGGCCTTCAAACTTGCCTGACTTCGCAGAGTTTCTTGTCCGCGTAGGAATCGACAGCATTTCCGTCAACAACGACGCCGTTGTCGCAACACGCAAACACGTTGCAAGCGTAGAACAAAAAATAATCCTTGAACGCCTAGCAGAACAAGCAGCATTAGCACGTGGACAACCCCTCAAGAAGCCAAAGCAAGACTGGGAATGGCAACTCTAAGCCCAACTCACCCATAATCCTTGCAATCTTTAGTTTTTTTTCCTTTCTTCTCCTAATCTTAAAAGTGAGGGCATCGCATGATAGTGTTTGATTTTGAAGAAGAACGAATAAAACAAGAAATCACCAAACTCGATGCCAAACGTGTTCTACTTCAGATGCCTGAGGGATTGAAGCCTGAAGCTCCAAAATTAGCCAAAATTGTTGAGAAATGTGGTGCAGTCGCGATAATTTCTGCTGACCCCTGCTACGGTGCCTGCGATATAGCAGTCTCTGAAGCTGAGGGTTTAGGTGTGGATTTAATTGTACATTTCGGCCACGCAAAGATGGTTAAACACGAGCCGATTCCAACGATTTACGTGGAAGCCAGGGCAACAGTAAAGGTCGATGCGGCAGTTGAAAAATCCCTGCCCCTCTTGAAGTTTTACACCACTGTCGGTTTGGCAACTTCGGTGCAACACCTGCAAGCGTTAAACCAAGCCAGAGAAATCCTAACCCGTGCTGGAAAAGTCGTCGTAATCGGGGACACTGGACAAATCTCCTATCAGGGACAAGTGAGCGGCTGCAACTATAGCAACGCCAAATCCATAGCAGATGAAGTTGAAGCATTCCTTTTTGTAGGCGGCGGCATGTTTCACGCGTTGGGAATCGCACTGAGTACTTCGAAGCCAACTATCATAGCTGACCCATACGATAACCGCGCTTACCTTATTAACGCAGAAGCAAAAAAGATACTCAAACAACGCTTCGCAAGCATCCAAGAAGCTAAAAACGCAAAAAAGTTTGGGGTTTTTGTGGGGTTAAAGCCTGGGCAGAAACATTTGGACAACGCATTGCACATTAAGGCATTGGCTGAGAAAAATGGCAAAGCAGCTTATTTGTTAGCGGCTAGAGAAATCACTCCAGAAACCCTCTTAGAATTCCCATCAATCGATGCCTACGTGAACACGGCTTGTCCAAGGGTTTCTCTTGAAGCCACGGGAAAATTTCAAAAACCCGTTTTAACGATTAACGAGTTTATGGTGGTTTGCGGCGAGTCTTCATGGGAGAACATGCTCAAAAAAGGCTTATTCGAAAACTAGATTTAGAGCGGTTCCTCTCCACTATTGCTCCCCAATCTAACCCCAAAGTTCACCTTGAACAGTACACGTCATCTGAGCAGCTTGCTGCAAACATGCTCTATATCGCTGCCTACGCAAACGACGATATCATTGGCAGGTCCATTCTGGATTTGGGTTGTGGTACAGGCAGGCTTGCTTTAGGTGCATTGTGTCTTGGCGCCAAGGAAATAGTCGGAATAGATATTGATAGGTCAGCAATCAACATAGCTTCTATCAACTCTAAGAAAACCGATTTAGCAAACTGCGTGCAGTGGGTTCTTGGCGACATAAGTGCCGTCATGGGAAGGTTTGATACAGTTTTGCAGAATCCGCCGTTTGGTGTGCAGACTCGTGAGGCTGATCGTGCGTTCTTGGTTAAGGCTCTTGAAGTTGGCAACTCAATCTACTCATTGCATAATCACCCAGAAGTGGATACCCGATTGATAAAGCAGCTTAAAGCTAGCCAGGGGTTCTTGCAGGTTCAGGCTTCGCCTTTTCTTGAAAGGTTCATTTGCCGATATGGAGGCTCTATACGAGGAGTGTATGCTATGCTAATGACGATTCCCCGTATGTTTGATTTCCATACTAAACTAAAACATGATTTCGTAATCGACTTGTATGTTATAGAAAAGAAAAAGCCCTAAGCAGACTCTTTGATTGCCGAGGAAAACCGATTTTTATTTATTAATCAAAAGGTTTATTGCGTGGATTGGAAACTAAGCATATGCATTTATCAAAATAAGCTTATTTACAGGTTAAGGGAACCATTATGAGTCTAAAATCTCCAGAACAAAAAAGCGGGCATTTAGTATTGCCTGGCGAACGCTTAGGCGTTATCGAAGAATTTATTCCTGACGCGGGAACATACGTTAAAGACGGTGTCATTTTCTCAAAGGTTGTTGGTCGCTCACTGATGGACCTGCAAACCAGACGCGTGTCCGTTTACCCAGTAGTTGACGGTGTGGTTGTTCCTAAAGTCGGGACTGTTGTTATCGGACAAATCGGCAATGCCCAATCAGATAACGTTCTAGTCAAAATATTCAGGATTGGAAACAAGAAACTCTCAGGAAATTTCGGAGGCATCCTCCACGTCTCCGACGTCTCCGACAGGTACGTTGACCAAATAAGCGATGTTTGCAAGCCAGGCGACATAATAAGAGCTAAAGTCATCAGCGACAAGAACCAAGTTTTCCACTTATCAATGAACGATAAAGGATTGGGTGTTCTGTACGGTTTCTGCTCCAGATGTGGCACCTTGCTTGAGCAACATGGCTATGACCTTAAATGCCCCAAAGACGGTAACGTAGAAACACGGAAAATATCTCCAGACTACAGCAAAGAACAAATCTAAAAGGCGAAATAGATGAAAGTTAAAGTACTCAAAAAATCAGAAAATGAACTAAAAATCGAAATCGAAGGCTCAAGCCACGGACTCTGTAACCTGTTAGCCAAGAGACTCTTAGAAGACAAAAAAGTAGAATTTGCAGGCTACGATATTCCGCATCCTTTAGCTTCAAGTCCCATCATCTACATCCGTATGAAAGGAGCAAACAAACCAGAAGATGCGTTGATTGAAGCTACTGAGAAGGTTCGGAAGACAAACGATGCCTTCGGCAAAGAGCTTGAGCGCGTTCTAAAGGCTTAATCCATAATTTTATTTCTTATTCCTTAGGTCTTATTCGGCATTAACACTGCATTAAATTGAAATGCCGGTGTATTAGAGATTAGGGAAAAAGTTTGAGCAAGCCAAAGAGTTTTCGTATTATAAAACCTGAAATCAGAGTGCTAGGCATAGACGATGGAAAATTTGTTCCCCACACTCAGGGTATTGTTATAATCGTTGGCGTTGTTTTTCGGGGAGGATACTCGATCGAAGGCGTCATGCATACAAAAGTGGTGATTGATGGTTTAGACGCGACGGAAAAGTTGGCTTCGATGATTAACGGTTCACCTCATCGTAGACAGTTGCGGTTGGTGATGCTGAACGGATTAACGTTTGGGGGCTTCAACGTGGTTGATTTAAAAAAATTGAATATGGAAACAAGACTTCCAATTATCACCTTAACTCAAAATAAGCCCGATTTGGATGACATTACTTCAGCCCTCAAGAATCTGCCTGAGTATGAGAAGCGTCTCTGCTTGGTTCTTAATGCAGGGCCAATTCATGAAGTAGCCAACCATGGCACCAAAGTTTATGTGGAGTTAGCTGGGATTTCCCTAATTGATGCTGAGAAAATCATAAAGTTAACCTCAACGCGAAGCTGTTTGCCTGAACCGCTACGAGTTGCGCATCTAATAGCGTCTAATATTAGTTGAGCTTTTGGGGAAATAGAAAAACCTTTAAAAGGTTCAAAGCTAAGGGAATCCCCAAACGGATGAGGATTGAGGTATATGGAATTCTGCCCTAAATGCGGTTCGCGTCTTGAGCCAAAGAAATCTAAGAGCGGAAAAGACGCAACTTTGGTTTTAGCCTGCCCCAAGTGCGGCTACAAGAAGCCTGAAGCAGACAAGAAAATCGAGCCAGTGGCACCCAAAGTTATCCAGCATTCTCCTCAGCAGTTTGTCGCTGTTATTGGCAAAGAGGAGCAGAAACTAAGTACATTGCCTACTGTGCGGATTGAATGTCCAAGGTGCGGCAACAACACTGCCTACGTTTGGCAAGTCCAGACACGGGGAGCGGACGAATCCTCTACCCAGTTCCTACGCTGCACCAAATGCAACTACACCTACAGAGAATATAGCTAAGCCCTTTGCTCCAGCATTTATTTTCCTTTTTTGTTGAAGCGGGTCGTTTACAAAGCATTTTTTAATCGATAATGTCGTTGTTATATTCGTTTGCAGGTATGAATGCGTTGATGGAAAATCTTTTCCCAAAAATTACGGCCTACTCAATCAAGCTGTTGCCGCTTATTGCATTTGCGGTTCCAATGGCGTTGCTTTATTTTCTGAATCCTATAGACCAAGCCCTGAAGGTTTCAGTACAAGATTCTTTTCAGTCCATGTGGAAGGGCAGAACTTTCCAGCTGTTCTTTATCTGGCTGGTGGCGCTAGAGTATATTCTAAGTTGGGAAACTATCCAGACAAAAATAAATGGGCATAACAAAGTAAGAACCCTCACCTTCGGTTTGGTGTTGTTGCTTCCCACACTGTACGTGCTTTTTGAGTATTATTTCGGGTTAAATGTTGTAATCGCTTCCTGGGCAACGCAGAGTGGAGTGTTCTTTCCAGTTTACACGCCGATTGCCATCGAATACCTCGTGTTTTCTTTTCTATTTTGTGCAACAGTCCTTCTGCCATTCGGCAAGAAAGGGTTGATGGGTTTTGGCTTGCCCGCTCTATTTGTGGGGTTAATCGGAGTTATCTACGCAATCGATAACATGTTTCCTTATGGACAGTTTACGCCTTTTCAATTGTTAGTTCCTACGACAGCTTCCTTGGCAGGGGGCTTTTTGGGTTTGATGGGAAACACAGTTGTAATGGGAACTGACCTTGCAACTTCTATGCCAACCCTCCAAATTGCCGGTCCCTTGGGAACGACAAAGTTTGCGGTAGCTTGGCCCTGTGCAGGCATCGAAAGCCTAATCATATTTACGGCTGTGTCTCTCTTGTTCTTAAAGCGCATGCCTATTTCTTGGAGGGCAAAAGTTGGTTACTTCGCTTTTGGAGCAGCCATCACCTACATCATAAACATCTTTAGGATTGTCTCCATTTTTACGATTGGGATGCAGTTTGGGGTAGACTCATCTCAAGTGCAGGCTTTCCACGCCTACTACGGTCCCCTCTACGCGGTAGCGTGGATCATTTCGTATCCATTGCTAATTCTCCTCAGCCAAATGGTCTGGCAAAAATACAAAAATGTAAAACCTTCGAAGTTAAGAAGTTTCGACCAAAACCGCTAAACCCTGCTTAACCAATATCTGCGCGTTCTGGGGCGGTAGGGAAGCAACATCCTCTGGCGCAAATGGGCCATAGGATTTCATGTCTGCACCCATGATTGCTGGAATTCCTTTTAGAAATCTTACCGTCGACCGATGGGCTCGCGGCGTTTCCTCTGCGTTGGTTGTTTCAACCTTAATTATGACTTTAATCGGCTCGGAAACTAATTGCCCCTGCATTAAGCCATCGGAAAATTTTTTGTATGCTTTTGAGAAGTCAACAAAAGTTTCACCCATCTTGGCTTCCTCAAGTGTCAACAACTCAACAGGCAACTTCTGGTTTTGGTTACCATTTTGATTATTTTTCTGTACCGCACCTCGAGTAATTCCTCAAGCATCCGCTCAACGTTCAACGCCTCCTGCGTAAGCAGATTCATTTTGACGGATTTTTTGTCGAGAACTTTATCTTCTTCTCTTATTCGCCGCAAGTACTCGCCGATTTTACGGTAAAAATCAGGCTGCACTGCCCCAAGCGTCGGGTCGTTGATTTCTCGTTGCCACGCAGCGTAAAGTTCGATGTACATTACTCCGCAACCTCCGCTCGTCGCTTACAGATAAGCATAACCGCCGCAGCAACTGGCAACTCTACAGTTTGGTTCTCGTATGGACCCAACGTTTCCCCACTCAATCTAAACTCTGGTGCATCAAACACCAACACCTTCACCTTGCCCTTTTTAAAAGCTACCGCTTCAGTGAACGGGTCAAAATCCTGAAGGGTCTTGGCTTGGAACTCAATTTTTTTCAATCCTGTTTTGCCATGCAGGGTGCCGTTCATGCGAATTAAGCGATGGATGTCGGTGGTGACTACGGTGTCAATTTTAGAGGACTGCTGGTCCTTGACATATTCGGCGAGTTTTAGCCACGTTTGTACACTTACGCCGTTGATGCTTTCCCATCTGCCCTCTTTGATAGCTCGATTAACTATTGCGTCCTTGTTTTCTAGTAATGCCTTATTCTTTAGGCCGACAGCTCTGAGATCTTCTTTAGTAGCATTTCACAAGAAACTCTTGCATCCCAATTTTTAGGCGCCTATTCCATCCGAAATTGTGCAAACTAAACTTTTTAGTCGCCGCCCTTTTCCCACGTGTCTTCTCTTGCTCTTTATCCAGAACACTAATGCCCAAACCCGTAACGTAATCGACGATTTCTTTTCTCGCCATCGCATCAAGTGACCGCACAATTTCATTTTCAATGTGAACGTGGTAACCGCGGTGACCAGAAAAATAAACGTGTAACTCATCTTGGGAGAAGCCGAAATCTTTCCCTAACATGTCGAGGAGTTTGGCTGTTTCTTCTCGTGCAGATTGAATACACAAGTCACAGGCCCAGATTTTGGTTTCAAACTTGGATGCTTCACAGCAGGGGCAGATTTCAGGGGTAATTCCTCTGCCTTCAAAACCGCATTTTATGCACCGGAATTCGTCATGGATTTTGTTGCATGTGGTTGGGATGTGGTCGGCGTCTATGTCGAAGACTAAGTCGGCACCTATCCAGCCTTTTTTGTCCATGTCGTAGTCGGGGTTTTCGTAATAGGCGCAGGAGTGGTAAACATCCGAGGGAACAATGTCGCTAAGCATTGATCGGAAGGTTTTGAATTCCGTGAACCTTCGATGTCTAACCATGAAGCGTTCTTTGAACATAAGGTAGGCGAACTCTCTTTGCTCAGGGTTTGAGGTCGGTGAAATCACTGTGGAGGAATCGCGGTAGTAATCGGTGAATTTTTGGAAAACAAATTCTCGAGAAGCCTCCATAACCCCACCATCATGTTAACGATATGATTATTCCGCTTGCCTAAATTTAACTTTAGCCAATAAGACCGTTTAAACAAACTTTGGACAGAACACAATGTGAACAGTAGTTGGTTACAAGAAATTGGTGCTCCGGCCGGGATTTGGACCCGGGTCGCCGACTCGAAAGGCCAGTATACTTGACCGGACTATACTACCGGAGCGCTTTACAACAAAGCATCAACCAGAATGCTTTTTCCCTCGAATAAACCTTACCCTTCCAGAACCATACTTTAACTAACTGGCTTGTCGGCTTTGGATTTTTTTGGGGCAAACAAATGAGCCGTTATTTGCTCAACAAGTTTAGCTTGGACCGCACTGGTTTTTTCTAGGTCTTGGATTCTTTTTTCAAGATCGTTGGACATGATTTTGCCCTCGATGCGGTTCGAGCTGCGGAACATGAGTAGCATCTTGAACACTTCATCGATTGCTCTTTGTTGTTCCTCTGATGATGCAGGTTTTATTCCTGCAACTATCGACAGGAGGTCAACGTAATGTTCTTTGATTTTTAGCTCCGCATTAACTGAAGGGTCGGTTGGGAACGCTATGCTAAGCGGCGTCTTCTTAGCTAGTTCAGCGGCTGTTGGGAAACGGATTATTATATCTCCTCTTATCCAGGAAGACACAAACTCTAAAACAAAGCGTTGAATATCTTCTTGTGAGTAAAGCAACGATGACTCTGGCTTTGGATCAGGTTTTCTTTTGATTCGGACACTTATGATTTTTTTGTCGTCTGCATTATCTTTTGACATAAAGTTCCCTTCTAAGCGTTCTTCGTGTTGTTTTCTTAAGCAACACCTAGTATTTAAGAAAAAGCGTCTGGCCTAGAAAGAAATTTTGGCGGCTGAAGGAATCTTTCCCAAGATCTTCGCTGTTGCCTTCTCAACCTTTGCTCTATCTGCTTCTGAGGTGTAGACGCGCAGGATATTCATGAAGCCTTTGAGGGTTTCAAAAATCTTCGAACTCTCGCTTAGCCGCTGTAGCTTCTTTTCTCCCCCGGGACTTCTTATAAACACTGGAATCTCCGTTGACTCCATGAGCACCGCATGGTGGTAGGGAACAGAAGGCACGGTTGGCACATCGATAATAACGGAATCTAATTCCACTCCTGCCTCCCTAGCGATTTCACTTTGCACTTGCCGTCGATACGCCTCACGACCGAACAAATTAGATATCATGGCATCCTTCTCATAGAAGGTCCGTTCGTAAGCGCATTTGAGCATGCGCCGATTTTCTAAGTTGCTGATGATTTCGTTGGATGCTTTGCATCTTCTTAGGGCTGCCCAAACCGTGTAATCGTCCAGGGCCATATATTCTTCAGGCGTCTTGAAAGCTGTTAACCCTAGTTCCTTGTTGGCTTTGTCCATGGCTGTTGCCAGCATAATCTGAGCGGCTCGTCCTACACGGTGGAAGTAGATGCTCTTGAAAGATTCAATACGGGCGATAACGAAAGCTTCCAAAGCGGACAATGCCCCTAATTCTACGGCCAAGTTTTCGCCCAAAACGTCAAGTGCATGTATGAGGCGGTAGACGTCGATGAAGCCGTATTCGGCTCCTGTATGGTAAGTATCTCGTACAATGAAGTCTTGTTTGTCAACGTCGACAGCACTGCTAATTATCTGGTCGAGGAACGCTCGGTCTTTCTTATGCAGCTTCCCCACTGCTAGCCCTGCAACTTCTTTTGTATTGAAGCCCATCTTGGATAGTTTATCGCTAACTTCGCTTTTCTCGATAATCCATGAGGTGATGTCTTCGTGGGTTTTCTCAAGGTCTTTGATTAACAAGTGCTCAAAGACATGCGAGAAAGGTCCGTGCCCACAATCGTGGAGCAGCGCTGAAATGCGGCACATATCTACCTCATCGTCATTGACGATCCGTGAAATGTTCGGGTTTTCTAAAACATGCCCAGCGAGGTACATAACTCCCAAACAATGTTCAAAGCGGGTGTGGTTAGCGCCTGGATAAACGTATTCCGATCCTGCCAACTGCCTGAGCCTTCGGAGCCTCTGCATAGGATAAGTGTCTATTACGTTTTTTTCTGCTTCAGTAATGTACACGTAGCCGTGTACGGGATCTTTGATTTCTCCCCAGTAAGCTTTAGGCACAAGCACAGCCTCACAGTTGTAAGCTATATTTAGGCAACTTCCATTAATGTGTAACGCATACCAGCCGAGGGATAAATATGGTTAAAAAGGGTGTATTCATAGTTATCGAAGGCTTAGACGGAAGTGGAAAAACCACCCAAGCAACCCTCCTCGCAAAGAAATTGTCTGAAAACCACAAAGTTTTGTTGACTGCTGAACCCAGCCGCGGCAAAACCGGCACCTTCATCCGCGAGGGTTGCCTATACGAAGACAAACGTCTCCCAACTGAAGCAGAAGCACTACTCTTCGCCGCCGACCGAATAGAACACATGTACAGCCAAATAAAGCCTGCCTTAGATGAGGGCAAACTGGTGATTTGTGATCGTTACATCTACTCGTCCCTTGCCTATCAGGGCAGCGCAGGCCTTAGCCTTGAATGGATAAAAACCATCAATGCCCGCGCATTGCAACCAGATTTCAGTATTTTCATCGATGTATCCCCCGAACGAGTGATTGAACGTCTGCAACGGAAGAAGTCTGTGATGGAAACTTTGGAGACTCAGACGAAAGTCCGTAAAGTTTACCTCAAATACGTGGCAAAGGGCGAACTTATCAGGATTGACGGGGATAACCCCAAAGAAGCTGTAGCAGAGGAGTTGTATGCCAAAGTTTCGGGTCTGCTTAGGGCTTGCGAGGGCTTTGTTTCGTAATTACCGTTTTTCAAACAGTTACTGAAAGCTGAAAACGCCAATACAAACTTACCCTTGAGAAAAAGCTTACTCTTCTATCTTCTGCAATGATAAACTAAAAGGCTCCAAATATTTGTCAAAAATTAGGCGTTTACATTTTTTCGACGATCAGTTCTTTTGCAAAGCCCGCGAGAAACTCAACGTTCAATTTCGTCAAGTACCAAAAGGTTGATGCGCTCAAGTTACTAAGCGCTGCAAACGGAGTAAAAATGAACCTAGCAACCATTCTTCTAGCCAATTTGTATAGCCCGAAATGTCCATACCGCCTATACGATATACCGATGGTAACGTAGTTTTTTGATGTGCCTAAATGCGTAGCTCCGAGAAACGGCAAAACTTTCCAAGTGTAGCCTGTTTTTTGGATGTAGCGTTTGAAGTACTGGTCTTCTCCAAAAAACAGTTTTGGGGGGTTATAGTTTTCCATGAGTTTGCGACGAATGATAATGTTGTTAATGTGTGGGTTTGTGTCGAGTTTGCTTAGGTTGTAGACTGTTCCAACGACGCGTTCATACGCGGCCACGTGCTTGTTTTTGTGGACTGCAACGGTGCCAATGGCGCCAACTTTAGGCGTTATTGCTTTAGTGACGAGTTGAAGCCAGTTGTCGGGTAGAAGCATGTCGTCGTCAACCATTGCCACCCACTCGGTGCTCGCCTGTAATACGCCATTTTTACGTGCGACGCTGAGAGGTTTTTCGTGTGTGTTGATGATTTGCCCCGCACATGGCATGTTTTTGAGTTGATGTATAAGTGTTGGGTTAGCCTCGTCTCTTGAGGGCACCACAAAATCAACTTTCATGTCACTCTCGGAGCAGGATGGCATAGAGGCATAATGTTCCTGTTTAAGTTAAATAGTTTACCGCAACCAACAAACCCCTAACATGGCTGAGAAAAGATTACATGTTAAGGATTTTGACAGCTTTTTGAGCAGCGCGCCTGTAGCTTTTCTTCGTTATCATGCCCTTCTGGATGCCGTTCAGCAACTGCAGAATCATACCCTGCTTAACATGCTCCACCATCTGTTGCTCACTGATGCCGGGTAGGCGCATACAGTTGCCGATTTTAACGTTGTAAGCGGCAATGTCGAATTTTTTGGCTATGTTGTAGAGTTTAGAGCCTATAATGGGGTTGGTTATGGACCATGAAATGTACTCGATTAGGTTGTCTCGGAGGCAGTTTTTCGCGAATTCTAAGGTATTGTTGACTTCTTCGGGGGTTTCGTATTCAAGTTTGCTTTTTGATTCCCAAGCGTTGTAGAGCATTAGGAATCCGTAGACTTTGATGTGGTACTTCTTGAGCAACTCAAGCGTTCGGATGTTGTCGGCTTGGGTTGCGTTCTTGCCTATGCCTTTGAGTACACGGTCGTTGGCGGATTCAAGGCCGATATGGACAAGCCAAACGTGAATGTCGCTTAATTTCTTAGCTAATTCATCATTTAATTTGTCCGCTCGTAGGTTACATTGAAACGTCATGCCTTTGAGTTTCAATTTTTCGATTTCACTGCAGACTTCCAAGCACCATTTTATATCAACGTTAAACGTGTCGGAGCGGAGGTAGATTTCTCGGATGCCTCTGCCATACAGATAGTTGACTTCTTCGGCGATGTTTTTTGGGGAACGCTGCCTTATCCATGGCTTCTCAAGCTTCCAAACGGGGTTGGAGCAGTATGTGCAGTAGTTTGGGCAACCGCGGATGGGCAACATGTATGCCATGCGTTTTTTCTTGCTGACGGCGACATCGTAGTTTTCGAAGTTGATAAGTTCCCACGCAGGGAAGAAATCTATGTCTTTGAGAAGTGGTCGTACGCCATTGTTTTTTTGTTTGATAACGGTTCCGACGATGTTGGTTATGGCTTCCTTGTTTTGGGCTTTTTGAATTAGTTCGGTAGTAGTTTCTTCTCCCTCACCTAATATGCAGACTTCGATGGGGGTGTTTTTTAGGACGTCTTGGGGGTCAATGGTTGGGTGAGGTCCGCCTGCAACCATAAGCATAGAGTAACCCAGCGCCTTCACTTTAGCTATTGCTTCAAAGGACAAGTCGCTTCTGGGTGTGGTGAAAGAGATTGCGTATACATCAGGCTGGATTTCCCTGACTTTAGCAAGGTGTTCCTCCATGGATAGGAACGGTTCAAGATAAGTGAACTCAATGTTCGGCAACCTCGGTTTCGCGTAGCCGATGATGTAGAGTATCCCGAGGTTCGGCGACTCCGTTACGGCTTCCCCTTTACATTCCTTGCCAAACGGCGGGTCAGCAAAAACCACTTTAAACTTTTTTTGGGGCGTCATGTTCTGTTTTGTCACCGAAACTGCCATCCACTACAGACTTTCTATGCAAGCGTATATATTTTGCTACTTTATGCATCGCGGGTAAACTTCTTAAACTCCAACAGGAGAATGTTACCACACACATTCGGGGCAAACTGAGTTGGCAACTTTCTTAGTAGTCCACCCATACCTTGACATTTACGGCGGCGGCGAACGCGTCTGCCACAACGTAATCCAAACCTTAGTGGCACATGGGCAGAAAGTAGAGTTACTGACGTTTGATTTTGACGCCAACCGCTACCGCGACATTGTAGGCGACGATTTCCCCCCAGATGTCGTTGTTCACTCACTGGGTAAACGTATCGAGGTTGAGCCGCCCTTTACAATCTACAAGCGGCACCGCAACTTCGTGAAGTTGCTAAAGAAGTATCGAGACCAGTTGGAATACGATTATCTCTTTTCCACCCAGTCATCCTCCCCCTTTGAACCTGTCTTTCTAAACAAAGCCAAAAAAAACATTGCTTACGTGCACTTCCCAGAAATACACCAGGACTACGCCAAAGGTATATTCAAACGTAAACTGTACCTGTGGCTCTTCAAGTACTGGGTGGAACAGGGCATCGATAAGCTCGACTTAGTCTTCTGTAACAGCAACTACACCAAAGAAGCCATCCAACGCTATTGGAAAAGCCACGGCGTAAAAGAACCCATTGTTGTTTATCCAGCAGTTAATTTAGAAAAGTTCTGGAGCGACAAGCCACTTTCGCAAAGAAAGAAAAGAGTCGTTTACGTTGCCCGCTTCATCCCCGTAAAGCGTCATGAAATTTTGAAGCGGTTAGCGGTTGATTTGCCAGATTATGAGTTTGTGAGCGTCGGCGGATTAATCGATGCAGAGAAAGCGTGGTTTGAACGGTTCTCGCAGAATCTGCCGCAGAATTATCTCCTCAAAACCAACCTGCCTGGACCCGAACTGCTAAACATCTTGCAGGATTCCCGCATCTACGTGCACTTAATGGAGGGTGAACATTTCGGCATCGCGCCCGTAGAGGGTTTGGCAAGCGGCTGCATCACCATAGTCCATAACAGCGGCGGCATGAAAGAATTCATCCCCGAAGAGTACCGATGGGACAGCTATGCGGACTTAAAGGAAAAAATTGTTAAAACCATGCAGTTAGACGACGCTGCCTGGGAAAGCAAACGTGGACAGTTATGGGGCAAAATATCGGTTTTAACCCCTGAGACTTTCCAGGTTGCAGTTTGGGCGAACGTTCAAAAATTAATATCCCAACCTTAAGCTTTTGGCTTACTTGTCGTATTTGCCCGTTTTTATCTGAACCTTTTTCATAAAAGCGCTATCTGGAAAGTCTTCGTGCATGTAGCTACCATGTTTGTAGGTTAATCGTAGGTAATTGTGGTTTCGCATCCACGAATCCACCCTTTTCTCGAAGGTTTCGCCGCCATACGCAGGATACCTCGCCGAAGCAGGGTGATCCTCGTTATAGATGGGCGCCCGAAAGTCTTTGGTCCTAACCAAGAAGCATTGGTCTGAAAAACCAAATCCAACAAAAAAATCCTCGATTTCCGAGTAAGACTCAGATTTTGCCTCGTTATACTTGTAGTTCCAGACTGGATTCGCCACTTTGTAGTAGCTGTTTTCTTCAAATTTTGCAATGGCAGGAGCTATCCAATTGACTATTTCTTCTAAACGTGTGTCGCCAGTATAGAACACTAGAAAGTCGGTTAGGCAGAGGTAGATGCTAACCAATTCGTGGTTGGAGTAATAGTATCCTTTGCCGAGTGCCTTTTTTGTGAGTCGAAAGAATTTTAGAGCTTCATCGATATAGTCTTCTACGAAAAAATAATCCGTTAACACTCCGCTGTCGAAGGCTTTTCTAGAGTATTTTTCAACTTCCCCTCGGTCATTAACGTTGTTGATTACCAAAATTTTCTTCGAGAAATCAAAAGCGTTTCGAACGATTTTATTTTGTAGAAAATTAGTTTTTAAGAGTATATCCCAGTCGTGTTCCCAGCAACTAGTTGCGAAGGTCACAGTAGGCGTTGGTTTTCACCCATGGCTGCTCTCTAATTAGCCTTTAAAATAGCTTTTATGTTTTTGCATTGACTTATTTTCGGTCTTGGTTTTTTGATGAAGCACTTAGTGCATGGGAGTGCATGAAAAGGATTAAATGGCTGTGGTTATGAAGTGAATGTTATGATTTCGGGGTTCATGATTGTCAAAGACGTGTTGCGGCAGGGGTATCCATTTGTCGAGGCAATCGCTTCGGCGCTGCCGATTTGCGATGAATTCCTCATTTCCGACGGTTACTCTCAGGACGGAACCTATGAGATCATACAGAAAATCTGCTGCTTGAACCCTAAAGTCAAAGTTTACCAGACCCATTGGCCAGACAAAAAAGATACGACCGTTCTCGCCGATGTAACAAATGAATTGCGCCCCAAATGCAGGTTCGAATACATTCTGTCAATCCAAGCTAACGAGATCATCCATGAACAGAGCGCACCTCTTATAAAAGCGCTGCCAACCATATTTCCCGACGTCGAAACCTTCAGTTTCCCCTTCACCCAACTCTTGGACACTTTCAAATTTGCTGAGGGGTTCCGACTTCGTTTAGCCAAGAACCACCCGGGCATCATAGCCAGGGGCGATGCATGGACGCTTGGTGCCAGCCCAAGCTTTACACGAACCAAAATCATTCGGAGCCTAATTCGTCCAAGAAGGTTCTCTTATTATTTAACTAAGGGAGTGGAGTTTGTCCATGCTAACCCCTGCTATGATTACCTTTCCAGAGCAGTTTATTTACCTAAACCAATTTTCAGATACTGGGCTCTTACCCCACAGAATTTTTTGGAGAAGTGTCAGCGTCACCTTGAATTGTTCCAGATGGCTAAATTCGCAAAATCCTATGAAGATCTAAAACTCCACGTCAACGCACCGGAAGTCTTCTGGAGGATGGGTGCCGAGTTTTTGGAACATACCAAAGACCAGAATTACCCCCAAGGCTTCGATTCCATCGAAAAGAAGGATCATCCAGCAATAATTCAAGAGTTTATCTCTAAACCCCTTGCTAAAGAGTACTTTGTCAGGGACGAACTGTTTGAGCGAATAAAGAACCTGTAACGAACGGATAATAGCTATGATTAAAATATCCAAGACAGCTGAAAACCTCGTTCTCGACAAAATTCTTAAGCGACGTCTCAAACGGCGTAAGCGTGGTTTCAGCGGCGGCCTGCTGTCTGTCAATTTAGTAACTTCTTGGAATAAGCAATGCGGTATTGCAACTTACTCCGCATTTCTTGTAGATGAATTGAAAAAAATCGTGAAAGTTTACGTTACCGATTTACCGAATAAAAATCCTTTAAGTCCGTACTTCAAAATTTTAGGGCACAAAGTCGGTAGCTCTCATGATTTGGTTCATATCCAATTTGAATACGGCGTATTTCCAAGCTTAAGGCTCGGTAAACGAACCTTGACGGCTTTTGCTGCTTTGCCCTTCTATTTTGGACTCGCAATGGGAAACCGACAGGTAATAACAACTATTCATGAACCCAGAAAAACTGTTTCAGCAGCCGGAAGAAGTGGGCTATTCTACACAAATTTGCTTGACAAAGTCGTTTTTGGTGCGTCCGACTTGATAATTGTCCACACAAGGGAAAGCAAGCAGTTAATGAATACAATGTATGACGTCGCAGAATCTAAGTTGCGTGTAGTTCCTCATGGAAGCTACCAAAAGCCTACCTTCTTAAACAAGGAGGAATGCAAACGCAAACTAAACTTGCAGGAGAAGGTTGTAGTTACCATATTGGGGTTTGTTACTCCAAAAAAAGGTCACAACTTAGTAATTCCACTCCTTCCGAAACCTAGACCAGAAACGTCCAACTTGTAATTGCAGGAGGAACCCAAAATGTCCAAGACGAAAAATACCTCGCCGAACTAAAGCAACTCGCCCAACAATATCAGTGCACGGATAGAGTAACTTTCATGGGGTATCTGCCCGATTTTACCGAAGTTCTTAACGCATCCGATGTAGCCTTGCTCCCGTACCGATACGTTACTGACAGCGGCGTAATGCATCTATTAACTGCTTATGGAGTGCCAACGTTAGCGTCTGATTTAGAGGCTTTCAAGGAAGTCTACGATGAATACGGCTGTTTGATGCTCTTCAAATCTGGCGACGCTCAAGACCTTTTAACTAAATTGCAGGAGTTGCTATCAAATCAACATCAGAAAGATTTGCTTAAAGCAAATTGCATGGTGATGTGGAAGGCTACTAAATGGAGCAACATCGCACAAAAACATGTTCAACTATACCAAGAAGTCCTATCCAAAATGAGTTAAGCCCGGTTTCTTGGATCCAAAAACATAATCAAGCCATCGAAACCAGCCCGCAAATAATTGAACGCGCCAGCTAACGCATGGTGCTTTAGCTCAACCGCTGTCTTAAGCCACAACTCAAACCCAAAAAAATAAACCAAAAACTTCGCTTGGTCCCCTAAGGTGAGGTTTCGCTTGGCAAACAGGAGTCGATTGCGGTTTAGGTAATATTGGCGTTTAGGGTTATTTTCGCCTCCGATTGAGCAAGCAACTTTATGCCAAACCTAAGGGTTGGGGAAGTAGACAATTTTAAAGCCAGCTTTTTTTGCCCTAAAACAAAGGTCAGTTTCTTCCCAATACGCCCAATACTTTGTAAATAGTAGCCCCAACTTTGTTTAAGACGGTTCTTTTAATAAGCATGCAAGAGCCTTCAACCTTATCAACTTCCGCAGGGTACGCATTTATTTGCAGTTAATTCTTTTCCTTTCACCCGCCATAATGTTAGGTTTTCGCCTGCGAAGTCAACAGTTGTTGGGCGGTCATAATAGTAAATGGTTGGACCTGCAATCCCAAATTGAGGTGTTTTTTCTGCTTGGGCTATCATCTCAGAGAGAAACTGTCGTGTCAACCACTATGTCATTGTTGAGAAGAGAACATAATCAGCACATTGCTTTTGAGCCACCCCCACGGCGATGTTTACCCCTTTGCGAATCCGTAGTTCACCTTATTTTCAACCAAATAGCAATTCCTTGTTAAAACTTCCGATGGAGCCTTTATCGGTGGCTTAATTATTTTTAGCGGTTTATTGGATAAATCGTACTTGAAAAACTTTGATTCAACCCGAAGTTTCCCCTTTAGCGAATGCTTCGATTTTTTGAACTGAGTCATCCTTTGACCCATTGTCTACGAGGATTATTTCGTATTTGGGGTAGTCGATTTGGTAGAGGCTTTCTAGACATTCGATCGTGTTTTTCCAGCCGTTCCAGTTAAGAATGATGATAGCAACTCTGGGTTGGTCGTTTATGTTGACGTTCACCTTTGACTGCCTGTGTGTGCAGTCACCTTTGCCTTCCTGATTGTGGGTCTGGATTTTATTATAGTGCCAGCGGTTAAATTAGCTATGCCTCACAATGCTCGTTGCTTTATTGTTTAACACTTGAACTTCTATCTCAAAGGGAAACCTAAGTTTGCTTTGGCTTCTTTCGATTTTTCTTACGACTCGGTAGGCAATGGAAGTTTCAATGTAGGGCAGAATTCGTTTGGGGCAATGCGCAGCCGAGTGCAGCAGGAGCCTTGAAGTGATTAGGCACTCCGAATTTGTAACAACGATTTTAGATTTGAAAGCAAATTTTTCCAAATGAAACATTAAACCATTCTTCATCAAGATAGTTGATGTGGAAGGGTCTTTTGGCGCCTGAACCTTTCCTATGTGGACATCGCACAATGACTTGGCGGTTACTTACTCGTAGAAGTTCCTCAAGCATCTTTTTTGGGATTTTTAACATGTTCAATCGTGTGGCTGCTAAAAACAATTTCAAAACACTCATCTTTAAACGGCAAATTCTCAGCATGCGCAACAACAAAGTTGGGAATCAAACGAGGGTTCAGAAATTCCCCTTGTTTTTGGTCTCCTTCTTGGCTGTTCCAGCCGCGAATAAAACAGTCAACATTTACATCGCCAGTTGGTCTGCTGCCACAACCCACATCTAACTTAATGTTAAATCCCGCCGAATTCATTGTTGTTTTTCCATTTTAAATTTTTTCTGGAAGCTTACAGGGAAGTTTTCATTGAGGTGAGTCAACATTTGAGTGGTTGTTTGACAGATTTATATGCTCCGACTAAACAAGTACGTTTGTGAGTTTTAACAAAGTTGAGGGGGCTTCTGTTTGCAGAGGGTTTATAACTAAAAAAGGGTCCCTTAGTTGGCAATTGAGTAAGCAATGATAAAGCTTAGAATCGACGTTGACTACCCCTACCCATCGCGGGCAAAAAGTTTTCTGTATGATAGCTTTGAGAATAAAAAACCGAAAAAGCAAAGAGTATTTGAAGAACGCGTTTATCATTGCCAGGATGATTAATGAGTCGCCCAGAGAAGTTAAGGGCTACTGGTTTTTTACGCCCTACACCATCCCAAACAAGGAACTGCTAGCTTTACTAATCCCGAAAGACATGAAATAGCGCTTCATGTGGCAAACAACCCTGTTGAAGAATGGAAGGTTTTAGAGGAAAAAACCAACCGCAAAGTAACTTACTACACTATCCACGGAACCCAACGTGTATTTGCCAAATTGCTTTGGGGTCGCAAACTCAACCAAACTCAAGCAATCATTCCCGCTGATTTCCCTTTAACTTCTTTCCATAACTTTACCACTATGAGTTTAGATAGGGAACGTTACAGGCTTGGCTTCGAAAAAGTCTATGCTTCTGCAGAAGAATGGGTTGACCACGATGTTGTGTTGTCTTTTCATCCTGAATGGTTACTTGGAACAAAACAGAAGAAACCAAAGGGGACCAATCTATGATGTACTCAAGACAATTCTGAAAGTCGATTCAGAATTTGACAAGCTTAAGCATAAGAAAAAAATTGTTTTTCAATATAGGCCATGACACCTACGAATACCAAAAAAACATCACCCCAACTACCGCCTTTGTTAAAAAATTGATGGAACAAAAAGTCGACATCTACACTTTCCTTGACCGAACATGGTGCTGTCCCATAACTAATCCGCAAAAAAATTGGATAAAAACTGAGGAAAATGTCGGATTACTGGAAATAAAAAGCTACGATGAACTGGTGGCAGTCGATTGGCAAGAAAACCCGAAACATGGTGCGAAAAGCTGAAAAAAGCGAAGTAAAAGTCACAGTCGTCGAACCCAGTGATAAGTTAGCTGAGGGTATCTGGAAAATCAACAATGAAACGCCAATTCGCCAAGCACGCGCATTCACCCATTATGGTGAATCGATCCAAACCATTACAAAGAACATGTATGCTGACAAAAACAATACTTTCATCGGCGCATATTTAGGCGATGCGCTTGTTGGTTTTATCCAAATAGTCTATGGCGACCAAATAGCCATCGTTTCTAACATTCTGTCGTTGCAGGTGCATTGGGATAAATCAGTTAACAATGCATTGCTTGCCAAAGCAGTAGAAGTCTGTTCATCTAAAGGTGAACGATGGTTAATGTATGGCGGATAGGAAACCACCCCTCGCTAGACAAGTTCAAAGAAAACAACGGATTCGTTAAAGTCAAAATCTCACGCTACTACATAGCCCTTTCAAACAAAGGTAAACTCGCTATACGCTTGGGGTTGCAAAAGGAATTGAAGGATTCTTTAGTAAATTCAGAGAACATTATGAAAGCCCCGATTATTTCAGCCACAAATTGGGCAAGCAGAACCAAAATTCAACTTAAACTTCGGCTAAGAAAACTAAAGTAGAAGACTTGCCAAAAGATTGTTTAGTTCTTGTTTGTCCTTAACGCCTCGAAAAATTGCTTTGCCGTTCGCATAGAGGCGAAAAGAAGCTCCTTGGAAGGTTAACTCAAAAATTATTCCTGCAATCGTGTTTTTGAGTGTCGCTTTTTTCAGAATGTTAGCGATGGCGTCATCTTTTTTCTCATACTTGAAGACTACTATTACATCGCTTTCTGCTCCACAAGTTCCCTCAATTCGGGCAACATAGTCTTCGACAGTTGCCATTAGAGTTGTTCAATCTCCTTTAAAATTTCCATAAAGCGGTCTACTTCTTGGGTTGTGTTGTAGACATAGAAGCTTGCCCGCGCCGAAGAGTGGAGTTTAAAGAATTCATGCAGTGGTTGGGCGCAGTGGAAACCGCTACGCATCATTATGCCGTAGTTATCGAAGAATAGTGCCACGTCATGTGAAGACAAACCCTCGACGGCGAAAGGTATGATCCCTAATTTGTCGGAAAGACTGCTTGGGCCATAGATGGAGACTTTGTTGCATTCTTTCAATCGCTCAACTGCATATTTCGTTAAGGTCTTTCTCGTGGCTTAAGCACATTATCCATTCCTAAACCTTCAAGATACTTTACTGCTTCTCCTAATCCGATTGCTCCCGCAATGTTAGGGGTGCCCGCCTCAAACTTCCAGGGCAACTCATTCCAAGAAACACTGCATTGCCCCTTGCTTTCGTTAATATGAAACTTCCTTTATCATTTCGCCGCCCCCCATGAAACGGAGGCATCTTTTCCAGAACTTCCTTTTTGCCATATAGCACTCCGATGCCTGTTGGACCGAGCATTTTGTGTCCTGAAAACGCAAGGAAATCAATGTTCAAGTCTTGAACATCAACTTTCATGTGCGGAACCGATTGGGCGCCGTCAACCAGCATCAAAGCGCCGTTGTCATGCAGCAACTTTGCCGATGCGTTTAACATCATTGATTACGCCAGTGACGTTTGAGACATGGCTTAGGCATGCAATTTTTGTTTTGCTGCAGAGTTTGCTTTCAAAATCATCGTAATCCAATGTGCCGTCAGGGTGTGACTTTGGCGTATTTGATTGTGAAACCTCTTAGTTTGGCAGGTGATTTCCCATGGAACGATGTTGCTGTGATGCTCCATCAGCGAAACAAGTACCTCATCGCCCTTGCCAAGGTTGTTAAGTCCCCACGAATAAGCAACTAAATTGATGGCTTCAGTTGTGCCCCGCACAAAGATGGTTTCGCTGGATTGCTTAGCGTTGATGAATTTCGCGATTCTTTCGCGGGATTTCTCGTAGAGGTCGGTTGCTTCCAAAGACAGGGTGTGGACGGCTCGGTGAACGTTGCCGTTGTGGTTTTCGTAGAAATCTGTTATGGCGTCGATGACTTGGCGGGGTTTCTGGGTGGTTGCAGCGTTGTCAAAGTAAACTAGGGGGTTGCCGTTGATTTTCCTGTTTAAAATAGGGAAGTCTTGTCTTAGTGCTTGGGAATCTATGATTTTTTTTCTGCCTCAGGTTTTAGCCTCTTAGAGAGTGTCTTTGCTAGTTCTTCTTCTTCTAACGCTTGTTTTTCTTCGAAGGTATGTTCTTTAGGTAACCAGCTGGGTGCTTCAACGTTTTTTTGAGTGAAATATTGTCTTATTGCTCGTTTGAGGGCGCCGACGGCGAGGACTCCGCAGTGGAATTTGACGGCTGGTAAGCCGCCGATTTCTTCAGTGACTTTTTTCCAAGTTATGTTGTTCCATGCATCTTCAAGCGTTAGGCATTTGACCATTTCAGTTACTATGCTAGATGTGGCGATGTTTGCGGCGCAACCATAACTTTCGAACTGTGCTTTCTCAATGACTTGTTTTGCTTCGTCGATTTTTAGGTAGAAAGTTATCATGTCTCCGCATGCAGGATTTCCTGCAACTGCTACGACTGTGGCATCTTCCATTTTGCCAAGGTTCTTTGGGTGCTGGAATAAATCCATAACTTTTGGGTTGTAAGGTAAAGGTATACGTGACATACTAATGTACTCCTGTTGAGCCAACTATCCCTCTAATACGATTGACAGCTGTAGGTAAAACACTAAGAACGTAAGCTATATCCTCTTCTGTGTGGTTGCGGGTAACTTTCATGAGGATGCTGCCGTGTGCTTCTTCGAATATGCGTCCGATAGCGATGAGAACGTGGCTGGGCTGCAGTAGTCTTCTGCTACATGCGCTTCCGCTGGAAACGTAGACGCCTTTGAGGCTGAGTTCGATGGTTAATGCTTCGCCTTCTGCGCGCAGAATGCTTATGTTAGCGTTGTCTGGGCTGCGTTTGTCGCCTTTTGGACCGTTAAAACGCAAGTCACCCAGTTCACTGAATATCCCGTCAACCAATTTGTCGCGCAGCATTCGCATCTTTGTTGTGTTTGCATTCAAAATTCTCAAACGCAAGCTCAGACGCTTTAGTGAAGCCAACGATTAATGGGGTGTTTTCGACTCCTGGCCAGAGTTTTTGGGTTCCGATTTGCCCTTCAAGAATGCGTTCCATGTTTACGCCATCTCGCAGGTACATGGCGCCCATGCCTCTTGGTCCCTGAATCTTGTAGCTGCTTACAGTGGCTAAGTCAACTTTTAGGTTTTGTACGTTGAATGGGATTCTGCCGTATGCGTCTGATGCGTCTGTGTGGAAAAGGGTTTGGGGGTTTTTGGCTTTAACGATGTCTACGGCTTCTTTGATGGGTTGGATGGTTCCGAGTTCATTGTTAACTGCTGATATGCTGACTAAGATGGTTTCTTTGTCGACTGCTTCTTTGAGTTTTTCCAGGTTGATGAAGCCTTCGTGGTCAACTGGGATTTTGGTGGTTGAGAAACCATATTTTCCCATCATCTCCGCAACTTGCAAGTACGTTGATGGGTTCGATTTCTGAGATTACTATTTTTTTGCCTTTGCTTTTCTGTGCAAAGCATGAGCCCATGATGGCGAGGTTGTTGGCTTCGGTTTCGCTGGGGGTGAAGGTGATTTCTTCGAGGATTTTTGCGCCCATGTACTTGCTGATTTTTTGGAAGCTGTTCATGATGACTTCGAATGCTTCCCATCCCGGCTTGTGTGTTAGTGTGGGGTTGCCGTAGGCGGTTTTGTTGAAGTAGGGTAGCATTGCGTCCACTACTTGTTGGGGAACGATGCAGGAGTTTTCGTTGTCTAGGTAAACCTCATGCGTGATGCCTTCATGTAGTTTGAGGAGTTCCTTTACGTTTTCAACCATACAGTATCATACCTGATATTTTGGGACAGATAAACTCGTTCTACCTTGATAGTATCTAGTTCAACTAAAAAAACCTAACCACAAATCATCCCGACTGTTGAAATCAAAAATGAACTCTATAAAAAACAATAGCGCAGGAAACCGACAGTTGAAAGATTTATCTTGAAAGAATTATCAAATAAAAATTTGGCGCCCTGAATTAACCTAAACTTAAATAGGCCCTCCGAAAAATAAGCGCTTAGTGATATTGAGTGGCTGCAATGTTTGAAATAAGGAACACAGTGAACGGAAAATTCTACTGGCGATTCAAAGCCATAAACGGCGAAATTGTAGCGGTAAGTGAAGTATACGAGTCAAAACAGGGCTGCAAAAACGGCATCGATTGCCTAATGAGTAACGCAATTTTTGCAACCATCATCGACCAAACCATCTAAACTAATCATTTCCTTTTTTTCAAGATACACCAATTTCTGGATTATTAACTTGTTTTTTTTATAATTTTGCACAAGTAAACAAGAGGAAAAGTAATAGAGTTACAAAAAAACTCTAATAACCCACCCAAACCCATACTATTCATCAAGAGGTTTATGGCGAACTCATGTTAAAGATTGCAGAGTTACCCTTAATCCAACCCGTCAAAGACATTCTCCACGGCTTGGGAATCATGGAGTTGTTTCCGCCTCAAGAGGAAACCATACGGGCAGGAGTGCTAGAAGGCAGAAATATCGTTCTTGCCAGCCCTACCGCTTCGGGGAAAACCTTGGTTGCGGAACTCTGCGCCCTCAAACATATTCTCGAAAAAGGCGGCAAAGTCATCTATCTGTCCCCGCTTCGGGCGTTGGCGAGCGAAAAATTCGAGGATTTCCACAAGTATACATCCATCAAAAAAGTGGATGGCAGAAAAATATCTGTGGGCATCAGCACAGGTGATTTTGACAGCGCCGACAACTGGCTTGAACGATACGACATAATCGTCACCACCAATGAAAAAGCCGACTCTTTGTTACGACACCGCGCCAAATGGATGGACAGCATATCCCTGGTAATCGCCGATGAAATCCACCTCTTAAACGAAGCAGAACGCGGACCAACCTTAGAAATTGTTCTTGCACGCCTTTTGCAAGTTAATCCCAACATCCAAATCTTAGCTCTAAGCGCCACAATCAACAACGTCGACGAAATCGCAGGCTGGCTAAATGCTAAGTACATCGTGACGGAATGGCGCCCAATCAACCTTAAAGAAGGCATCATACTCAAAGATGAAATTCAATATAAAGATGGGGAAGCAAGAAAAATAGAACAGGAAAGCGCCCTACCGATGGTTAATTTAGTTTTGAACACTTTGAAGAGTGGGGGGCAAGCGTTGATTTTTGCTTCGACGCGAAGGAACGCTGTCTCAGCTGCTAAAACTGTCGCGAGCCATATGGATAAAGCGTTGGCTTCCAAATCGGGTTCTAAGTTGGTTAAGCGATCGTTGGAGGAAGAAGCAAAAAAGGTTTTGGAGAAGGAAGCCAAAAAAATCCTCGATGCAGGCGAACGAACCCAGCTTAGCGAGGAACTGGCAGATTTAGTGCGCTGCGCCACCGCTTACCATCATGCAGGGTTGTCGGGGGCTCACCGCAAAATCATTGAGGACGATTTCAAAGAAAGAAAAATCAAAGTCCTAACTGCCACGCCAACATTGGCTTGGGGCGTTAACTTGCCCGCGCGAACAGTCATCATCCAGGACTACAGACGCTTTGAAGCTGGACTCGGCAACTATCCCATAAGCGTGTTGGATTACAAGCAGATGGCTGGCAGAGCTGGGCGACCAAAATACGACAAATTCGGCGAATCCGTCCTTACTCGCTAAAACTGCAGACGAAGCCGACTACCTAATGGAAAACTACGTATTGGCGAAGCCCGAACGCATATGGTCCAGGCTTGCTGTTGAAAAAATCATTCGGGCACACGTCCTTTCAACAATAGCCTCAGACTTCGCTCACACAGAGCAAGGGATTTACGAATTTTTCGGCAAAACCTTCTACGCCTACCAATATGATGTGAAAGCCATAAAAACCGTCATAAACAAAATCCTGCGTTTCCTCCATGACGAAGAAATGATTGTTGTCGCAGGAGACAGCATCTTAGCGACCAAATTTGGAAAACGCATAAGCGAACTCTACATCGACCCCCTCTCAGGCGTAATCATCAGGGATGCTTTGCAAAGTAAACCGCCGGTTTTAACCGAGTTTAGCCTGCTGCACTTGATATCCCACACTCCGGACATGGGTCCTATCATGCGTCCTTATCAACGGGAAATGGATAACTTAGCCGTCCAAACCGAAGACCACAAACAAGAACTCTTCGTCGAACCGCCCGACCAATGGAGCGACCACATCGGTTACGCCGAATTCTTGGGCGAAGTCAAAACAGCCATGGTTATGAACAATTGGATTGAGGAGTTGCCTGAAGAAAAAATCATTGAACGCTTCAATGTTCAACCAGGCGACCTCTACCGAACCATCGAGACCGCCAAATGGCTCCTACACGCCACAGATGAACTTTCACCCGTTGTAGCAAAGAATAAAGAAGTTTCCTCCTTAAGCCATGAACTTGTCGAAAGGGTTTCGAAGGGAATAAAGAGAGAACTTTTACCCATCGTTCAGCTCGAAGGCGTCGGCAGAGTTCGTGGGCGCATAATATTCAATGCAGGCTACCAAAACATTCCAGACCTCAAACGAGCGTCTATTGAAGAACTAACCAACCTGCCCTCTGTTGGTCCGAGACTCGCCAAGAAAATTAAGGAGCAAGTTGGCGGCTACGTCAAGAAGGATGAGTGGGACAGTCTGGATAAGGCAGCGGCGGCTTCGGATGAAGCGACGCAAAAAGGTCTGTTTGATTTCTAAGCGCTCTTCGCGAAACGCTCTGCCTGCTTAACTGCGGTGCCCAAATAGTTTTTGGGGTTTAGGGCTTGGTCGATTTCTTTTTCACTCAATTTGCTACTTATTAGTTTGTCTTCAAGTAGCATTTGTTTGAATGGTTTCTTTTCGACTGCGCTTTTGATGGTTAATTTTCGTAGCATCTCGTGTGCTTCCTGTCTGTTCACTCCCTTCTTGGTTAGTGCCATCATAACGGATTCTGACATGGCACGTCCCTGAGTCAACGACAGGTTCTCCAGCATCTGCTCACTGTCCACCCGCAAGTTAGCAACGATGTTGCAAGTTAGGTTGAGGATGTAGTCAAGCAGGATGTTTGACTCTGGAAGGATGAAGCGTTCGGCTGAGGATTGGGTTAAGTCACGTTCATGCCAAGTCACCATGTCCTCCAGCGCTGGCGTCGATAGGCTTCGGACGATTCGGGCTAAGCCACAGACGCGCTCGCAGGTTTCAGGGTTCTGTTTATGGGGCATAGTGGAACTGCCGACCTGCTTCTTTGCTTCAAAGGATTCGAAGAGTTCGGCGATTTCTGGGCGTTGGAGTTCGCGGATTTCGGTTGCAAAATTCTCTAGTGAAGAAGCCACCTCGGCATAAATGCAAATGAGTTCGGCATAGCGGTCTCGTTGAACTATTTGAGTAGAAATTTCAGCCGCGTTTAGACCCAGCCGTTTCATGACAAGTTCCTGAATCTGCTCTGCGTGCTCTCCTAACCCTGCCTGTGTGCCGACGGCGCCGCTTACTTTTCCAACCAAAATACGTTTTTTGCATTCTTCTAAGCGCTTTATGTGCCTGTTGATTTCGTATCCCCATACGGCGAACTTGAATCCCAAGGTAATGGGTAAGGCGTGTTGTCCGTGGGTTCTGCCAATCATAACAGTTTCTCTATGGATCATTGCTTGTTTTTGTAGAATAACTTTGAAATCGACAAGCCTTTTCTCAATTACGTTCAAGGCGTCTTTTAGTTGTAGAGCGTTTGCTGTGTCGACGATGTCGTAGCTTGTTGCTCCAAGGTGGACGTAAGCGCCGCTTGACCCACAAACTTCTGAGAGGGCTCGGACCAATGAGGCGATGTCATGTTTAATCTCCTTCTCGATTGCTTTAACCCGTTCAATCTTAACGTACTTGACGGATGCCATCTCAGCGATTTTTTCAGCATCCTTCTTTGGGATGTTTCCTACCTCAGCATGCGCCAAAGCCAATGCCGCCTCAACATCCAGCAGCTTTTGAACTCGGGTTTCCTCATCGAAGATTTTGAGCATTTCTGGCGTCCCATAACGTCCAGTGTCGATTGGCAAGATAGGCAAGTATCTGTAACCTCAACGCTATGGTTATGCAGATTAAACATTAATGTTTTACCAATGCCACTATCACTGTGAAGCATATTTGGTGTATTGTCTTGAAAGTAACCATTGCAGTGTTGGACAAGAACGGTGACAGCGCCGTTACTAGAGTTCTTGATGTTTTGGATTCGTTTGATTTGTGGATGCCCGCACGTTTCGGTTTAATTACACCAAAAAAGGGTCTCTTTGAGAAGAACGTTGAAATCATAAAGAAACAAGGTTTGCAATCTTCTGCTGTAGCTGGTTATGTTACGTCAAAGCCAAAATCAAACAGTGACTACGAACATTTGCAGTTGGACGACGCCGCTTTGCTCTTCGAAGGCAGAGCTTATGCCCCTATTCCAAAAACTGCCATCACAGAACAAGCCGCCAAAACCCCACAACACTGCGAAGCCACCCTCCAAACAATAATTCAGCAAACTGATGGGGACTACGCATTCCTCATGCTCAAAGAACGATGGATTGCGGCGGGAAGAGATCCAGTAGGCGTTCAACCGCTATATTTTGGCGAAAACAGGGACATCTCCGCCTTCTCCACAAACCGCACAGCACTCTGGAAGCTTGGAATAGAAAACCCGACCTCTTTTCCGCCTGGAAACTTGGCATTTATCAATAAAGAAGGCTTCAAATTCAAACCCATCAAAACCTTGACTTACAAAGAACCCACTCAAATAACTATGGATGACGCATCAAAACAACTTCAGGTTATTTTGGAACAATCTATCCAGCGGCGAGTTTATGGCTTAAAAGAGGTAGCAGTGGCATTTTCTGGTGGCTTGGACAGTAGTTTGGTGGCTTTTCTGGCAAACAAATTGGGTGTTAAAGTTAACTTGCTTCATGTTAGCTTGGAGAACCAAGACGAAACTGAAGAAGCCATCGAAGCAGCGGAAGCGTTGAATTTGCCTTTGCAAGTAGATTTGTTCAAAGAATCTGACGTGGAAAGAATCCTGCCTAAGGTTGTCGAACTCATTGAGGAAGCGGACTCAGTTAAAGCAAGCATTGGTGTGCCCTTCTATTGGGTTGCGGAGAAGGCCGCTGAGGCAGGCTTTAAGGTCCTGTTGGCTGGGCAGGGCGCTGATGAACTCTTCGGAGGCTACCAGCGGTATGTAAGCGAATGCTGTAAAGATGGTGGGGAAGCAGTCAGAAAAACCATGTTCAATGATGTTGTTAGGATTCATGAGAGTAACCTTGAACGTGATCTAAAAATCACCAGTTTCCACGACGTTGAGTTGCGTGTGCCGTTTGGCTCCTATGACTTGGCCGAGTTTGCGCTAAGCTTGCCTGTGGAATTGAAGATTGAAAACAAAGCCGACACCTTGCGCAAGCTTGTCCTAAGAAAAGCCGCGTTGAACGCTGGGTTACCAAATATGATAGTTGATAAACCCAAGAAAGCAGTTCAATACTCAACTGGAATAAACAATGCCATAAAAAGAATCGCAAAAATCAACGAAAAAACAGTCAATGAATACATAAATGACCTTTTCCAAATATCCAAAAAAACCGCCTAAGACCTTCAGCGATTTCCTATAGATAGGTAAGCCCAAAAAAAGTTATTAGAGTTAAAAACTTCAATGTTAATTATCGGTGGACTTATTTAAGTGGCCTTTGAAATTCAAGAGTTGCCTGACGTCATAAGGGTTATTGTTCTTTTAAACCTAAGTAAAGGCGCTAAAATAAAGAAGGCTACGCTTAAAGCTCGTGTTGATCGGGTTTGCGTCAACTATGCCTGCATCGAAATGAACGAGCTTGATAAGGCGCTTAAAAGAAATGTCGATTGAAGGGCTAATCATCGAAAAAGATGATTTCGTGCAGTTGACGACGCAGGGACAAAAACTCGGTAAAGAATGGGAAAGCCTTCTGCTCAAGAAGGAGCCTATCATGGAGATAGTTGCTGGATTAGTAGATGGATCAATAACAAGTTTAGTTGTGATTCTTTCTGCTTTCATATCTTCTTTGACTGTGACCAGAACCTTTCTAGGTGATCCTCGAACCCTAATCTTCGCCGCATTACTAACCTTGAGCGCCGTAGCAATAACTGGATTTTCAAGTTTTCTGCTTGGCGGAATCACTGCGGATTTAGCCGACATCATGACGCTGCAAAACTTAATGAATTATAGCTTAAGCGACATACCTGACAAGAAAGAACGTGACAAATCTTTGCTTCTTGTCCAGAAACTATTCACATTGCTTAGCAAGCAAATCCACAGATCCAACCTCTATGGTGCAACTATTTCGGGAGTAACCACTTTCGTGGCAGGCATCATTCCAATAGCAACCTATCTGATACTTCCACCAATCTACAACATTGCCGTATCGCTAGGTGAAGTCGTCGTCATATCTGGGGTGTTCTTAGCGCGTTACCGCTCAAAAAAGACAAGGGTAAACTGGAAAGTTACACTTGCCGAAACTATAGCCATCGTTATAATTGCAACCATTGTTTCTTTGTTACTTGGATCGATATAACCTAGATTAATCGTTGGTGCTCAATCATCAAGCACTTGTCCATGACAACAATCAACCCAGCATGTCCTGCAGCTTTCGCCGCTTGTTCATTAACTATTCCCAACTGCATCCAAACCACAGAAAGTCTGCCAACATCGGCTTTTAGCTGGATAGCTTGCTCAACAATCGGGGGTACATCATCCGCTTTCCTGAAAATATCGACTATGTCGAGGTTTCTTTGGATTTCTATTGGAATATCTTGGAGGCTTTTGAAGCTTTTTTCGCCCAAAACCTCATCGACAAACGGGTTCACAGGAATAATGCGGTAGCCATGTTGCTGCATATAAGCGCTGACTATATAGCTCATTTTTTCGGGGTCTTTGGATAATCCAACTACTGCAATAGTTTTGGTTTTTTCCAGAATGTCCTTCATTTGATTCTCGCTCAAGATATTGTAACCTTCTAAAAAACTATTTTTAAGAATTCTCTGAGTTTTATGCTTTGTACGAGTTTCACGATACTTGTGTTAACAATGCTTTGCTGACTTTCTCGATTTATCTAAAATAGCGTTTGCATCGTATAACAAAGAAAGCTTCCTCAAAACCAATTAAAAATCGGTTTTAATAAATATTAATTTCTGCCTATTCGCGGCAGAACTGGCATTTTTCTGCCCATGCTTGGGGCATTTCTTTTTTGCAGTTGGGGCACATTAAGCCTTTTTCTCTTACGGTTTGGCAAGTTTGGCAGAAGAGTTTGAGGAATTCTGTTTTGTTGTCGGGTTGTTTTATGATGTGGGTTACCATTTGGTCTATTAAGCCTAATATTTCAGGGGTGGTTTCGATGTTTAGTAGGTTGCCTCTTTCACGTCCGACGTATCTGCTGACGGCAGATTGTGATAGTCCGAGGAGGTTTGCGGTTTGTTTTTCATTGTAGCCGTGTTTTTCGACGATGGATCGTGCCATTATGGCTTTTACTGCTGGCAGGACTGTTTTTACTCCGATTTCGCAGGGTAGTATCAAATTATGCACCAATTACCTCTATTTTTCGGGAAAACTTATTTAAATATGCCGCCTGTCATAGTTTATGACGCGTGTCAAGTGGGGTAGCAGTAAAAATAATTTCAATAGACAATCCCATCACCAACTCCTTTACCCCGCCATGACAAACGTCGAAGGAGATTAAACAAATGGGCAATGTCCTATATCCAACCCGGAACAGCGAAAACAACCAAGACGTATCCGAAATGCTCAAGTCGTTGGACGCAGAATGCCGAAATTGCGCACCAACCTCACCTTTAGAATGCATAACTCGTTGTCAGGTATACAAATTAAAAAATGAGCTCAGAAAACTCCGCGAGACAATGGATAATCCAAACTATTTAAAAGAATTATTCAACGTCTTAAAAAACCAAACTAGGCTTCATATTCTAAATGCAATCGTTAACGGTAGGTACTCGGTTAGTCAACTGCAGCAAGAACTTAAAAAAACAGGCCACTCACATAGCCAAGACACCATAAACGAAGAATACCTTCAGCCTTTGATGGCAGTTGGCTTAGCAACTGAATCGCGGGACGAGTATTATGCAACTACGTTCGGTGGACGCCTAACAAACACACTCGGCAGCTTTCCCGAATTTGCAGAGATGCTGCCAGCTCACTCTGAATGCTATGAAGAAAATCTTTTACGTGCATTACTTTCTGGACCTAAGACTTTTGAAGAAATAGAAACTTTAATTTCATCAAAGATTGCGTCACGCATCCTAAAGCGGTTGCGTTCGGTTGGTTTAATTGAAAGTCCTGAAGATCGAGACTACATCTTCTTCTTCAAATCCAAACGTGATCCAAACAAAGAAACCTTTGTGGATACAGAACGAAAAGTTTACGATTCAATCTTGGATGAGGGAATCTCTGCGGGGAAACTTGCTAAAGAAACTGGATTATCCATGAGACGAACCTACAAGTACCTCAGAGGCTTGAAGGGCAAAAAACTTGTGTTCATAAGAAAAACTCCCAAAGCTTACGGTTTAACCTGCAAAGGCGAAATGTTAGCCTCGGTATTGACAGAGCTGCAGCAGATAGTTGATGAGACTTGGAGTTTTTCGCAACAAGTCATCAACAGCAACGACAATGCTTAACAACTACTTTCCTTTTTTTCTTTATCCGCCACCGGGCGCGCCATGGAACGGAACATTTTCCCAAAGCATTTTCCACCAATCAGCCTCAGTTATGGTTTCTCCGTGAACGATTATTTCTAAAACCATCTTCAACATCGCATGGTGCCTGCATTCATCTTCCAATATAGCTTTGAGCAGGAACACGACTTTTTCATTTTCGATTTCTGGTATTTTCTCCTGAAGCACCTTGATTAATTTTGCTTCAATTTCTATGTGTCTTTTGACCAGTTTTGTTTGCTCATCAAGGTTATCCTGTGTCAGAGCAGTTGAAGCGCTCGTCAACAAAGTTAAGGCAGATGTATAAAGTTGGGCGTGTTTCATAGAATCCAAGGATACACCCTTCAAAACACCCTTAACTGCCGGGTTTTTCATGTCGACGAGTGCTTTCTCAAGAGAAGTAACAATTTCGTTTTCAACGACAATCTGGTTATTCAAAAAGTCTAGGAGTGCTTTCTTTTTTTCCATAATGTTTTCTCCAACCGTTTAGTGTTAAGCCCGATTCATCAAGCTTTCGGAAACCTTCTTTCCCAGATTTCTGCATGAGTTTAGGATGTTTTGGTCTGGGTTATATTTTGCTAGAAGAGGAGGTTCAATAGTTTGCATTTCAAACTTGTTCTTCATAATTTCCAAAATAAGCTTTGGTGCTTCACCGCTCCATCCATACGAACCAAAAGCTACACCTATCTTGCCCTTTAAATTTTGACCTTTTACGGCAGCTTCCTCAGAGAGGTTCTTGAAGTCAACCGGCATGTCATGATGGTAAGTTGGTGCCCCAATGAGTATAGCGTCGTAACTGTTTAGGCTTTCAGCGTCTACATGAAAATTTAGTTCTACTTCAACGTCGCCGATGCCCTGGGCTCCCTCAGAAACAGCATTTGCCATTTTCTGGGTATTCCCGGTTCGACTATAATAGAGAACGAGTACTTTCTTCATTGGCAAAAATTAATCATTAAGTTATTTCAACATTTTCTTTTTCAAAAATGACCTTGCTGTAACAAAACTCGATCTATTTGGTTTCTTATCGTTGTATTGATGTCTTTGGTTTGATTTTCTGTCATTGTCCCTTTGGTTAGAGATGCTGTGGTTTTATTTCTCCCGCTTTCGCCGCCTTTTCATCCAATTTCCTTGAAGAATTATGATCAGCGCCCGTCAATCACCTTATCGCCGCCCCTTCTGTCTAAGACATTTTTCCATCCTCTTCACTTTCATTGACATAACTCTTTCACTTTCAACTCGAACTTAAGAAAATTAAAAGAAGAAAAAACCCAAAAAACTGTGAAGCGATTACTCTTCTTCGTGTTCTTTTCCTTCTTGGATAAGTTTTCGGACTCTTTGTCCTCCTTTTGGACCACCGATTTTTCCTCCTTTGCGGCCTATTTCACTGTAAAATTCTCCGCCATGAGTTTCAGAAGTCCTAAGTCCGCCCCTTCGTCCCGCTTCTTCAACAGTCATTTTACCTTTCTTTTCTTCCAAAAAATCACCTCCGCCAATAAAGTTAAGCACTAAGACATGAGAAAAAATAAGTTTAAACGTAAACTAAGGTACTTATTCTTCCTCATGTTCCTTTCCCGCTTGGATTAGTCGTCGGACTCTTTGGCCGCCTCGGTGACCTGCTTCTTCGAGGCTTGTTTTTCCTTCTGCTTCTGCTGAGCCTTCATGCTGTTTTGCTCTTTCGGATCCGCCTTTGCTGCCGATTTCACTGTAGAATTCTGGCCCTCGCTCCATCGAGACTTTTTCTCCGCCTTTACGGCCTATTTCTTCATAGAATTCGCGTCCATGAGTTGAAGCTGTTTTTTCTCCACCTTTCCTGCCTGCCTCAGCAACGGTCATTTTACCTTTTCGTTCCTCGGTTCGTATACCCAAAAAATTCACCTCCTATTAAACTGCGCAAAAGTTGATAAGAATAGAGCCGAACAACCGCTCATAAAGCTATGTTGTAGTGGTATAGCAGTAACATGTCTACTAAGCATCAAAAAAATCGAGTTAACATCGATAATTAGACATAAAACAGCTTACGATATGATTCTTTTCGACAAAATTGCATGTATAAATTAATTTATATCTCTGTCAGGTCAGTTAAATAATCACTGGTTCAACCGATGAAAGTGCTTCTTATCAATCCGCCTCAAACGTTTTATCCAGGCTCAGAACAGCCAGCAGGCAATCTCCCGATTGGTTTAATGTATATCGGAGCGGTTTTGAAGCAGGCAGGTTACGAAGTTGAAATTTTAGATGCTTTCATAGCCGCAACGTTCCAGAAAACTGGTGAAACAGTGACAGTTGGCTTGCCCTTTGAACAGATAAGACAGGAAATAGAGGCAAGAAATCCCCAAATCATAGGTATATCTGGACCCTTCACCTGCCAGATGGAGAACTCGATTAAAGTAAGCAACTTAGCCAAAGAAGTTAACCCCAATATTCTAACAGTAATGGGCGGTCCACACGTAACCTTAGTTCCGGAAGAGTTTCTTAAAGAAGCCAAGAACGTGGATGTTGCGGTTGTGGGCGAGGGTGAACATGCAATGCTTGAGGTTGCTCAAGCATTTGAGGGCAAAAAGCAACTCAGCGAAATTCTGGGTATCGCCTACCGCCAAGCAGGCATAATAACCGTAAATCCTGCTAGGTCACTTATTGAGAATTTGGATGATTTGCCCTACCCCGCCTACGATTTGGTGGATATGGATCAATATCTGAATCCTCAAAAGATTGGGTACCGAAGCTTCCAAAACCGAGCCATATCAATGATTACAAGCCGCGGATGCCCCTTCAACTGCTGCTTCTGCGCTGTCCATCTACATATGGGACAGAAATTCAGGGCGCATTCAGCGGAATACGTTTTAAACCACATTCAATATGTCGTTGATAAGTTTAAAGTCCAAAATATCTTCTTTGAAGACGATAACCTGACCTTGGACGTTAAACGGTTTGAAGCCATCTGCGACGGTATAATGGAACGGAAAATTAAGATTGGTTGGGAAACCCCCAACGGCGTACGTGCAGACTGTCTAAATCTGGAACTGCTCAAGAAAATGAAACAGTCGGGCGCCACCAGCATCTTTGTGGGCGTCGAATCTGGCGATCAACAAATCCTCGACAACGTTATCTGCAAAAGTCTCGATCTTAACCGTGTCGTCGAATTCGCCAAGAACGCTCAACAAATCGGGTTAAAAACAGGTGCCTTTTACATCATCGGGTTCCCGGGCGAAACCAAGGAGGATATGCAGCGAACCGTCGATTTTGCCCTCGAACTCAAACGCACGTACGATGTGGGTATGCACCTGTTTGCTGCAACGCCGTCTTATGGTACTCGTTTGTATGAAGAATGCAAAAGTAAAAGCTACTTGCCGGCAGATCTTTCATGGAACAGCTTCGCCCAGGCACGGCAAGGCAAGGGCATGCCCCTGATAACAACAAACGAGTTTACACCAGCCGAAGTTAAAGAAATAGCAGCCAAAGCTCTTGCAGAGTACAAGAAACTATCGCTAATTGGACACATTAAGCATCCTGGAAAAGCAATCAAAACCGCTTTTAGACAGCCACAGCTTATTGCAAAATACGTCAAAAACTTGTTTTGATAGAAATTGGCGCGCCTCTGCTGCTAGTCCATTTCTTAGGCTCTCACTTGACTATTTGTGTGTGTTTATTTTTGTATGTTTTTTCATGTTTTTCTTTTTGTGTGGGTGTGGCACCCTAAAATAGGACACCACACTCGTTGATTTGGAAATATTTGCTTTCTTAGTTTTGGTTGTTTTCCTGTTGTATTTTGAGTGTGGGAAGACCAATTGTTCCACTCAGTCAACATTGGACCTATGTTGTGTAGTGTGGGTGAGAGTGCGCAAGCATGTTAACAACTCTATGAGTAACGACTATCCAACCGCAAATCAAGGGTTGAATGCTAAAACAATGGCGGGCCCGCTGGGATTTGAACCCAGGATTCTCGGCTCCGGAGGCCGATGCCTTAATCCGTGCTAGACTACGAGCCCACTTGCGAAACAAACATTGATTGCTGATTTAAAGCTAACTTATTCCTGCATTAGTTCCTGGTCTATCCACCAAGCCTTCTTCTTGCCGGACCTTTCGCCCGCATAGTATTCGATTATGGGTTTGCCGATTTGTTTTTTGCTGGTTTTCTGGATTTTCTGCAGGCGGTTTAGGATGAGCCAGCGGTTGGTTTTAACGTAATCGGCCAGTTCTGGCGTAGTGGCTGACTTGTAGTGCATCAGATACTCCATGATTTTGTGGTCTAATTCGTCCAGGCAGAATGCGTAGGGGTCGGTTTTTCCATGTTGGAACGTGAGGATTTCAAGATCTGATAGGTATTTTCTGATTTGCCCGAATTCTTGTTCGATTTTGCCCATGCGGTCTTCGAGTGCTAAGAGTTTGTCAGGTTTGGGTGTTTTCTGGAGTTTTTCAGCTATGGCTTCTCGGATGAAGGTGCTTCTGTCGCCTTCTGGAATGCGTAGCGACATTTCTTGGAAGACTTCCTCTGGTAGTTTCACTGTTACAATTCGGGTTTCACTCATTGCAGGCTCCTCTCCAACGTCATAATGCTTCTTTTATTATTTCATAGTTTCTCTAAGTGAAGAGAGAACGCCTTTAGATGAATCATTTTTTGATGCCGACAAAACCAATACTGTTTTATTAGGCATAGACACAAAATACACGCACGGTGACTTGTGTGATTGATTGGTCGCAAAAAGAGTTACTTATTTTAGCGTTTGACCATCGAGCGTCTTTCCTGGAAAAAATGTTCGGCATAAAAGGTCGTCAACCAACCCCCGAAGAAAAAAAGCAAATTGAAGAATACAAGAAAATAATTTTTGAAGGCTTTCGATTAGCCACAAAGAAGAGTGTGCCCAAAGAAATTGCTGGGTTGTTAGTCGATGAAGAATTCGGGTCAGGAGTTTTGCGTGAAGCAAAGAAAGAGGGTTTAATGTTCGCTATGCCCGTAGAAAAATCGGGTCAAGACGAATTCGACTTCGATTACGGTGAGAAATTTGCCGAACATATCAAAGAATTTGATCCAACCTTCGTGAAGGTGCTTGTTCGCTACAACCCTGAAGGCGACGCAGCCATGAACAAAAGGCAGCTTGAGCGCCTAAAGAAACTAAGCGACTACTTAGCCAAGAAAAAACGGCCATTCCTATTCGAACTAATTGTTCCTTCAACAACTGCACAACTTGCCAAGCTGGTCGGTTCAAAAGAGAAATACGATCAAGAACTACGCCCCAAACTAATGGTGGACAGTATCAAAGAGATTCAGGATGCAGGCGTAGAACCATCCATTTGGAAACTCGAAGGAGTTGATAAACCCGAATCGGCTAAAGCTGTTGTTAAGCAAGCGCAAAGCGGCGGAAGAAAAGTCGGTGTCATCACCCTGGGACGCGGAGAATCCAAAGAGAAAGTTCAGGAATGGCTAAAAGTCGGAGCAAAAATCCCTGGCATCATCGGTTTCGCAGTTGGCAGAACCATTTTCTGGGACCCACTTGCAGAACATAAAGGCGCCAAAACTACAAAGAAAGAAGCTGTAGAAAAAATCGCGCATAACTACCAAGAGTTCGCCGATCTATGGCTAAACGAATGTAAGGGCAAAAAGGAGATAAAGAAATGACCTCACTAAGATCACTCTCGCCTTCCCTAACAAGAATCACAACCGCCGGAGCAGTGGGCGCAGCCCTCCACATTGGTAAAGGCGACCCAGATAAAGTTGACCAAACCGCCCTGGACTTTTCGAGGGCAGTTCTAAACCAAACCGAAGTCGAAGGCGAAGTCATATGCTGCGAAGGACCAAAAGACAATGCCCCCGCTTTCAGTTACATGGAAAAAGTCGGCACAGGCAATGGACCAAAAGTAGACTTCATAATCGACCAAGTAGACGGAACAACCGCCACTTCTAAAGGAAAAAAAGACGCCATCTCAGCGTTGTGTTGTGCTCCTGCTGGATGCCTTAAAGTTCTGCCAGATGACGGCTACTACTTCAAAGTTGCAACTGACGGCAAAGCTAAGGGAAAAATCAACCTTGACATGTCCGTCGAAGAAATCGTGCAAACGATAGCCAAATTGAAGCATAGACCTTTGGCAAATTTCACTGTGATTATGCTTGAACGTGAAAGACACGACGAATTGCTTGCAAAATTAAGAAAGATGGGTGTAAGAATCATCCTCATAGCCGATGGCGATATCGGCGGTTCCATCGTCACATGTTTACCTGATTCAGGTATTGACCTGCTCATTGGTGCAGGTGCAGGAGCAGAGGCAACAATCGCCGCAGTCGCAGTGAAATGCCTCGGCGGAACCATGTTGGTTAAAGTTTGGAAGGACAAAAAAGATGATGCAAAACGAATGGACAGACTTAAAGCGGCAGGCGTTGACATCAACAAAACCTACACCCAAGACGAGTTAGCAAAGGGCAACGAAATGATTTTTGCAGCTTCAGGTGTCACGAAAGGTGAAATGCTTGACGGCGTTCGGTTCACCGCAGGCGGTGCAGTTGTTCAATCGATTTGCACAAGACTGCCCAGCGGCACTTTAGAATGGTCAACAACTAATCTGAAGTTCAGAGATCACCCAATCTACAGCCAAATAACCTAAACCTCTTTTTTGGGCAAATTTTTCTTTTGTTTTATTTTTAAAAAGTGAAAATAAATTTTAGTTATGGGTATGTTCATGCTCTTCGGTTGCGATTGGTTGTCCCGACAACTGAGCAAGTGCGCTATACCGCCCTTCTGCAATTTCATGTAGTTGCTTTCGAAGGTCTTCTCCAACAATATTTTTCTTCTTTAACAAAGCGGCTTTTTTCGCTAATTCCTCATCGCCAAGCCCCCTGAACCAGTTTTCAAAGTCTCCCCGCTGCATATGGAATTCTAACGATAACACGTCGGCCCTTTCAAGTTTGTTCGCAAAATCCCTTAGGCTATGTGCATGTAGATTTAGGGGTTTTCCAAATGTAACGTAGAAGTTGAATGCTTTATCGTGCGGTGCATAAGCGATTATTGCTGCGGCTTTTTCTTTGGTCACTTCGGGTATGCCGAGCGCGTGTTTTCCTTTTTCAGTTATCATGAATAGTCCTTTTTCGGGTAAATTCACGTAACCCATTTTGATGAGACCTAAAAGGTGCATGTTGACCGGCTGATACTCTCTTTTGGCTTCTTTAGCAATATCCATGGCCTTCAGTGGTTTATCATGTAGAAGCATGGTTTCCAGTATTTCTTGTTTAATAGACGATAAACTCATTTTAAGCGCCTGCAGTAAGGCTATGTAAAACGGTCTAATCAAACTTTTCCTTAAACTTTTCTTCTAAAAGCATCAGGGGCTGATGGATTTTGAGCGGTTGGAATGGGATAAGTAAAGCTTTAGTATAGAGGTTCATAATGCTAAATGATAAATGGTGACGTTACGACATGAAGATTGCCGTTTTTGTTTATGAGTATCCACCAAAAATCGTCGGTGGACTGGGCACTTATGCTGCTGAAATCACTCGCAAGTTTGTTCTAAACGATCATGATGTAACAGTTTTCACAATGAACGATGATGCAGGTTCTTTGCCTACTAGGGAGATTTGGCGCGGAATAGAAATCCATCGTCCTCTCCACTTAGACGTGTCTGATTCTTTGCCTGACGTAATCGCTGAGGACATAAGAAAATGGGGCAGAGGCATTCATCTTTTCGGTAAACTGATGGTTTACAACTATCTGTCAGCCGCTAAACTGGTTAACGAACTCATCAAGAAAGAAGGCATGAAATACGATATCATTGTGGCGCACGATTGGCTCTCAGCCATGGGTGGTATCACAGTTAAACGTGAAACTGGAATGCCGCTTGCTTTCCATGTCCACTCAACAGAGAAGGGTAGAACTTTGGGAACCGGTTCAAGCGTGGTCAGCAACATAGAGTTGCGTGCTGGAAACATGGCTGACTTAGTTGTTACAGTTTCGTATGCAATGAAAGATGAGTTGGTCAAGCTGGGTTTTCCTAAAGAAAAGATTCAAGTTAGCTACAACGGGGTTGACCCGCAAAAGTACAATCCTGAAAATGTGTCTAAGGAAAAAATCCAGAAAATCAAGGCGAAATACGGCATAAAAGAAGACGAGTTAATGATTCTTTTTCTCGGGCGCCTTGTCATGGTTAAAGGTGTTGACAAATTGATTATGGCGATGCCCCATATCATTTCCAAGATTCCAAAAGTCAAATTAGTCATCGTAGGCGTCGGCGACTTACAGGAATATTTAACCAACCTAACCAAGATGACAAAGCTGGATGAATACGTCAAATTCTGCTTTGACTTCATACCAGAAGAAGAACGCATTCAACACTACGCAGCTTGTGACATCGCAGTTTTCCCAAGCCACTACGAACCCTTCGGAATAGTCGCTCTCGAAGCCATGGCAATGGAAAAACCAGTTGTCGTCGGTGCAGCTGGGGTTAGCGGCATGCGGGAAATCGTAATTTGCTGCGGAGAAGAACAATGCGGCTACCACATAGACCCAAACAACCCTTCCGACATCGCATGGGGCGTTATCAGTGCAATGGAAAACCCTGAAAAACGAAAAATGTTGGGCAAGAATGGCAGGAAACGTGTATTAGCAGAGTTCACTTGGAGCAAGATTGCCCAGAAAACCGTGGAGCTCTACGAAACAATCGTAAAACGGTAACTGTTTTGCCTGACGATTTTGATCTAAAACGTCGAGTAGCAAGAGAAGCCGCAACCCTTCTTTATTTTGGAGCTGAAAAAGAATACAAGCAAGCTAAAGAGAAAGCAGCGGAAACCTTCGGGGTTCATTTTTTACCTTCTAACCTTGAAGTTGCTTTGGAGCTGGACAAAGTTGCTGAGGAGAATGAGGGTGCAAAGCGGATGGATCGTTTGATCCAGATGCGCAGGGAAGCGCTTGAGGTTATGTGTCTTCTGTCGAGGTTTTGCCCAGTTTTGATTGGGAGTGTTTGGAGAGGAACGATAAAGCAAGGAAGTGACATTGACATCGCAGTTTACGCAAATGAACCAGAGGATATTGTTAATGTTCTCAAGGCTGACGGCGTGAAGATTTTGAAGACTGGTTGGACAACGGTGAACAAACGCGGAGCAACTTTAGAGTCGTTCCATATTTACGCTGAAACCTTAACTAAACACGGACTTGAAATTGTGGCTCGTAGCCGAGAGGAAGCAGGAAAAAAACGCAAGTGTGAAACTTTCGGTGATGAACTTAAAGGTTTAAACGTTAAAGAACTTGAAAAAGTCCTCGAAAAAAACCCCACCCAACGGTTTATTCCAGCGTAATTCTCGCCAAAAACTGGTTTTTCATCAAAAAAGAAAATAAATAACCTCTCCAAATACTTTTTTGTATAACGGATGAAACATGGCAATCGACAAAAAATCCATTAAGAAAATATTTCCACACCTCTACGAAGAACTTGAATCGGGAGAGGTTAACGTTCCAATTAATGCCGTGAGAAAGAACCCGCTGGAAGCTGAGGAAGAAGCGGTTCTGGGCGAAGAATGCGAATGCACAGAAGAAGAGTTTACCTGCACTGAAACGCCGGATAAACTGCGTCATTTTAACCCATCCGCCGTAGATTTTATTCGTCGGTGCGATACTGAGATGCAAGCGGAAGAGATAATTGCGTATTTGCAGAAGAAAAGCGAGATTACTAAAGAGAGTGCCGAACAAATGCGGTGTCAACTGAAGCGGGATGGCGTTAGAAGTTTTGGTCCTAAAAAAGAAGAGTACCATTACTTCAAAGAAGGCGGTCTCTACTAAACCATTTTCAAAAATTCCAGCTGGAAAACCCTTCTTGCTCTTAAATAATTGGGCTTTAGTGCTTCCTAACCAGTTTAGTTTACGCTTGTTATGAGCGTTTTTTTGGTCGGAAAATTAATAAGTCCATAGTTAATTGTACAAACGAGTAAGATAGGTGATTATTATTGGCGAACATTAAAGTTGGAATTAACGGTTTCGGAAGAATCGGAAGACTACTCTACAGAGCAGCGATCGAAAAGAACGCAAATATCGATTTTGTAGCCATAAACGACTTGGCAGATGCAAAAACTAACGCTCACCTGCTCAAGTATGACTCAGTACACGGGCATTTCCCAGGAACAGTTGAAGTAAAAGGCAACGACCTGGTCGTCAACGGAAAAGACCTCAAATGTCTTAGCGTAAAAGACCCTGCACAACTCCCATGGAAAGACATGGGCGTCTACTTAGCAGTTGAATCCACAGGCCTATTCACTAACCGCGAAGGCGCAACTAAACACCTCACAGCAGGAGCCAAAAAAGTCCTCATCTCAGCCCCAGCAGAAAACCCTGATGCAACCATCGTTTTAGGGATAAACGATAAAACATACGACCCAGAAAAACACAATATCCTCTCGAACGCAAGCTGCACTACAAACGGCTTAGCACCCATCAGCAAAGTCCTATCAGACAACTTTGGCTTAGAAAAAGCCCTCATGACCACGTGTCACAGCTATACAAACGATCAGAAAATCCAAGACATAGTTCACAAAGACCCAAGACGCGCAAGAGCAGCAGCAATCAACATCATCCCAACCAGCACGGGCGCGGCAAAAGCAATCGGCTTAGTCTTGCCAAGCTGTGCAGGAAAGATGAACGGTTATTCGCTGCGTGTCCCAACCCCAGACGTATCTATAGTTGACTTAGTTGCAATCCTAGGAAAAGAAACAACTAAAGCTGAAATCAACGCAGCTATGAAGAAGGCAGCAGAAGGCGAACTTAAAGGCATATTGCAATACACGGAAGATCCAATCGTAAGCACAGACGTTCTCCACAGCACATATAGCAGCGTCTTCGATGCAGACTTAACTATGGTTCTTGGCGAGAAAAGCAATTTCGTGAAGATCTTCGCATGGTATGACAACGAATGGGGCTTTAGCAACCGCATGGTTGACTTTATCGAAATGATTGGCAAAAAAGCCAACCTCTAAAATAGAGTAAACACTCATAATCCTTTCTTTTCTTTTTTTAAATAAGAGAAGTGAATAACATGGCAAAGTACAAGACATTAGATGATTTTGACGTTAAAAACAAAGTAGTTTTGGTCAGAGTTGACTTTAACTCCGAAATCGACCCCCAAACAAAGAAGGTCACAAGCGACGTGCGAATTCGAGCTCACGCCGAATCAACCCTCAAAGAACTCGCTGAGAAAGGCGCCAAAACCGTGGTTCTAGCCCACCAAGGCAGAAAAGGAGACCCCGATTACACACCCCTAAAAGAACACGCTGAAATCCTCGGAAAAATCCTCAAATGCCCCGTAAAATACGTCGATGACGTCTTCGGCGACAAAGCCAAAACAGCAATTAAAAACTTACAGAGCGGAGAAATCCTCGTCCTCGAAAACGTGCGCAGCTGGGATAAAGAAACCAAGAGCATGACTCCTGAAGAAGCCAGCAAAACCGAACTTGTCCAAAATCTTGCTCCATTGGCAGATTTATTTGTTAATGACGCATTTGCCGCTGCCCACCGTGGACACGTCAGCATGGTTGGATTCACCGCAGTTTTACCCTCCGCAGCTGGACGAATAATGGAACGTGAACTTAAATCCCTCAGCAAAGCACTCGAAAAACCTGAAAAACCATCAGTCTATGTTATGGGTGGAGCAAAAGCCGACGATTCCTTGGAAATTAGCAAGTATGTTTTGGGCAAAGGAATAGCCGACTACGTCCTGACAGGAGGCGTGACTGGGCAATTGTTCTTGGCAGCTAAAGGAGTTGACTTAGGCAAAGGAAACATGGCTTATCTGGCAAAGAAAGAACTGACAGCCTTGATACCAGGCATCAAAGCGTTGGAGGATCAGTATGGCGACAAAGTGATGACTCCCCTGGACTTAGCAGTAGAAGAATATGGCAAACGAAAAGAAATCTCTATCAGCAAATTGCCAACAGAAAACTCAATTATGGACATCGGCGCAAAAACGATCGAAGCTTACGCAAAAATCGTCTCAAGCGCCAAATCCATCGTTGTCAGCGGACCCATGGGAGTCTACGAAAACAAAGAATTCAACTACGGAACCAAAAAAGTCTTCGAAGCAATCGCAAATAGCAATGCCTTCTCGCTGGCAGGCGGCGGAAACACCATAGCAGCCATCCAAGAATACGGCTTGACCAAAAAAATCGGTTACATAAGCACCGCAGGCGGAGCGCTTATCGAATTTTTGATGGGCAAGAAACTTCCGGGTGTTGTGGCGCTGGAAACGGCGACTGCAATTAAGAAAATCTGATCTTTCTTTTTTTATTTTTTTTAAATAAAAAAATGGTTTACCAAAAAGCGATTTGCCTTTTGATAATTTAGTATAGTTGTTTGCCGCAGTTGGGGCAGAAGCGTTCGTTTGCTTGGACGATTCTTCCGCATTGGGGGCAGACGCGTGTAGCTTGTTGTTGTGGTGGTCCGTAGTATGGTTGCTGTGGCGGTGGACCGTATTGCTGTTGTGGTGCTCCCGCAAGTATTGGATTGTAGACAAGTGCCAAGATGCCACCGATGAAGTCAAGAATTGACCATCCTCCAATGATTGAGAAAACTAGGATTATGGCTCCCCATTTGGAGTGCTCCAGTGGGTTAGCTTTCAGTCTTTGAGCTGCAACAATGACAACTATAGAGCATATGAGAATCCAAATTCCTAATCCGCCAAGAAATGCGAAGCCGAATCCGAAAGTAACAGCGCCAACAAGTGCACCGAACCCGATTAAGACTAAGGCACCTAATACGCCTAGTATTCCACCTATCATTGATAGCCAATAAGCTGCGGTTGGTTGGTTTTGAACTTGATTCTGTTGATACATGTTTTCTCCTCTCTTTTAATCTGCATTGTTTGGTTGAGGGTGTATAAAACATTTTTTAGCGCCAAGCTGCCTTGAAACTGATGCTGAGATAATTTTGGTTAGTAACAATTTTTCGTAGCCTTTCTATTTATATTCCTAAAGTTACTGTTTTAGAAGAAAAGAATTTGGTTCAGATTCTGGCAGATAGCTGTTAGGTCTTTGGCGATATGGTCTGGCTTCTGTTTGCTTTCCAGGAGTTCTTTTAGCTTGTTAAATTGTGAAGGAACAAATACGGTTTTTAATCCTACCTGCTTGGCACCTTTGATATCTTCGTTTGGGCTGTCTCCGATGTAAACAGCTTCGCATGCTTCGATTTGGAGCCTATTTAGGGTGTCTTTGAATATATGGTCGCTGGGTTTTCGCCAGCCTACCTCTTCCGAAACAACAACGGCATTGAAAAATTCACTGATTCCCCTTTTTCTTAAGCTCTTGTAGATGACTGGCGCGTACGTGAAGTTGGAGATTAAACCCACTTTGCCCAGAGCTTTGGTTTCCCGGAGCAGTTTTTTTGCGCCCTCCCTTAGCTCAAGAGTTTCTATAAAATCTTGAAAAAAAAAGTTCAAGGCAGCCTTAACGTGGCAGTCTTCAGTTGACACCTCAAAGCCTAAATTTTCCAAAGCTTCTGCCACCCAGACTGAGTTAGTCACCTCCCGCATTTGTCCGTAGCGTACTTTGCGGTATTTCTCATGCGCTAAATCATAAGCATCTAAAAATTTATCCTCGGCAACGTCAAAACCCTCAGTCACCAGCGCCCGATGAAGGTTCAGTTTTGATGCTTCCATGGTATAGTTTTTGCAATTAACCAAGGTGCCGATATAATCAAAAATTACCGCTTTACAGACCATTCAAATTCACTTTTGGGATTTTGCTGCTTTTTTGATTTGTGCCATCATTTTGCCGACGGCGGTTTCCAATAGTTTTTCTGGGTTGCCTATTGCTGCTTCAACTTTCGGGTCATAGGGGATTGCGCCAAGGTACCTTAGCCCCAACTTCTTAGTTGCCGTTTCAATTGCTTTCGCGTTGTCCATCTTCATGTTCTCAACTATCCCGATTACAGGCATCTTAAGTTCACATAGCAGGGCAACCTGTTTTTTGACGACTTCAAATGCCAGAAGCGATGACGTAGTGATAATCAAGAATTCTAAGTGTTCAACCAGTCGTACTAAATCCAAAACTGCATCGCCGATTCCAGGCGGCATGTCGATAATCAGAAAATCAAGATTTCCCCATTGGGTAACCGATAAGAGTTCGATTAAGGCGTTTGAAACGTCTGCACCGCGCAACGGAGCTGGGTTATCCCCGACAAAATAAACAAGGGACATGTATGCTAAACCGTTAACGTTTGGTGGGACCAGGCCTTTTTCTTCTTTAGGTTGCACATTTGCCGGAACGCCGAGAATTATGTGAGTCGAAGGACCCGTAAAGTCTAAATCAAATAAGCCAACCCTGCGTCCTTCTTTAGCAAGCGACAACGCTAAAGCACTTGCAACCATACTCTTGCCCACGCCACCTTTGCCGCTGGAAACTGCGATAACTCGGTTTATTCCGCTTAAACGTTTGTTAATTATGCTTGACCTCGGGTCAACCATCTTATTTGGCTCCTTTTATGTCCTCAAGCCAAACACCGCGTCCGGTTACTATCTCAAAGTCGGGGCTACCGCATTTTGGGCACTTGATAAAGCTGTGTGAGGCTTCAGGAACAAAATGGATTGCTTCGGCGGTTGCTCTGTCGAGTTTTTTTAGGCTGAATTGCCAAGTGGTGGCGCAGACTCGGCATTTTAGCGTTGACTTGGCTTTGAGAATGTGGAATTTGGTCTTCCTAAAGAGTTCTGGCTTTAATTGGGTGAGGGCAAATCGTAGGATGGGTGGTTCTATCTGTTGGAGCTCGCCGACTTTGATGGTGACTTCTGCGACTTCTCTTAATTTTTCCTGTTCCGCAACTTGTTTAGCGGATGCGAGGATTGCTTCAGCGAGCGCCCATTCATGCATAAATTAAACTTAGGCTTTAAGCAACAATAAAAGAATATTGTAGCCAATCCATTTTGATCCTATTAGTCAATCTTTCGGAACCCCATAGATGGTAGGCAAAGGAAGAAAATTAACTTTGATTGAAGGATCTTTTCAAAGATACTAAGTGCAAGCTGATGAGGTTTTTTCGTCTAAAACCACGTTTTTTGGTCCAGCAAGTTTCTTTTCCAGAGCAATTGCTCTTGCTGCGACCTTATCCGCTTCAGCCTTAACCGTTGCGTCCTTGATTTCTTCTTTGCGTTTCTCGTTTGACTTCAAGATTAGCTTAAGAAACTCTGAGTCGTAGCTCTTAAGCAAAAGTTCGGTGTTGGGGATGAGGCAGTGGCCGCCGATTACTCCTGGGAACATGACTGGCCTGTCAAAACGCTCTTTATGAGTGTCTTCGAGGAAATCCACAGTTTCATCGAATTCGGCGTCGAAAGCCCTTGAGATTCGGTGCATCTCTTGGAAGCATGCAATCATCCAAGCACGGTAGGTGGTTTCGAATAGTTTTGCCAATTCGGTTTCGCGGCAACTTTTGAGGACCTTGACTCTGAGTCCTATCTTCTCGAAATGGCCTTTAGCAGCTTTTGATGCAGCAGCGTCAGCGCCGCCAACATATTTGGTCCAACGCTTCATTTCCCAAACCATATGCTCAGCGTTTATGTGGACGCCGCGAGAAGGCGAATGGGCGACAAGGCATTTGCAGGATGCAGCGACCTTGAGTGTTGTTCCGGGTGGAACAGTACTGTTAATAATTACGAGTACGGGCTCATACTGATCAACGTAGCATTTGATTATATCAGTGAATTTTTCTGGGCTGCCGCATGGAAGGCAAACCTGCAGGGTGTCAACTTTGGCTGGAATGTTTTCTTTGCTTTGGTTTAGTGCTTTCATTTTTTCCATGTCTAAATCTAAACCATAAACCATGAATTTTTCTTTAGCTTTACGATACAATGTGAAGAGGGTGTGGCCTATCTCGCCTAATCCAATAATCAAAACGGTTTCTTTAGCCAAAGCATGCCACCATCATTGGAGAACTCAAGTTAATGTTAAACTATTTAAATCTGGAGTTCGAAAAGACAAGCATGCAGAATCCAAAGAAAGGCACCGGCATCATTACTGGCGCAAACGTAGAGATAGGCAAAGATGTATCCATCTGGAACTATGTTGTGATTGGAGACGACACCAAAATCGGAGACGGCACCATGATTGGGAGCTTTGTTGACATCGGCAAGAACGTAGTTTTAGGCAAAAACTGCAACATACAAGCCCATGTAACCATCTCTAATGGGTGTGTCTTAGGCGACAACGTATTCATCGCGCCAAACAGTAGTCTCCTTAACGACAAGTACCCAAAAAGTGGTCTCCTGACTCCGCCAATGATTAAAGACGGCGCGGCAATCGGCGGAGGAGTCACCATCCTTCCAAACGTTACTGTAGGTGAAAAAGCCGTGGTTGGCGGAGGAAGCGTTGTAGCTAAGGATGTGCCGCCTAAAACCGTTGTGGCTGGCACACCCGCCAAAAAGGTCATGTCTTTGGAGGCGTACGAAGCTAAGCGCGAAGCCTTCCTAAAGGAACAGAGAAAGGTGCAACAATGAAAATTTGGTATGACGCCTGCACAGGCAAGCACACAAGGTATGGTGCCGCAATTGGCAGGCGCCTTAGGAAATCGGGGCATGAATTTATTTTTACAACCCGAGAACACCCAGACACAGTTGCGCTTGCCAAAATTCTCGGAGAAGAACCTATCGTAATAGGCAAATACAGCCCATCAACACTTTCCTCAAGGCTTGAAGAGAGCGCTGAACGCATAATTCAGTTCGCAAAACTATTCAAAGACAACCGACCAGACATCGCTATTGCTCACCAATCCGTGGAGCTCTGTCGCACAGCTTTCGGTTTAGGAATCCCCATAATTCTAACCGCCGATACTCCCCATGCTTTAGCCACTAACAGGTTAACGATACCTTTTGCTCATACTGTGGTGGTTTCCGAAGCTTTGCCTAAAAGCTTCACCAGGACCTATTGCGCAAAAAACGTGGTTTCCTTCAAAGGTGTTGATGAAGTTGCGTGGATTAAGGGTTTTAAGCCCGCAAAAATGGCAGGTTTGAAGAAGCCTCTGATAGTGGTTAGGCAGATAGAAACCAAAGCAGCTTACGCTTGTGGAAAGGAAGACAATGCAAAAACTTTGGCAGATAAATTTGCGTCATTGGGAAACGTGCGTTTAATCGAGCGGTACAATGAAGAAAGCAATGCTTTTGGGGTGAAGGCTGACTTTGAAGATTCAGTAAGTTTGGTTGCGAACGCTGATTTAGTGGTAAGTTATGGGGGAACTATCGCCAGGGAAGCGGCGTTGCAAGGGGTTCCCAGCATAGCAATCTCCGACATGGCAAAAACTTACGTGAACACCTATTTGGCAAAGAAGGGATTTCCCTTGTTCATCACAACCGAACAGCGAGTTCTTGCATATGCCCAGAAAAATTTGGGCAAGAGATTTAATGTAAAAGAAAAACTAACTGAATTAGAAAACCCTGTTGATGTTATCGAGAAAGTTGTCGAAAACATGAAAATTAAGCAGGTGTAACCTCGATTTTGTCTTCAGCCGCAATGTGGAACTTTTCCGCTGCGCTACCTTGGTTTAGCGCTATTTCCAGAAAACCATGGCTACCTATCAGAGCTATGGCTTCTTTGGGTTTAGTTTGTGCATAAGTTTTGCCCAAGAACAACTTTAGAGAAAACTTTGGCAGTTTTACGTTGACTGTTTTTGTTTGAGCAATTTCTTTGCGGCTAATGTTTGTGATTATGTTACCAAAGCTATCTACGTACAATACTTCGCCGGTTAATGTCCCATTACTTGATTTTAAGCGGGCAAACCCAGGCATAACTGGTTTGGTTATTTCTGGTCCAAACTCCTCAGGCTTCACGCCCGTATCCAGATAAGCTGTCGCAGGCGAAAAAATATCCCTTCCGTGAAATGTGCTTGAAACTTCTAGCCGCATAAACTTTGGATTAGTAAGTTCATAAGTGTGCTCAATTTCCATGTTTTGTGCTGCTAACATCAAAACGCCGTTGTCTGGTCCAACCAAAAAACACTGCTTAGTCTGCACTAAAATGGCGCCTCTATCTGTGCCCACACCAGGATCTACAACTGCTAAATGTACGGTGCCTTTGGGAAAGTAAGGTGCCGCTGAAGCCAGCATGAAAGCGCCCATCCGAATGTTGAATTTTTGAACATCATGCGTTACGTCGATTATTGTTGCCTTTGGGTTTATAGTTAATATGGCGCCTTTCATCTCTGCCACATATGGGTCTTTCAACCCAAAATCGCTGGTTAGCGTTATCATTGATTATTAGCCGCCGTGGACAACTGGAACAAAAACGATTTCGTCCCCATCGCTTAATTTAGTTTCATACCCACTTAAAACGCTGATTTCTCTGCCGTTAACAAGTATTAGTGAGTTTGACCTTGAATCGTTAAGTTCCTGGTCGCTAAACGTACGTTTTAACTCTGGGATTTCTTGGCTAATTTTTTCAAGCAGGCCTCTTACTGAGATGTCTTCCTGGAAACCGGTTGTGAACTGTGTTTTTCCTGAAAGATGGCGCAGCGCACCGATGAATTTTATGGTTAAAGGCAACTAATCTTCACACTTAAAATAAAGCTTGAAGTTGTTAAAAATTTAGCTGAAACTTTCAAACTTTTCCTGCGTTAAAGTTTCCACGATGTCGGTTGCGATGTCCACGATAGAATCCGCCTGCTTCATCATGGCGTCCCCATTTACTTCTTCTAGCTGCGATAGCTGCTGGACGATGGTTTCGATTTCAATTAGAAAACGCAGAACAGAATCGTTTGTTGCAGGGTTTTTGGTTACTTCTTCACGGATAAGTATTTCGATAAAAGCAGGTTCGCCGAGGCTATAATATATGGCATTTCGGGCTTTTCGAATGGCTTCAACAACTAAGCCTGGAGCCATATAGGGAATTTTTCGTGCAGCTTCAAGTTCAGCTTTGGCTTCACGAAGGTACCGAAGCGCCCAACCTTTCCTGTACTCATCCATCATTCAGGTTTCTATCCAGATTTATTCTGCTATTTCTTCTTCTTGATCCATATCCGATTCAGCTGCTGAGCTAGCTTGAGCAAGCGCGAGAGTGCGTGTTATGTAACCTGCAGTTTGGTTTCTTATGCGCGTTGTCGTTCCTTTGGTTAACTCAACTACTGCGTGTTTGTTTTCATCAAAGCTTGTGTTGAATTTGCTCGGAAACTGTTTCATCAGTTCTTTGCCCAGTTTTTTAACCTGATCAGTCTTTACTTTTCCCAGTTGGTATTCCTCCGAATTTAACGATTATAGTTTCTCCGAGCAATAAAAGCGCTGGAGCAACTCTCAATAGATGAGGGGTTTAATTTAAGTTTACGCCTTAGAGCTGTGAATTAAGAGACCGATAGGCTATGAGGTGAACGAGGAAGAAAAAAATGTTGCATTCAGTTTACTTTTATGTTGAAGAAAGATTCAAAGTTTCTAATTATCTGCTCAGCAACTTCTTCTTGGTCCATTTTTTTAATTTCAGCAACAGATCCAACAACATTGCGTATGTATGAGGGTTTAGTTAATTGCCCATTGAAGGGTTGTTTCCAGTAGGTGACTGGTCCATCGGTTTCAGTTAACAAGTTGGTTATGGGGGTTTTGTCGATGACTTCTCGGATTCCGTTGGAGTATGTTGCGGGTGGGCCTTCTGTGATGAAGTAGCCGTTGTCGAGTGCTTTGGATAGGGCACTAATGGGGTGGCTAAACCAGTGTAGAAGTACGCGTTTAAGGTTGTATGAGGGGAGAGTTTCCACCACTACGTCTGTGGTTCCACGGGAATGAATGATTACTGGCAACTCTATCTCTTCAGCTAAACGAAGCATCTTATCAAAAACCATAGTTTGCTTTTCCCAAACTGTTTCGTACTTGCAATCTAATCCGATTTCCCCGATGGCTTTAACGACACCTTTCTGTTTTTGTATAAAATCTATGGTTTCTTGCAATTCCTTTTCTTCAATTACGTTTACATTCCATGGGTGGATTCCTAAGGCGGGGTAGACCAGGTTGGGGTATTGCTCGGCCAGTTTTATGTCGTTTTGACAGGTTTTGAGATCCATTGAATTTGTGACTAAGGCGGTTACACCTGAGTTTTTTGCGTCCGCAATTAGTTCTTCGATGTGACCCGCGTATTCCGCATCGGAGAGATGTACATGAGCGTCTATTAATTTCATTTTTTCTCTGCGCTATAGTCTTGCTTGATGGTTTTATAATTTTTCTTTCCACAAAGGTTTACTTTATGGTTAAGGGCTAATTAGGGAAAAAAGGGATAACAAAGGTTAAATATTGCCTTAAAGAGAAAAAGAAGCTAAAGAGATGTCGATATGACTGAATTAGAAATAGCAGTAGCTCCCATGCACAGATTATGCAAAAAAGCAGGCGCTGACAGAGTATCTGAAGCAGCAGCAAAAGAACTCGCAAAGGCACTGGAAGATATCGGCGTAAAAATCGCCAAAGAAGCACTCGATTTTGCGATGCATGCTGGACGAAAAACCATCAAAGCGGAAGACATAGAAATCGCCGCTAGAAAAATCATGGGAAAATAAATAAGCTCATAACTTAACCTTTCTCCCTTTCTTCTTTTTTGTCTAAAAATTATTTTTTGCTATAGTATTGACTGTAAAAATTACCAAAACGAGCGACCTCCTTAGGAGTTAGCCGGTGCTGATGAATCCCACAAAAACTGGAAGTATTCTCGAGCAAACCCCACTAAACCGACGTGGTTGCTCCATATGACGAGGGTGGGTTTGTCTTCTCCGAGGAACAGCATGGCTTCTTTTCCGTCAGCGATTACTCCGCCGCCGAACATGTGGTCGCGAATACGAAGTTCGCTCAATCCAGGATATTTTTTGAGGAAAAGCCAATCTTCCTTTTTGCCAGCCGCCATCAACTTCACACTAACTGTTTTTTTAAGGCCACTGCTAAGCAAAGGTTCAGCCAGAGTAATGACTGGTTTTGCAAATTCTGGGGCAGCTATCACGATTTCCAAAGAGGCTTTTTTGAGGACCTCTTCAAGTTTAGATAGAACCGCCTGTTGACCGCGCAAAATAAGCATATCGGGGCGTTCAACGAGCTCTCTTTTTTCGTAGAGCGGCTGTAGGTTTTCGGCGACTGTGTTTTCCCAGTTTAGGTACTTGTCTTCCAACCTTAGTTTGGTGAATCGTGTGGCTTCCAAGGGTGGAACGGGATAGTACTTGAAGGGTCGGGTTTCGCTGCTTTTTATCCAACCTTTTTCTTTTAGGGAGTTTAGCACTTCGTACATTTTGCTGTATGGCACTGTTGCTTGTTCGCTGATCTCCATCGCCGTCATTTGCCCTCCTTCTAGCAGCACTATGTAAGCGTCGATTTCGTAGGCGTTTAAGCCCATCTCGCGAAGGGCATCTCTTGTATTCTCGTTTATTGACATGTTTTCCCCTCAATCACCTTAGGAAACGTCTGGAAACCTTATTATCATTACTTCTGCACTTAAGCACTTCGAAATTAACGCTTACCTGAAAGAAGGCTAAAAACGACATGAAAGACATCAAACCAACAAGAAGCATTTGTCCCGAATGCTTAAAGGCACTAGACGCAACAATCTACGAAGACGACGGAAAAGTTTTCATCAAAAAAACCTGCCCTGAACATGGGCCATTCCAAGAACTTTACTGGTCAGATTATGACCAATACTTGCGTGCCGATAAGTTCGGTTACGTTGGCGACGGTATGGAGAATCCTCGCACCGAGAAAAAACATGGTTGCCCCTACGACTGTGGCATATGCCCCGAGCACAAATCTCACACAGCACTCGCAATCATCGACGTTACAAACCGCTGCAATCTAAAATGCCCCGTGTGCTTCGCTAACGCTTCTGCAGCTGGATATGTGTATGAGCCAACTGCCGAACAGATTACAGGTATGCTTGAGAATTTGCATAACAACAAACCTGTCCCCGCAACAGCACTGCAGTTTTCCGGCGGCGAACCAACAATAAGGAACGAGCTGTTTGATTTTATTCGAAAAGCTAAGGAAATCGGTTTTAAACACGTAGAAGTCAACACCAACGGTGTCCGAATAGCATCCGACCCTGAATACGCCAAAAAATTGAAGGAAGCAGGAGTCAGCACCATTTACTTACAATTTGACGGTTTAACTTCAGATGTTTACAAGTTTATTCGCGGCTTAGACCTGCTTGAAACCAAGATGAAAGCTCTCGAAAACCTGCGCAAAGCAGGATACGACAGCATTGTGTTGGTTGTCACCTTGGTTAAGGGCGTGAACGACCAGCAATTAGGCGATATTATAAAGTTTGCAGCCAAAAACTTTGACCTCATCCGATGTGTCAACGTTCAGCCAGTATCTCTTTGCGGTAGACTGCCACAGCAAGAAAGAGAAAAAATGCGCATAACCATCCCCGACTTCATGAGTCTGGTCGAGAAACAAACCGATGGTGACATCAAAGTCTCCGACTTCTATCCCGTACCAGTAGTTGTACCGGTCTCCAAAGCAGTCGGCGAAATAAAAGACAAAAGATACGTTGAATTCACTGCACATCAACACTGCGGTATGGCAACCTTCGTTTTCATAGAGAACGGTAAGATGACTCCAATTACCCGCTACGGCAACATCGAAAAATTCGTCGGTACACTCAACCAAGTTTACCTTGATGCACAGAAAGGCAAAAAGAACAAAGCAAAACTTCGTCTCATGGGCTCTGCACGACATATAAAATTCAATTTCCTACGCAAATATGTCCTTAAAGTTCTCATGGATGGTGATTACAGTTCGCTGGGCGATTTCGCAAGAAGTGCATTAATGGTTTCCTCAATGCACTTTATGGATCCATACAACTTTGACCTCGAACGAGTCCAACGCTGTGTTATCCACTACGCCGTGCCAGATGGACGTATAATACCATTTTGTACCATGAACTCTATTCATCGCGCTGAAGTGGAAAAGAAACTTGGCATTCCACTCAAAGACTGGAAAGCGCAACATAAGGTTGAAATAAGCCAACCCCAATAAAAATGCAGACAAAAAGAACTAAAGTGAAAAATAATGGGTGGAAAAAAGAAGCTCGGCATAAAGCAGATGGAAAAGCAGCAAGTTAAGACTGATGACGATAAGGCATCGAAAGATGCTAAGAAGAAAGAGAAAGCTGGACCGCCACAAAGAAAAACAACCGTGGGCATTATGGTTCCTGACGCAAAAGACCCTAAAAATGTCAGCGAAATCAAAAAGATGGGCGTCTTAACTCCGTATGCAGTTTCAACTCGCTATGGCATACGCATAAGTGCAGCCAAAGACTATCTCGAACAACTGGAAGCAAACGGGGCAGTTCAACTCGTTTCTGGCAGTCATAACATCAAAATCTACAAGCCTGCAGCTTAAACTGCAAACTTAACTTTTATTTTATAGTTATTTTTCTTAATTTGGAGTTTATCTTTGTGAGTTTCCCCGAGAGAGTTTACACATCTGAAGAGGTAAAAGATGCTAAGGCGCTAGTTGACCAAGGCTATAAACACAACCTAATAGTTGAGGGTACACCTGAGTTCCGAAAGCAAGTAAACCAAGTTCTAGAACTAATCCAAACTGCAGGGTACTATGACTTCTTGCTTTCCTACATACGGATGATAATGGAGATCGACGGTATAACTCAACTTCGGGAGACTGAAGTAGCTATCTGGGCAAACAAATTCGCTGTGGAAAACCCTGTGGATGCTGCCAGCTTATTTATCCAGAAAGCCTTCGCTATGAAAGAGTATTTGGATGGTGAACTCTACTATGGGGGCAGTGCCGAAAAACGTTCTGTTGCGAAACGCATCGAGTTTTTGCAAAAGCTAAAAGATAAAACCAGCGACAAAGATGTTGAAGCAGAATGTGAGCGGCTGCTTGAAATGTGGAAAGACAGCTCGCTTGCTTTTTAAGCTAACTGGATTTTTATTGTTAAGCCACTTTTGACTTCTTTGAAAAGTTCCAAGTTACTTGTTATTTTTCCCAGAATGCTCACGGGGCTGTAGGGTTGTGATTTACCATAGAATACGCATAATGCGCCCCCCATGGGCCAGAAAGCAATCGTGCCCTGTTCCACGGTAGGCTTGGCTTTTTCTTCTCCCATCTTAAGGGGAATTTCAAAGTAAACTTCTTCTTTCCAAAGAGCCGCTCTTCCCTCCAATGGAAGTTTGCGGACAATGTAGTCGATGGTTCTTGGTGCAAGGAACCTGACGAGTTCGCCTTCTGCTTCACCTAAGCCTTCGATGAGAAACTTTACTTTTATGCGGGAAACGCCTTCTTCAGTGCTCAAAGGTTCATACTCCTCAAATAAAACCCGATAATCCCTGCGAACGGGTGGCTATATAGTGCATGAAGTGTAATTTAACTCTTCACTCAAAAGAGTTTAGGGAAAGAACTACAGGAGGTTTAGAACAGTTTCTCCGATGAACTTTACCTGCTCGTCGGTGACTCCCGGATGAATCGGCAACGAGAACACTTGTTTTGAGGCTTTTTCGGTTTGAGGCAGTTTGGTGCTTCCAAAGTTTTCTCGGTAGAATGGCATTTGGTGTACAGGATTTATGTAGTAAACTTCGGCGCCGATGCCCTTCTTCTTGAGTTCATCCACAAGTCGGTTACGCTGTTCCTCTGTAACGTCTTTTAGTCTTGCAGTATAGAGGTACCAACTGTGTAGCCTCTCTTTTGTTTCGTAAGGCAAATCGAGTTTGCTGTTTTTCTCGAGCAGTTTGGTTAGTTGCTGAGCGTTCTGGCGGCGTTTAGCTATAAACGATGGCAACTTTTTCATTTGAACATTGCCGATGGCCGCTTGTATTTCGGACATGCGGTAGTTTGTTCCAAGCATCAGAGAAGCATACTTAGCTTTTTCCCCATGCGTTCTTATCATTCGGAGGGTCTCAGCGATTTGGTCGTCATTTGTAGTAACAACTCCGCCTTCACCCGTTGTCATGTTCTTGCTCGCGTAAAGGCTCCAGCAAGCAGCATCAGCAAATGCCCCTGCAGACTTCCCCTCGTAAGTCGTTCCGTGGGCTTGGGCGGCGTCTTCAACCACTGCTAATCCGTGTTTTGAGGCGATTTCTTTTATGGGTTTCATGTCGGCTGAAAAACCGTACAGGTCAACTGGCAATATTGCTTTGGTTTTTTTAGTTAATGCTTTTTCAACCGCTGAGGGTGATAGGTTGTAGGTTTTGGGGTCAATGTCGGCGAAGACTGGCTTTGCGCCTGCTAAAACAACCGCTTCTGCGGTTGCGACGAAAGTGAAGCTGGGCAAAATAACTTCATCACCCTGCTTAACTCCGACGGCTAAGACAGCAGAGTGCAGAGCGGCGGTCCCAGTGTTAACTGCAACAGCATGTTTAGCACAAGCAAAATCAGCGAAACTCTTCTCAAACGCCGACACTTCGGTGCCTGCTCCAAGACCGCTTGTCAGCATGCCACTTCTTAGGACTTTGACTACTGCTTGGACTTCTTCTTCGCCGATTTTTGGGAGGTTAATGTAAATCAACGCTTTCAGCCTCAGTTCGTTACAATAGGGAGAATTACGGGTATATTTCTGTTACCAAAAACCATGCCCATATTCTTCGTTGTTAAGGATTCCAGTTTTGAAAAGAATTATTCGATTTTCATTTCTCTTATTGTTTTATAGTCAACTACGACTTTAATGCCATTTGACCTAAACTGTTCATCCAACTCAGTGTCTCCGGTATCAACCCGTAAGCTCTCCAACCGATCCAGCTTGCTCTTGGTCGAAATGACAATAATGTTGTCTAAGCCTACTTGACGGATAACCTTGGAGCTTATCTGTTGGTTCCCCCTGCCGAAAATGAAGCCTTGACCCCCAATAGGCGTCACAATAATTTGCGTAGGTTTTCCATTTATTGCTTGCAGAATTTGTTTTTCATTCACGTCTTTGGCTATTATTATTTTCTCCTGAAAGAGGTCCACGCCCAAGAGGGTTTTTTTCTGGTCTAAGAGGTCGCCGACCGTTCGGGTGGTGGTTCCTGGACCGACAATGTAGAGGAGGTTGGGTTTCATTTCTTCGATTATGTAGATGGCTATAGCTGCCTGATTTTCTACTTCGTTTTCGGTCATGGGGCTTGCCATCTTGTTGCCCTGAATCAGATGAGGTTCAAATGGGCTAAGCAGGTACCCGTAGAGCCTAGCCGACAAATGCCCCTGCCTAAACTCTGCTTCGTCGACATCCATGACCTCTGCTTCACGCAGCGGCAAATTACCCCACAAATAAGTGACGGAAACTCTAGCAGCTGCTTGCGGGCTCACAGCAAAAACGGCACTGTGCATCTTAACTCCTGTCGGAACACCCAGAACAGGAACATTCAGTCCGACACTTTTCATTATGTCCCGGGTTGTTCCGTCGCCGCCACAATAAACCAGCAAATCAACCCCGACATCTACAATGGCTTTAGCAATAGTTTGCGTGTCCTCAGATGTCGTTTCCTCTTTTGCTTCTCCGGCAACCTTGAAAGTGAAACCGCATTTTTCCGCTTGATTCTGCCCCATGTCACCTGCTCCGACGATTAGGTTGAGGTTTTTCTTGGCTGGGCTTAGTGCGGTGAGGAAGGTTTCTGCTCTTTGTGTGGCGATGGGTTTGGCGCCTAGGGCTATGGCTTGGTTTAGGATAGCTTTGCCGTCTGTTCCCTTTAATCCGACAGCGCCGCCCATTCCTGCGATGGGGTTAATGATTAATCCGACAGTTTTTGCAGGCAAAGAGTTTTCAGTCAACTTCGATAGCCATGTCTATTATAAGTTGCCGATAAATAAAAATAAAAAAGAAGAAAAAAGTTATTTTGCGAAACTAGTACGTTTCGCAGCCGATGTATTTTTTATTGACTTCATTGAGCCATGGGTATAGTTTATGCAGTTTGTCCATGGATTCAGCGACTTTCTCTGTTGGGTATTCATAGGGTTGGAGTCTTCCGCTGAAGTATTCATCGTATGCTGCCATGTCGAAGAAGCCGTGACCGCAAAGTACGAACAGGATTGTTTTTGCTTCGCCTGTTTGTTTGCATCTGAGTGCTTCATCGATGGCGCCTTTGATTGCGTGACTGGGTTCGGGCGCCGGGATGATGCCTTCGGTTTGTAGGAACAGTTTTGCTGCGTCGAAGACTTCTATTTGACTGTAGGCTTCGGTTGTCATCTTCTTCTCCTGGACGAGCACGCTGATGGTTGGGGCGATGCCGTGGTAGCGGAGTCCACCTGCGTGAATTGGTGCCGGAATGAAGTCGTGTCCTAGGGTGTGCATGGGGACGAGGGGGGTGATTTTTGCAGTGTCGCCGTGGTCGTATTGGTAGATTCCTTTGGTGACTTTGGGGCAGGCTGTTGCTTCTGTGGCAATGAACTTTGTTTCTTTCGGAGCCTTCTTCATGACTTGGTCATAGTAGAAGGGCCACATAATTCCAGAGTAACTGCTTCCGCCGCCGATGCAACCGTAAACAACGTCGGGGTATTCGTCGACCATCTCAAGTTGTTTCTTGGCTTCTAAGCCTTCAACGGTCTGGTGTAAGCAAACGTGATTGAAGACGCTGCCGATTGCATAGTTAGTTTCAACTTCGTTAACGAGTGCATCCTCAACTGCTTCGCTGATGGCTATGCCCAAACTACCTTTGCTATCTGGGTCTTCAGCAAGAATTTTTTTGCCCGCTTCAGTTCGATTGCTTGGGCTGGCGACGCATTCTGCGCCAAAAGCGTTCATCATCATTCGGCGGTAAGGTTTTTGATCGTAGCTTGCACGAACCATGTAAACGGTAGCTTTAAGACCGAACATATTGGCTGCAAACGCGAGAGCGGAACCCCATTGTCCGGCGCCCGTTTCGGTCGAGAGACGTTTGGTGCCTTCTTTCATGTTGTAGAATGCTTGGGGCACAGCGGTATTGGGTTTGTGGCTTCCAGCTGGGCTGGTCCCTTCGTACTTATAGTAGATTTTGGCTGGGGTTTTGAGCGCTTTTTCGAGTCCGTATGCTCGGATGAGTGGGGTTGGGCGCCAGATTTTGTAAACTTCTCGGACTTCGTCTGGGATGTTTATCCATCTTTCTTGGCTAATTTCTTGTCCGATGATTTCTTTAGGGAAAATTCTTGGGACGATACCAACACCTGGCTGTTTTGTCTCCACATCTATGAATGGTGGGAGGGGGTGGGGCAGGTCGGGCACAATGTTGTACCATTGTTTTGGTATATCGTTTTCGCTTAGTAGAATTTTTTTGTCGGGCATTTTTTCGACTTCCAATCTGGGCTTTAAACCGTACTTGAAAGTTTTATTTAAGGCTTTTGTGTATAGTTCTGTACATAACTAAACAACATATTTATACCTAAACGAACAGAAATATACACAAGCGACCTGAAATGTGGACCCAAATCAAAACCCAACTCCAAGAATACCCTGAACGCCTCAAAGTAGCCCGTGTCCTCATAGAAAACGGCCTAAGCGCCCAAGGCGACAAAATATACCTCAACCAAATCGAAATCCCACCTGTCCGAATTGCAAGAGTCGCAGGCGTCGACCGAAGAACCGTAAACGAAACCCTCTGCACCATAAAAGCCATCCCTGAACTAAGAATGATTTTCGAAGAAATCCGACCCGCAGGACACTCCTTAAAAGAAATCGCTAAACACCTAAATCTAGGCGTTTTAGAAATAACCCCCATAAACGCAAGGTCACCTGGAATCCTCTCAAATGCAGCGATGCTACTCAACAAAGCAGGCTTAAGTATACGCCAAGCAATTGTAGACGACCCCGAACTCTCACCCGAACCCAAACTAACCCTGATCGTTGAAAAGAAAATTCCTGGAGAACTCATCCCCGAACTACTAAAAATAATCGGTGTCGCCAAAGTTTCTGTTTATTAGCTCTGGCAAAAATGAAACGTCAAACACCCCAAAAAACAGATTAATGATGCAAAAAATGCATGCATACTGTTTGTTCAGCATGGCTTGACTAGGAAAAACTTATATGGTTAGTAACGTTTTGTTGTTGTTCGCATTATTTGGAGGTTACTTGATTTGTCAAATTTACAAGCTGGCGGCGTACCCGTCCTAGTTATGAAAGAAGGTTCGAAGAGGTCCCGCGGAAGAGAAGCACAACACGCCAACATCATGGCTGCAAAAGTAGTCGCTGAAAGTGTCCGAAGCGCACTCGGACCAAAAGGCATGGATAAAATGCTTGTCGACAGCTTCGGTGACGTGACAATAACAAGCGACGGAAGAACAATCCTCGATGAGATGGATGTTCAGCATCCAGCAGCAAAGATGATGGTGGAAGTCGCCAAAACCCAAGATAAAGAAACAGGCGACGGAACAACATCCGCCGTCATCATCGCGGGCGAACTTTTAAACCGCGCAGAAGAGTTAATCGACAAAAACATTCACCCCACAGTAATAATTGATGGTTACAGAAAAGCCGCTGACAAAGCCTTAGAGACTCTAGACAAAATCGCCATTCCTATTGACTTAAAATCAACCGATTACCTCAAAAAGGCAGCGGCAACTTCAATGGGCAGCAAAATCGTTGCTGAATACAAAGATTACTTAGCAGATTTAGCTGTTAAGGCAATGTTGGCAGTAGCCGAAAAACAGGCAGACGGCACTTTTAGAGCCGACGTTGATGATGTGAAGGTTGAGAAGAAAACAGGCGAATCCCTCAAGGACACAAGCCTAATCTACGGAATAGTCTTAGACAAAGAAATCGTACATTCAGGCATGCCTAAACGAGTTGAAAACGCTAAAATCGCATTACTTGACGCATCCTTGGAGAATGAGAAACCGGAGATGGACGCGAAAATCAGTATCGAAAGCCCAGACCAGATTGAAGCATTCCTCAAGGAGGAAGAAGCCATGCTTAAAGGTATGGTTGAAAAAGTGTTAGCTTCCGGCGCCAACGTAATTGTTGTTCAAAAAGGCATCGACGATATGGCTCAACATTTCCTAGCACGAAAAGGTGCAGTCGCTATTAGACGTGCCAAGAAATCAGACATAGAAAAACTTGCCAGAGCCACAGGCGCAAAAATCATAAGCAACATCGACGCACTCACATCCGAAGATCTTGGTTTTGCAGCTTTAGTTGAAGAACGCAGGACCGGCGATGACAAGATGACTTACATAGAAGGCTGCAAGAACCCCAAGTCAGTCACCCTCCTAATCAGAGGCGGAACACAACGGATGACTGCAGAAGCAGAACGCTCGATACATGATGCACTATGCGTAGTAAAAGACCTCATCGAAGAACCTAAAGTAGTTGCTGGGGGAAGTGCTCCAGAAATGGAGATGGCAGGCGTTCTTAAGAAATATGCTCAAACCGTGCAGGGAAGAGAGCAGCTTGCAATCATCGTTTTCGCAGAATCGCTTGAAATAGTAGCGACAACACTTGCGGAAAACGCTGGTTTAGATCCAATTGACATACTTTCACAGTTACGAACAAGGCATGAAAAAGGAGAAACTTGGGCAGGCATTGATGTTCTCGCAGGCAAAGTCGAAGACATGACAAAAATAAACGTCTACGAACCCCTCGCCGTCAAAAAACAAATCATTAAATCAGCAAACGAAGCCTCATCAATGATTCTTAAAATCGACGACATAATTTCAACCGCGAAAATGAAGACGCCTCCAATGCCACCTGGAGGAGGAATGCCAGGAGGTATGGGCATGGGCGGAATGGGTGGAATGCCCGGCGGAATGATGTAAAATGTCAGAACAAAAAATTGTTGTAGGACCCCCAAAAATTACTCGCTTCGAGAAAGCCAGAATCGTGGGTGCACGTGCGCTTCAAATCTCGATGGGAGCACCAATCTTGGTAGATGCAGCTGAAAATACAAATCCAATCGATATCGCGTTAAGTGAGCTTGACGCTGGTATTTTGCCAATCACAATCCGCAGAACGTTGCCGGACGGCACTTTCCAAGATATACCCTTAAAATGGTTGTCTTAAGCACCATTATTTTCTTATAACTTTTCAAGTTTAGCCTTAGCTTGACTTAGTGTGTTATTTATTTGGTTCCAGTGGGCTCCTTGCCAATAGATTTGTCCGCAGTTGGGGCACTTCCAGAATATGTCGTAGTAGGTGTAGGTGTTTTCTTCCAATTCATCCTTGAGCTGTTCTTTAGGTGCTGGTACAAGTTTTGTGTTGCAGATTGGGCAATGTGACTTGTCCATATCGAGCAGTTAACTGTAGGCTATATCGTTTGGCGACTTCTGCCAGCATCTCTGACTCAGTCTTTCCCTCAACATAGTAAGTGTCCAACCCTCTGCTGACGGCGCGTTTGTAAAGCTCAAAATCCTTCGTCAACAAAATACGCTCCTCCTTTTTCGCCAACGCCAAAAGCTCAGAATCATCAAATTCAGCAGAGTACACGACATCCTGTCCCAGCATGCGCAACCAACGCGTTAACTTCCCAAGCATAGCATCCGCAAGGAACTTCACACGTTGCCTCTCCGCGCAATCAAGCCGCTTCCCGCTTTAGCTACAATTTCGCCATCGTCAAACACTACTTGCCCGTTCACAATGGTTTTTACTACTTTGCCTTGGACGTCCCAGCCGTCGTAGGGCGAGAACTTGGCTTTGGACTTGAATTTTGATGCTTCGATTTTGAATTGCTGATTATAGTCCACTACTGTTAAGTCGGCATTCTTGCCCTGTTCGAGGCGTCCGCGGTCGTTTAATCCGAAGATTTCAGCGGGTTTTTCGGCGAGCAAATGGACAGCTTGCACGATGTTTAATCGGTTTTTCTTAACAAATGTCATGATAAGTGGCAGAGTGGTTTCTATTCCAGGCACGCCGACTTTTACGTCCCAGACGCTGCTGGCACTTTTTTCTTCTTTAGTGTGAGGCGCATGGTCTGAACCAATAGTATCTACTGCGCCCTCCTCTAACCCCTTCCAAAGGGCTTCAAGGTGGATTTTGTCTCTTAGCGGTGGAGCCATAATCGCCATTTGCCCAATACGTTTCACATCTTCGCTGGTTAGTAGCAGATGGTTTGGCGTAACCTCACATGTTACCTTTCCTTTTCTATCTGATTTTTTTGCTTCAACAATGGCGTTTAAGCCTTCTTGACTTGTAACATGGCAAAAATGCAGGTGCACTTCCGACTGTTGGCTTAACTTTAAGAGCCGCCGAATAGCTGTGATCTCTACGGCTTCGGTGTGTGCCCGCAAAAAGTCGGCGATGCCAATTTTTTGGGCTTGCTTCAGTTTCGCCTCGTTTGCCGTCAACATTGCCTTATCTTCTGCATGCACTGCCAAAGGCACTTTCAGTTCAGCAACCGCCTTAATTGCATCTTGTAAAGCTTGGTCGTCGTCAATGTTTAAGCCTCCCACTTGGGAACCCATAAACAGCTTAAACCCAATTGCCCCTTCAGCAACTATTGCTGCTGTTTCAGTGAGGTTTTTCGGGAATTCAGAGTAGACCCCAACGTTAGTGAGGATTTTTGTTTGGGCAATTTCCATTCGGTTACGTAGGGTCCCAACGCTCATGGTAACTGGGTCATTATTTGGCATATCCAGAACAGTTGTGAATCCACCAGCAACCGCAGCGGCTGATCCTGAAAAGAAATCTTCCTTGTATGCCTTGCCTTCATCGCGCAGGTGAACGTGTTCATCAATCAAACCGGGCAAAACCAGCAAGTTGTGGAGGTCGGTTTTTTCGTCGGCTTGGGGCATTTGGGTTTCTTTGCCGATTTTATGGATTTTGCCTTCTTCGATGGCGATGCTGCAGTCTATGATTTGCCCATTTAGGTAGGCTTTGGCGTTTGTAAGGATGGAATCAACAATCAAGAGGGTCACATTCTAGGAATTAGCGGGTGATTTGGTTAATTAAAGTTTATTTGAATAAAATTTGTTGTAAAAAGGAAGATTGTTATTTTTCTTCTTCGAGTTCCACGCGGCATTCGTCGCAGATGTTTTGTCCGTTTCGTTCTTTGAGGCTCTCGGAGTAGATGTTACAGCGGTCGCAGTATCCTGAGAGTGGAACTTCTTCTGTTTCTTCGATTTGAGCGGCGCCTTCGATGCGTGAGCGCTCTTGCATTATCTCGATTAGTTCGGGCATTACACCAAGGATGTCTTTGCTTGAGATTATACCCAGCAGGTTGCCCTTGTAGATTACGCCTAGCCTTCTAATGTCGAGTCTATTCATTCTTCTTGCGGCGTCGCTTATGGTGGCATCAGGTTCAATCGTGACCAACGGGGTTGTCATGATTTCTTTGGCTTTCACTGTATCCGGTTTCTGGTTTTTCGCTAATACTCTAACGACTAAGTCGCGTTCGGTTATGATACCTATTGATTTTCCAGCTTTGTTTGTAACTATGACTGCGCCTAAATCATGCATATCCATGTTGGCTGCGGCTTTGTTGGAGGTTTCGTCCTCATCCATCGTTACAACTGGGCTACTCATGATGTCTCTGACGAGCATTTTTGTTCTTAATCCAATTTCAGACATTGAATAATTCACTTCCTACAATTTTTAGCTGGCTAAGCCTACTCCAACAATAAAGAGACGCATAATTTAAGAGTTGCTTTAAGACCTAAAACGCTATGAAGTTTTATTAACCCCAAAACAGTGACCTCACTGTCAGAAGGGAAACAATTTATGCTTAAGACGAACGAGGAAAAACTCATAAAAATTTCTGTTATGGGCGAAATCGCAAGCCCAACAATTCGCAACGTTTACAATGTTTCTGCTACGGGCAAACCCTTAGTGCTTCCAGGAGTTGGCGGCATAACATACAACCTAAGAGTTGGCGACCCTGCATGCGGTTGGGAAGCAGACCATGTGGAACCAGGCGTTAGTGTGGAAAACAAGGAAAACGATGCCCGCTCGGGACAAGCTGCCAACACAGCATTCAACGTTCTGTCATGCATTGGAAACCAAGCAACGGTTGCCACTGGCGAAGCAAAGAGCGCTAAAGGGGTTGTTACAGGTAAGCATGGTGGCATTGAGCATGTGCTGGTTGATTTTCCAACGGAGGTTTTAGACGACCTGTTACTTGGTGACAGGATACTCGTAAAGGCTTATGGCACAGGGTTAAAGCTCTTGGATTTCCCAGACATAAAAGTTCTCAACATGGATCCACATTTGCTTGAGGTTTTGAATCCAGAGCCCAATGGCGACAAATTAGAGGTACCAGTAACCCATATAGCGCCAGCAGCGATTATGGGTTCAGGTTTAGGCGCTAACCAAGTTAACAGCGGCGACTATGACATTCAACTCTTCGACGAAACAGTTGTTGCCCAGTATGGCTTGAAGAGTTTGCGGTTGGGTGATATCGTAGCGATTATCGACGCTGACCATTCATTCGGCAGAATATACCGGCAGGGCGCGGTATCGGTGGGTGTGGTTGTTCACACAAATTGCATTACCGCAGGTCACGGTCCTGGAGTAACAACGTTGATGACTTCGTCGGATGGAAAGATTATTCCAAAGGTAAGTCAGAACGCAAACATTGCTTCTCTTCTCAAATTAAGGTCAGATATATAAGATAGTTAAATCAATAAATGGAACATCAGAAGAAAAGAGGATAAAATTAATGCCCGTTAAACGAAAAAGCCGAGGAAGATCAAAAGGAAACAAAGGAAGCAGCACTCTTGTTCAATGCGCAAATTGCGGGGCTTCGGTGCCACGTGATAAAGCAAAGCGTTCCACTCGAAGAGTATCCTTTGTTGAGCCGCAATTAGCTAAAGAGCTCAGGCAAAGCGGCACGTACTTAGCCTCTTGGGTAGACACCAAATTTTACTGCATTTCTTGCGCTGTTCATCGCGGAATCGTTAAGGTCCGCGCAGAAAACGAACGCCATTCAAAAGGCTATAAGAGAAGATACTAAGCGGCTAATCTGCTGCTTTTTTCTTTAATGTTTTATAAACGAAAACAGCTCTTTGTACAACTGTAAAGTTTGCAAGAACCGCCAACAGTGCTATGCCGTAACCTAGGGCGGGCAACCAGAAATACGCAATTATGCTGACAACGGCTAAAATGAGCATACGCTCGGCTCGTTCAGCAAGGCCAACGGACTCCATTTTTATACCGACAGCTTCCGCTCTTGCACGGGTATAACTCACTAACAAGGAACCGGAAAGAGCCGCCAAGCCCCAAACTGAACCCCAAAAAGAACCCCATGCAGGATTGGATAATCCCGCAACGATAATGGCTGCGTAGACTGCAGCATCTGCATATCTGTCGAGAACCGAATCGTAGAATCCTCCGAACAAAGTTGTTTGCCCAAAAGTCCTTGCTACTATGCCGTCAAGGGTGTCGCAGAATCCTGATGCCAAGAGAAAAACAACCGCCAAAAGGAGCCACCATAAATTCTGAGTAGAGGTTAATGCGTATGAAACTGCTGACGCCAGTGCAAGTATAAAGCCAATTGTACTGATTTTGTTGGGAGTTAAGCCTATTTTGTGCGCTGCTGTTGCCTGAGATGTGAGCATTTGCTGGATTTGTTTCTTGAGTTTGGTTAGCAAGTTAACTCTCAACTTGAAGGTATTATTTCTCATTACGAGTTTGGTGTAGAAAAGCCTTTCTTACTTTTTTTGTTGAACGTTTGTCTGTTCAGGATGGAGTTTCAATGGATTTATATGGACGAAATGTATATTTTGGCGATGACGTTCTGAGCGCAGCATTGCGCAAAACAGCAACGTTACACAAAGCAAACAAAAGGAGTTAAAACAAATGACTGAAAATGCAGATGTTATCTTCGTAGGAAACAAGCCCCCAATGAGTTATGTTCTGGCAATCATTACAAGCCTCTCCGCAGGAAACCTGAAAGAAATAACTTTGAAAGCAAGAGGCCAAGCCATAACGACCGCCGTTGACGTAGCAGAGATCACAAGGAACCGGTTCATTAAAGACCTTAAAGTTAGCAAGATTGCTATCGGAACAGTTGAGATGCCACCTCGTGAGAGCGAGAGCAAGTCCAGAATGGTTTCCACAATGGAGATAACTCTTACCAAAAAGTAAGACTGGACAATAAAAATAAGATTCCCACTTCTTCCATTTTTAGATCTATTTATCTGATTACTTTATCCCTTTCAAAAAATAATTTCTGTTTGGATTTTATCATCTTTGTTTGTATCGTAAAGTTAAATAACAGATTTTGGTGTAGAGAAATACGCCGTGAGAACATGTTAGATATCAAGCTAATCCGCGAGAACCCTGAACTTGTAAAAGCTAATTTGGCGAAGCGTGGAAACCCAGATTCTTTAAAGATGCTCGAAGAACTGATCTCTGTTGATAAAGAGTGGCGTTTGAACCTGACCAAACTAAACGAGCTGCGCCACGACCGAAAACTGGTCACCATAGACATTGCTAAACTTAAAAAAGCAGGCAAAGAAGTAACAAACGAATTCACAAAAGCAGAAGATATAGATGTTCAAACAAAAATCGTTGAAAAACTAGTATCTGAGCAGGAACAGAAAACTCATGGTTATCTTTTGAACCTGCCTAACCTTTTGGATGAGACTGTCCCATTGGGAAAAGACTCAAACGATAACGTGCAGATGAAAACTTGGGGAACAATTCCTCAATTCGCTTTTCCAATAAAAAATCACATTGATCTTGCGTTGGATCTTGGCCAAATCGACATGGAACGTGCTGGGAAAGTCTCTGGTGCACGATTCTTCTATTTAAAAAATGAAGTTGCGATGCTAGATATGGCATTGATGAGTTTCGCAATTGAGGAGCTTTCACAGAAAGGCTATACACCTGTTATTCCGCCGTTGCTGATGAAGCGGGAAGCGTATGAAGGAGTGACTGCGTTAGGCGATTTTGAAGAGGTTCTCTATAAAGTTGAAAACGAAGACCTCTATTTAATCGCTACTTCCGAGCATCCCATGGCGGCTATGCTCATGAACGAAACCCTCAAGGAACAGGATATGCCCGTCAAACTTGCAGGCATAAGCACATGTTTCCGCAAAGAAGCGGGTGCACATGGAAAAGATACACGCGGCATTTTCCGAACTCACCAATTCAACAAAATCGAACAATTCATCTTCTGCAAACCAGAAGATTCGGCTAGGCTCCACGAAGAGCTTCTCCAAAATGCTGAGGAACTCTTGCAGAAAATCGGGTTAGCTTATCGGGTTGTTAATGTTTGCACCGGTGACATCGGCACTGTTGCAGCTAAGAAATATGATATTGAGGCTTGGATGCCCGCGCAGAACGGTTACAGAGAAGTGGTTTCATGTAGCAACTGCACTGATTATCAAGGCAGACGATTAGGAATCAAATACAGGGAAAAAGAAGGTGCAGCCCCCAAAGGAATGGTTCACACATTGAATTCAACAGCGATAGCTACTGGCAGAACCATCGTTGCAATACTAGAGAATAATCAGCAAGAAGACGGAACGATAAATATTCCTGAAGCGTTACGGAAATACATGGGTAACAGAGAAAAAATAGGTAGAAAACGCTAAACCTTTTAATATTTCTATGAGAATGTTGTGGCACGTTTGGAGAAATAAATTTGTCTTCCAAAACAAAACATGTTCGCGATAAGTGGCGAGGCAAATCCTGGTACATGGTAGTTGCGCCCTCGTTCTTTGGTAACATAGAGTTAGGTTCGATACCTGCACAAGAAGAACAACAAATGATCGGCAGAGTTGTCGAAGCAACCCTATATGACATTACAGGTGACTTTTCTCATCATTACTTGAAAATGTTCTTCCAGATAAATGCGGTTGAGGGAAAATCCGCCAAGACACTCTTTAAGGGTCATGAATACTCACGAGATTACCTTCGCAGCTTGGTTAGAAGAAGAACCACCAAAGTTGATGGTTTATTCAACTTAACCACAAAAGACGGCTACAAGCTTAGAATTTCAGTTTCAGCTCTGACGCTTTCAAGAATAAAGACATCGCAGGAAAAAATCATCCGCACTATGATGGAGAAAACAATCAAAGAAAAAGCCGCTGCATTAACACTTGACCAATTCGTTCAAGAAATGGTCCTTGGAAAAATCGCTTCAGACATCTACAATCAAGCTAAACTTGTTGCTCCATTACGTCACGTCGGCATTAGAAAATCCAAGCTCCTCTCTGCTCCAGCAAGACTGCCGGAAGCACCAGTAGAAGCGGCACCTGCACCAGTTGCAGTTGAAGCATAAACAAAGTTTCTTTATTTTTCTTATTTCTATTCTTTAACCATAAACAGTTTTAGACACGAACCGTTAATATTTTCTAACAGGAGAACGCAAGTTTTGTCTAACGCTGGAGTGCATGAAAAAGGAACTTTCAACGCCCAAGATGCCATCGAAAAAATCAAAAAAGACCCCAACTACCCAAAAGCCGGCGCCATCGCTCTTTTCATCGGTGTTGTTCGCGGAGAGACATTAGGGCAAGAAAAAGAGAAAGTTGAGAAAATAACTATCGAAGCTTATGAGGAAAAGGCTGACCAAACGCTCTCACAGATAAGCGAGGAATTAACCAAAAAACCAGGCATAGTAAATGTTCAGATCCATCATCTTTTAGGCGAATTCAGTGTCGGCGAAGACTTGGTTTATGTTGCGGTCGCAGGAGCACACCGAACCGATGTTTTTCCTGTTTTGCGGGAAGCTGTGGAGAGGTACAAGAGTGAAGTTCCTGTTTTCAAGAAAGAATGCATAATCACAAAGCAGGGCGGGTCGTCTGAATACTGGGTTTCAGAGAAAGAAAGTCACCATCCCTAACTGGACGGGAACCCTTTGATTACGGCTTTGGCAGGAGGAGTTGGTGCAGCCAGATTTCTAACAGGCTTAACAAAACTGGTCAACGAAGAAGACCTCTCTGTCATCGTTAACACCGGTGATGACATCGAACTTTATGGCTTACATATTTCACCTGACCTAGACATCGTCACATACACTTTGTCATGCATTGTCGATGAAGCGAAGGGATGGGGAATCCACGGAGACACTTTCCGATGTCTCGAAATGCTCAAACAACACGGGTTCGATACATGGTTCGGTTTGGGTGACCGAGATTTAGCCACCCACCTCTACCGAACCCAACGCTTAAAACAAGGATTCACACTTACCCAAATAACCCAAGAAATATGCGATGTTTTAGGGCTTAAAATCAAAGTTTTGCCCATGACTGACAACAGGTTTGAAACTCAGGTAACAACGCACGAGGGCTCTATGCATTTTGAAGAGTATTTTGTCCGAAAACAAGCAAAAGACGAGGTTCTGCGGGTCGAGTTTGTCGGCGCTTCCCAGGCAAAGCCGTCTCCGGGAGTTTTAAACGCGATTTTGGATGCAGAACTGATTATTGTTTGTCCAAGCAACCCAATCGTCAGTATCGGCACAATCCTCTCAATTGATGGTGTTCGGGATGCGTTGAAACGAACAAATGCACGGGTGGTGGGTGTTAGTCCCATCGTTGCGGGTTTACCCATTAAGGGGCCTGCAGACAAGATGTTGCGAAGTTTGGGTTTGGAAGTTTCTGCTTTTGGAGTTGCAAAGTTTTACTCTGATTTTCTCGACGAATTCGTCATCGACACAAAGGATGCTGAAAAAAAGGATGCGATTGAAAAGCTTGGCGTCAAGCGTGAAGGTAACGAACACGGTTATGAAGAGTTTAGAAGATAAGGTTGCGTTGGCAAAAGTTGTTCTAGAAGACTAAAATGTCTATTTAGACTAAATGGCTCTCTATAGATTATTTCGAGTATTCTAAATAGGCAAATAGAACAAATATCCTCAAGCGTGCTGTGCCATGCAAAGTCGAAAATTAAAGAAGCAACGGGCAAAACCTGAACCATCATGGTACTTCAGTCATATCTAAGGTCAAAGGTAGTTTGAGGGGGAAGATGTTGAAACAAAAAATAGATTGGTTACAAGCAGATGAAAGCTAAAAATGCTGATCTGTTAGATTGGCTTTTAGCTATTGATTTCTGCTTAACCTAAAAAATCACGCGATATAAGGAAAACGTGTGTTCCAAAGTGGACAGTGAAAGCCATATTAAGCGAAGGGTTATATTTGCAACAAAGAATTAGTGGATTATTAGAGGGAGCGGTTGTACATGGAGAAAAAAAGTTACGATTGGTTTGAGCAACGCCGAAGAACCAGAGGATTAGAACTAGCTCACGAACAAATAACGAAGGCTTTTGATACAGTAAACTGGCTGCAAAAAGCCACCAAGAGCTTTTCAGAGAAGAACTTTAAAGACACCAAAAAATACGTCGAGAACCTCTACAAAGCTGAAGAAGAAGTTGATCAGCTTAGAACAGACACATTTCATGGAGCTATCCAAGGGTGCAGCGTTGGTTTCTGATTACCGCGAAGACCTCTTACACCTTGTTAAACGGCTAGATACCCTGGCAGACCACACTAAAGATGCGGCTAGGTGTCTTGAAATGCTGGGTGAAGCCGAGATTCCTCAGGAACTTTCTCTGAAGACCGTTTTTATGACTTCTAAGTTGGTGGAAACGGCTCAAACACTTAGAAGCGCTATCGAGAAAATCTCTTCTAACCCTGACGAAGCCATAAAAGAAGCTAAACAAGTAGGCGACATCGAACACGCAATAGACGTTGAATACCTCAAAGCCAAGAGCCTCTTCGTCAAGTACGGTGCAACCATAAACTGTGGAGCCATGGTCATATTCGACGATTTAATCGAGTTCATCGAGCAAGCAGCAGACATGTGCGCCGACACAGCAGACTACATCATAGTGCTATCAAGCCGAGAATAAACAAGCAACCACTTCATAATTTTCCTATTTCTCATTTTTCTGGCTTCGCATTTCAATAGTTTAATACATTGTATCTTTACAGGTCATGCTTGTAAGGAGTGGATATGAAAAAACAAAAATGGCTGCTTATTATCCTCATTTCCATTATCTTGGCTTTGTCCAGCTCTTTTTCAGCAGTTATGGGAGCAAACACTGGTGAATGGACCACTTTCCGGAATGACCAAAACCGAAACGGCTACACAACAGGTGGTGATTCAACAAATGCGGTCGAGCAGCTGTGGAATTACAGTACGAATGCAGCCGTTTGGTCTTCTCCAGCAGTAGCAAACGGTCTTAGTTGTAGTAGGCTGCAAAGACTGCAACATCTACTGCCTCAACGCCTCAGACGGCAGACTGGTTTGGAAATTTCCGGTGGGAAATGAAGTGGATTCGTCGCCTGCCATAGCTAACGGTCGTGTATATGTGGGTGCTATGACGGTTGGGTTTACTGCATGAATATCTCCACAGGAATGCCGGTTTGGATAACAAAAGCTGGAGGGTCAGTGCGTTCCAGTCCTGCGGTTGATAATGGCTACGTCTACATAGGCTCAGGAAGTCATGATTTTTTTTGTTTTAACGCATCAAACGGAAATCCAATATGGAGTTTTCCGACAATTTACCCTGTTGACTCCTCGCCTGCGGTTTCAGATGGCGTCGCGTATGTTGCAAGCGACGATTTTTATGTTTACGCAATAAACGCATCCACAGGCAAAGAAATTTGGCAGCACCACACGGGAAGCAACCTCAATTCACCCTGCCTATACAACGGATGCGTCTATGTTGGCTCATATGACGGTTACGTCGTTGGTTTGAATGCTTCTACAGGAGATGAGATTTGGAAAGCTCAAACGCAGGATACCGTTGCATCTTCTGCCGCTGCCGCTTACGGATGCATTTACATAGGCTCTGACGACAACAGCATCTACTGTTTTAATGCTTCAAACGGCGAAAAAATTTGGCAGACCCCAACAGGCTTTTGGGTTTGGTCTTCCCCCACAGCTGCAGGCGGCAAAGTGTACGTGGGTTCTCAAGATTACCGCATATATTGTCTTGACGCTTTTAGCGGAAAAGTTCAGTGGGCATATACAACTCGAAACATCGTGGATTCATCTCCAACAATTGTCAATAATACATTGTACATTGGTTCAGGAGACTATCACGTTTACGCTTTTACATTATTCAATTCGACTACTGAAACCTTAAACCAGCTACCAACTACCCAAACTGCCTGGGGCACATTCCTGTTCGATGACATCGCATTTGCAGTAGCTGTTCTGGTGGCTTTTGGTATCATCCGTTTTGTTTATTCATCTAGGCGAAACAAGAAAATACCAAATCCAATCTACAGTACTCAAAAAGAACAATCTTGGTTCACAAAACACGTTGATGCGTTTTTTGTTTTGGTCATGGCGGCTTTTGCAGTTGCATTCTTTGTTAGTTTGGGAAGTGGACCGCTTTGGGCTGCTGACGAAAAAACCTATTCTCAAATGGCATATCATATGATGAAAAGCGGAAACTACCTTTTGCCATGGTCTTTTGGTGAACCAGCAATTTGGGCTGGCAAACCCCCTTTGCTCATGTGGCTTATGTCTCTGTCTTATCAAGCGCTCGGGATTAACAATTTTGCCACGAGGTTTTGGAACCCCATATTTGGCGTTTTATCGTTGGTTGGTGTGTTCTATTTGGGAAAGAAACTCTACAATCCACTGGTAGGGTTGTTGTCGGCGATTATATTAGGCACATTTACTACGTTCTTTGCGTTTGCAACACACGCCATGACTGATGGACCGATGGTTTTCTTCGTTTTGGCAAGCGTTTACTTTTTGCTTTCAAGTGAGGAAACAAAAAACAAGAGTCAATACGCGATTTTAAGTGGACTATTTTTTGGGTTGGCGCTGTTGACTAAGCAGGTTGAAGCGTTACTGATTCCTCTAATCGTTATAATTTATTTTGTTCTTACGAAGAAAAGCTTGAGATTTTTTTTCACGAAGCAATTTGCCTTCTTTTTGGGCTTTGCACTGCTCTTGTTTGCGCCCTATGTTGTATACATGAATTTTACTTACCGTGACTTCTGGAACTGTTATTTTGTTTACTCTAGTTTCATGCGAACCGTTACTCCTCTTGAAGGGCACGCTGGAGGTTACTTGTTCTACTTTAACTATTTGGCAACCAGCGAAAACCTGCTTTGGGTGCTGCTGCTTCCCTTCGCAGTTGGGCTGTGCGCCTTCAACTCGGTGATTAAACGCCATAAAGCAGACACATTAATCCTCGTCTGGATAGCCGTGGTGCTTGTGGTCTTCACTTTTGCCCAAACCAAACTCTACTGGTACATCCTACCAGCACTTCCAGCATTCGCCATAGCCATAAGCAACCTACTCTATTGGGTAGCCAACAAAATCCAAAGCCAACAGAAACCAAAAGACCAACCAAAGTTAGGCCAATAGTTGCTCGCAAATAGTAACGGCTCTTTATGGGCGATTTAATGTCATGTCGATACGGAGGTGGCGGGCTAGTTGAGATTTGAATATAGGAATCGTGTTAGGAAATTGTTCATAGACTTAAGTTAAAAGAAGAAGAAGAGGATTGGAAAAAAATTTGCTCTTCTTCTTCTACCCATATAGAATCAGGTGGTTACGGGTTCGGCTTGACTGGTGGAAAACAACACTCTGTTTGTAATTTTTAATCTTGAAAGATGCAACAGTTAGTGTGCAAAATCCTGTTGCAGCAGCATCAGCAGCAGCAACTTCTCGGGTGCACCTCGTAACTTTTTAACTCTGATTGTTGTTGCAACCGCTCTGCAGAATGCAGGTGTAACAACAACAACTACTTCTCGCATGCCCCAGCAGTTGTTTTATTATTCCATAATGATTGAGTCCTAGCTTATTGAGGAGTCATCAGTGAAGTTGAAAACCGAATAAAGACGGACAACGAAGCCTTTTGAGTTTAGTTTCTGATTTTGGGGGTAGTGGGAGAGGGCAATTTGCGTTTTTCTTCTTCTTTCAGTTGAAAGGTTGCTTTATTTAATGGAAGAACAACAACAGTTGAAAATGCAGTGTTGTTGTTCTTCTCTTAAGTCGAGAGTTAAGTTGAAAGAACAAAAATCATTGAAAAAATTGTCAATTTTTTCTTCTTCTAATCGATAGCTATCATGCAACAAAATAGATGCAACCGAATATTCTAAAAGAAGAAGACAATGCTGTGCACCATTGCTGTCTTCTTCTTCTCTTAGTAGAAAGCTGCAAAGTAAACAGTCTTCGAAAGAAGAAGAACATATTTGGTCAAGAGCACATTTTTGGCTGACTATTTCAGCCTTGCATCGAATAAAAAACAAAAAATAAATGGGTTGTTGTTTTGCAGGATAAATTTGTTTTGGAGCGTGGCGGGCCCGAGGGGATTTGAACCCCTGACGTCCGGCTCCGCAGGCCGGTGCCCTAATCCGTACTAGACGACGAGCCCAACTATTGTTTGTCCCAAGAAATTGAAAGGGCAGAATAGTAAATACCTTGCTTAAACTTAAAAATAGTGGTCTTGTTATTTTGGAAAAATCAGTTTGAACTTTGTTCCTTGACAATTTTGCTCTCAAACGATATCGTGCCGCCTGCGCCTCTGCCAATCGCTTAACGATCGCTAACCCAAAAAAATGTTAAAAAAAATAATAAAATTAGCTTTTGCTCAGCACTCTCTGCAGCGCTGAGATGACGTTTTGTTTGCCCATGGCAAGCACGTATGGGCCTAGGCGTGGACCCTGCGGTGCTCCCATCAGTATCTGGTAGAGCACTTTGAAGAAGGCGCCTGGTTTTAGGCCATTGTCCTTGGCGCTGTTGAAGATGGCATTTTGGATTTTGTCTGGGTCATCTTCTGTTTGAAGTTTGGTGACGAGTTCAGTGAGGGCTTTCTTTTCTTCAGCAGTTAGGTCAACTACGGTTTCTTTGATTTCTTCAAAGTCTCGTGTCCAATTCAAAGCGTACTCCATGCGCTGCAATAGGTTAGCGTCTAAGGTTTGGCTCTTTTGCAGGTAACCGTAGCTCTGCAGTTTCTCCGCGACGTAGTCGTTTGTGCATTCTTTAGGTGCCATCTTTACTAGGAAAGCCATGAGGTTGTAGGGTACGTGTATGCTGGGTTTAGCAGGCGGCTTCATAACGTAGCAGTACAGGTATAAACCTTTGAGTTTGGTGGCTTCTTTTTCATTAACTTGTTTTTTGCCAAAGTAAACGTCTTCGAGACTGTCGATTTCATTCATGTATGCAGGAATGTCGGAGACATCCAAAGTTCGTGTGCCAACGAATCGCTTTAGCATGAGCAGAAGCAACGATTGAGGCGAGCCGTAATTGAACCAGACTTGTGGCGTAAACACGTTGCCGGCGGACTTGGAGATTTTTTTTCCGCCCTTATCGAGAAACATCTCATATTTTGCGTGAGAAGGCGGCTCAAAGCAGAGCACTTCGCGGCAGATACGGTCGTTGATTCGCACGGAGTCGGCGATGTCTTTGCCGAAAGCTTCAAACCTTATGTCCAATGCCTTCCATCGGGCGGCAAATTCGCTTTTCCAAGTAAGTTTGCCTTCGCCGCTCTTAATGTCCACTTCGCCCTCGTGGCCGCAACCTGCAATTAGTTTGCCTCTGATTTCAAGCCCTTCACATTTGTAGGAGACCTTGTCGGTTTTGGGGTCAAACTTGTAGGCTCGGGTTGTGTAGAGGTGACCGCACTTTTCGCAGACCGCGAAGAACGGCAGAAATTCGGTGTAGGTGTCTTGTCCTACCTCTTCTTTGACGATTTCGCCGATTTTTTTGGCGTTTGTTAGAATGGTGCGTATCTCATCGAGGAGTAAGCCTTGTTTGTAGACTTGCTGGGCGGAGTAGTACTTGTATTCGATGCCGCATTTGTCCAAGGCTTCCAACAAGAGGGAGCTCATGTGTTTGCCGTAGCTTTCATGGCATCCAAACGGATCAGGGATGCTTGAGACGGAGTACCCAAGGTATTTCTCCAAGCTTTGTGACATGTCTGCTGGTAGTCCTGCTGGAACTTTGCGTAAGCCGTCTTTGTCGTCGCAGAAGGCAACGAGTTCAGAATTGCAGTTCAGGTTCTTAAGCGCTAAAGTTACGGCGTAGCTGCGGGATGCGTCGCCTAAACTACCTATGTGCGGAAAACCTGAGGCGCCAAGACCCATCTCTGTACGGACTCTGCTCATGTCTCGGTTTAGAGATTGTTCTCTTTCGATGACTTTCTTAGCCATCATGTCGTACCATGTGCCGTGACCGATAGTTTCTTCACTCATACCAGCGTGCCTTCTGCATCATGACTGTGCGAGGGTATAGAAAAATGTTTAGAGCCAAAAAAGGCTCAAGGGTTTATTTGCGTCTTAGGGCGGTTGCAATCGCTAAAGCGGCAATTGCCAGCAGGATTACTACGAGCGAGTAGATCCAGTTGATGCCAAATAGGTACCATGCCACGCCGAGGGTGATGAGTCCGGCGCCAGATGCCATTATGCTGAATGTTCCACGTCCATACTTCAGCTGTTTACCTGTTTGCATTCCAGCTAAAGCTATTATCCAGCAGCCTGAAAGCACCGCGACGACTGGTACAAACAATCCCCAGCCTATCACTCCTGTAAGAGCCAGCAGTATTCCTACAACAATAATGATGAGGAATACTCCGAAGCTTAGCAGTTGACGATCGCTTCCACTCATTTACAGTACCTCTTAGCTGCCGATTTTGAATCCACACTCTGGACAGAATTTGCTGTTGGCTGGGATGGATTTGCCACAGTTGGGGCACTTCATCGCGTTTTCTGAGGGTGGGGTTAGGTTAGTTCCGCAGTTAGGGCAGAACTTGCTTGTAGCGGGAACTTTTTCTCCGCATTTGGGACAGATGACGAGTGCCGCTGCGGGTGCTGCCTGTGGGGTTCCTTGTTGGTTCATAATTTGTGGGATAAGTACCATACCTGCTCCGAGAGCTCCTGAACCTCCTCCTTGACCAAGGCTTGCTGCTGCGCTCTTTACGGTTTCCATGCGTAATACGTCTCCAGGTGCGGTTTGGCCGGTTTTTAGCCAGAATAGTCGTTCTCGGTATTCGGGTGTGGTGTCGATGCCTTCGAATCTGAGGTCAGTTAGTTCAATGCCGACTCGTTTGAAGTAGTCGATTAAGGAGTTTTTGACTATGACAGACGTTTCGTCTAAGCGTGTGAATACGGTGACGAGGTCGTAGTGGCTGAGTTCATCAATGATTTTCTCGTTTAGGAAGCCACGAAGGAAGTCGTTGACTTGGTCAGTTGTGTACGCGTTTTGTCCACCGATGACTTCATTGACGAATAAGGATGCGTCGGCGACTTTGAACCAGAACTGCCCATAGGTCTGCAAAGGTGCGAGTTCTGTGGTTTGTGCTTTTGTGCCCCATTTGCCAGCAAAGATTTTGGTGCTGATGAATAAGACCGTTGCCTTGAAGGGTTTGTTGCCGCCAAAGCCGGCTAGCCTTGTCAGCAAGCTTGTTAGTACGGGTAGATTTAGCGTGGTGAGTGTGTGTCTGCCTGGGCCGAATACATCGTAGGCTTTGCCGTCTCGGAAGAACACCGCCATTTCATATTCATGTACGATTAGTTGGGCGCCCCAGGTTATGTCTTCGGTTGGGTAACGCCAAATTATAGAGTCTGCACTTGCGTTTGTCCATTCTATTATTTGCGGCATTACTGTGTCACTCCTAAGATGACTTGTTCTCTTTTATCAAACGTGTCCTCGAGCAACTCAAACTTGTCTGCGATAGTCTGGATTTTGTCTTTGAGGTTTGAATAATTTCCGCTTAGCAGCTGTGTTTTTAGGTCTTCGATGCTGGCGGTTAAGGCGTCAACTTCATCGAGGAGTTGGTTGTCGAAGGTTATCATTCTGTCAAGGTTGTCTTCCTTGATTTTGACAATATCATAAAAACCCGCGTAACCGTAAGATGCATGGTTAACTTTTTCAGTTATACGATCCATCTTTGCAGTTAACCTATCAATGTCTGGTAAAACATCCAGATAACGTTTATCGGCTATTCGCTGGGCAATGCTTCGGACGTTATCTTTATCTTTGGAGAGTTTGAGAGTTAAGTTATTCCTAATCAGCTTGTCTGATTCGCGGCGAAGTTCCTTCTCTTTGTATCCTCGGAACCCTGGAAGCGCCGCAGCTATGCGTTCTGAAAGCCTCATCTGGCTTTTTGCTTGTGCATATACATCTTTATTTTCACTCATTTCCTAAATCCTCCAATATTTGTACTTCGTTTATAAAAAAGGGGTTGCTTTTAAAGTTTATTAAACCAATTTAGAACTTGGAAGAGGGTATGTCGCCCTTCAAAATCATACCCGTTGCTCCATCCACGATCATTTGGTAGTTGGCGTTCTTGTACTCGTATTTTATGAACCATGCAGGTACATGCAAGTAAACCATCTGTTTTAGGTTGATTGTTGTGGTAGCTTCAACGATTTTGTCTATATCCTGCTGAAGCAGAAAACGGTGCAGTGCTTCTATCTGTTGCTTAGCAATCTCTAAAGCTTCTTCGCGAGTCATTTCGCTGTTGAGTAATTTGGCAAAACCTTCGATTTTTCTGAAATCGTAGGGAATCTTGCCTGTTAAAGGAACATTGTATTCACGGGTTGGAAAGCCTGAGGCTTCTCTTGCTAATACGAGCCAGTTGTATTCTTTTTGGATTTGTCCTTCTTTAACAATCGCTGGAGATATGCGCTCGAAAATTCCTTTGTACTTGGTTGTAGCGTCAGCTGAAACAATCCAAAACGGCAAATAAACAAGGTTTTTCTCGGATAACTTGGCTTTTTTTGCTAAATCGCCCGGCTTCATGAAACCAGAGCGCATCCAATCGCGCACTAAATCTTCGATTTGTGCTTCTGCGTAGTTGTTTAGGAGGAGTGAATGTTCAAAGGTGAAGGCTTGTCCTGTTTCGATTACGGTTGTGAAGCCGCAGTACTTACATGTGGCGAATAGTTCGCCTGGCTTGAACTCGACAGGGGCACCGCAATGCGAGCACCTGATTTCCTGAGCCACAGCAGCCATAGGGTTAAGCCTTCAGTTTTTCTCGTTTGAGAATTTCTCTTGCAACGATGATTCCTGAAGCCGACGCTTGGATTAAGCCTCGAGTAACGCCTGCGCCGTCACCAATGGTGAACATGTTTTGGATTTTGCTTTCCAATGCATTGTTGAGTAGAAGGTGCGAGGAATAGAATTTGACTTCGACGCCGTAGAGTAATGTTTCGGGTGAGGCAACGCCTGGAGCAATTTTGTCGAGAGCTTCAAGCATTTCACGAATGTCAGTGAGGTAACGGTAAGGCAAAACAAAGCTTAGATCTCCCGGGGTTGCGTTTTTGAGGGTGGGTGTCAAAACGCTATGTGCAAGTCGCTCGGGGGTGCTACGTCTACCGTGATTGAGGTCACCGAGCCGCTGAACCATGACGCCGCCACTGAGCAGATTTGAGAGTCTAGCGATGTATTTGCCGTAAGCGATTGGCTCCTTAAATGGCTCCGTGAATGAGGTGCTGACAAGTATAGCAAAGTTTGTGTTGGCGGTTCTGGTTTCTGCTTGGCTACCGCCGTTAACTGTTAAGACCCCATCGTAGGATTCCGTGGTGACTTCGCCATAAGGGGACACACAGAAGGTCCGTACCTGATCATCAAAGGAGCGTGAGAAATAGAGAAGTTTAGGTTCATAGAGAACTTTGGTTAGCTTCTCCATGATACACGCCAAAAGTTCCACCCGCACCCCAATGTCAACCGGGTTGTTAACGGTCTTTAAGCCGCGGATTTGAGCTTCAGTTTGAAGCCACTCTGCGCCGCCTCTGCCCGGAGCGATAATGACGTATTTACCCATGATTTTTTCGCCGCCGACGGTTTCGACGCCTTGGATGGTGTGGTTTTCGGCGATGAGCCCTTTAACTTCTGTTTTAGGCAGAAAAGTTATTTTGTCGTTGAGGTATTTCCGCATCCGCTGAAGGGTTTCAAGACATTTATCAGTGCCCATGTGGCGGACTTCTTGTTTGATAAGTTTGAGACCTGCAAGGGAGGCTTGGCGTTCGATTTCATCTATCTCTTTGTTTTCGCCGCCGTAGACTTGTTCGCTTGCGCCGAACTTGAGGTAGATGCCGTCGCAATATTTTACCAGTTCAGCAAGTTCCTTGGTTGAAACATATTGGTTTAGCCAACCGCCAACTTCGGTTGATAGAGTGAGTTTGCCGTCACTGTAAGCGCCTGCGCCGCCCCAACCACTAAGAACGGAGCACGGTTCACAGTGGACACATTCAAAGCCTCGTTTAGAGGGGCATTTGCGTTTGTCGATGTCAGCGCCTCTGTCAATAACCATGACGTTGAGGTTTGTTTTCTCCGTTAGCTCAAGTGCTGAGAAAATGCCTGCTGGACCTGCTCCTACAATTATCACGTCATATTTCAAGGAATTTTGCCTTCTTGGAACCCAAACTTAGATGTAACAACTAGCATATATTTTTAGCTACAACGTGCCAAACTAAGTGGCAAGTTACTTTTCCGTATGGGGGATTAAGCAAAGGAACTTTAGTTGCGCTTCGCCGTTGTTTCTGAATTGGTGCAACTCATTCGGGGGCACAAAAACTACATCGCCTGCTTGCAAGGGCACAGCATTTTTTCCGTCAAAGACTGAGCCGTTGCCTTCTAAAACGAATACTTCATGTTCCCATGCATGCGTGTGCAGGGGACTGAATCCACCAGGGGACATCTCAAAGAGGCGCATAACAAAGGTTGGGGCGCCCATTTCTTTGGTGATTAGCAATCTTATTTGGGTTTTTTCGGGGCAGCAGTCTGCTTTTTCTGCTTGGACGGTTTTGTAGTTGAAGACTTTCATGGTTATCAGAGTATATGTTGATTGTACGGGTTTAATTAATTTGGCATGAGTATTTTTTAGATATATCTGAATAACATTTATAACAGCAAACCAACCCAATAAATAAAGACCAACATGGCAAACGACCCGGAACCAGCAAACATCGACGACCTAATCAGCGACTTCTCACGCTTCTACATACTCACCATCCTCTACGAAAGACCCGCCCATGGCTACAGCATAATCAACCAATTCAAAAAACGCGTCAAAAAAGAAATCAGCCCTAGCCTAGTATATCCATTCTTGCAGCAACTCGAGGACAAGGGTTTAGTAAGACATTCTCTAAAGCCAACTGGCGACAAGATAAAAAAAGTCTTTGAACTCACGGAAGAAGGAAGGGAACTGTGTATAGGACTTTTCAAACGGTTCGCCACCTTAGTTGCAATCGCCATTGAACCAAGCATCTATGTTTGTGCTCACTGCGGCTGCAAAGTCTACGAGGGCGGCCACCGAGAAATCATCGATGGCAAAGAAATAGCGTTCTGCTGCATGCATTGCGCTGCCTCATATAAGGAATGCAAGAAATCGATTAAACAAGCAAAATAACAATCAATGCTAAAATCAAATAAAATTAGTCTTTTATGGATTCCATAATAATGGAGTGGCAAAATTTCCTGCAAAAAAACTTTCTAAATTCCAAGACAGCAACACATCAATTTTTATGGAGCCCTTTTTCAGCAAAAAAATTTTCAGCATCATCAATAACCTCAACTTTGATTGAGGAAATACTCTTCGACTTTGCGCATTTTCCTTAACAGTGGAATAGACGAGTTGTCTCTTTCCTTTTCTTCTACGAACAAAAAACGCAAGCAAGATGCAAGCACACATAACACTTATAGCAATTGCTAAAACGGGAAAAATCCAATCCATGATAGATACAGAGTGGATGTTTGATGATGAACCAAAAGCGTACACCTTGTGGTCCCATGAGCCTAAATAAACCACGCCGTTGGCTACTGCAGGAGAAGAAACCAAAATATCGCCTGTTAAGTAGCTCCATATGAGGGTGCCATTTGAAGCATTCAGAGAATAAACCCTGTGGTCAAGTGAGCCTATGAATACGATACCGTCAGCCACAGCTGGAGAACAAGCTACAATATCGCCAGTTGTGTAGTTCCAAACGAGAGCGCCGGTAAAAGCATTGAGCGCGTAAACATTGTGGTCTGCTGAACCTACGAAGACCATTTCATCAAAAACTGCAGGACCAGAATCCACGTAGCCACCAGTTGTGTAATTCCACACAAGAGCGCCAGTAAAAGAATTTATAGCGTAAACATTTTGGTCTACAGAGCCTATGAAGACCAATCCGCCGGACACAGCAGGAGTAGATTCGACCCTCCCGTGGGCCATGTACTTCCATATGAGGGCGCCATTTGAAGCATTCAATGCATAAACCCTGTTGTCTGCGCCTATGAAGACCATGTTGTCTGCCACGGCGGGAGAAGACAGCATAATGTTGCCATCGGTTGTGTATTTCCACATTAGAGTGCCATCGGTAACATTGAGAGCGTAAACGTTATGGTCTGCTGAACCTACAAATACTGTGCCCCCATCCACGGCAGGAGAACTATCCAACCGCTGTTTGGTTGTGTAGCTCCATATTAGGTTGCCATCTGTAGCATTAAGAGCATAAGTTTTGTTGTCGTTCGAATTTATGAAGAGCAATGCCGTTAGCGACGGCGGGAGAGGTATCCACGTAGCCGCCGGTTGTGAAATTCCATATGAGGTCGCCATCTGTAGCATTAAGAGCATAAACTTTGAAGTCATAAGTGCCTATGAATACCACGCCGTCAACAATAGCGGGATCATTCGCTAAGCCACCCGTCGTGTAGGTCCATAAGGTTTCGTTTGTTTTTGGCGCTGTTGAATTTGAATAGCCTGTACGTGCCAGATCATTGTGGAACATAGGCCACCAGTCCCCGATAGACTGCGTCCCAGAATCGCCGCCAGAGTTGGCTACTTCAACTGAAATGCTGGGGAGGAACACCGAGACCAAAAAAACGCAAATGCCAAAAACAAGAATTGCTTTTCTTTTCATTTTGCTTTCTTTCCCGACTGTCTGCACCGAGGGTAGGAGATTACTCTAAAGAATATTTACCCATTTAATCCTTGGTGTTTTACTAATTAACTTCTTCGGAATGATTGGAGCGGCTTGCTCACATACGTTATATAAAGTCAAATTCAAGCCCAAGGTAGAAGATATTGAATTAGGCTACCAAAAGTTTAGGCATTAAATTAATGAAAAGCGACATCACCAGCCACTTGGAAAAAGTCGATTGAAAGAGATGATCCACACAGAAAAATGGAGATGCCCAAAAATGGGAAAATTAAATTATTTATGTTTGCGACGTCGCATTAGAACTAATGCTGCGGCAGCAATTATTATCAAAATTACGATGACTGCTCCAATTACGTATGCGTAGTTGATCGGGCTTGAAGAGGTCGAGGTAGGCGTGGCTGTTGGGTTTGGTGAGGTGTTAGTTGAGGCGGCGACGGCGTAGATGTTGTTGTCATATGAACCAAAATATATTACTCCGCAGATGGTTGCTGGAGATGAATAGAGGTTTCCGCCGGTTTGATATGTCCATATAAGATTTCCTGTAGTGGCATCTAATGAGTATGTTTTGTTGTCGAAGCTTGTGACAATTACAGTGTTATTTGCGATTGCTGGTGAAGAGAAAACTGAACCTCCAGTCTTGTAATTCCAAAGTTTTGTCCCAGTTGTGGCATCTAGGGCGTAAACGTTGGAGTCCAATGATCCAATGTAGACTTTGCCGTTGGCGACCGCGGGGGAGGACTGGATGCACAGGTCGTTGGTTTCTGCGAAGTTCCAGAGTTGCTTGCCGGTTGATTCATCTAACGCGTAGGTGTGGTTGTCGTAAGAGCCAATATAGAGTATGCCGTTGGCGATGGCTGGCGAAGATTCAACGTAGCTGCCTGTGGTGTAGTTCCAAAGTTGTTTTCCATTTGATGCATCTAAAGCGTAAACGTTGCGATCATATGAGCCGACGAATACTTTGCCGTTGTCTACTGCAGGAGATGAAATAACAGTACTGCCCGTGGGGTAACTCCAGATAAGAAAACCGTTTGTAGCGTTTAACGTGTAGAGGTTATGATCGTTTGAGCCCACATAAACTATGCCATTTGCGACAGCTGGGTTGGATTGCACTTCTTTGCCTGTTGTGAAGTTCCAAACAAGCTTGCCGTCGGCAGCATTTAATGCGTAGACCTGATGGTCATTTGAACCAAAATAGACTATCCCATCTGAAACAGCTGGCGAAGTGTAAATCTCGCCACCGGTTAAAAATTTCCATTCATAAGTCCCTTTTGTCGCGTCTAACGCGTACATATTTTTGTCAAAAGAACCAACAAAAAGTACGCCGTCTGTAACTGCCGGGCTAGACCATACTCGACCACCCGTCTTGTAAGTCCACAGAGTTTGGTTTGTGTCCGGTCCATTTGCAGGGGAAAAGCCGTCGTGGACCAAATTGTTGTGAAACATAGGCCACCATCCCGACGCAGTTTCTTGACTGATGGAACCCGTTATTTGATTGTCGATTGCCGCTTGGGATGCCGCTAAGAAAAGCATCGAAAACATGGATAAACAAAGAAATCCTACTAAAATAAATGCAAAAAGGTTTTTCATCTAAATTTACTCCTTAAAAATATCTATCAAACTAAACGACTTGGAATTATATATAGTTTCATTCTCACGGGATTTGCCATTGCAGTCGTAAAAATGTTATTCTTAATTCTCTAATGTCTGTAGGAGATAAAAAAAATGGCGTTTGAGTCTTGAGTTGCCCTGAAGTAGAAACACGCTTTTTCGCGTTTTAGACGGTGTATTGAGTTTATCTTATAAAAGATCCACAATTGTGGTGACAGTGACCATGCTGAGCAGGGGGTGAGGCAAAGTTCTGGGTTTCAGCCATCTCAACCTACAGCAACTTACTCAAAGATGAGGAGCTACAGGAAGAGAAACTCGAGAACAGCATACTAAATTTCGAAAAATGCAAGATTCAAAAACCAGAAATTGGGCAAAGAGGGATTTTGATTTTTAAGAAAAAAAGCAGTCTCATTTGTTCTAAACTAGTCTTTTATGGCTTCTATGAAGCTCATAACGTTCCAGAGCTTGACCCGGGTGTACGGTGGCATGTTGGGATCTTGCAGAATTTCATCCAGCATCGACACAGCATTGGAAGCACGTACTGCGGGAGTGTATTCGGCGCTTTGCAGGGAGCTCATGGCATCTTTTGCGGAACGACGGATGTTACGTGGCGTCGTACTATCTTCAGAAACCTCGGTCAGAACAACTAGCGCTTGCTGAATCTTTGCTTCATACTCATCAGATTTCTTCTTCCGCACCATAAATATTCCCTCTGATGCACTCTGGCAGTGACCAAGTTATATAAGCATTGAGACGTATTTACTTTGGGGTTCACCATGAAACCTAGACCAGAAAACACAGTTGTCAAACGAGGCGCAAATCTTCTGCTACAAGGCGCTACATTAACTGACCTATCCTGCCCAGTCTGTTCATCCCCGCTCTTTAGACTAAAAGACGGCACACTTTGGTGCGCACAAGATGAGAAAAAAGTGGTAATTGTCAAAGAAGGCGAAGAAGCACCCAAACAAGCGCCAACTCCAAGTACAAACTACGATAAGCTTGAAGCAACATTGATGGCGAAGATAACGGAAATAGAGGGGAAAATTGAAAAAACTCAGGACATGGATGAACTACAAAAACTCACCAGTGCACTCTCGGAACTACTAAATACGCTTGAAAAAATCAAGAAAATGAAAGCCTGAGCACGACCAATTTGACTCTGGGTTTCTACGAAAATTTTCCGATGAACATTCATCGAGTCGACAGGTTCAGTTCAACTCTTTCTAGGCAAGCAGCTTCAGCAAAAATTAATCAAAGCTTTAAAATTCATTAACTGCGGCGAATACAGTTTTGAGGAAGTAGCCATCCCCACAATACCGGGGGCAGGGTAATTTTTGAGTTTGGACTGGCTGAATCAGGAGACTTCAACTATATTGACGATGAAGAAGTTAAGAAAACATTGAGTTTTCTTGTGAAGAAACAATTGGATTCACTGGATTTTTTCTGTTCCATACGTTACTACAAGGGAGAGGGTGCAGATCGGGCAGCCTTAAAGTTTGATTATTACATGCTTAGAACTGTTTTTGGCAAGAATACGCTAGAAGTTCAGGTCCACCATGAACGTGGTCCCAGGTATATTTCGCCTGAAGATATAACGATGTTTATTTTTTCAAAGATAAATGCGGAATCGACGAGGAACAAAAAAATTCTCAAGAAAGCGCCAACTTAGTTACCGCTTGAAGCTATGCTACTTATGTCTGTTCTATTGCCGAAAGTTATATTTCTGTCAGCATGCACCTAAGGAAAGATTAGCAGTTTACGAATTTCAAGGAGCTAACAAAGTATGTTGCCAATTGAAGTTTCATCACTAAAAAAGAACTACGGCGACCTAAAAGCCGTTGACGGCATCTCCTTCACAGTTAAAGAGGGTGAGGTCTTCGGACTTTTGGGTCCAAACGGCGCAGGCAAAACCACCACCATTGAAATCATGGAGGGCTTGCGTGAACGAGACGGAGGAGACGTAAAAGTACTTGGCTTCGACCCGTGGAAAAACGGTTACGAACTTCACAAGAAAATTGGCGTTATTCCACAGGAATTTACGTTTTTTGAAAAAACCACTCCCAGAGAAGCTATAATCTACTACGCTGACCTTTTCAACATAAAAGTCAATCCAGATGAGATATTGAAAGAAGTTCTGCTACAGGAATCTGCCAAAACCAATTTTGATAGTCTTTCAGGCGGGCAGAAGCAGAAGACAGGGCTTGCGCTGTCACTTGTTAACTCGCCTGAACTTCTCTTTCTAGATGAACCAACTACTGGTTTGGACCCTAACGCTAGAAGGGCAATATGGGAAGTTATACGCGGGTTAAAGGCCAAGGGCAAAACAATCATCCTGACAACACATTACTTAGACGAGGCACAGCAACTCTGTGACAGAGTAGCCATCATGGATCATGGGCACATTGTAGCCATGGGAACCACTGAAGAAATCATCCAGCAGCATGGTTCAGGTGAACGCTTAGATATTCATGGAAGCGAAAAACTCGCCGACTACATCAAAGCAAACACGGAATTGCAAGTTGACTATGACAAAGTCAAAGGTGAAATTACTATTCCGTTAAAAAAGAAAATTGATGCTCTCGCAGCATTGGCAGCGGTTGAGCAATCAGGTTTGGAATGGGGCGATATCCAGACGCGCCAAGACAGTTTAGACGACGTATTTGTTAAGCTCAGTTAACGAACCTATCACCGAGGGAGAACCTACCTCAGAAGATAAAACTAGCAAAAAGCGGAGGCGATAAGAATGGTCAGTGGAAAACGCATACTTTCAGACTTCAAAGTCTTCAGCCGAGGATACCTAAGAAACAAATTCGGCTTGTTCTTTGGCTTAGTCTTCCCAGTTATCTTGATTTTGATTTTCGGAGCGATTTTCTCTGGAAATGGTTCAGGAACAATCAATGTTTACGCTCAAAACCAAGATACTGGTCTCCCAGGCGGATCAAACATTGGCGCAACCTTCCTTGCGTCGTTAAATGAATCTGGCACCATTAAGGTCTTTACTGTTGATCCTTCAGACAATTTTTCACAGTACCTAGCTGAGCACTCTTCATCTGACGGAATAATTATACCTGCAGATTTCTCAGCAAATTATGCAGCGGGTCACCAAGTAAACATAACAGTTTACGGTAATCCTACGGCAAGCACAAGCGGCATTGTGGGCGGAACAGTCAACGGATACGCAAATTATTACAACCTCAACTACTTTCAGCGAAAATACAATGACACAACCCCCGCAATCATAGGCATAACCTCCGCGACAGTGAACACCCAACAAACAAAAACAATAGACTTCCTTGTCCCAGGCTTAATCGGCTTTGCCATATTGACCAGCCCAATGTTCTCCCTAGTCAACATTTCCTCCGAATACAAGAAAACTAAACTCTTCAAGCAACTCTCCTTAACCCCCCTTACAAAGATCGAGTGGCTAACCTCAAAAGTCATGTGGTACATTGTTTTGACGATTGCTGGTTTTCTGTTGATGGTTACTGTGGGAATTGCGGCTTACGGCGCACACGTCACTCTATCACCTTGGCTTATACCCTTCCTCCTTTTGGGTCCAATGCTATTTGCAGCGCTCGGCATGTTAGTCGGCACCGTAACCAAGAACCCTGAAACTGCAGGAGTTATAGGCAACATAGTCACGTTCCCCATGATGTTCCTCTCCGGTACATTCTTCCCCATCAGCATCATGCCAACATATCTGCAAACATTCGCTCATGTTCTGCCGTTATTTTACGTCATCGAAGGCTTAAACAACGTAATGGTCTACGGTAACATCGGTGGAGCCCTTATCGATATGGCAGTGGTTTTAGCTATCACAGCTGTAGTCTTCGTCTTGGCAGTTAAATTGTTCAAGTGGAGAGAAGACTAACCACCAAACTTTCTTTCTATTTTTCAAATTTTTTTAAAATCACGCGGACACGGAAATATTTGGAAGCAAGTTTAAATCCGCTTGCCTGATTCAACTTATTTGTTTGGGCGATTGTCATGTCCGAAAAAATTAAGGTACTTGCTTTTGCTGGAAGCTTAAGAAAGGGCTCATACAACAAAGCCTTAATCCGCGCAGCCGTCGAAGTGGCGCCCGAAAACGTCACAATCGAAGTTTTTGATTTAGAAGGTCTACCACTATTCAACCAGGAATTTGAAGCTGACCCGCCTCAAAAGGTCAAGGAATTCAAAGAAAAAATCAGAACTGCAGACGCCCTCTTGATTGCAACCCCCGAGTATAACTATTCTGTCCCAGGCGTCCTAAAAAACGCCATTGACTGCGCCTCGAGACCCAGAGCTGACACGCCTTTGGAGGGCAAACCCGTCGCCATAATGAGCGCATCCTCAGGCAGGTTCGGAGGTGCCCGAGCCCAATATCACCTGCGGCAATCCTTCATTTTCTTAAACATGCACCCCGTTAACCGCCCCGAAGTCATGTTTTCAGATGCCATACACAACTTGGATGCCACTGGGAAAGTTACGAATGAGCAAACGCGCCAACTTATCCACCAACTGCTCGAAGCCCTCGCCGTGTGGACCATAAAGCTAAAACAAACGCGGCAGTAGTGCCTTGCACAGTTCCAGTTTTGATACAGCAAAGCCTTAAAGCGACCAGCAACCACGCTAGGAATTGGGCATTATACATGAGAGTCATAGCTGACCTGCACATACACGGCAAGTACAGCCGAGCCACAAGCGAGCGAATGAGCATTCCTGAAATCGCAAAGTATGCAAAAATCAAGGGACTCAACTTGGTTGGTACGGGCGATTTTACCCATCCCAAATGGCTAGAAGAAATCAATGAAACACTCACACCTGATGGTGACTCGGGACTCTTCAAATTAGCCAACGCAGACTCCCCTATACGGTTCATGCTACAAACAGAAGTCTGCACAATCTTCGATTATAAGGGTGAATCAAAAAAAGTTCACCATGTTATTCTTACTCCATGGATTGAAACCGCCGAGCAAATCAATGAGCGTCTTCAAAGTTTCGGCAGTTTAAGCTCAGATGGCAGACCTATCCTAAATGTTTCAGCATCCCAGTTGGTTGAGCAGGTAATGGAGGTCTGTGGCGACAACATGGTTTTTCCTGCGCACGCTTGGACTCCGTGGTTCAGCATCTTTGGCGCCTTCAGTGGCTTCGACACCGTAGAAGACTGCTATCAAGACATGACCAAACACATCCACGCACTGGAAACTGGCTTGTCGTCTGACCCACCCATGAATTGGCGCCTTAGCAAACTCGACAGATACGCGCTTGTTTCGAACAGTGACTGCCACAGTTTCTGGCCTTGGCGCATCGGCAGGGAAGCCAACATTTTTGAACTGGAAAAATTCAGCTACAAAGCAGTCACAGATGCAATCATCGCCAACGATTCCTCCCACTTCAAATTCACAATCGAAACAGACCCCGCCTACGGCAAATACCATTGGACAGGGCACCGCAACTGCAAAGTTTCTCTCTCACCTGCGGAAGCCATAAAATTCGGCAACATTTGCCCAGTTTGCCGCCGACCACTCACCAAAGGAGTTGAACAACGAGTTGAGGAACTCGCCGATAGACCATCAGACTTCAGGCGCCCGGGAGCACCTGGGTTTATGCGTTTGCTTCCACTCTCAGAAATCATCGCGACAGTGCTTGGGTCTGATTCGCCTTCGACTCAAGCGGTCTGGAAAAATTATAATTTGTTGATTGAAAAATTTGGCAACGAATACTCGGTTTTGATTGATGCGCCTTTTGATGCGTTGGCTCAGGTGGTAGATGCTTCCATGGCTCAAGCCATCGTTAAGGTCAGGGATGGCACCGCCAAGGTTACGCCTGGATACGACGGAGTATATGGACAGTTGGTTTTAGGCATCGATGCGCCGCCGCAGGTTAAACTCAAGCCCAAACTAATCCAGCCAATCGTTAAGCAGAAGAGCATGACCGATTTCTGGTAAGTCTAACTTCAAAACAAATCGTTTAATTCCCACAAACAAATCTAGTTTTGAAAAGGACGTTTACCTTGAAAGACATTCTAACAAAAATCAACAACACCGCCACCCAAAAGTTCGGCGCTCAATACGCAGAAGCCAGAGGCCAAAAACTCTACAAAACAGCGTTGACCCTAAAAGAGGAACGTGTAGAAGCTGCCAAACAAGGCATCGAAAATGGCGTGGCCATCCGTGTGCTTGTGAATGGTGCATGGGGTTTTGCTTCAGTAGGTTCCTTTGATGGTGCGATTTTGGAAGATGCGGTTTCGGATGCTTGTCGAATGGCGAAGTTGGCGAGTGAACGGCTGAAAACGCCCATTAAACTTGCTGACGCAAAAGTCGTTGAAGACCATGTGCTTTCCAAACCAAAAAAGAACCCAGCCGACATCCAAATGGAAGATAAAATCAAAACGGCTTTGGCAGTGAACAAGGCAAGTTTAGGATTCAACAAGAAAATCAAAAGCTGCACCGTCGACTACTTTGATTTAACGGGTTCGAGTTTTTTTGTCAACAGCGACGGCACCAGCATAGAGCAGGATAAGCTGTATGTTTGGGCACGAATAACTGCTTCGGCGCAGGATGAAGGTGTGTTCACGTTTAGCCGCGAAGAAATCGGCTCTACAGCAGGCTACGAGCTCTTCGACGTGCAGGCACCCGAGGTTTTAGGCGAGAGAGTTGCGAAACTTGCGGTTGAACAGTTAACCGCCAAATCTCCAAAAGGCGGCAAGTTCCCTGTAGTTTTGGGTCCCAACGTGGTTGGTGTGTTTGTGCATGAGGCGTTTGGGCATTTGGCGGAGGCAGATTTGGCGCTCTCAGGCGGCGTGTTAGCGAGCAATTTGGGAAAGAAGATTGGGTCAAACTTGGTAACGTTCTATGATGATGGCACCATCCCTGGAGCTTTTGGCGCATTCAAGTACGATGATGAAGGCGTTGCAAGCCACAAAACATTACTCATTAAAGATGGCGTTGTAAAGGGTTTGATGCATAACCGGGAGACCGCACAAAAATTTCACGCGGAACCAACGGGAAACGCTCGGGCAGAAGACTTCCGCGTGGAACCAATCATCCGTATGCGATGCACATACATGGCGCCAAGAGACCAAACAGTCGAAGAATTAATTGAGGATGTTAAGTCGGGTTATTATTTTAAGAGTTTTAGGGGTGGACAAGCAAATCTTGATGGCACTTTCCAAGTTGGCATCCAGGAAGGCTACGAAATCGTGAACGGCGAATTAGGCGGCGCAGTCCGAAACGCATCGATTAGCGGCAATACTCTTGAAACACTGCACAAAGTGAATGGTGTGGGAAAAGATTTCATGTTGGATCCTGGGCGATGCGGGAAGGGTCAGACAGCTTTTATTAGTGATGGTGGACCGCACATTAGATTAAGTGAGGTGGTTGTCGGTGGCAGTGCTTGAAAAAAACCTGATGATTAGTTTAGCTGAGAACGCTGTTAAGGCAGCGCTCAATAAAGGTGCCCAAGATGCGGAAGCTTACGTTTACGAGGGACAAGCCTCCAACATCGGCATTGAGCTTGGGCAAATCAGCAAAACCAACCGCATAATCGACCGCGGCCTTGGCATAAGAGTAGCCGCCAACAAAGCCATCGGGTTCGCCTACACAAACATCGTAGAGGACCCCAAAGCAGTTGAGAGCGCCGTTGCTAGCGCTTTGAGTGCGGCTAGGGCAAGTAAACCTGACCCAGACTGGAAAGGATTGCCTGAAAAGAAACCGTACGCAACAACCGAAAAGACGTTTGACCAAGAAATCGTTGACCTTACCTCAGAAGACCTCGTACAAATCGCCGTAGCTATGCTAGACGCCGCGAGCCAAGTGGATAAACGGGTTTTCCCCATCGAAGGGGGGGTAGGCAGCGCTTATCTTTCTAATGCCATCGCCAACTCAAACGGCATAACAGCCTTCGACAAAGGAACCGTGATTGAATGTAGTGTGGCAACGCTGGCAAAAGAAGGCAACACCGTTACACCAGTATGCTTTGAGTTTAACGCAGCACGGGACTACAAACTTGACCCAACATGGGTTGGAAAAGAAGCTGCGAAGATGGCGCTATCAGCCCTAAAAACCAAGTCTGTTGAAACCAAATCGGGAAAAGTAATCCTCACACAATTTGCCCTACAAGACCTTCTATCTTACACCCTAATCAACGCCATAAGAGCTGACAGTGTTCAAAGGGGGCAGTCGCCGTTTAAGGGCAAAATCGGAGAAAAAGTCGCCTCAGAGAATCTCTCAATCTTTGACGATGGCTTATTTGCAGGTGGATTACGCACGGGAAGCTTCGATGCAGAAGGTTCCCCCCATCAGAAAACACCAATCATAGAAAAAGGAATCCTGCGCAACTTCCTCTATGATAACTATACAGCCCGAAGGGAAGGCAAAGAAAGCACCGGGAACGCTTCAAGAGCAGGATACCTCTCAACGCCGGGCATCGACACCACAAACTTCCATATCCTTCCAGGAACCAAAACCTCTGAGGAAATGATAAGCGAAGTGGAAGATGGCTTAATCGTTTACTACTTGCAAGGCGCCCACAGTAGCAATCCCGTCAGCGGCGAATTCTCGGTCGTTGCGACGCCGGCTTGGAAAATCAAGGATGGAAAAATTACCCATTGCTCCCGTGGCGTGATGCTTGCCGGCAACGTGTTTGAACTGCTCAAAAACATCAGCGTAATCGGCGGAAACGAGCGGCAGATGGGGCAGTTGATTTCGCCGTGGATTCAGGTGGAAAACGTTCGGGTAATTGGGCAATAACTCAAGGTTTCAGGCTATTTGCCCAAAAGCTTTTGGAGTATTCGCCTAAAACGCCTTCGTAGATATGTTTGGTTTCCTGAGCGATTTTTTCCCAATCATACTTTTCTTGAACCCGCTGATACGCATTATCTCGAACATATTTGGCGAAGTTTGGGTCAAGCAGAATTTTGGATATCCCCCAAGCTAACGAATCAGGGTTGTTTGGGTAAACCTTAACGCCCGTAACATCGTGTTCAACGATTTCTGATAAGCCACCCGTGTCAGACACTACAACAGGGCTTCTTGCAGCCATAGCTTCCAACGCAACGATGCCGAAGGGTTCAAACAGCGATGGCACAACTGACACATCCGCGACCCTCTGCAACTTAAGCAGGGTTGGTTCATCCATGAAGCCTTCAAAGAGTACTTTATGTTCTAAGCCCATGCTGCGTACGATGTTTAGAAGTTGTTCTTTCATGTAGCCGCTGCCGACAATTATGAATTTGGCGTTTACTTTGCTTAGAACCTTGGGTACTGCGTTGATTAGGACGTGGATGCCTTTTTCGTAAACTAAGCGTCCAACGAAGAGAACGATTTTTTCTTCAGGCAGGGCAAATTTGCTTCGAAATTGGCTTAAGTCTTCATCGCCAACGTAGTTCTGAATGTTTACGCCGTTTGGAACCATCACTAATTTGTCGCTTGGCAAACCAAAAGTGTATTTCACATGGGAAATCATATAGTCGCTGCAGCAAATTACTTTCCATGCTTCGTAGGTGAGCCATGCTTCGGTTTCATGAATCATTTTTTCAGCAGTGGTATGTAACCCATCTCTTCTACCCATCTCAGTTGAGTGCATGGTTACCAACAGGGGTTTTCTGAAAACATGCTTCAAGCCGATGCCTGCATTTGCCACAAGCCAATCATGCGCGTGGAAAACATCGATTTTATCCGCGATTTTTCTTGCTAGGGCAGCGGTTTCTTTCTGCATGTTCATATTCATCAAGTAAACCCAAGTGGCAAAGTCAGGTGAGGGGTTCTTGTAAGAATCTATCCGGTAGACTTCCACGTCGTCGATAACCTCGTGAGCTGGGGCGCCAGGAAAATCGCAGGTAACCACGTAAACTTTTACGTCTTGTTTAGCCAAGTATTTGGATAAGAAGTAGATGTGGGGGGATATGCCTCCGATAACTCTGGGAGGATATTCCCAGCTTAGCATCATGACGGTTAATTTATCTTTCATTCTTTTTTGCCTCCGCCACTTTGCTGAACAATGTTAGAACATCTACAACTAGAGAATTGAGGTCTATTGGAACAACAGTAATTTTTTCTTTAGGAACCTTGTAAATTCGTTCAACTTCATCCTTCATCCACTCAGACTTCACGATTACTGCTGCGGCTTCAAAGAAACCTAGCCATTCTATGCTTTTAATCGCCATGTTGTAGGAAGCGTTAGCATTTGGAGACCGTTGGTCTTCGAGGCTTTCTACTGAGTAAACAAAGGGTATGCCTAGACCGTTTTTGAGGGTTACGGCTGCTGGAATAAAATGCCAATCATAGACGTTTATGAGGTCCACCTGCTTATTTGATTCGTAATAGATGTCTGCGGCAACTCGTTCAACTTCTTGGTTGAGCGTTAAGACCCAAGTTAAAACGCCGATGTGATTGCGCACAGGGTTAGCGACTCTGAACGCTTTTAACCCGCTTGATTCTTGCGTTGGCCTGTTGCGGAGTCATCGTAAGTTACAACGTTAACGTCTACTTTGTTGTTCGCAAGCTGGGTTGATAGGGCGCTAACGTAACCTGAGAGTTGACCTACTACTCTAGGCGGATACTCCCAAGAAAAAATGATGACACGCATAGATGTTTCCACTAGGTGAAGAGCGAACAGACTTTAATTATTCCTCGTCCATTTAGATAGTACCTTTTCTTGCCCTCATTATCGTAGAAGCTTTCAGCGAAACCCTCCGATTTGTATTTGTCTAAAATGCCCTCGATTTCGCTGGGGTCTTTCTGCAAAAGTCGTGCGACTTCTTCGCCTCTTCTAGCTAAATCGGCGGCGGTTGCGCACAGATTATGCAGTGTCTGCAAGACTTTATCGGGAAACGGAAGCTCTTCTCTCATTTTAAATTGCACCCTGCTAAACAATTGTACAACGACTTATCTAATAAACGCATACGAGACAGGTTTTCTTAGAAGAGCTGGGTTGCATCCTGTAACTCCTTGCTTTGGGCAATATACCGCTTTTTTGCTAATTCAACTATGGCTTTTCTCAATTTTTCACCTTTTTGTTCAGAAACGGCAATTTCCTTTAGTTTTGCAGCAAGTTTCTGGTCTTTAAGCGAACTTTTTGCCCAGCTTTCAAAGTCTCCGTTGCCAACGTGGAATTCGATGGCTTTTACGTTTACTTCTTGGAGCGCTTTCACAAAGCCTTTCAGACCCCAAGCCATCTTGCCAGTGTAACACTCTTTTCCAACGTCTGTGTAGAATAAGAAGGGCTCGTTAGCTGTTAAGATAAACATTCTCAAACGGGCTTCAAAATCGTTGAGTAGCGTCTGTGCAGCGACGAATGCATCCATTGGCGATTCATAGGGGCTGAAGTATGAGTGGACTTCTCCTGGTCCCCCGCCTGCTGTGAACATATAGTATAGGTGGTCACTTGTTTGGAAGTCGCGCCACAACTTAAGGAATGTGTCGTCGTCGGCTTCTTTGATGAATGGTTCCAGCTTGCGCAGGGTCGTGTAGTATGCCCATTGCATAACGTTGCCAAGCCATCCAGACTGGTCGCGCTTGATGTCTGCCCAAGAAACTGTTCCCTCAGCTTCTGGGACATCAACCTCTCCCGCTGAAGTATGCTTATCAATCACTTCAGAAGGCGTAGCCATCTTAAGGTGGTCATACTTCAAAATCTCATCCGGCAAATGCTGAAGGAAGCTGTGTATGCCTGTTTCTGGCCAATGGTGTTCGCCAAAGGTTTCGTAGTCGGGGAAAATGTTGATGCATTCGCCCTTGGTTTCGGCTAGCCATTTTGCATATTTGTCTGCGGTCAGGGGCCACTCGGGCCACCAGCGTGCTGAAAACCTGAAGCCGATGTCATCGGTTAACTTGTAATTGCGTAGTAAAACCCTGATATTCTTTGCGCCTTTTGGAGTGTAAATGTAGTTGGGTGATTTTTCTCCAAGAGTCTTCTCTACTCCCTCTGTGTAAATGCCCTTGTACCCCATCTCTTCAACGGTTTTGGCGATGGTGTTGTTGTAGAGCAACTCAGTGTTCTCAAAAATCCGTGGTGTATAGCCGAGCAAATCTTTCATGGTCTGCTTGTGCATCGCAACTTGGGCGATGAATTCCTCTTTTTCAGGATAGAGACTGGCAATTGAGTGGTAGTAGGTTTGGTCGAGTAACTCCACACATTCCGTGGCTGCAAGTTGCCTGAAACTTTCAAGCAGGTCCTTGTCGAACATTTCGCATTGTTCAAGAAAAACGCCTGATATGCTGAAAGAGAATTTGGCTTGTTTGCGGTCGTGCCTGTGATGGTCTATGACGTCAAGGATGATTTGGTTTGAAGGAAAATAACATTTGCGTGCAGCCCGCTTAAAGATTTCTCGGTCAACCTCGGTGTCAAAGTAGTAATCGAATAACTCATTTTTTGATAAGCGCCTGAAAGCTTTGCCTTCCCAAAACAGGTTACGCCTCAATCTATGTGGCTGGTGAACTTCGAAGACAAACACAACATCGGTCATGACATATATGCCTCTAAACTAAACCATATCAGACAATACAGTTATTTCTAATTTATGTTAAAAAATCAAGTTTGATTCGGTGAGACAAAAACTGAATTCAACTAAGAACTGCTCAAGCTAACAAAACACCTGTTTTTGTGAAATTGGGAAAAATCTTATATGAAAAGCCGTAGACTACATGGACATGGCTCCCAATAAAAATAACAAATCAAAACGCAAATCCAACAAATCTCTATTCTTTGCAATTGGAATAATCGCTATCATCCTAATCGGTGTCGGGGCATACATCGTGTTAGGGCAATCCGGTCAACCTGCAAAAGTATTGCCTACATCTACGCCAGTGCCAACGACTTTCACTGGAACGTCAACACCTGCGCCAACGAGTTCTGTTACTACGTCACCAACGTCTGAAACAGATCCATTGTATGTAGGTGGAACAAAAGTTTTGTTACAAACCAGTGTCGGAAACATTACCCTTGAAATGCGAAATGATAAACCAATTACTACAACCAACTTTGTTAACCTCGTGAATAAGGGAATTTATGACGGCACAATATTCCACCGTGTCATTGCAGGCTTTATGATTCAAGGCGGACAAAACAGTAGTGCCAACGTTGTAACCATTCCCGACGAAATAGGAAACAACAACCACAACTTACCCTACACTATAGCTATGGCTAAAACCAGCGATCCAAACTCGGCAACAAGCCAATTCTTCATAAACGTCGCAAATAACGGAGTGAATAGTGGCCCTACTTTCGATTCAACGTATACAGTCTTTGGAAAAGTAATCGTGGGACAGAGCGTAGTTGACGCAATAGCTAACGCCCCAGTAACCTCGAATTCCTACGAAGCAAACAGCACACCGATAAATCCAGTGACAGTTCTAAAAGCAACTGTCATACCTTAACCATAATTCTTTATTTTTCTTTATAATTTTTTATTGAATTAAAACTTAGGGTGACCTTTTTTTCTTTCTCAGCAGCCGATTTGGCTACTTCTTGAGAACAAAAATAAAACCAAGTTCAAATCGCAATGCGCTGTGATGCAATAGGCATATTAGGTTTCATTCAAATCTATTTCTGAGATTACATTATGTCAGGACAATCAACAAATCAACCTGAAACTAAAGTTCTACTACACACAAGCATGGGCGACATCATTATCGCTCTAAGAAATGACATGCCAATCACGACCGGAAACTTCAAAAACCTCGTCCAAAAGGGAACCTTCAACGGCACGATCTTCCACCGTGTCATCCCTGGCTTTATGATTCAGGGCGGTGACCCAACTGGAACTGGATACGGTGACCCTTCAATCCCCGAAATCAAAGACGAATTCACAAGAACTAACCGCAACGATCGAGGCACAATATCGATGGCGAATGCGGGTCCCAACACAGGAAGCAGCCAATTCTTCATTAACCAAGTCAACAACAACTTCCTCGACAGCAAGCATCCAGCGTTTGGCAAAGTCATTTCTGGAATGGATGTCGTAGACAAAATCGCCAAAGTACCAACCGGCGCAAATGACAAGCCACGTACAAATGTAACAATAATTAGTGCATCAATTGTCCCGTAAACAAAAAAACGGATAAAAAATTAGGTTAGTCCTATTTCTTTTCTTCTTTCTCTTTAGGCTTAGAACCGATTTCGACAACTTGAATGCCTATCTGATATCTTTTTCCGCCTGCGACCATCTTGCCTGTTCCATAGTAGCCTTTGCTGCCTGTTTTGAAGTCTTTTTTGTCAAGGATGAAGTTTTGTTTATCGCCACATAACTGTATGGTTGCCATATTTACATCGCTCATTTTCAAAGTTCACCTAATGTACTTTTAATTCAGTGTACGTTGCTTTTCACCTTTTCGCTTAGGTTTCTGCTTATTTTTTTATTTTCATTAACCCCAAATCAACTGCCACCATAAAGAGGAATGGCAACGCAAGGTAGAAAAACGCAAAAAACACATTACCAAACAATATTGTGAACGGTTGAGAGAGAACGCTTGGGTTCGATAAATCGAGTCCAACCAAATGGAACAAGCCCAGTAAAGCTGAACCCGTCAGGGTTAACGCTAAGCTTACTAAGAATTGAATGGTGAGTCTTCTCTCTTTTCCAAACATGACGATTGAGATAAGGGCTGAGAGGACAAACATCCAGGCAAATGAACAGATGAAGACTGTTACGTTAGCCTCTGAATTTATCCATGAAGCTAAAGCCGGGACAGAACCTCCTAAGGACAACGTTACGGTGCTTAGGGCCGACTGAGTAAAAATCTGATAACTAACAATCAAAACCCACGCTATAACCAGATAGATTACTTTTCGAGGGATTGATCTAGCCACACAAATCATCTACGACATTTAAGCGCAAGGATTGTTTTATAACATTTACCATATGAACTCAGCTATTCAATCAAAGCATCGATTAAAAGTAAAGAGATAAGTGGTGCGGTCGACGGGATTTGAACCCGTGATCATTAGCTTGGAAGGCTAAAGTCCTAAACCAGACTAGACGACGGCCGCTCAAATTTTGCTGATTAAGGCTGTTGTCAGGCTTTAATAGGTCATGTACCTCTTTTTGCTGACTTTGACCTATTTGACCACTAATTGCCTTTTCAGTATCCAATGAAATATTGCGTGATTTTAATAAAGTTTTCAGAGATTCTAAATCTTCTATCTTGCAATAAGTGAATTGGGGCTTATGAGAGATAGCAACATTATAGAAAACTTGAGCTAAACCTAACTTCTAACATCAGGCGCATCCTAACTTTAAACATTTAATCTTCATACCAATTCCTTCTGCTTGGAACTGCCTGGAGAGCTGAGTAGCTATATAATGAACTATTAAAGAACTATTTTGGAGCTTCTCTAATAGCTAAATTATTTAAGAATTATAATCTGATTGTGGATTGAGGCTTAATGTGTCCATAGAAGCGATTAGAACTGGTTATATTATCGGTTTTATTTTTGGTGTTCTGGGTGTTGTACTGGGAATTTGTCTTATCTGTTTCCAATTCTTTAAGGAAGGTTCTATTATTAATTCTTCATCTTCAGACCCATATGGGATCTTTGCTGGTTGGGCTACTTTGGGAGTTGTGTCTCTGGTTGCTGGTGCTTTTGTGATTCATTATACCTATCAAATCTTTATCCCTCTAAAGGATAATCTCTTTACTTCTGTTAGGGCTTGTCCATACTGTGGAGCAATTCTAAAAGAAGATGCAACAGTCTGCGAGAAATGTAAGCGTCAACTTGATTGAATTGTAGGCGCTTAGAACAATTTTGCAAATCAGCTGGGAATCTTAAAATCATTAAGAACAAAATTAGGGAAATTATATAATATATATTGATTTATTGACTGTGACCTTGAAGTTATGGTGGCAACTTCGACAATTGTATGCTTCTATAGTAAAGCATTGATTCTTTAGAGTGCTTGAGGGTTTCTCAACTATTTTGCCACAACTAGGACAATGAGCCATATGAATCCATGTTTTCTTTGCTCTACAAAGAATATGAGTTTTATGAATCTAAAATAAGTAATAATTGACTTTTTCTCTGCTAGTTCCAAGTACCTTTGCCCTTTCACCAATGAAATTCTTGTTTATAATGGAATACTATATCTTGCTGATGGTTCATGTTTAATTCATAGTTAGGTTGAAAACGATGAGTTCAGGAAAGGATAGGCATAAAATTCCGGGCAGCCGCATGAAAATCCTAACCAAAGATGCAAAACAAATGGTGAATGGACCATACTATTGCCCAAAATGCCGAAAAGAACTCCTGCAGATTTGCCAAGACACCAAAAACAAGCAGGTATATGCGGTCTGTAAATGCGAGCTTGAATGGCAGTTAACTTACGCACCTGTTTTCCAACCCATAGACTACTACAACAAGTTTAGGGACGCTTGGAAAAAGCAGAGTTATGGGATAATCAAACAAAAATAATCTTCTAGAACATTATTTCCCAACTTGCAATATACATAATCACTTTGTCTTTGTGTTCATCAAGTTCCTTGAATAATGATTTGGGACAAGTTTTAAACGGTTGATTAGGAACATTACCACATCGAAATGGTAACGATGAGTCGACTGTCGCTGAAACAGAAACCAATTAGGTTATTAATTATTGTATTTTTGGCGTTTATCGTATCTGCTCCTATAGCGCTTTCTCATACAGTAGCTGCACAAACCAACGGGTACTATGACAGGTCATTCTCGTGGGATTATAACGGGAAACATTGGGACTGGAACCTTAGCATTCCTCAGGACATCTACAACGCTTACAAATCCGTTCCAGACTCCACTCGAACACGCGATGGACCCGCTGGCTATGACATGATGATCACAACCAGAGATACATATATCCAGAATTTGGCTGAAATGATAAATGAAACTACAACACAACTCGGGTACAATTCTTACGAGCAAGCAAACTTTGTTTTATCTTTTGTCCAAAGTATTACTTACAACTCTGATCTTAACACAACTGGGTTTGAAGAGTATCCACGATTCCCGATTGAAACTTTAGTGGATCAAACGGGAGACTGCGATTGCAAAGCCATACTTTACGCTACATTAATCTTAACCCTGAACGACGGTGCAGTTTTCATTAATCCAACGGATCATCTGGCAGTTGGAGTTTTAGGCGATGGCCTTCATGGTACATATTGGCCTTACAACAATCAAACATACTATTACGCTGAAACTACAGGTGTAGGCTTTACCATTGGGCAGTTGCCTGATGAATTCCAAGGTAAGACTGCTTACGTTTATGGTATAGACCTAAGCAAACAGTACATTCCTGATATCGAGGTAACACCGACTACTGAGCAATCCCTAACTAATCCCCAAAGCATAACAACATTGCGACCAACGCCAACCTCAGCGCTTTTAGACCCAAATCCCACAACATCTGCATCTCCTGCTGTCTCAGGACCAAGCGTTCAACCCGTTCTACCTTTATCATTTAACTTAATTGCAGAAAACCCCGGATTTTTTGTAATTGTCCTGTTTGCAATTGTCGCTTCAGTAATTCTCGCTGTTTGGTCAGTAAGAAAAACAAAGCAATCCCAAAATAACGAACCACGCTCCAGAAACGATCGCTCCCCAAAACGATGTTGCCCCATCAGAAGACACCAAGTTCTGCATCTTTTGTGGCTCAAACAACAAAATGTACGCTGCATATTGTGAGAAATGCGGCAAACAAATAGGATAACGACCTAGCAAATTTCCTTGAGTATTTCTTCAGTGAATGAATCAATTTTGGATTGAGCATAAACCACGATGGCGGCTTCCAACATTATTACAAAAGAGAGAAAACCCGCCAACCCCCAAGTCAAATGAACGAATGCTTGAGCTGCCACCAAATCAACGTTACCATTAACCGTGACGAGCCAACTCCAAAAACCAGGCACGTTAGTTGCAGTGAAGCGTGGCTAAGATCAGTAGCAATCCAAACGCATAAGCCAACAAGAACGACCGCTAAACCCACAGCCGATTATAGTGATATTTTTCCAGTCAGAAGCCAACTTAGAAGAGAGTTTTATGCCTGTTCGCTCGCCACACTTTTCTAAATGTATAGTAATAGTTTTTTTGCTGTTTTTGGAGATATCCCCCAAAGTGAACCCTGCTTAAAACAAATTTGATTTGGCGACTCTTCAGAAATAACTTTGCAATCCTTAGCGGTTAAAGCAGCTTTAAGTTTTGGATATGTTTCTTCAATTTTTAAGTTAACAGCTCGCTCAAGCAAAGGGACACCGCAAACTCATATGCAAAAGGATGCTATTGTGGTTTTTCATCGTTTTTATAAAGCCGCTTTTGATACTGCGACGACTTGAACTTCAGGCCTCTCACCGGCTGGCGTGGCATGGCTCGTTGTCGCTCGAGATTCTTGATTCTAGCATAGAGTTTGGAAACTTTTGTGTTCGACGGAATCTTTGATCTTGGCTTATGCACGGGCACGGGGATAAAGGGCTGGGTAATCTCAAGTTTTTTCTTGGATTTCTTGAAAGCTACATTCCTGACTTTTTTGAAAACTGCGTACCCTTCTTTGAAGTTAACCTCTTGCACTTCCCAGCCTACATTCAACCAAGCCTTCGCATGAGCACTCGAAGACGTGTTGCTCCACCAGGCAATGTCCCGGTAAGCAGCCATCGGAAGGTTGGCACCGATTAACCCATCAATCCTAGCAAACGTGAGCTTAACGGTATCTGTGAATGCAGCTTCTAAACTTTAAGTGCCCTTCAAGCCCAGCGTACTTGGAGACAGTTTGGGGCGAAACTACTCGTCTTGCGCAGTGTAGACAAAGCATCGCCATTGGGTCGCCTGTGGCAACGTCAGGTGTCATGCAGTCCCGGCAGAACAGTTTCTTGCAGCGTTGGCACTGTTTCATGTAAGTTGTACGCATAACTCTGCCGCAGATACCACACTCATCCTTCATTGTTATACCTTCAGCGTAACAAGAGCCTCTTCAATTAACCATTGTTTTTAGGAGATATTAATTTTCAGTCGTTAATTCTGGCGTTTTCGTCGTTAACTGCTTTAGGGTGCCGCTGATTTCTTCCCACACTAGCCCAAGGAGCTCTCTGGCTTGGTGGTCGATAAGCAGTAACAAGCCTATGTATAGTCCAAAACCTCCGATGGCTTTTGCGATAGTAGAGAGCAAAGTTGTGGTAGATGGTAGAAGATAAAGTACAATTCCCATAAGTAACGCTGACATAATGTATTTTGTAATGCTTTTCCAGGCAACCGGTATTTTGATGGAGTGTCGCATGTAACGGTAGAGTCCAAAAAGGGTTGAAATATGAACAGCCAAAAGTATCACAACAACCTCCACTGTTGCCCGCACTGAATCAGCCCCTGGCAAACCCGTCAAAACAAAATATGCCAAAGGCAGGGCAATCGCCGCTTGAATGTATGGAATGGTGAAGATTTTGAAGATTTTGCTCCGAACAAGTTTGCGGAACGCGATTTTTCCTTCAGCGTCAAATCCCTCAACGCCCATCACACAGTTAGAATAGAACGTGGAAACCATGACAATCAATGTGTCAATTGTTAATGCGATGAGGACTGGCCAAGCGACACTGTAATCTATTTTTAGAATGGTCAGAAATGACATTGACATAACCATCGTTATGGTTGCGAAGGGGATCGCCAGCATCATGACTGTCCTGAATGAAACACCTACATCTTCATTGTTGCAGCTTTTAGCTAAAAGTTTTGGATACAAGGCAAAAGCCAGAGAATTCGCGTAACTAATTATCACAGTGAAAGTGAGGGCGGCTTGATAGTAAGCGCGTGCGCCGGGTCCACCGTAAAGGAAAAGCAGGATAAAGACGAAAGCCATCAATTGTCCGCCTATCGCGTTGTAGGCGATTGCTGGTGACCCCTTAATCCATTCTCTAAGGTATCCCCAATGGGCTTTCTGTTTTAGGTAGCTCCTTAAAACGTAAAAGTAGAAGAATACTTGCACCACGCAAGAAACCACCAACCCAAGGATGGCGCCGAGAAACAACTGCTTAAAACCTAAAATCAAAACCAAAGCAATAGTTACCTTAACTATTTCCTCAATCATCAAGCCATACCCAACGAATTGGGGCTTTACGCATTGCATTATGCTTTCGCAAATCGTGATTGAGTAGAAAGTCAAGATGTAGAAGCCTGCGATAAGGTAGATTGGCAGGTAACTGCTGGTTCCGATAGCTTTTGAAATCAACACTATGACAGGGAAATAAATTATGGTTGAAGCCAAAGCTATGGTTAATTGTGCTGAAACGCTTGTTTTAACCGCTCCGTCTTTGCCCCTTGCCACAAACCGGATTGCCCAGAAAGGCAGCACGGGGTTAAAAAGTAAAAAGTAACCAGTATAATCAAAAATGTTTGTCCAAATGTTAAATTGGTCAGTGGTCATGTTGCGGGTCAAAAGTAGCGTGAACACAAGTCCAGTGATTAAGCTCAAGACTTGAGTGGTGAACACTATAAAACCGCTGTACCTGAGCCTGACTCGATTAGTTTCGGTTCCCAAAATTTTTCCTGCTTTTTCGGCGTTTTAATTTTAGGCTATTGACATAGCGTTAGATATACTATTTCCCAAATCAAAAAACGTTGAAAAAAGGAAGTGAGGGTTGAGTTTACCCTTTTACAACTGCTAGCGGAACGAGCCTTGCGACTTTAGTCGCGATGCCGACCTTGTCGCTGACGTCAGCAACCATATCCACGTTCTTGTAGGCTGGGTCGGCTTCTTCGGCTAACACTGATGCGCTCGCGGCACGAACCACAATACCTCGCTTTTCTAAACCCGTCTTTATGTCGTTACCCCAGAACTGTCGCTTAGCTGCTGAGCGACTCATCATCCTGCCTGCACCATGGGCTGTGGAACCGAAAGTTAGATCCATCGCCCTCTGCGAACCCACCAGAACCCAAGAGCTTGTGCCCATGCTGCCTGGAATTAGGACCGGTTGTCCTTCGCTGCGGTAATCGTCGGGAACATCGGGGTGTCCTGCGGGGAAAGCGCGTGTTGCTCCTTTACGGTGAACCCAAACCTTCTTCTGCTTACCCTCAATGTCGTGAGTTTCAACTTTTGCTATGTTATGGGCGACGTCGTAAACGAGGTTCAAGCCGAATTTCTCTGGGTCTTGACCGTAAACTTGCTGGAAACTCTGGCGGACCCAATGCATAATCGCCTGCCGATTACAAAAAGCGTAATTGACGGCGCAAGCCATCGCCTCAATGTAATCTTTGGCTTCGCTGCTGTTTCCTGGGGCGCAGGCTAATTCTCGGTCGGGCAGGGAGATTTTGTATTTTTGCACAGCATGCTCCATAACGCGGAGATAGTCGGAGCAGACTTGATGACCGTACCCCCTTGAACCGCAATGAATCATAACTGTAACTTGACCCTCATGCGTAATTCCGAAGGCTTTCGCAGTTTTGGGGTTGAAGATTTTGTCGACTTTTTGGATTTCAAGAAAATGGTTTCCTGAACCCAACGTGCCAATCTGGGTTAATCCGCGGGTTTTCGCAGTGTTTGAAACCTTGTCGGGGTTAGCGTTTGCCATGTTTCCGTTTTCTTCGCAATGTTTAGCGTCTTCAGCCCAGCCCAATCCACGGTCAATTAGCCATTGTACACCTTCAATCGCGAGGTTATCGAGGTCTCGACTGGAGATAGTGAGGTCCTTTCTGCGGCTGCCCAATCCAGACGGAACATTTCGAAAAATGGCTTCTGCCAAGGGTGCGAGTCTGGGTCGAACGTCCTTCTCTGTAAGGTTCGTAGATAACAGGCGAACTCCGCAATTGATGTCGTAGCCTACTCCACCAGGGCTAATAACGCCGTTTTCGTAGTCGGTTGCTGCTACCCCGCCAATTGGAAACCCATAGCCTTCATGTCCGTCAGGAAGAGTAACGGCGTATTTGTAGATACCTGGTAGCTGCGCCACGTTGCTGCACTGCCAAAGTGTACGGTCGGTCTGCATTTTCTCCAGCAACGCTTGGTTAGCAAAAACCATGCCTGGAACACGCATCTGGGGCTTATATTTGGGAATCTGCCACATATAATCGTTAACTTTTTCCAAAGGAACTCGATCTGGAGCCGCTCTGCTTTCACTTTCACCCAAAAACCTTCACCGCTTCAAAACAAAAGATGGATGAGACTATAAAACGTTTATGAACTCTGTTTTTGCTTAGCGTATCCCATAAAGCCCTTTACGCAATTCTCCAGGACAGTTTTTTGGTAGATTCGATGAGACTTTAGGAAATCTGCAGACCAACCTCATGACCTTATCTTCATTGATGATTTGATCGCGGACCTGCTCAAGACTCCACTTCTTACTTCCACCTTCTTCGGCAATATTTGCCCAGAGTTGCAACTGCAGTTTATAGTCTTTTAGGCGTTGCAAACCGTCGGTGGCTTTTCCAAAATGACTAAAATACAGAACACTGGGGTTTAGCCCAACCAGTCTATCAAGAGACGCCAACGCAGAATCCAAATAAAAAGGAGGCGGAGTAGTTGGAACAACAACATCGAACTCTGGAAGATAAGTGCCTGCAGCATCGCCAGGGAAAACGCCCCCATTGAAGGATTCCTGGAAACTCAGGTTGTGCGAAGCGTGCCCAACCGTTTCAGTAACCGCCAATTTTGCGCCAAAGCCTAAATCAAAAGCGCCTTCCGTAATGGGGATTATTCGGTCTTCGGGGACGGGCTCTGGTTTGCCAAAGATTTCGCTGACAAATCCCAAAACAGTCTGAGCAGAGAGCCACAGGCGTTCGGGGTCGATGAGGTGCGGCATGCCCCGGGGATGAACTATGACTTTTGCGTTTGTCAAAGACTTCAGCAACGTGCCCACCCCGCCGCCGTGGTCTAAGTGCACATGTGTCACAGCAACGTACTCTACATCCTCAAATTTCACGTCAAGCACCTTCAATCCAGCAATCAGGTTTGGGATGGAGTTGGTGGGACCCGACTCGACCAAAACGGGCTTTTTGCCCTTTATCACGTAGCTACAGATTAGGTTTTTGAAACCTCCTGTTTCCAAGTCAACCATGAAAAGGTTTTTCCCGATTTCTTTCGTATGCAAACATTGCACCTTACTCATTGTTGTTTAGAGATTGTAGCATAAATATTTCCTTGAAATCGGGCAGACACAAAATTTAATTATATATTGTGCTTGTATCAGAAGAGACACAGGTGAAATCTATGTTGAAAGCGATTATCTTTGGAGCTCCTGGCGCAGGAAAAGGCACTTACGCCTCACGGCTTCAGGCGAAACTTGGCGTTGACGTTATTTCTATGGGCGATATTTTCCGTGAATTAATCAAGGAAAACTCCGATCTTGCTCGGAAAAGTTAAGAGTTACATGGAAAAAGGAGCCTTGGTTCCGGACGATGTTGTCGTCGAAGTTTTAAAGGCTCATTTATCCAAGATTTCTGAGGGAAAAGGCTTCATCCTCGACGGATATCCACGTACTCTCGACCAAGCCAAAAAACTCGATACCATAACGCCAATCGACGTCATCATGCATCTAAACGTTCCCGACTGGATAATCATCGAACGCCTATCAACCCGTAGAATCTGCAAGAACTGCGGAACAGTATACAATGTCAAATTCCTAAAGCCAAAAGTAGAAGGTGTCTGCGACAAATGCGGTGGACCACTCTACCAGCGCTCAGACGACAACCCTGAAACCATAAAGAACCGACTCAAAGTCTACGAAGAGCAAACAACTCCGCTGATAGCATTCTACAAGGAAAAGAAAGTTCCCTTCATAGAGCTTGAAACAAAAACTCTCGACCAACCACCAGAACCCATGGTTGAAAAACTGTTCACAGAACTAAAGAAGCTAAAACTGGCTTAGATATCGAGGATAAACTCCAAAATCACCCGGTCCATCTCACGGATAATCACCATCCGGTGGTAGGTTACTGCTTTAACCGCGACCTTCTGCGGGTGTTTTTCGGGGTTAAATTTTTCTCCCCAAATTTTTGCTTTGAAAGTAAATTTTTCAGTTGTTTCTTTCCAACTGGTTATTTGAAATTTAGAATAAAGCATATCTAAAGTTTCTGATTTTACAAGCAAAGCTTCCAACCAATTGTAGAGAAGGGCATATTGGTCTTCGGCTTCAACTTCAAGAGTGTCTTCTTGGGCGGGAGCAACTTTGTCGGTGTCTGTGATAGTTTCAAACATGGATAGAGCAGCGTTTTCGTAGGCTTCTTCCATGGTTTTGCCGTGGGCTCGAACGTAGACGTCTGCCGTGTGTTCTAGGAAATCGAATTTTCCAGCGAATTTGTCAGGTTTACTCATGCCAAACCAACAATAGAGATAGAAGGAAAGAGAGAATTAAAAACAATTGCGCAAACAGTTGCAGTTAGAAGTATTTTGTTGCTCTCTGGATGGCTGCTGCGGTTAGTTTTGCGCCGTTTTCTATGTCTTTTAGGCTGAGCATGCCGACTGGGCTGTGGATGTAGCGTGTGGCGATGGAGACGTTTCCACTGGGGATTCCTTGGCGGGTGATGGAGATTCTTGCTGCGTCTGTACTGCCCAATAAACCTGATTCAATTTGGAAGGGAATTTTTTCTTCCTCAGCCGTTTCTATTAGCCACCGCAAAACTTTCGGATGCGTGATTATTCCTGAGTCAGAAATAGTTAAGGCGGGTCCTTTACCCATCTTCACGGTAGTATCGAATTCTCTAACGCCCGGAACATCACCTGCGATTGTGACGTCTAAGGCTATGGCGAGATCTGGGTCAACACCAAACGCAGCTGTTGCTGCTCCGCGTAACCCAACTTCTTCTTGGACAGTGCCGACGGCGCAGACGGTGCACTCGGTTTTTTTGAGGAGTTTGAGGGTTTCAACCATTGTTATGCATCCTGCTCGGTTGTCGAAGGCTTTCCCGATAACTGCGTCCTTGCCTAAGTTTGACATATTTTATGTCGAAGGCTACCGGATCGCCGATTGCTATCCCCATGTCTGCTGCATCTTCTTTGTTTTCTGCGCCCACATCAATGAAGAGGTCATCGTAGGCTAAGATTTTTTTGCGTTCCTCCTCTTTTTGAATGTGCGGCGGTTTTGAACCTATTATGCCTGGGTAAATGCCTTTTTTTGTGTATACTGCCACTTTTTGTGCTGGCAGGATGCGGTCGTCTATGCCGCCCATCTTTGAGAATTGCAGAAACCCGTCTTTTGTTATGGTTTTTACCATTAAGCCAACTTCGTCCATGTGTGCCGCTAACATTATTTTGGGTGCTTTGGCTTTGCCTTTTTTGATGGCTATGACGTTTTCCATCTTATCCACTTGGATTTCGTCAGCGTAAGGTTTGAGGAGTTGGATCATGAGGTCTTTGACTTCGTTTTCTCTGCCTGTGACTCCGCAGGCGTTTGAAAGTTTTTCTAAATTATCATTTATGGACAACAGGAATGCCCTCTTAATTGTGTAGTTAGAATTCTAATTGTATGGTTATTAAATGGTTGCGGTTTTGCAGAGGCTTCTTAGGGTGTTAATCTAACCCTGTCCCGCGGGTACAAGGTTACTTCTCTGATGTTCTTGTTTCCAGTTAAAATCATGGTTAACCGCTCAAGCCCCAGATCCCCATCCAGCGTGCGGTGGCATGCCGTAATCGTAGGCTTGCAGGTGGCACTTGAACGATTCGGGGTTGAGACCTTTTTCTTGTAGTCGTTGGATGAGTTGGTCTTTTTGGGCAATTCGTTCTCCGCCTGAAACCAACTCAATGTAGCGCCACATCAAATCGAAGCCTTCACAAATTTCTGGTTTGTCAACTCGTGGCTTAATGTAAAAAGCTTTGGCATGTGTGGGCCAATCAGTTATGAAGTAGAAGAATGGGTAAAGCTTACCCAATACTCGAAAAGCCTCAGTTGGGATGTCTTCGCCCCATGGAATCATTACGCCCTGCGCTTTTAGGTCTTCGAGTACTTGGTCATAAGTTAAACGCTTGAATGGGATAGTGGGAACCTCAAAATTGTATTTGAGCAGCGAGAGTTCCTTGGCGCATTTCTCTTTAACAACGGTGCATGCGTGGTGGATGACTTGTTCAAGAAGCGCCATAACGTCTGCGGCGTTTGCAAAGGCTGCTTCAATGTCTACAGACGTGAATTCGCTTAGGTGTCTTCTTGTATGTGATTCTTCTGCTCGGAAGAACGGTCCAACTTCGAACACCTTTTCGAAGCTGAGAGTTAATTCTTCTTTGTAGAGTTGGGGGCTTTGTGCAAGGTAAGCTTTTTGACCGAAGTAGTCAACGCTGAAGAGTTCTGCGCCGCCTTCAGTTGCCGACGCAATAATTCTGGGAGTATGAACCTCCAAGAAATTCTTCTCAAAAAGGAAGCTGCGGATTGCCTCGAGCGCTGTATGTTGAACTTTGAAAGTGGCTAAGCTGTGTTCCTGGGTTAGGTCGAGTGGTCGTGAATCCAATCGTGATTCAATTAGGGCTGGAGTCTTGCCTGTTATGTCGATTGGTAATTGTTCGGTTGCGATGTTGAAAATTTTAAGAGCGCTTGGGATAACTTCGATACCTCTGGGAGTCATGTTGGTTTTTTTAACGCTGCCCTTAACACCGAGGCTGAATCTTTTCTGTAAAAGATCTGATTTAGCTAAAACTTCAGGAGCAATTCTTTTTTTTGGGATTGTTAACTGGATTGTTCCTTCACGATCCTGCAGAATGATGAAGCGGATTCCACCAAGGTCGCGGATGTCTTGGACCCAACCAAAAAGAGTAACTTCTTGACCGTCACTTTCAGGTGTAACCTGACTAGTATAGTGAGTTCTAGTCCAGTCGCCTATAGAGTCCAAGTTCATGCTGCTTGCCAACCTTAATCTGCGATTTCAACGCGTAAGGACATTTTACGTACTTTACTGGCAATTTCCTTTAATGCTTTAAGGTCAAAGGGTAGCTGTGCGCCACGTTTCCTCTTGAGGATTACTCGTGTTTCAGTGGTTCCATCTGGAAGCCAGATGGTGTTGATGGTTAAGATGCTGAAGGGTACGAAGAGGTCTTCGAGGAATTTGCGGTCGTCAACACCATGTTCTAGTACGCGTACGTTTTTGCCTGTTTCATCACCGAGGGTTTTGACGATTTTTCCGCCGTAACCCAAAAGTTTAGGGACATCTCCGTGTCCAACGAGGATAGCTAAGGTTTTTTCAACCTCAACAGCCTTGTAGAAGCAGACGTTTTGCAGGGATGGATACTTCTCTTCCATAGAGAGCAGTATGCGAGCGACTTTTAGGTCTATGTCGCTGATTTCGCCAGCTTTGACTTTTGCTGAACATTTTTGGCATAGTATGCCGCTTTTTAAGCAGAAACTGCATAGTTCTGTTTTCATTTGTGGGTCGTTTTTCCTGCAAAGAAGGAGTTTAGCTTAAGCGTGATTTATCGTGTCAGCGTTATTTCGATTGTACTCACATTTGTTGCCGTGTTGCCGCCATCTTCCTGATCTTGCGGTAGGAACTTGTCTGTTCCGATGCTGACGCTTTTTATTTTTGCATCTGGAAGGAATTTGTGTCTAACAACTTCGGCGACATCGATTGCTCGGCTGATGGATCGACCGCGTGCTTTGATGCTGACTTCTTTTGCTCCGCCGTGAAAGAAGGTGATGCATGCGAGGACATAGTTCATTATTGGTTTTTTGCCGATTAAGACTGCGCTGCCGTTTTCCGTCACGATCCGCTTCACTCCTAGTTTACTTTTAAGTGGCTTGACTTAAGCTTTTTTTCAAAATAAATAGGTTGTGGTGTTTAGTTTGTGTTATTGCAGGAAGGAAAATCAGTCGTTTTCTTAAAAGATACGACTTTTCTAATATATTAACTGCCTGATGAAAAAACAATAATGACCTACCTTTTAGAGCTCGCTCCAAGAAAACGAACCATTGGAAATGAATCAGCCCTGAAAAATTTTGGGCTTTTTTGCTTCTCTGCGGGAATCGAGTTAGCGTTTTTGAGAGTCAGATTCTTAAGGAAGTATGCAACTATTTGTAAAGGTTTAAGTTAACAAAACAACACAAAAGTGACTAATTTGGAGCCATTAACTAAACGTTCAATACAACTCTTAAAAACTCTCTACGAGAAAGGCAAATCCACAAATACATACACCCTCAGAGTGAAACAAGACGAATTATCTAGCCAGATTGGCGTAAGTAGGCAAGCGTTAAACGTTCACTTGCGTAAACTAAAAAACCGAGGGTACATCCGCACAGGAAGAGGCTTCATCGACGTTACTGAAAAAGGCTTAAGCGCCCTTGGAGTGTCCACAACTCCCGCATTTATCCTACTAAAAGTTTCACCCATCAAACGCATCCAAGTTTACGAGCAAATCCATGAACTGGCTGTTTCAAGAGCTTTTCGCATTGCAGGGGAAGTTGACGCATTAATAATTGTTGAACGGGAAAACCTGGATGAAATCTTAAAAAAACTCTACAGTATAGACGGCATAGAGGATACCCGGTCTTACGTTACGATTGAAGTTATCAAGTAGTTTGTTTTCCTTTTTAGAGCAATATTTAACAGTCCAGACAAAAGGTATATTTGATACTTAACTATCAAAGAGTTAGCCAAAACGGAAGGTTTACAATAAAATGCCTATATTAGATCCAGTAAAAAAAGCCATAGCACAAGAACATCGCTTGTACATGAAGATCTGCAGAGACTGTGGCTCACGTAACGCTGCAACTGCGATAAAATGCAGAAAGTGCAAGGGCAAGAACCTGCGCTGGAAGAAACGAGAAATAGTAAAGTAACCTTTTTACTTTTCTTTTGTTCTATTGGTAACGAATAAATTGCTTATCGAGTGGTCTTTCTGCCTTTTTGCGGCTCAAACAATAGGTTTAATTGAAGCGCGTTGGTTCTTTTGATCTTACCAACTTATACTTAAGGAAAAATGGCTATACAAAATTTCAGATAGACTTGCCTTGATTAGGCAGCCATCGTAAGGGTCCATTTAACCGAACCGCAAGTTCTGCACGGCGGAAAAGTTTCACTTTTGGAAAGAGGAATGTTTGATTTTTCACCCTTCTCCTTGCAGAAATGCGCCCAAAGACCAGATTCTGGACATTTCTCGCCGGTTCTGTAGACTTTTTTAATTGTTTTTTTGGCTACGACTTTTTTCTCAGGCATGAATATCCGACAAGTTCTCTTCTGTTATGGTTTGATATTATAAGCTTTGCTAACTGTTAAATTCACAATTGAGCGATCGACTGGTGGATTAGAGAACTTTTCTGAGTGTTTCCATGTTGAAAACGGTGCTTGCGCAGCCATTCTTTATCAGCGGTATGCCTTGCCCTGATACATTCATGCCGTTGAGAAGCGGACCCATGATTTTCATCTCTTCCCCGCATGCCACCCCAACGATTCCCTCATAATGCCTATTTTTTAGTATCTTTGGGATGCAGGAACCACCAGGCAATAAGTAAACGTCATAGCCTTTCTTTCTCGCGTATAAATCTGCCTTGTTTACCATGCAATCCTCTGAGCAATGTGAACACGAGTAGCTTGGGATGTCTGCGTTGAACATAGCTTTGCAGCGGTTATCCATATATTTTCTTGAGCAATGAGGCAGGAAAATTGCTCTCTTCTTGGTTTGTAAAAACTTGCCTCTTTGTGTGCTGTTGATTGCCTGTAAATCGATCAGGTCCTGAAGCAAAGCCACAGCATCAGAGAGGTTAAGTCCGGTTGCTTCTTGAATTTTGAATTTGAGAATTAAATCGTTAAGGGTTGTCAGGAAACTTTTGTGCATGCCCTTCTGGTAACTAATCATGGCGATTTCGGTGAAGAAGAAACGCGGGACCTTTGAGAGGTCGAAGGTGAATTTATAGGGCATAACTTAGCATTAGCAACGAGCATGCTTAAAAAAATTGCTTATTCTTAGTTAAGTTTTGCGTGAATTATGATAATCCAGATTCATGCCTAAAAGCTCCCGAATCGACTTGAGGTCTTCCCGTAGCCGCTTAACTTCGTATTCAAGGTCGCTGGCTCTTGATTCAACATCCTTCTGTAAAATCTCGATGTCGTCCTGCAACTCAGGCTTGGACTCGAGCAGTTCTATCATTCGGTGCAGGTTAGCAAGGTTTTGTTTGAAGCCAACTTGGATTTTTTCGAGTTTGGCAATCGAATCTTCTAATTTTAATTTATCAGAAAGTTTTGAATTAAAAACAGCTCATTTACAGAACCTAAAAAAATAAAATGTGGAAATTAAATGCTTATTTGGAACATTAAGCGTTCAACGAGTTCCTTGTACCGGTTTCGAATAGTAACCTCTGTAACCTGTGCAATCTCAGCGATTTCTCTCTGCGTCTTGCGTTCGCCCGTTAAGACAGATGCAACGTAGCTTGCTGCAGCGGCGATGCCGGTGGGTCCTCTGCCTGAGGTGAGTTTGAGTTCTTTTGCTGCGGCCAAGATTTTGTGGGCGATTTCCTCTACTTTTCCCTGCATCGTGAGTTGGTTGGAAAATTTTGTTATGTACTGGCTTGGCCGTAGTGGCGGAATGGAGTAGTTTAGTTCTCGGATTAGGAAGCGATAGCTTCTCCCAACTTCTTTTTTGTTAACTCCTGACGATTGAGCGATTTCATCGAGGGTTCGGGGTAAACCGCATTGTCTGCAAGCTAAATAGATGGCTGCTGAAGTGACGCCTTGGATTGATCTGCCCCGGATAAGCTTTTCTTTTACTGCTTTGCGGTAAATCACTGAGGCTGTTTCAAGAATGTTCTTAGGAAGGTTAAGGTTGTTCGAAATCTTTGTGATTTCGGACAGTGCAAACGCCAAGTTTCGTTCAGTTGCATCTGAAACCCTGATGCGTCGTTGCCATTTTCGTAGTCGATAAACCTGTGCTTTCTGACCAGGCGAGAGGCTCTTTCCATAGATGTCTCGGTCATGCCAGTCGATGGTCGTCGATAATCCTTTATCGTGAATGGTATATGTTAGCGGTGCCCCAACACGAGTTCTCTTTGACCTCTGCTCATCATCAAAAGCTCGCCATTCTGGTCCACGGTCGGCAAGTTTTTGCTGCACGACAATTCCACAGTCCATGCAAACTATCTCGGCTGCTTCAGAATCATGCATAAGTCGCAGACTGCCGCATTCAGGACAGACCGCGCTTTCTGGGGTTCTGCTTGAGGTGCAACTTGGTCTGGATTTACTTTTGTTTGTTCATGTAACTTGCTAGCTCTACTCATTATCTTTTGCTCCGTTTTGTTTTCGAGAGAAGCAAGTACACCGGTTTATTCACTAGTTTCTCAGGTTCCCTGATGCTTGACTTAACTATTGCATAGGGCGCAGAGACAGGTCCTACAATATCAAAAACGCTGCCAACAACATTCAAGTTTTCGTCGACAACTTCAAAACCAATTTTCGGGGGATTTTCTGTTTTTACCACCATATTTCGCGATGGAGTTACATTTGAAACCTTGCCCAATCTTTGCAAACGCAATTCCCCTCTCGAAAAACATGTAGGAAAACGTAACAGTTTATATAAAGTTTTCTAAGTTGTTTATAAACCGAAAGAACAAGTATGGGGTTTTGCGGTCGAAAGATTATTAAATAAGAAGCGTGGATAAGACTGTGCCTTAAAAGGGTGAGGCTAATATGTCAAAACCATTCTATGTAAAATATGAAGTACCAAAAGAAATCGTAGATGCAGCCTATGAAGCCCTAACGATTGCTTCAAAATCAGGATCAGTTAGGAAAGGAACAAACGAAGCTACAAAAGCTGTTGAACGATCACAAGCAAAACTTGTAGTAATAGCTGAAGATGTTGATCCACCAGAAGTTATAGCACATCTACCACTACTCTGCGACGAAAGAAAAATACCGTACGTATTCGTACCTAGCAAAGAACAACTCGGCAAATCCATAGGCATCGACGTTCCATGTGCAGCCGCCTGCATCATAAGGGAAGGAGAAGCAGCGGGCTTACTCAAAGAAATCGTCACGCGGATTGACCAGGTTAAACGAGGAACTCAGTAATGAGTAAAGAAGCAGCTGAAGAACTTATTCCGTCGGAAGTCATTCAAGTCATAGGTCGCACAGGCGTAACTGGCGAAATCACACAAGTCCGCGTCCGCATCATGGAAGGCAAAGATAAAGGCAGAATCATCACACGCAACGTTAAAGGACCCGTTCGAGCACAAGACATTCTGATGCTGCGAGAAACTGAGCGAGAGGCAAAGAAAATTACTAGATAAATAACTTGGAGAATTTGTCATGCCAAAACCGAGAAAATGTTCGTTCTGTGGTGTTGATTTCCCAGCTGGCACAGGCATGATGTTCGTTAAAAACGACGGCTCAATCCTTTGGTTTGATTCCAGCAAATGCAAGAAAAGCAGCTTAGCATTCAAACGGGACGCACGCAAACTAAAGTGGACCAAATACTTTGGGAAAGAAGAAAAAGGCAAAGGGTAATCAGCAACAGCAAACTACATTTCAACCCATTTTTCATTTTTTATTATTTTGAACTTGAAGTCGAATTCGTTTTTTGACCGAAGATTTATCTTCTAGCCGCGGCAATCTGGGCTTTAGGTATTTGATTGCCCTGGTTCCTTGCAAAAAAAGAAGTATTCCAATGGTTAATGAGCGGGCAAAAAACAATCGATGTCCGAAAAGGCACCCCCAAGCCCGGTGAAATCGCTGTTTTTCAGTCTGGACCTACTGCATTGCGTTTGAAGGTTGTGAAGACGGAGGTTGGGTTGCTTTCGGAGGTTTTGCGTTTGGACAATTTTAAGGCGGTTATTCCTTCTGCTTTAGAGCTTGAGGATGCGGTTGGTTATTTGGAAAGGATTTATGGGGTTTGTGATGGGATTTTTACTGCTTATTATGTTGAGCCATTGATTGGTTCCGAAAATGGTTGATTTGCAGTTGGATTTAAGCGTCAACTCGAATACTTTTTGCGTTTTTAGTAAAAAATATGTGATAAACGTAATACTTAAATAATATGTTTACCAAACTTCAGTACCCAAAAGAGGAATAAGAAAATGGTTACATTCAGCGGTTGTTACACAGCCCTAATAACTCCCATGAACGGTAATCGCCAAGTCGATTACGAAGGATTACAGCAACTGGTAGATTTCCAAATAAAAAACGGCGTCAAAGGCATATTAGCCGTTGGCACAACCGGCGAAAGCCCAACCTTAGACTGGAACGAACATACGAAAGTCATCGAAAAAGTATATGAGTATGCAGAAAGCAAATGCCTCACCATAGCGGGCACAGGAAGCAACTCAACCCAAGAAGCCATTGACGGAACCAAGCATGCATCCGACTTTGGCGTGAACACCGTCCTACTTGTGGATCCATATTACAATGGACCAAGCTCACTGGAGATTCGCAGAGAGTACATCGAGCCAATTGCCCGGCAATTTCCTGAAGTCCAAGTTATCCCCTACATCATCCCAGGCAGGACAGGAACCCAGCTTTATCCCCAAGATCTCGCAGTGTTAAATCATCAATATCCAAACGTCCGATGCGTAAAGGAAGCGACAGGCGACCTCAAGAACATGGAGTTAACAAGACAACTTTGCGGAGAAGACTTCGACATTCTCTCTGGCGACGACGATAAGACTTACACTATGATGATTTCACCCGACATCGCTGCAAGCGGAGTAATATCGGTCGTCTCAAACATTGCACCAAGCGCAGTTGTCGACATGGTCCACTTCATCCTCGACGGAAATGAAGAAGCAGCGAGCGTAATTTCTCAAGCACTCCAACCACTCTTCAACATAGTTACCGTGAAAACACAGGAACAAACACCTTATGGATCCGTACTTTGCAAAGCTCGCAATCCCCTTGCCTACAAGACACTCATGAACGTACTGGGTATGCCTTCAGGTTCTTGCAGGCAACCCATGGGAAAGATGACTCGCACTGGCTTAGAAGTCGTCTTAACTAACGCCCGAAAAGTCTACGAGAGCAACCCACAGATTCTAAAGCCCATCGCCGACTACTTTGGCGTAGATCTCAAAGACAGACTATACGACGAAAAGTACCTGGAAGGTCTCTACTATGGTTAACATCTGTGTCGCAGGCGCTGCAGGACGAATGGGCAACGCCATCATCATAGAAGCAATCTCCAAGGGGCACCAAATCGTAGGAGCCATCGAATCACCCACAGCTCCCGGCATTGGCAAAAGCCTAAAAGAGTTAAACATAGCTAACTCCGACACAAAAATCCTCAGCTCCGACAAACTAAGCGAAGCCCTAAAAGACGCCGACGTTTACATAAGCTTTACAGTGCCAGCTGCCGAATTAATCAACATCCCAATCGTCGCAAACCAGGGCAAACGCATAATCCTCGGTACTACCGGTTTTACGTCAGAACAAAATTGGCAGGTTGTAGCTGCAATGTCGGGAAAAATCCCTGCAGTATTCTCGCCAAATTACAGTGTAGGTGTCAATATACTCTTCAAGCTAGCCGAAGCACTCAAATCTTTCCCGCAGGGTTATGATTTCAGCTTAAGCGAAATCCATCACACAGGCAAGAAGGATGCACCATCTGGAACTGCAAAGAAGCTTGAACAAATAGTTACCCAAGCCCGCGGTTACACAAAGATGGTATACGGTAGGGAAGGTATCAGCCCGCGTCAACCAGCCGAACTCGAATCGGTAGCGATTCGTGCAGGCGGAGTGCCAGGAATCCACGACGTCATCGTTGCAGGTCCACACGAAATGCTGCGCATAGAACACACTGCATTCTCACGGGACGTGTTTGCACAGGGCGCCGTATATGCGGCTGAATGGTTAAGCAAGCAAAACGAGCCTAAAGTATTCAGTATGGCTGATGTTTTAGGCTTAACTTAAAGAGCCAAAACCATTAGCTTTTTTATCGACGACATACAGAGTGAAAAGAGCAAAGGAAGAAATAATCATGCCCAATAAACGTAACGTCGCCATTTTAGGCGCAACCGGAGCCGTAGGACAACGGTACATCCAACTCTTGCAAGGTCACCCATGGTTCAAAATTGGGGTGCTCGCCGCTTCTGAGCGTTCAGCAGGAAAAAAATTTAAGGACGCATGCAATTGGATCATGGAGTCGGATTTACCTAATGAAATCGGTGAAATGCCCGTTGTCAACTCTGACGTGGCATCGGTTGAGGAGGCAGGGGATGTGGACTTGGTTTTCTCATCTTTGCCAGGCGATTTGGCCGGTCCAGTCGAATCAGAATTTGCGGCACTCTACCCAGTCTTCAGCAAAGCCAGTGCGCACCGGATGGAAAAGGACGTTCCACTCATAATTCCAGAAATTAATCCTGATCACGCCGAGTTAATCAAGGTTCAGCAGCAACTACACGGTTGGAAAGGATTCATCTCAACCGACCCAAACTGCAGCACAATCCAGATGGCAATTACATTAAAACCCCTCATGCAGTTCGGCTTAAGACAGGTAATGGTTACTACGATGCAAGCACTCAGTGGCGCAGGATACCCCGGCGTGGCTTCCCTTGACATCATCGACAACGTGGTTCCCTTCATCTCGGGTGAAGAAGACAAAATGGAGACTGAAGCCCTAAAAATACTCGGAACCTACAATGGCCAAGGGATCCAGAATGCAGATTTCAAGATTAGCGCCAGCTGCAACCGAGTCAACGTAAAAGACGGACATTTAGAATCCATATTCGTAAAGCTAGACGAAAACCCATCGCTTGAGCAAATCACGGCGGCATTCGAAGATTTCAAGGGCGCCCCACAGATACTCAAGTTACCCTCTGCTCCTGCGAATCCAATCGTTGTTCGCTATGAAAAGAACCGACCTCAACCACGCTTCGACCGAGACACGGGTAATGGACAGAGCGTTGTCGTGGGCAGAATCCGCAAAGACCCCATTATGACCTTCAAGTACATGTGCCTTGGACACAACACGGTTAGGGGCGCTGCAGGCGGAGGCATTCTTAGCGCAGAGTTGTATGTGGCTAATGGTTTAGCTTAAATGCGGATCCGGCAGTAACAGTAGAGTCTGGTGTATGCGGGATGGTTAAGAGAAAGCTTCGTGACCCATTAGAAGACCGAAAAGGTAGCCTTTTCTTCGACGGTTTCTCTGTGAAGGAATTGGCTGAAAAGTACGATACGCCACTTTATTTGCTGAGCGAGAAGCGTATCAGGGACAACTTCAACCGTCTCCACAACGCCCTAATCAGCAACTACAAGCACCTACGCGTCTACTACGCATGCAAAGCCAATAGCAACCTGACCGTTCTTAGGATTCTGCAGTCCGAAGGCGCCTACTTAGACACCGTCAGCCCAGGCGAAGTTTTCATGGGTTTGAGCAGCGGCTTCACACCCGACCGCATCCTATTCACGGGCACCAGTGTACGCACAGACGAATTAACTTTCCTTGCTGGTGCGGGTATCACAGTAAACGTAGATTCTCAATCTGAACTCGATAGATTGCTAAAGATTACGGTACCACCGATTCTGTCGGTGCGTGTTAACCCTGAAGTCAGTGCAGGACACCACAGCCACTGTATAACTGCTGGTCCAGAATCCAAATTCGGACTCTGGGAAGAAGAAACCATCCAAGCTTACGCCATTGCCAAACGTGCAAGGGTTGAACGCTTCGGTATCCACATGCATATTGGCTCAGGCATCTTAGAGCTTGAACCCTACGCTTTAGCAGTTGAAAAACTCTTAAACATTGCAAAAAGAGTGCATGATGAAGTAGGTATCGACTTCGAGTTCATCGACATCGGCGGAGGATTTGGCGTTCCCTATAAGCCTGAAGACAAAGACCTTGACCTAACCGAGTTCTCTAATAAGGTCATAACACCGTTCAAGGCTAAGGTTAAGGAGTACGGGTTAGGCAAACCGTTCCTATGTGTTGAACCTGGTAGGTATCTGGTTTGCGATGCAAGTATCCTTCTCACCAAAGTCAATACTGTTAAAGTAACACCTGCCCACAATTACGTCGGCGTAGACGCAGGCTTTAACACGCTGGTTCGCCCAACAATGTACGGATCCTATCACCCAATCTTAGTTGCAAACAAATTAGCAAAAGCCGACAAAGAAACTTACGATGTGGTGGGTCCAATCTGCGAGTCAGGCGACGCCTTAGCAAAAGACCGCCAGCTTCCAGAGGTTGTAGAGGGCGATTTATTGGCTGTCCTAAACGCTGGCGCCTACGGGTTTAGCATGAGTTCACAGTACAACTCCCGCCCCCGAGCGGCAGAAGTCATGATCCGACAAGGCAAGGACGTGTTGGTTCGCAAGAGAGAGGAACTGAGCGATTTGATGTCTAGTCAACGAATGCAGAGTGGTCCATGATGCGTTTTTGGAAGATGCATGGTTTAGGTAACGACTACATCGTAATTGATGACCGAGACCAAAAAATCACTGATGCCGCCGCTTTGGCGAAGAGGCTTTGTGAACGACGATTCTCAGTCGGCGCCGACGGTCTTCTCCTCGTATGCAACTCAACGATTGCTGATGTCAAAATGAGGATTTTCAACTCAGACGGCAGCGAAGCAGAAATGTGCGGCAACGGCATACGTTGCTTTGCTAAGTACTGCTACGAAAATGGTATTGCAAAGAAATCTGAGTTTACTGTTGAAACCCTCTCGGGAATAAAGCACGTTTGGTTAACCCTCAACGGCAACGAAGTTGCAACTGTTAACGTTGACATGGGTGAACCCAACTGGAAGCGAAGCACCTTCCGATGTTGGGCGAGGGCACATGTATAAACTGTAACTTAGAAGTAGATGGTGAACCCTACAAAATCACCTGCCTCTCTATGGGTAACCCTCACTGTGTCATATTCGTGGAGAATGTGGATGAATTTCCAGTTGACTATGTAGGTCCAATAGTCGAAAACGACCGGGCTTTTCCCAAAAGAACCAATGTAGGCTTTGTCCAAGTCCTAAACAAAAGTGAGCTTAAGGTTCGGGTTTGGGAGCGAGGCTGCGGAGAAACCCTAGCATGCGGAACAGGAACCTGCGCTGCTGTTGCAGCTGCAAACAAGCTGGGAAAAGTCGGCAACAAAGTAACCGGTTCACGTTCTCGGCGGAGACCTGCAAGTAGAAGTCGCCAAAACCTTGTTCTTGAGTGGAGCAGCCGAGAAAGTTTATGAAGGAACACTATTCAAGGAGCTATAGAAATTGACGTTTGAGTATGCAGACCGAATTAAAAGGTTACCCCCTTACCTATTTGCTGAGATTGAAAAACAAATTAGAGAGAAGAAACGCTCCGGCATCGACCTAATATCCTTGAGCATCGGTGACCCTGACCTTCCCCCGCCACCATTCATAATCGAAGCACTTAAAAAAGAAGCGGCAATATAAAAAATCATAATTATTCCTTTAGTCAAGGTGAACCAGACTTTCAGAGAAGCCGTGTCGGAGTGGTGCAAGAAACGATTCAATGTTGACTTGCATCAAGACCAAGTCGTCGCACTTTTAGGCTCAAAAGAAGGCATAGCAAACATTGCCCGAGCATTCATCAACCCAGGTGACCGAGTTTTGGTGCCTGACCCAGCCTACCCCGTTTACGCTAAAGGCAGCACAATTCTCTGCGACGGCATAACTGTGCCCATTCCATTGTTGGAAGAAAACGGTTTCAAACCCGACTTTGACGCAATCGACGGAGACGTGCAAAAATGATGTTTCTAAACTACCCAAACAACCCTACTGCCGCAACGGTTGACAAGAAATTCCTCAAAGAAGCTGTTGATTTCGCCAAAGACAACAAGCATGATGCTTATGCTATGATAATGCTTACTCAGAAGTCACTTACGATGGTTACCGTGCTCCAAGCATTCTAGAAGTTGACGGCGGCGATGGATGTTGCTATAGAGTTTCATTCTCTTTCCAAAACCTTCAACATGACAGGGGACCGCATTGGCTTCGCCGTTGGAAACAAGCGGCTTATCAAGGGCTTAACGAAAGTAAAGATCCCAAATTGATTCGGACCACCAGTTTACACCCAGAAAGTCGCTGTTGAGGCCTTCAGCTGCCTATAACAGCCATGAAGCTCCAGAATTTTCTCAAGCAAAACAACCAAATTTTGCAAGAACGCCGCGACTTACTCGTCGATACGCTATGCAAGATTGGCTACAAGTGTTGAAAAGCCTAAAGCAACCTTCTATGTTTGGGTTAACTGCAAAGGCGACTCGATGAAATTCGCAACTAAACTGCTTGATGTTGGTGTAGCGGTGACACCTGGCGATGGTTTTGGAAAATACGGCGAAGGTTATGCACGAATAACATTTACGCAGCCCAAAGAACAAATAATTGAAGCCTGCAACCGAATCGCTGCTGCTTTCAATTAGACGTTTTTTCCCTTTCGGATATTTTTTATTTATGTTTAGAGTAAATTGCGCTAGTTGGGAACCGTTTGCGTTTCAAGGGCTAAAGCGCAACTTATAGCATTGGCTTACCACTTAGAAAAATAACTGTTGAAAACAAATCAATAGCAAACTGGATCTTTGTAAAAACAACAAACCGTACTATGGAAGCTAAGATTTCTGAAGTGCCAGTGTTTGTGCCCAAATAAGGGCTAGCAGGTTTTTGTAGTACATGTCATCTAGGCTTTTTGGTATTCCCTAGATTCAAAGTCAAGTTTCCGATTTGTACCTCAAAGAAGCTCCCACTACTTGGGTCCATGCCTTCGTTATAGAAAAACGAGAATGATGTGGTTACGAAAAAGATGAAAAGAAAAGATAAGAATTTAGCTGCTTATTTGGCAGCTGCTTTTGCCAGTTTCTTTAGGATTTGGTCTTTAGCAATAGTATAGGCGATTGATAGTCAAAGAGTCCTGATGGTTCAGCGGTGGCACGTTTAATCATTTCTGTTTCGGTTTTGATTTTAAGTTTGCCAATGGCTAATGCACCGATGCCGAAAACGCCTGGTTTGATTTCTTTGCCGTCATCATTTGGAGCCTAAACCTTCCACACCGAGTGGCTTGATTGCGTTGATGTCTGCTACGATTTTGCATGTAGGCGCTATATTTGGTCTGTGATAAGAGAATTGGATTCCGCCTGCGCCTGCCGAAAGCACAATTTCTGCGTCTTTGACGGCGTCTGCTGTTTGCTCAGGTTTTGTGACTTCCACAACTTTAACTCTTTGTGCACCGCATTCCAGGTTGATTTTGTCATGCGACTACTTGCCCTTTTGCCAGTGCGCGGCTGGTGATGGTTACATTTGCTTTTTCCGCTGCATAGATTCTTGCGGCTGTTTGCCCGACTGGTCCTGTGCCAGCGAGAACAGTAACTTTTTTGCCTTCAAGTGAACCGAAGCCTTTCTCCATGGATGCTCCGAAGGTTTTTGCTACTGCGGCTGCAGCTGTTGAGTATCCGCCTCTTGGGTCAACGATGATGCTGTTTCCCCATGGTGCTGACTTCATGGCTTTTTGTGTGGCTGCGACGACTTTTTCAACCATTTCAAAGTTGCTTCCGTTGATGAAGACTTTGGTGTGTTTTGCTCCTTCGGGTCCGCGTGGGAAAAGGAGATCGTATACGATTTTTGGGGCGTCTTCGCCTGTGACATTTTCATATTTGAATATCATTGAGTCTGGAAATGCGTCTATGGCTACTAGCATGTCGAATGGACTGCAATATTTGTCTGTGTCTAGGAAAACGAAAACTGTTTTATAACTTGGTGGTTGTTGTTGTGCCAATTTTTACACCTTACCTTGTTTGTGAATGCGGTTTAATGATTTAAGAATTATCCAGAATCTCTTGGAATTAGAAAAGTGATATGGCGTGACAAAGCACACAAAGCAAAATTAATAGACTTGTTTAAGAGCGCTTTGAGATACGCGTGTTACATAAGCCTTCGTTATGAAGCGGAGGAGGCAATCGATTTTTCTAAAGTTCTAATGAAAAAAAGCCATTGCCTAGGGAATTTGTTCTAGGACTTTCTGTATTTCCTCATAGTTCGGTTCAACCGATGGATCCTCGGAAATCCAAATGTACTGTACGAAGCCTTGTTCGTCAAGGATGAAGATGGAGCGTTTAGCAACAGTGTACCCCTTCAGCCCCGCAAAATCAAACAATCTCCACCCCATATGTCTTGATGACTTCTCTGTTGTAATCGCTCAGTACCGGGAAGGGAAGCCTGTTTTTTTCTGCAAAAGCCTTATTCGAGAAAGGATCATTAACGCTAACTCCGATAACTTGAGCATTCAAATCGACTAGTCGTGCCATGGAATCGCGGAACTCACATACTTCCTTGGTGCATGTTGAGGTGAATGCGCCAACATAGAAAGCTAAAACAACTTTTTTTCCTAAAAACTCATGTAGGCTTCTGGGTTTCATGTCCATATCGGCTAATGTAAAATCCGGTGCCTTGTCTCCGACTTTAACTTGGTTCTCCATGAAAATCAGTCCTATCTGCAAAAAGAAAAGTTAACGCTTGTATAAATGGCTAATGCCTAGCTGAAATGTGAAGGCTGAAGGGCAAATCTTGTTCAAGACGCATACTTCACATTTGGGTTTTTTTGCCATGCACACTTGTCTGCCGTGAAAAATCAGCAAGTCAGTGAGGGGCATCCACTTTTCTTTGGGAGTAAACTGCATTAGGTCTTTTTCTATCTTGTTTTGGTCTTTTTGCTCCGTTAACCCAAGCCGCTGTGACAGTCTGGTCACATGTGTATCTACCGCAATGCCAGCTGTTATGCCGTAAGCGTTGAAGAGGACTATGTTAGCGGTTTTTCTTGCAACACCTGGAAGCTCCAGAAGCTCCTCCATAGTCTTGGGCACTTGACCGTGGAATTTTTCTACGAGGAGTTGGCAGCAGTTCTTTAGGTTTTTGGCTTTGTTGTGGTAGAAACCTGTGGAATGGATGTCTTGTTCGAGGTCTTTTATGTCTGCGTTTGCGTAGTCTTGGGCGGTGTGGTATTTTTTGAATAGTTTTTGGGTTACCACGTTTACTGTTACGTCGGTTGTTTGAGCTGAGAGCATGGTTGCTACGAGGATTTCCAGTGGGTTATCGAAGTTTAGAGCGGTTTTGGCGTTAGGATATTGTTTTTCGAGGAGTTCAATTACTTTTAGTGTTCGTTGTTTGGGTTCAAGGTATATTTCTGGTGTTTTCAAGTTAATATTCTCCAAGAAGCCTGATGACTTATATTGATTGGTGGTGGCTAAAAAAGTTTTGAATGTGTTGGGAGATGCTTTTGTATACTAAACAAATGTCTACAAATTTATATTTAAACTTTAAATATGCAAATCTAAAATCTCCATGCTACTACATAATGTTTATATAATTTCCAATAGACTGAAAATATGTCAGATAAGTGTCAAGTGAAAACATGGTAAACCCAACAAGAATAACCGTAGCATTCGACAAATCAACAGCTGACTTGCTCGAAAAAATAAGCACCGAAGCCCAAGTTTCACAGAGCGAAATAATGCGCCGAGCCCTAAAATTCTACAACGAAAACAAAGCCCTCGAAGACCCCGCAACCAAGAAAAAAATCCACGCCTACCTCGACATGCTACTAACCGGCGAACACATAATCCTAGACGTTGACCACTGGCTCATGTTCCTGCGCCTAATCGCCTCCTCACCCGAAAGGGAAACGTTCTGGAAAGAGCACAAAGAAGTAGCACGTGCTCATTGGGAACAGCTAAAAACCAAAGTGCACTCACCAGAAGAAATGCTATATCGGCTTGAAGTGTGCAACTTTTACCGCTTAACCAAGAACGCTCCAAACGACTATACGCTGGTGTTGGTTTCGGAGGTTATCCAAGGATTTCATAAGGATTTTCCTTGAGGAATACTTTGCGGCTATGGGTGTTAAAGCGGAGATAAAAGAGAACTTAACCAAACTAAGAGTTACCGTAAAATCTGGCACCTCCAAAGTTTAGATGGTAACTTTTCATCCAACTACTGACGCAAACCTTTTTACACTTTCAAATTTTAAATAATATTTAGGTGAAACAAAGTTGAGTTTAAAACTGAAAGTTGATGGAAAAGAGATTCCGCTAAACGAGTTTGTTGGAAGAATGATGAGCGGAACAATAATTGGCGCTGTGACTTCTCTTAAGGGAATAAAAGAAGATTGGAAAAAAATTGAAATAGAAATCCAAAAATAGTTTTTTAGCCTTTGAATTCGACTTTGGCTTCTATTTCTGCAAACATTTCCCGTTTAGCTTTACATATCGGGCAAACATAAGGTGGGTCTTCTCGGTAAACGACGTAGCCGCATTGTTTGCAGTACCATAACTTCTTTTTTACTTCGGTTTTCTGTGGGGCTGTGACTTTGCGCGTTTCGTGGGTTTCCTGTCTGGGTTTGTTGAGTTTTGGCTATTGGATTCCGTATGCTCTTTCCTGCTTTTCGATGGGTCTTCGTTCAGGAACTTCAGGCAGATTTTGGCTTTCAAAAACTGCTTTGTTAACATAGAGTCGGCAGTAGCATGCACCGTATTGGGCTACGTCAGGGTCGCGGTAGTCGCAGGGGCAGATGATGTCGCGGTCGATTTCCAAGTTGCCTGTTGCCAATCTGCAGGGGCAAGATGGGTACCCATAGCGGTCTTCGTTTGTCTTTAACCCTTCAATGAACATTTGCAGAAGGTCTGCTTGGGGCGTTAAGATAGTAACCGTAGGTTTTTGCGTCAGCTTCTGCTCTTTTGCGGACTTGTTCAAGAGTGATCAAAGGTCCAGTGCCTCTTTAAGCAGGTCCTTACGGAAACCTGTGATTACGGTTTTGTCATCCACGATGATTGTTGGGTAACTTAATACTCCGCCTTTGCTAATTATGTCCGTATGAACTTTGGTTTTGTCGTTGTCATCGAGCAAGTCGACATCAACAAATTCGTATTCAACACCATTATCGTTTAGGTATTGTTTTGTCATTTTGCACCAGACACAAGTGCTTAAAGCGTAGAGGGTGACTTTGTGGTTATTTTTCTTGCCAGAAACTTTGGAGAACTGCATAAAAATCTCACCAATAAAAATTGGTTTAAGCCGAATATAACTGTTTAGATTTTGCAGTTTAGTGCTCGTGTCCGTGCTCATGTAAGGTTGCCAAAAGCGTTCTGTACGACTTCATTGAGAGCTGGATGGATGTGCATGCCTCTTGCGATGGGTCCAAAATCGCCTTTTTCAGATGACCATGGAGTTGGTGATTTCCTGGATGAGAATCGATGCTTCAGGACCAATGATGTGCGCACCCAAGATTTTGCCTGTTTCCTTTTCAACAATGACTTTCACAAAACCTTCAGGGAAACCCAACGCCGCACCCATAGCCGTGTCCTTATAGAGTGCCATTCCAACCAAAAACTTGTATCCTTGCTGTTTGGCTTCCTCTTCTTTCAAGCCAACTGATGCAACTTGGGGATGGGTAAAGACTGCGTGGGGTGCAGCTGAAAAATCTATCTTTGCTTTGTGGTCATGGATAGTGTTGTGCCAAGCTATGCCTGCTTCGTAGTTGGCTACGTGCTTGAACATTTGTTTGCCGATGACGTCGCCGAAAGCAAAAATGTTTTTCTTGCTGGTTTCGAGGTAATCGTTGACTTTTATGAAACCGTGTTCGTCGAGTTTTACGCCTGTTTTTTCGGGTTTAATGATGCCGGCGTTGGATACTCTGCCTGTGGCAATCATGATTGCTTCAGCAGAGAAATTCTTTGATGCTGCCGTCTTGGCGGTTCTTGGCAACAACGATTTTCAGTGCTGCCTTCTTGTTTGGCTTCATGGCTTCATAGCCCGTATAGATTTCCATGCGCTTCGCCATTTCGGTCTTTAGCAGGTCGGAGATTTCTGGTTCTTCGTCTGGCACCACTCGGAATGGTCGTTGAATAATGGTGGTTTTGGTGCCGATGGCTGAGAAGAAGTGTCCGTACTCCATCCCAATGTAGCCTCCGCCGACAATTATGATGCTTTTGGGCTGGGTTTGTTAGCTCCAGCACCGTGTCACTTGTCAAGTAACCCACGTTTTCTATGCCTTTAACTGGCGGGATTGCAGTGCGTGCGCCTGAAACGATGAAGATCATTTTGGCAGTTATCGTTTGGGTGCCCAACTTGCATAGTGTAGTCTGAGATGAATTCAGCCTGTTTCCTTAAACCAAGTTAAGTTCGGTGTGGCTTCAACGGCTGCTGCTTGCTGCCCCGAATCATGGTTAACGAGTTCATGCATCCTGCTCATGATATTGTTGAAATCAACTGAGTTCACTGTTGCATTAATGCCCAGTTTCTTTGCTTCTTTGATGGTGGCAAAACATCTGCGGGGTAAATCAGCATCTTCGAAGGAACACAGCCCACGTTTATGCATGTGCCGCCCATCTTTCCATGCTCAACCAACGCTACTTTGAAACCTTGCTCGACCGCCGCTGATGCAATGAGCATTCCAGAACCTGAACCGATAACAATAACATCAAACTGCTCCATAAAACAAGCCTCAACTATACACATAAAATGAAGAATTAAACCCAAATAAACTTTTCAATTGCCAATGCTTGGTTCAAAAATCTTTTAAGCGTCTGCAACGATACTATTTTTAGGGAGATTTTTATGGTCAAAAAAACCTAAAACGCAGAAGAAGAAAAGAAAAAAGAAAGCCTACTACAGTAAAAAAGAAAAGAAAGCTAAAGAAGTTAAAAAGTAGCTTCTTTTCCCAAAAATTTGGTAGGCACCGTTCGTCGTGGACGGCGTCAAAGCTTTCTAATTCATCTTTTTTTAGTGGTAACGCGATTCTTGAAACCAAACCGTTTAGGCTGTAGGGCAATCGAATTAAGCGGAATTCTCCTGAAGTTACCCATTCGTCAATGTGGAAGCCTGCTTGTTTTGCTTCTCGTGCAAGGTTCAGCCGTTCTTTGGTGCTTAGCTTGTAGGCTTTTGGGTCTAAAAACGTGCAGGTGAAAACCTCTGCCCGAATAAACCAATTCTCAACTCAGAGAAGCGGTTCTTCAAAAAATCGTATAGCCCAATTGCTTCCTTTTTAACCATGTCAAATTCAACTTCGCAGAAACTCAATCCTTGATGGCGTTTCATCTTATCTGCCAAGCTGCCGTGGATTGGGCAGGTTATGTTTTCGGGGTCAAGGTCAAACGCGAGCTCTTGCCCAACTATTTTGTTGTTTGCGTCGTACACGTTTCGGTCGTAGTAGACGGCTTCTGGCAAAAACTCCAATATTTGCTCACGCAAATCCTCTAGGTCTTTGTACTCATCGATTATTATTGTGGTTGCGGCGTCTTCTTTGTATTTTTCTGGATAAATTTTTGTGTGCCTGCCAATAATGACTGCAAACTTTGTGTTGCCAAGTCCGCCGTTGAACCATTCGGCCACTTTTTGAAGGTCGAATTCTTGAGCGTAGAATTGTTTTCTTTCCTCCAAAGTTGAGTATCTCATGCCCGCAGGCAAATAATATTGACTCATTCAAACCACCCATATTATGCTGGCTAACCCAAAATGCTTTGTGTATAAATTTCAGGCAGAAACCCTAATATTTGCGGTTTCCTCGAAGTTAATATGGTGAATTTTTTGCCAATAGACCCTGATTTTCAAACTAAACGACAAGTTGTAAGTGAACATAACGGTCACAAAGTTGGGGACCAGTTGAAGCCCCACAGAAACTTGGAATCCATGGAACAACCAGTGCGGTAGACTGGGATAGTCTGCGTCGGAGATGGTGTATGCATCGACGTTTGCCCAGTTTCGCTGTACGATTGGGCTGATTCTCCTGGACACCCACTTTCTGAGCGGAAATCTGACCCTGCACGCGAAAAAGACTGCATACAATGCTTAGCGTGCGAGATGCAATGTCCAGCGCAAGCAATAAAAATAACTCCGCCACCATAGGCACTTAATTTTCAAGTGCATTATTTTTTTAAAAAAAATAACTAAAAAAAGTAAAGCAAAAGCTTACTTTACTAAGCTGAGATTTTTGTTGACTTTCTCCCAGTTACAAGATTCCAGAGGCTTCAACGAATTTGGCGCGGTCGTTCTTGTAGTCAACGTAGTAGGCGTGTTCCCAAACGTCCAATGCCATTAAGATTTGGAAGTTGGGAAAGACGTTTACATTGTGTTTTTCAATCTGCATAATGAGGGGTCTTCCAATACATGGATGCGCGGCCAATGCTGCCCAGCCTGAACCTTCAACGCTGGTAGCCGCCATCGAGAATTGCTTCTTAAAATGTTCAAGACTTCCAAAACCCATGTTAATTATGTCTGCGACAGCTCCGCCCGGTTGTCCTCCGCCACCTTTGCCTGCTGGCGCCATATTTTCCCAGAAAGTTGTATGCAACATGTGACCGCCGATGTGGAAAGATAACTCTTTTGAAACTGCTTTGATGTCTAATGCGGCGTTTTCCTGATGGCTTTGTCTATTTTTTCAAAGATTGCGTTGGCGCCGTTTACGTATGCTTGATGGTGTTTGTCATGGTGCAATTTTAGTTGTTCCTCTGAAATGTATGGTGCAAGCGCATTGTAGTCGTATGGTAGTTTCGGTAAGGTAAAAGATTTTATTTTCTCCATAAAATTCACCAAAATCACTCTTCTCCAAAGCAGAAAACAACTAATATACTTTACCTTGAACATTTTTGGGGCACGGTATAGCTTATTACCTGCTTGTTCCTTACTGTTTTCCAGTGAATTTTATGGCTAAAACTGATGAAAACCTAAAAGCTGCCTTCGCAGGCGAATCCCAAGCTAACCGATTGTACACGGCTTTCGCTAGGAAGGCTGATGAAGAAGGCTTTCCACAAACTGCTAAACTTTTCCGAGCTGCGGCGGAAGCTGAGACCGTCCATGCCCTAAATCACTTGCGTGTATTGGGACAGGTAAAATCAACCGCTGACAACCTCGGCACTGCCATTTCGGGTGAAACCTACGAGTTCAAGAAAATGTATCCAGACTTTATTGCTGAAGCCAAAAAAGAAGGCAACAAAAAAGCTGAAGTAAGTTTCGACTACGCCAACAAGGTTGAGCAAATCCACGCGAACCTCTACCAAAAAGCACTCGATGCACTCAAAAACAAAAAAGAATTGCCCACAATGGACATGTACGTTTGCCCTGTATGTGGAAACACCTTTGAAGGTACAACACCCGATGCATGTCCAATCTGCGCTACGCAGAGAAATATGTTTATGAAAATTGCGTAATTGCCGCACTTTTTCTATTTTTTAATTTTTTTTCTAAAAAATGGGGTTTAAGGTTTAAAGTAAAGAAAATAAGGAAAAGTTAGGCTTTGGCTTTTTGAGCGATTTGTTGCCCAAATTCAAAGCACTTTTTGAGTTCCTCTTCAGTTGGAACCCACTTTAACTCAACAGTTGGCTCGATGACTTCGAAGTTTGCTTCCTTAGCGATCTTAACCATACCTCGCACAGCGCCTCCTCCCCAACCATAGGATCCAAAGAAACCCCAGAGTTTGCCCCGCGGCTTCAAACCGGTTATGTAGGTTAGAAACATTCCAACTGATGGAAAAATGCCGTTGTTCAAGGTGGGCGAACCAACAAGAATCACTTTGGAGTCCACGATTTCGGTGACAACGTCAGTGTTGTCGGTGGCGCGCAGCTTGAACAGTTTTACTTCAACTCCTTGGCTGGCTACGCCGTCTCCGATTGCTCGTGCCATCTTGTTTGTGCTGTCCCACATAGTGTCAAAAACTATGACTACTTTGGGTTTCACTATTTTGCCTGTAGACCAATCTAGGTAGGCGTTGACAATTTTCATGGGTTCTTTGCGCCAGATGATGCCGTGACTGGGAGCTATTATGTCGATGGGTATCTTCATGTCGACGACTTCTTGGATTTTCTTAACAATTAATGGTGCAAACGGCGTGAGGATGTTGGCGTAGTATGTGACTGCTTCCTCCATGAGCACTTCTTGGTCGACTTCGTCGTCAAAACGACCTGAACTGGCGAGGTGTTGACCAAAAGCATCGTTTGGTATCAGTACCTTATCTTCGACTACATAGGTGAACATGCTGTCGGGCCAATGCAGCATCGGCGCCTCAAGGAAGGTGAGTGTTTTCTTTCCAAGCTTTACGGTGTCACCGGATTTTACGGTTTCAACACGTTCAAACTCCTTGCCATAGTGTTTTATGAGTTCTTCTTTACCTCGGGCGGTGGCATAGATTTTGGCGTTTTTTGCCAGTTTAGCAATTAATGGAAGGCTGCTTGAATGATCCATTTCCACATGGTTTACTATGATGTAGTCGATTTTTTCTATGTCGACTAACTCAGAGATGTGGTCGACGAGTTCTTTGCAGAATGCCGCTTTCACGGTATCGATTAATGCGGTTTTTTCGTCTGTTATCAAGTATGCGTTGTAGCTGGAGCCTCGATTTGTACTATAATCATGGAAGTCCCGTATGTTCCAGTCAACAACGCCCACCCAGAATATTCCCTCTTTTAAGGTAACTTTAACCATTTTTTATATTCTCCAAAAATCAAACGTTAATGAAAAAGAAAATCTCAAAAACTCTTATATTACTTTCGTTCTCAAACCCCCGAAACTCTAGAGTTATATTTCGGGAACAACAAAGTCTACTATAGACGCCGGATTGTAAAATATTTTTGCGAGGCAAAAACATGAGTCTATTACCAGATGATAAAAAAGAGTTGCTTAAGAAAGATTTTGAGGAAAAACTGGTTGATCCAGTAAAAATTGTTATGTTTACTCAGGAGTTTGAGTGCCGATACTGCTCGGATACAAGAAAACTCGCCCAAGAACTTGCATCGCTGAACAGCAAAATAACCGCGGAAGTTTTCGATTTTGTAGCTGACGCAGCGAAAGCCAAGGAATTTGGTATCGATAAGATACCTGCTTTAGCCATAATAGGCAAAAAAGACTATGGCGTAAGAATTTACGGCATCCCGTATGGATACGAGCTTCAAACCTTGATTGAGGCTATTATTAATGTTTCAAAGGGTAAAACTGACCTATCAGACAAAACTAAGCAAATCTTAACAGATGTTACCTCACCAGTTCACATTCAAGTTTTCGTCACTCTCACCTGCCCACACTGCCCCGCCGCAGCTGCTGTTGCCCATAAATTAGCCATAGAAAGCGACATGGTCAAAGCGGACGTAATAGAAAGCAGCGAATTCCCAGACTTAGCCATGAAATACAATGTGATTGGAGTTCCAAAGATAATAATCAACGAGACAGTGGAGTTTGTTGGAGCCTTCAACGAGGACTTATTCGCTGAACATGTCTTGCTAGGTGCATTCGCAGAGAAGTTGGTTGTTGAAGAAAAACCCAAAATGCCTTAACAAGAAAACGAAAAATGATGAAATAAACGAGAGAAAAGATGTTAAAAGCTATCTCTACTGGTTAGCAATAGTCCTGGCCAAAATTGCAACCGTGCCCTGACGGAGCTGAGTTGCCAGTGTATTTTGCTGGAGCTTTGTCGAAGTTGTTTTGCATGGGCTGTGCAGAAATATGAATGTCTGGTAGAGATGTACCTTTATCGTCAAAAGTGGAAGAAATTACCAAACATACTAAATAAAACCACAAAAATTGAAACTACAACCGCCACCACATAAAGCCAATTAGCAACTACATTAAACCTTTTAGACTCAACTTTTCCACCCATTAGAAACTGCCGAAACACAAAAATAACGAAAAACAGCCAAAACGCACCGAATAGCCAACCGCCCAAAACATCACTAAACCAATGAACGTTCAAGTAAAGCCTATCAAAACCCACTACACCCGCCACTGACCCCAATCCAACGCCAATCAAAGCTCTTGAAAGCGTACTTTGCCAGTGCCGCCAAGCAAAATAAGCAAGCACTCCAACAAAGACTATGCATCCTGCACTATGACCGCTAGGATATGAAAAACCGGTATCGAATAAAATGTTATTCGTTGGTCTAGCAACGTGTTCAAAGGCTTTAAGGGCTGAAACTATCAAAGCATCCCCACCCAATGCACCCAAAATTAGTAGACCTTGCGGTTTGAAATTCTTCCAGAACAGAAGCCCTGAAATAATGAGGGAGAAAATTGCAAGACTTGCAGTATCAAAAAATAATGCAATTCCCTGAGCAAAAAACGTCAACGTGCTTGATTGGATCGATGGAATCCACTGGTTTACCTCGACATCAATTTGGTGAAAGTTTGCCCTGAAAAATGTAACCAGCAAAAAACTTGGAAGAAACACTAAGCAAACTATCAATAATGTTCTTTCGTTTTTGGAAATGTTCACTTTTATGTTTACCCCTTAGATTCCTGCCTTTTCTTTGGAACATAAAAAGCACTTCAGGGCGGATTTACCCTGTTGCAATTGTCTATTCGATTCGTTTTATAACGTGGTACCCAAACTGAGTTTTAACAGGCGCCGAAGTTTGACCTTTCTCGAGTTCGAAGGCGGTTTTCTCGAATTCTTTCACCATCTTCCCTCTTGTGAAAGTTCCTAGGTCTCCCCCTTTTTTGCCGGATGGGCACAGAGAAACTTGTTGGGCTACAGCGCCAAATTTTTCACCTTTATCGAGTCGGGCTTTGGCGTTTTGGGCTTCTGTTAATGTTTTAACCAGTATGTGGCAACAATGAACTTTGTCTGGCATAACAAGGTTTTAGGGAGCTTTAGAATATAACTTTTGCTTGGGTTGAGCTAATGTTTGATGGAGAGTGTGATTGCATAGTTTTATTTGAATGGTGCGTGTTCTCTCAAGTGCTAAGTCCGCTAAATTTACATGGAAGTGTTAAAACGTTAACTTTGATTTTTCTGCCACTTCGAACTTCGAAGTGCAAGCCAGAGATATTGTTATAGCAAAAGAAACCAATAGGAAAAGCTATGCGAACTGATAATGTAATCATAAACATAGATGAAGAACAAAGCATAGATCTTCCAACTGCAAGGCAACTCGCAAAGATAGTTGAGTTTCTTCTAAACCTTGAAGATTAAACCCAAGTTGCAAGTGCATTTTATCTTTTGCTTCAAAAAATACTTGATAAAAACTTGACTAATAAAAGGGAAACTCTCTCAACCTCAACTTGAGATTGTGGAGAAACTTAGTTTATTCGATTACCTGAATTGCACCTTCGGGGCATTGTGCTTCACATGCTCTGCAAACAAGACATTCGCTTGATTTGCTGGGCACTGACTTGCCGTCTTTGATTTCATATACGCCGACTGGGCAAGTGTTGACACAAGTTTCGCATCCAGTGCATTTAGGATCGACAACAATTTTTACCATTTTTGTCTTACCTCTGGGATATTTGCTTCAAAAGTTGATGAGTAAAATAAAAGGGTTTAGGTGTTTTAGCGGATTTTTTCACGTAATCTCAGCAAAATTCCGTTTATGGCAGATTCGGCTTTGTCTCTTTGTTTTTGGTAGTCTCCGATGGATCTTTTGTAGACTTCAAGGGAAATTTCTCCTTTGTTTTGCCGTGCTTCAAGGTTTTTTATGTTTTCTTCGGCTTCGATCAAGTCTGCTTCAGCCAAATCCAGTTGCTTAACTAAATCGGAATAGCCTCCCGTAGTGCCCATGAAGGCTTTCTTTGTTTTCTCAATGTTTCGGTTTATACCTTCCAAGCGAACCTCAATAGCATTTCTTTGAACTTTGTATTGGCGTCTTGGAATTTTTCCTTTCTGCGCTTTAGCATCCATCGACTTCACCTCAGCCTTTAACTGTTTTTTGTCTTCGTAGGCATCTATGAATTCTCTGATGGTTTCTGCAGAAACTTGTTGGCTTATTTTTATTTCAGCTCCCCTAGTTTGCTGGGTAGACGGTTGTGTCTGGAGTGTTGCTAACCGTTCGGTTTTTTCTGCGTAAGTTTCTTCTGCTGGTTTATGTCTTCTAACGAGAAAGACTGCAACGCATGCAACGACAGCGAGCAGTGCGGCCCAAAATGTGGGTCTGAGAGAAGACCATACTGGGTTGTAATTGAATTCTATTTGGATTGTGTTCTGTTGGGGTGCAAGATAATCTACGTGGCTTAAGCTGTTCTTTGTTACGGTGAGGCTATCTTGGTAGGTTTGCCTTGTTAATGTTGAAGACGTGTCAAGTTCTGAGGCTTTTGGCGTGACGATTGTGGCGCCTTCAGGCGGATTAAAAGTTATAGTGGCTTGATTCACGAAGTAGCTAAAATCTGGGAACAGCTTGAAATTCCCTAAAACATAGTTGTTGCCTTGAAGCGTTGCACTTGGCAAATCATATTGGGCGGTCAAAACCGTCGACTGGCCATTAGACAAAAACGTCACCAAGGTTGCGTTAGCTATTATCGAATTGCCACTTATTCCCAAGTTGGCAGATAAAACTCCGAATTGATCCATTATCTGAACGTTCGTCGCATCTCCAGGAAGCGTAATTGCGAATGAACCCATGAGCGATGTGGAGTTACTGATTATCCGGTAGCTATCTGAAGCCGTAATTTTGCCTGTTGTGTCGATGTTTATTTGGCGGTTTAAGCTGGTTACGGTGGTTAACTGTATGGCTCCAGTTGATAATTGAACGACGGCTGTGGCTGGAGCATACGTGTAGGCTGCCAAGTTAGTTTTTGAGTAAGTCGCAGTATCTATGTTCCCGTCATCTTTGGAGATTGTTATGGTTGAGGGTGTGCTTGGAAAAGTAATTGTGACGTCGCAGGTTCCTGCATTCTGTCCTAGACTGGGGTATGCTTGAAAGTTTAGATTGTAAACGCCCGTGCCTTGTTCAGTCACGAGGCTGTTGGATAGTACAAACGCGATTGTGAAGACGCTTGGTGTGTTTCCGTTGAAGTTTACTGTTGCGCCATAGAATCCGCTGCGGTCGCCCAGTTGGACTCCTAAATTCATCTGGTAAACATGGGTGTCGTCGTATGCTATGCCCTTGAGGACACCAGCACTGTACTGTGAGGGTAACCCAATCATGAATCCATCAGTTATTTGGCCTGAAACATGGATAGTGTCCAATACAACTACGTGCCCTGAATACATGACTTGAACCTGATGGTCTACTTTGTCAATGGTGTAGCTGCTGGTTTGCGCTGAAGCGCCAGAGGGCAAAGCAACTGGCAAGATAACAAGTAACGAGAAAGCCACAATCAATAGGATCGCATTGGGTCGCTTCACGGAATTCACCAAACGAAAGTTTCGTTAATGTTATGTCAACCTATTTATTTACTTTTACAGTAAACAAGCTGTATTTAGGGCTTAATAAAATAATGAAACTCGCAGCAAAACTTAGTCCGTCTTAAAAAAGTCAAATAAGATTTATTTAATCCAGTGTCAAATTGGGATTTTAGATTGCTGACCTACTTTTTGTTCTTAAATGCTTTTTCTTTTTGTGTGGGTGTGGTACGCTAATAATTGCACATTACACTTGGGGGTTTGGTTTTGTTTGGTTTTTTGGTTTGGGTTGTTTTTCTGTTGTGTTTTGTGTGTGGGAAGAGGGTTTGTTTGACACAGCTATCGTGGATGCTATGTTGGGTTGTGTGGGTGTAGTGTGGGGGTATGTTGGGGTTTCTGTTTCTGTGTCGATGTTGGTTGTGTGCAGTTCTTGTTTTTTGGGTTGTGGGTTATTGGTTTAGTGGTGGATTTAGTGCTTTGAAGAGTTCAATCTTTGCTAATGTCAAAGGGTCCACCGCATGGTTAGGAGGCAAAAATTTGTTGGTAGCGGGGAGTAGATTTGAACTACTGATCTCTGGGTTATGAGCCCAGCGGGTTAATCCTGGCTACCCCACCCCGCTACGGTTTTATGCGACTTTTTTGAGGATGCATCCTATTAGTTGAGGCGTCAAATATTAATAGTTTCTTTTTCGTTGTCGGCAAAAGGATTTTAGTGTCGAACATTCTTTGTATGGACGGATGGTTTAGTTTGGATAAGCCGTATTTGCGTACTCTTTCGAATCCAACTCTTGAAAACCCAATCTTTGTTCAAGGGCTCCCAGGTTTTGGAAACGTCGGCAGGATAGCCGCGCATTTGCTCATAAAGTTCTTTGACGCTAAACCTTTCGCTGAGTTGTATTCTCCTTCTTTTCCAGATTACGTCGCCATAACCAGCAAGGGCATCGCTAATTTACCACGCTACGACTTCTACTATGCACCGATGGAGAAAAACAATCTAGTCATAATGACAGGCGAGATTCAACCATCCTTTGACGATGTGGTCGCTCACTATACCGTTTGTGATACCGTACTTGATTTCGTTGAAAAATTGGGTTGCAAATTCATCGTAACGATGGGTGGAGTACCGATAACTGAGGATAAAACTCAAGTTTACATCGCTGCTACGTCGCCGCGGTTGGCAACGGAGTTTATGGAGAAGGGCGCCGTAATCTACAGTAAAGGCAGAATCGTCGGTGGAACCGGCTTAACTTTGGCGTTGGCGAAGGAAAGAAAGATTGACGGTATCGGTTTGTTGGGCACTACGATGGGTTTTAAGGCTGACAAGGGCGCTGGATTCTTGGTTTTCAAGTTCTTGATGAAGGCATTAGGAAAAGAGATAAAAGAAGGGCTAGTAGAAAACAATGCACCTGAAGAGTAAGTGGATGGGCGTCGCGTGACAGAAAACAATGAAAATATGCAAGTTAGCAGTTTAGATTCGAAATTCATGAAAGTAGCAATGACGATAGTCTCTGTATTCTTAATCTTTGTTGGTTCAACATATGTTCCCTACTTGATGTCGGATGTCCTAAAGATCGATTATGGCGCTTCCGTACTAGCCGGTGCTGCCCTGTTCATTGTTGGATTGGCTCTCTTGATATTCCTCGTCCGAAAGAAAGTAATCGAGTAAATTTTGCCTCAGATACCCTAGGGTGCATCATCAAATCAGCTAATTAGTTTCTTCATCGGCACCCCAATAGGGCAAAGCCAGTTTTATTAAGCATTCTTATGTTTTTTTAACATTAATTTTATGCTCTTTTGCCAAGGGATAGCCATGAAAAATTCTGAATGTACAATCTACATAATGCTTGGGGATCGGAGGTTGCAGAAGTTTAGAAAAGAAGAGGCTGTTTGGAAAAGAATGTAGCCGTAATGGGACAATCCGGTCTTGTACCGCAGAACAGTTTTTTTCCCATTTCCTCTCTCTGTTGGTTGGAAAAAAATGGTCGATTTAACTGTCAAGGTTGAGCCTGCCCTTAACCCTGAAAGCTAACGGCGGTTTAAATCTTTTAGTAGGGCTTTTGCTTCTGAAGATAATTTTGGTTTGGTTTTACGGTTTAGCAACAAAAATAAAGAGCCTATCAAGATTAGAGCTGAGCCGAAAAGAGCCACAGTTTCCTTTGGCAGTAATTCCAATTCAAGTCCAACTGTAAAAGACACCATAGCAATTCCCATGACAACCATTATCCAGTTGCTCATGGCCGCGGTTGATTGGAGAGCGAATTCTTTTTTTCCTGTATCAGTGACAAGGAAATAGCCTTGTTTTTCCTCAATCATACCTGCGTTGATTAGGTAATTCCAGTCATAGTGGAAATGACCGTCAGACTTGTAGCCTAAAACTTGGGAGATGTTTGATTTGGTGCCGGGGGCTGCTTTGATGCGGCTGTTGGGTGCGGAGTAAATTAGATAGAGTAGTCTTGTTCTTGGTGACTGCATGTCTGCATTTATGCCACGGGATTTCGCCAATTCTTAGCCCTTTAGTGATATTTGAGGAAGGCGCAAATAAATTAAACTCTTATTAACTGTAGTTTTTCCATATTTTTGGTCTTTTGCTTATGACTCTAACCCTTAGAGTTCTCCCTCTAAAGTTCAGATGCGCAGTTCCAAATGTTAGGGCTATATCCCGAGGTGCCTATAGGGATTTCAGCGAAAAAAAATTCGGAGGAAAAATAAGATGAATGTGAACTTTCAGTATAGCAAAACATTGGCCGGCGAAGGCGGAATCCTGCTTTTACTTGGCTTAGTTCCAACTGTCGGATGGGTCCTTGGCATAGTTGGTATAGTCCTACTACTCAAAGCAATGAAAGAACTCTCATATTACTACCAGGATGAAAGCATTTATCAGAACACGTTGACAGGTCTAAAATACTACATAGTTGCCCTAATCGCGGCGGCAGTGGCCATCGGCGTTGGCGTGATAAGCTTTGCCAGCTTTGGGTTATTCTCTGGTGTTGCTCCATCGCTTGCTTTAGGCTTCGTAGGAGGCGTCGTTGCAATCTTAGTTGGGCTCGTAGTCGCATTTGTGTTTTACTTGCTCGCTGCAATACACCTAAAAAAAGTCTTTGAAACAATGGGACAGAAAACAGGCGAATCATCCTTCACTACCGCAGGCACATTGTTCATAGTTGGCGCCGCATTAACAATCATCGGCATAGGCTTAGTACTGATACTCATCGCATGGATTTTTGCCACAATAGGCTTCTTTAGCATGAAGCCCAAAGACTACCAACCCTACGCCAACGGATACGGATACTCACAGCAGCCACCTGCCCAGCCAAATCAAGCAACACAAGCCACCCAAAACCGACTTTAAAAGGCGAAGAACATGACAACTGAACAAGTTGAAACCCAAACAGGCTATAGCTGGCAGCTGTTCCTGAGAAAGCACTGGCCAGCCTTTGCACTTTTTATTGCAGCAGCCATTTTGGCGTTTGCAGGAGCAGTCTATGTCTTTCTGTGGTTCACTGGAAATGCCCAGTCAACAGGGTTGGTTCCAGCAGTTCTTGGCATGTGGTCAATGGGAAATGTTGTATCGTTTATTCTGCATGCCTTATTCTGGGAGCTTATCCTAATCGGCATACCTGTAGCGGTCGGTGCAGTGATAGCTTGGCAATGGTGGAAACATTTGTCAGAAGCGGAAAAGACGGGGCTGTCTTGGAAGCGGTCAAAGTCACGCAACGCAGGAGGCGCAATTTCACCGCTGCTGTTCATTGCCTTTGCCCTTAAAGTGTACGTTGACGGAAACTGGAATGTTGCCATCTCAACTTACACCTTGGACTATGTTGTCGGTTCGATGGTGACGATACTGCTCTGGATAGTTGCAATCTTTGCAATTCCTGCAATAGTAGGTGTTGTCTGGTGGATACGCCACGAGATGACAAAAAAACCCTAACCTCTTTTCTTTTTTTGTATATCTGTTTTTGCGTGTAAAAATCTGGGTTTGCAAGGTCGTTTTAAATTTCTATGCCTTGGATGGACGGCTGATTTGTTTCAAAATTTAACAATTGGCTTTTTTTTTACCTACATTTGCTATTCTGTAAACGTCATATTCAGATAAGAAGTGCCATCTGCAAGTTTGTTGGTCTTATTTCAAACAAGTCAATTCAGCCCTTCTAAGAATAGCTGGGTCAATCTGCCGTTTCTTCAAGTAGTCAAACTTTTTCTTTGTCTTCAATGTTAAAAAGTGAGAGTAGATATCTAAGTGGTATTTAAAACAACATTAGGGTTTCAAGATAGCCTTGCTTCCTTTAGGCTAACCAAGTTTTTTCATGAACTACTTGATTTAAAGCTCACTTCAACTTCGTTGGATTGGACACTTTTCATTTGTTTCTGCGATTTGGAATTCGATTGTTTGAATTACGGACGCACTATCTACTAGATGAACTGATCCATCGGGGCAATAGACTTTTTCGCCACTTTGGACTTTTCTGTAGCGTTGACTGCACGTCTTCTTTTGTGAGCAACCGCCACAATCTCTTGATAACAACATTTGTCGCCTCAACTATTTCCTTCGATTTCATAGCGACTCTAGCCAGTATAACGTTTTGTGCGTCTCTAGAAAGAAACAATATCCCAGACTTTTATCTATGCAAATCTAGATAACTCTTAAAACTCCAATATTTGATATAGAGAGAGTGGGCGAGGAGAAAAAATGAAAGAAAAAACAAATAATGTAAATGTCAAAGAGATGAATTTTACTCAATTATTTAAACAAATTTCGCCCGAAGAGCTAAGCGACAATGTATTTACGTTGGTTGGAAAAGATTTTTTCGTTATTACTGCGGGCAAGGAAGATCATTATAATTCCATGATAGGCAGTGGGGGTGGTTTGGGGGTTCTTTTTAAAAAACCTACCACTTGGTGTATTATTCGAGCGGACCGTCATACACTTGAAATGATTCAAAAAGAGCAAACATATACGCTGTCTTACTTCCCAGATGATTGTAAGGAACAAATGCTCTTTTTGGGAAGTAAATCAGGAAGAGATAGTGAGAAAATGAACGAAGTTGAATTGACAAGTATTCAAACTCCTTCCGGAGATATGTCTTTCAAAGAAGCCAGACTAATTATTGAATGTAAATTAACGGAACTTACTACCCCCAATCCCAATGATTTTTACACACAAGAAGCTAAAGACCAAATAAACGAAGCTTACAAAGAAGCAAACCATTATCGCAAATACGTATTTGGGGAAATCACCCATGTTTGGGTAAAAAAAATAAGAATAATCCAGAATTGAGGATTTAGTCAAATTAATTTCGTCCTCCATTAGTTCGCTCCTACGATATCTTTATAGATTTTTGCGTTAACAAGGCAAGTGAGGTTTTATAATGTGTGGGTTGAATTAGCTGACGAAGACGTTGTAAAAAAAACTATTGAATCTCTCAAAAGTAGAGGCGTTCAAGTTGAATTTTTGAATAACAAAGAAGATGCACTGAAAAGATTGACAGAGTTCATTCCTGCAGGAGTAGACGTAATGGCTGGTAGCTCAACTAGTCTAAATGAAATTGGCTTTATTGACCTTTTGAAGTCGGGTAAGCACCCATGGAATAACCTCAAAGACAAAATAGTTTCAGAAAAGGACCCGCAGAAGCAAGCTGAACTGCGCAAAAAAAGTGTCCTTGCCAACTATTTTTTGGGCAGTGTTCACGCTGTTACGCAATCTGGTGAAGTAATTACCGCAAGCAACACTGGCAGTCAATTGGCTCCTTACGCTTTTTCGTCAAACAATGTAGTTTGGGTTGTAGGTACACAGAAGATTGTTCTTGATTTGGAGGAAGGGCTTAGGCGGATATATGAGTATTGTTTACCCCTTGAAGACCAACGATTGAAGCAGGCTGGATTCAAAGGCTGTGAAATAGGCAAGATTCTGATATCTGAAAAAGAAACTTTGCCTTTTCGGAAGGTTAGTTTGTTCTTTGTGAATGAAAAACTGGGTTTCTAGCTAAAAGAATAGCTTTGCTTTGTCCCAATAATCTTTTCATTAATTGCTTCATTTTTTTCTGTCGCAAAATTTTTCTTGGAAGCCTAATACGTGATATTTACATTCCTAAGTTGCCTATGAGAAGCTATTTAGCATTCACATAAAAGATAATCTCAGAGTGGGCAACTTGAAGATAAACAACAAATACATCAGGTATTTCGTCAATAAGAAATTCGCTGTAGATGCGGTGTGCATGGCAATCTTTTGGGTGATCGTTTACACTCCAGTATACTTGTATACGTCAAAGTCGTTTGAAGCCGCATTGATTGGTCTAGGCTCCTCCGCTGTGCTAGAGATTTTTTTTGGTGGAGTATATGGCAAGTTTAACGATTATGTTAGAAAGAAGGCAGGCGTGAAAGGTTAAGAGTGAACTGTGTTGAATCATTATACGATATTTTCTGACCGACGGGAAACAATATATTGAAACCAAAATCTCTTTAGCTGAATAGTTTTACTCTTCCCAGTATTTTCTCATCAGTTTCTCTCAGTTCTTTTCGAGTGTAAAATTCTTCGTTATTGATAATACCGAAGTACTGAACGGTTAGGACTATTACTGAGACATTCAAGGATTAATGAAGGACGGTGGATGAGCCGACAGCTATTTAACTCTATAACAAACAAGTAATCGAATTGGTGAAAGAAATGAGCAAGGTTGAGAACCAGTTAAAAGAAAAGATTGAGGAAATAATCAGGCAGAAAGCAGAATCATCTGTAACAGATGAACTTTCAGACTCAGAACACGGGTATGTAGATGCTCTGATTTGGCTTAAAGATGGCTCAATCCAGCTAACTAATGAAGGCCTTGAAAAAGAAATTGTGGAGCAAACCTATGCGGATAAAGAGTCAAGCAAAGAATATTGCGATGGCTACGATTCTGCACTTAAACTGGTGTTAAAATTGCTAATTGAATTGAAAAAATAATATATTCTAAACGAATTATATTGAAATTTACTAACTGAATCGCATTCATGCCTTTATTTGAAAACTGGAGTGCCAAACTGTTTAAACAAAAAAGGGCATACGGGTTCCATATCCACATGGGAGGTTCGAGAAAACCCTGATGCACAGATTACATAGGGTTTGTTTTCAGTCTTCATTTTGGACCTTTGAAAAAAGGAAAGGGAAGGCTTGGGATTAAGCTGATGCGATTGTAAGGCTTTTACATCTCTAAAGTTGCAACGTACGTCCGGTTCTTGGGTGGGTTTTTATCCCTTGAACTGTCAAAGACGAATTTAGTTTTCCTGCCAAGATGCTCCGCCGCAAGTTGTAAATGGCATAGAGCAATACCCATATTGACAGGAAAGTAGCTCCCGCCAACGATGTTTCTAAGAAAGTTGGGTTTGGAGGAATAAGCGTGAACTGTATTCTCATCACCGGTAAAATACCAGTTTTGTAAGTTTACGGCTGACGGAGCAAGACGAACTGGTTCTAACAATTCCTCCTCACCCTTTATGTCTGTTATGTCCGAAATAGATTGCCTCTTGAATTCTGAAACGCTGGATCTGTATAGTTTTTCCTTTGAATTTCCAAATGACATCAAAATAATGAATTCAAGATTCGAAGACTCTGTTACCTCTTTCGTTGGTTGAGGAATGCCCAACCAGCAACTGCCTAAGCCAGTTGATGACAAATAAAGGTCCATTTGTTGAAGCATGAAACCGACGTTGACTTTGTATGCGTCTTTTGCTTCTGAGAATGCTGCAATGAAGTAGGGTGCTTTGTTATTGAATTTTCTTGTTACTTGTTCTGGCGTTATAATCCTGAACTCTGTCTTTACATCATTCAACATAGGTTTTAGGGACTTCAAAGTCTTTAAAACGTCTTCATGCCGATTTGAGTCGAGTGGCGTTGTGTCATATTCCCTAATTGACTTTCTTTTAAAAATAGCGTTGTATAACGCAGCTTCGTTCATTTTCTCTTACTTCCAGCAAATTGGATTATATATTTCCGCGAGACCTTTACATCAACAATATTCTGGGCTATTGCCTTTAAGTCTTCTTCTGTCATGTTTGTTGGCTTGATTGCTCCCGTTATCGTCTCCTCGCACGCTAAATAAAAAAGAGAAATGCGGGAGCCATCTCCGTTCATTGGAGGTTCGAATTCAACCCCCTCTTCCATCGGATTCCTGAAAAGAATTTAAACTGAACTCTAAACGATTAACATGATAAAGGAAGGAGCAAATAAAAAAAGGAGCGCACCCTCTTTCTAAAACTGAAGAAAATAAATCCTGAAAACTTCCTGCCGAACTATTTTTTTTAGGGCTATACTTTGTCAGTCCGCACAATCAGAAAGCAACGCATGTAATTGCGGAGTTTGAATATGTTGGCTGAATACATAAGGCATATTAAATATTCCCAGAAGAATAGGGGCTATGCCTGATAGACGAAGCATCTCTGAAGCTCCATTTGAGAAGAATGAAGAAGCAAAAAGAACGACCATCATCCTTGAAAAGGGCGAGCGCGAATTCATCGAATCACTGATAAGAGAGGGCAAAGAACCTGGCATAAAACCTCTTATTTCTAAAATGCTTGACATCTACAAGAACATGATGATCTACGATTGGCACTTCCCAGGCGAATACTATTGTGGCATAAGCCGCACAGCCTTTGTCAACGTTGAATTACTCAACATACTCACTCAACAGATCCCTAAAGAGAGATGGCCTGCAGTCGGCGAAAAGATGGGTGATGCCCTAAAAGTTTCAATACAATCCACCCTTGGGGTAGATTCGAGCAAGCAGGAAAATTGGGAAGCCATTTTCAATAGGCTAAGAGTGCAAGGGTTCGGAGACTTTTATCTCAAAGACAAGTTTTTGCTGTTAAAGTCGCCGTTCATTCATGACTGCGAGATTTGGAAGGGTTTGCTCGAAGGGTTGCTTAACGTTAAGTTGGAGATGCGCAATTCTGTCGCTCCAATGGTTTTTGAGATTATAAACCCCAATTCCACTTCTGTTTAACGCTTATTTGGTGTTCGACAGTTAAATATTGGGAAACAGATTTATTAGGAAGACAGGAGTTCAGGTGTCTTCCAGTGGTATATGATGAGGGATTGCGTTCATACAAGGCGATTGCCTTCATTGAAAGCGTAACAACAGTTAGCTATTTAGAATTAGGCGCAACCCCAAAAGACCAGTTTTGTGCAGACAAAATCCCTTTAGATACCTCTCTAAAAGTTCAGGAGAAAAAAATTTATGGATAAAATAAAATTTGCAATACCGAAAGGCTCACTAGAAAAAGCCACAGCGGAATTCTTTTCAAAATCAGGATTTAAAATCGGCGGTACAGAACGCACTTACCGCCCCAGCATAAACGACCCCCAAATCGAAATGAAGGTTCTTCGACCCCAAGAAATCCCTGTTTTTGTCAACGAAGGTCTCCAAGACCTCGGCATCACAGGAGAAGATTGGGTTAAAGAAAACAAAGCCGACGTCGAAATCCTCCAGAATCTCGAATACGGAAAAATCAAACTCGTAATAGCCGTGCCTAAAAGTGTTCCTGAAAAGAGTACGGTAGGCGATTTTATGGAGTCGATTTGGAGCCAGGGCAAAAATTTCCGAATCAGCACGGAATACCTCAACATCGCCTCAGAATACCTCAAGAGCACTCCCCAATACAAGAAGAGGTTTGGCACTGCCGAACCGATGATTGTTACCCCTTGGTGGAAAAAAGGTGACAATTCACGAGCCAAAATTTTCCTTTCCTTCGGTGCAACTGAGGCTAAGCCGCCAGAAGACTCTGACTGCATCATGGATGTAACCGAAACAGGCACAACAATAGAAGCCAACAACCTGCGAATCATAGAGACCGTTCTAAAATCGTCAGCAGTGCTCATTGCTAACAAGAAAAGCCTTGAAGACCCTGAGAAACGCGAAAAAATCTATGACATAGTTGCTTTGCTCAAGGGTGTCGTAGACGGTTCAAAGAGAATCCACATATTCGTCAATGTCAAGAAAGCAAACCTGCAGAGGCTGCTGACTGAATTGCCTGCATTAAAGAACCCCACCATCGCACCGTTAGCAGACGACACATGGGTTAGCGTAAACACAGTAATCGAAAAAGACTGTCTAATCGAGTTGCTACCCAAAATCCGCAAATTAGCCCAGGGCTTAGTCGTTTATGAGCCAAGACAGGTCCTAGCGCTCGACGAAATTGCACGGAGAAACGAAGGTCAATGCAAAAAGGATTCAACATAAAAGTCTGGAACTCTAAAGAGCTGCCAGCCGACTGGTTTAGAAGGCAGCAGGCAGACCAGAAAGCAACCCAAGAGCTTCAAGCCAGCGTCCAAGCCATAATAAACCAGGTAAAAGCAGACGGCGATACGGCGCTTGTGGAATTTGCCTTAAAATTTGACCGCGCTGAATTGTCTTCGCGTGCTCTCAGAGTTAAACCTTCAGAATTCAAAGAAGCTTACACAAAAACCACTTCCCAACAAATCTCCGCAATAAAATTTGTGCAGGAAAAAGTCTGCAAATTCCAAAAGCAACTGCTTACCCAAACCGACATCAAAACCGCCAGTAACGGAATATCGGTGCAGACTATTCTGTGTCCGATTGCAAGTGTCGGATGCTACGTTCCAGGAGGACAAGCTGTTTACCCAAGCACACTTGTCATGACTGTTGTTCCAGCCAAAGTTGCAGGTGTTCCACGAGTTGTTGTGTGTTCTCCTTCAGATGCACAAGGGAAAGTTAATCCATTGGTTTTAGTTGCCGCAGACATTTGCGGAGTCGACGAAGTCTACAAAGTAGGTGGTGCACAATCCATAGCTGCTTTAGCTTACGGAACAAGAACCATTGCACCAGTCCGAAAAATCGTGGGTCCGGGTAGCAAGTACGTGACTGCAGCGAAAGTTCTGGTTTCGACAGATGTTGCGATTGATATGCCTGCTGGTCCAAGCGAAGTGCTCGTGTTGGCGGACGAGTCGGCCGATGCACGGTTGATTGCGTTTGATATGGTTTCGCAGGCTGAGCATGGAGGAGATAGTGTTGCTGGGCTCATTACAACTTCTGAGCCGCTCTCTGTGAAAGTGCAGGAAAACTTGGCAAAAGTCGTTGCTTCTGCAGAAAGAAGCGAAAAAATATCTGAGTCACTATCCAAATATGGCTTCATTATAGTCTGCAGCAGCATGGATGAGGCAATCGGACTGGTGAATCAGTTTGCTGCGGAACACTTAGAAGTCCTGACCGCAAAACCCAACGAGGTCGCTGAGAATCTAACAGCTGGGCTCATATTGTTAGGTCCCTATAGCCCCGTTGCATTAAGCGACTATGGTAGCGGAACCAACCATGTGTTGCCTACAGGGGGGTTTGCTCAATCGTTTTCAGGCTTGTCAGTCTTTGACTTTATGCGGCGTGTAAGTATAGTCGAAAGTACAAGAGTGGGTCTCGAAAGAGTCAAGGATAGCATTAAGGTTATGTCGGAAACTGAAAACCTTCCCAATCACTATAAAGCAATTCAGGCAAGGTTAGAAAAATGAGTGAATCATACAAGAAATGGATTAAACAGAAACTCGAAAAACTTCAAGCAATAGACTGCTACTCCGCTGGAGCAACGCCCGAAACTATAGCGAAGCAGCTGGGTGTCACAACTAAACAGATAATCAAGTTAGACTTCAACGAGAACTTGTTCATGCCTAGGGTAAAACAGGCTAAACTTGTGAAAGAGTTGGCTGATGAAATCGATTTACGAATGTATCCCGAGGACGAGGAGATTAAACTGCGAGAAAAAATCGCGGGCTACATGAAAGTTCCAAAAGAATTCCTTGTTGTTGGTAACGCAAGTGATGAGTTAATCGACCGCATTATCAGACTTTTTGTTGAAAAGGGCGACATAGCGGTCTCGTTTACACCAACCTTCAGTATTCCAAGGCTTTGTGTTAAACGCCAAGAAGGCGAATATCTCCAAGTACCGCTCAAAAAAGATCTGCAGCTCGACGTTAAAGGAATGTTATCTAAGTTCTCAGATAAAACAAGACTCCTATACCTCTGTTCGCCCAACAGCCCAACCGGCACACAATACGAAGCTGAAGAGATCGAAGCCTTAACGCAGGCGTTCCCAGGCATTGTCATTTTGGATGAGGCATATGGCGAATTCGCTGACTACTCTTTCGTGCCCAGGATAAAGGAAATTGAGAACATGATTATTCTACGGACTTTCTCCAAAGCGTTCGGTTTAGCAGCACTTCGGCTCGGCTACGCCGTTGCAAACCCAGAATTAGCTAAGCTTCTGACCGAAAAAGCCCCCCTCCCCTACCCTGTTAGCGGTTTTACACTTAGAATGGGCGCCAAAATGCTCGACAACGTCGATTTGATGATGGATTCTGTCAAGCAGGTGAAAAGTGAACGGACAAAACTGATAAAGTCACTCAACGAGATAGAAGGCATACAAGCCTTCGACTCGCAGGCCAACTTTGTGCTGATGAACACCCAAAAACCCGCCGACATCATTAACCAGAAGCTGCTTTGGAAGGGCATCATGATTAAGAAATGCGGTAAAATCCTCAAGTACGAGAACTGCTTCCGCGTCACCGTTGGCTTGCCTGAAATGAACGCAAAACTAATCGATGCACTAAAAGAGATTGAAGAGGAAGACGAATGAGACTCGAAGAAGTCTACCGTAAAACCAAGGAAACCGAAGTTAAAGTATCTGTGAATTTGGATGGCGAAGGAAAAGTGTCTGTTTGCTCACCCGTGCCGTTCCTCAATCACATGATTACTTCGCTGGCAACCCACAGCTTAATCGACATAACCGCTTCCGTCAAGGGCGACTTAGTGCACCACAGCGTCGAAGACCTAGCCATAGGCTTGGGCGAAGCCCTAAACAAAGCGTTAGGCACTCGCGAAGGCATCATACGGTTCGGCGACGCCGCCGCACCCATGGACTGCTCACTTGCGTTCGCCGCCGTAGACTTAGTAAAGCGTCCATATTTCAAAATCGATCTTAAACTCCGCGGCAAAAAAGTAGAAGAAATGCTCACCGAAGACATCAACCACTTCTTTGAATCCTTGGCGCAATCGCTGCAGGCGAACGTGCACATCTTCGTTGAATACGGAAGCAACGACCACCACAAAGCCGAAGCCGCAACCAAAGCCCTTGCACTCTCACTTCGCCAAGCCATAGCCATGGATCCAAGACGCAAAGGCGTACCAAGCTCCAAGGGCGTTATCTAATGCCGCAAGCTGTCATATTCGACTATGGCGTCGGCAACCTTCTTAGCCTCAAAACAGCGTTAGAAAAAGCAGGGTTAACCTCGTCAATCGGCACCACAGCAAAAGACTTAGCAAAAGCCGACGCCATCGCATTACCGGGTGTCGGAAGCTTCACCGCCGCATCCGACAAACTTGACGCAGCGAAAGAAATCATCCAAAACAAAATCCAAGAAGGCACTCCGCTACTTGGCATTTGCTTGGGTTTGCAGCTTTTCTTTGAATCCAGCGAAGAAGGACCAGGTACAGGATTAGCACTTTTCAAGGGCAGAAACGTCACGTTGCCCAAAACCGTTAAGGTTCCCCACATGGGCTGGAACACCTTAAACATCCTGAAGCCAAACGAATTGTTCGACGGCGTAGTAGAAGGTACTTACGTTTACTTTGTCCACTCGCTTTATCCCGTGCCCAAAGACAAAACCATCGTTTGCACAACGACCGAATACGGCGTAACCTTCACATCCGCAGTCGCGCAAAAAAACATCTACGGCACCCAGTTCCACCCAGAAAAATCAGGCGACATCGGACTTAAAATCCTAAAAAACTTCGCCAAAACAGTCGTGAAGTGACCAATATGCAGTTGATTCCAGCAATCGATTTAATGAATGGCAAAATCGTCCGCTTAACCCGCGGCGAAGCCAAAACTGCCAAATTCTACGAAGCCGAATTTGGCACCCCACTTGAAGCCGCAAAACGCTGGCGAGACGAAGGCGCCGCCAAACTTCACATCATAGATTTAGACGCCGCTTTTGCGCTTGGCAACAACCATTCTGTCATAGCTGAAGTTGCAAAAAACGTGGATTTACCCATACAAGTCGGCGGCGGAATACGTAGCTATGAAGCGGCAGAAAAACTTTTCCAAACAGGCATATCTCAAGTCATCCTTGGCGCCTTAGCGTTTAGTGACCCTTCGGCAATTGGTAAAATCCGAAAAAAATTCGGCTTAGAATCCGTCATTGTGGCATTGGACAACAACGAAGGGCTCGTTATGGTTGAAGGATGGAAAACCCAAACTGCCATGACAGTAGATAGTGCGCTCGAGAAATACACAGAGTTAGGTGTTCGTCGTTTCCTGATAACATCCATAGCCCAAGATGGCATGCTTAGCGGTCCAGACTTACAAACGCTCAGCCAAGCTGCATTATACCCCAACACTAAAATCGTTGCTGCAGGTGGAATCGGAAGTATCGGCGATTTAGCTGCTCTAAAAGAAATCGGCGTTGAAGGTGCGGTCATCGGAAAAGCCCTTTATGAGGGACGTTTCACGTTAAAGGAAGCCATACAAAAAATAGGAGCCTAAAGATGCCGCTTGCAAAACGAATCATACCCTGCTTAGACGTTGATCATGGGAAAGTGGTTAAGTGCGTAAATTTCTTGAATCCAAAATGTGCAGGCGACCCAGTTGAAATGGCTAAACGATACTCTGACGAGGGTGCTGACGAGCTAGTCTTTCTGGATATCACTGCATCTTCTGAGAAACGGGACATCTTGCGAGGTGTCGTTGAGGGTGTCGCTAAAGCGATAAGTATACCTTTCACTGTCGGAGGAGGCGTTCGAAATGTGTCGGATGCACGATTGGTTTTATGTAGTGGCGCTGACAAAGTGTCGGTTAACACAGCAGCAGTGGAAAACCCGAAAGTCATAACTGAATTAGCTGACGTTTTCGGAAGACAATGCGTTGTATGCGCCATTGATGCTAAACGCAACCGAACGCCCAGCGAAGGCAAAATCATGGTCGAAACGGGCGAGGGCAAGGTTTGGTTTGAAGTGGTCACTTATGGGGGCAGAAAACCCACAGGTATCGATGCTTTAGTCTGGGCGATGCAGGCTGAGAAGCTTGGTGCAGGCGAGTTCCTCGTAACTTCGATGGATAAAGATGGCACAAAAGACGGCTACGACATCGAATTAACCCGAGCCATATCCGAACGCGTCAACGTGCCCATCATTGCAAGCGGTGGAGCAGGAGTACCCAAACACCTCTTAGAGGTCTTAACCGAAGGCAAGGCAGACGCGGCATTGGCTGCATCGATTTTCCACTATAACAATTACCCTGTTCCAGTTGTGAAGGATTACCTTCGTAAAATGGGGGTGACAATACGAACATGACAACACAACAAGAATTGCTCGAAAAATTAGATTTCAAAAAAGGCAACGGACTCATACCAATAATTGTGCAGGATGCAAAAACAAAGGAAATCCTAATGCAAGCCTACGCCAACAAAGAAGCAATTGAGCTTACCCTCAAAACCCGAAAAGCCACCTACTGGAGCCGCAGCCGAAATGAACTTTGGATTAAAGGCGAAACTTCAGGGCACACCCAAAAAGTCATCTCCGTCGCAACCGACTGCGACTACGACTCACTACTTTATGTGGTTGAACAGATTGGCCCTGCGTGTCACACGGGCGAATATAGCTGCTTTTTCAACAAGCTCTTGTAAATGGATGTTTGTTTTTAGCAAGCCCCTGTTTTCCTTTTCATTCTTCAGCCATTATTTTTGCCTGAAAAGGCTTAAGTCTTGCAGTTATCTAATAAGAATCATGGAAATTCAAGTTGAAAAGTTGCCCAAAGTGCTTAGAATAAAGGGTTTAGAAGAAAAACTATCTGAGATTTGCGAGAAAAACGATATTGTCTTTTTGGCGGTGTTTGGTTCTTTTGTAAGAGGGGAGCAAAAGAAGAAGAGCGACATTGATATTGCAATCGAATTTGAGCAGGCCAAAGGAAAAACACTTCTGGATTTAGTTCGCGTGGAAGACGAGTTGAGTACAGTATTCAAACGAAAGGTGGATCTTGGGGTTTTTAGTAGTTTAAATTCTTACATAGCTGAAGATGTGAAGAGAGAGATGCGCGTTATTTATGAAAAAAGATAAGGTTTACTTAACGCACATTTTAGATACAATTTCGGATATAGAAAAGTTTATGCAAGGCGTGTCTGAAGAGCAGTTTTTTGGGAATAAAGAGAAACAGTATGCTGTATTGCGCGGTCTTGAGATAATTGGTGAGGCGACCAAGAACTTGAGTGGTGAATTGAAAGCAAAAAGCTCCGATGTTGATTGGAAAAATATTGCTGGAATGCGCGATAAACTGATTCACGCGTATTTTGGGGTGAATCTGCCTTTGGTTTGGGAGACTGTCAAGAAAGATTTGCCTCCACTTAAGAGACAAGTTATTTTTCTGTTAAGGGATTTGTAGCAAGCTCTTTGTAATGAATGCTTTTAAACAGAAACCCTCTATTCTCTTTTGAGGATTGTTATGTCTTTACATGAAGCCATGCTGTATGAAAGGCAAATAGAAGGCAAAGTCAAATGTTGCCTTTGCGCACGCCGATGCTTAATCAGCGACGATTCAACAGGATTCTGCATGGTTAGAAAAAACCAGGGCGGCACCCTCTATACCCTCAACTATGGTAAAGCCGTTTCCGTAGGCGTTGACCCGATTAGCAAAAAACCCCTCAGCCACTTCAACCCCGGCGCATTGGTGCTGTCGGTTGCTGCGGCTGGCTGCAATTTCCGCTGCCAATTCTGCGACAACTGGATGATAAGCCAAGACCATGAAGTCGCAGGCAACCTCTTTCCGCCCGAAGAAGTGGTCAAGTCAGCTAAGAACGCTGGTTGCCAAGGAATTAGCTACACCTACACTGAACCCACCATTTTCATGGAATACGCGTATGACAGCGCAAAGTTGGCGCATGAATCGGGTTTATTCAACACGTTCGTAACTAATGGTTACATGACGCCTGAAGCAGTAAAAACCATCGCTCCCTACCTCGACGCTGCAACAATTGATTTCAAGGGCGGCGGGGACCCCGAATTCTATAAATCCGTCATGTCAGTGCCCAGCGTTGAACCAATCTACGAAACTCTAAAAGAACTCAAGCTGCAGGGCGTACACGTCGAAATTACCAATTTAGTGGTTCCAAAGATAGGCGATTCCATGGATAGAATCCGAGAAATGGTCAAATGGATAAAAAACTATTTGGGGCCAGACACTCCTTTTCACCTATTGCGTTTCCATCCTGAATACAAATTAACTACTACTCCAGCAACAAGCGTCCAAGACATGGAACGTGCGTATCTAACAGCTAAAAATCAGGGCTTAAACTACGTTTACATGGGTAATGTTCCAGGTCACCCCGGCGAAAATACTTATTGCCCCAACTGCAATACAGCCGTCATCAAACGCAACAGCTTCGACATCACCAATTGGAACCTAACAAGCGACATGAAATGCCCTGTATGCGGACAGCAAATCCCAATAAAAGGCAAACTCTACCAGAACAACCAAGGATTCCCTTACGCATTATTCTAGCTATCTCTAACTTCTGTTCAATTGATTGGTATGTGATTTCTTAAGCCTTTATTAAGTCAAAACTCAACCTTGCAATTGTAGCGTGCCCTAATCAATGACCAAGTACAAAGCGTTGGCAATCACGACCGATTACTGGAAGCCCCACAGCGACTATGCCAGCAAAATCCTTTTTGCCGTCGAAGGGAAGGTTATTGATAACGATTTTGTTGTGGTTTCAGAAAAAGCGGTTTCAACTGCGCTGGGTTGCATGGTTGATGAAAGCGAAGTTAAGCCGGGCTTGACCGCGAAAGTTCTGGTAAGTTTCTGGATGCGCGCTTCTCTGGGGTTACCCCCTTGGAATTCTTTGCAATTTTGGTCCACGTCTCCTGAAAAGATTACAAAATTATCCCATAGAGTCTGGTAGCCGACACAAACAGGTCGCCCTGCAGTACGCTGGGTTTTGGCAGGCGCTTATGTTTGGTTCGGAAGGTGGAATCGACGGCTCCAACCTACCCTACTCATACGTTAGCTTGCCGTTGAATAAGCCAGATGCGCCGGCGCAGAAAATTCAAACCCAAATCCGACAGCGATTGCAGAAAAATGTGTGCGTAATCATCGCTGACACCGACAAAACCTATAAGTTCCACAACTTCTTTTTCACGCCAAGACCTAATCCGCTCAAAGGCATCCATTCGTTGGGTGCAACCGCCACTTATCTTGTAGGCAGGATCTTCAAGCTCAAGAAAAGCTCCACCCCCCTATCAGCGGCGGGTTGTAATCTTTCAGCGGCTACAGCGTTAACAATAACTAACATTGCTGACAAAGCGCGGGGTCCAGGTTCAGGCGCCACGGTTTGGGATATGGCAGCAAGGTTCCATGTAGATGTCAATGACGTAACCTGGGAAATGCTTGAAGCAATCCACCATAAACCCATAGTAATCGTAAGAAAAACAAGCAAGCAATCTTAATAGCCAAAGGAACGATTTATCACGTTAGCCAAAAAATGCTTTTTTGGGAGCAACACATAAAACAAGGTTTGTAAGCCTTAAGCGGAATGGATGGATAAGGTATGGAAGAGACACTTCAGAAGATGGATGCATTCTTCAACCCTCACTCAGTCGCAGTAGTCGGCGCCACAAAAAAAGTCGATAAAGCAGGACATGTCATCTTCAAGAACTTCGCTGTAAACAAAGACCGCGGTGTCTTTAAAGGTGATTTATACCCCGTTAATCCAGGCGAAGAATCCATCCTCGGTTACAAATGCTTCCAATCCATCACGCAAATTCCCGGCGATGTTGAATTAATTGTCGTTATTGTGCCCGCCAAGTTTGTGCCTTCGATTATGGAGGAGGCAGCGGCTAAGAAAGTGAAGACAGCCATCATTATCAGTTCAGGCTTTAAGGAAGTTGGCAACGCAGAACTCGAAGACCAAGTTGTCGCCGCCGCAGCGAAGGGCGGAATCCGCGTTTTAGGTCCTAACTGCTTGGGCGTTTACTATTCAAAAACAGGTATCGACACACTGTTTTTGCCCGAAACAAAGGTTCTGACTACAGGCGAAGAAGTCATCGCTACACCTAGGCCCATGCCAGGCAATATCGCTATGATCACTCAAAGCGGAGCCTTCGGCGTCGCCGCATTGGACTACTTGACTGGGCGCCAGATGGGTGTTAGCAAATTCGTGAGCTTCGGCAACAAATGTGACGTAACCGAATCCGACATACTTCACTACCTGCTCCATGACAAAGAAACAAAAGTTATTCTGGTCTATCTGGAAGATGTTACCCGAGGACGAGAATTCCTTAAAATCGCAAAAAAGGTAACATGCAAAAAACCCATCGTTATAATCAAGTCAGGCAGAAGCGCGGCAGGCGCAAGAGCAGCGGCTTCACACACAGGGGCCATTGCTGGCTCAGACAAAATTTACGCCGCAGCCTTCGAGCAGGGCGGTATCATCAGGGCACGTGACATGGAGGAGTTCTTTGACATCGGCAAAGCCTTAGCTATGCAGCCGCCGGCTATAGGTAAGAACATTGGCATCTTAACTGACGCAGGCGGACCCGGCGTTATGACCGTTGACGAATGCGAAGCCTTAGGCCTAACAGTAGATCGCTTCTCTGAGGAAACGTTGCAGAAGTTCCAGGAATTAAAAGACCAAAATATCATCTTAAAAATCGCAGCCACTTCAAACCCCGTAGACCTTACTGGCTCAGTAATCGACGACATGTTCGTCATGGCAGCGGACCTTATGTTCCAAGACCCGACAGTAAACGGCATCATCCTTCTTGGGCTCCACCATATGCCAGGGCTAAGAGAAGTCTATATCGACGGCATAGTCAAAGTCGCCGAAAACTACCACAAACCCATCGTCATGTGCGACATCGGCGAAACAGAAATGGCCCTCTACACCCGCGCACGCTTCGACAAACTCGGCGTCCCCTCATTCTCTTCACCCGAAGATGCAGCACGCGCCATGAAAGCACTCTCAGCATACGGCGCCTACCTTAAAAAATCCGGCTGCGAAATCGAATACATGGAAAACTTCAAAAAAACAATTGGCCCTAAACACTAACCGAAACAGCTACTTCGCAGCCGTCTACCAACTTCAGCCGCTCCCGCAGGCAAACTGGCGCAATAACCTCCAAAACATCTCTTGGGTAATTGGGAATTTTCGGAACCACAACTGCAACAGACTAAATCGGCTATTTGCGCTTTGAACATTACACCTGGACAATAACCCTTTTTGGGCTCAATCCAAATTGCTCCTTCATTTCCAAGCAAAATTTTTTTTCTAGCGCTTTCCGAATTCAAACGAATGTTCAAGGTTCCTGCATAGGGGGAAAAACCGAGTTTTTCTTTGATTTGGCTTTTAACCCAGGGTAAACTGATAAATTTTTTTCCTTCGCCTTTGCCAGAAAAAACTGTGCCCACAAAAACTATGGTAGGCAAAGCGGTGCCCTCAAAAATGGGCTTACTCTTTGAGTTCTTTTAACCAATGAGCAACCGACCTGAGAATCGGATCCGACGTGATCTCAACGACGGGCACAATCATCTTCTCCTTCGTCTCGATAATCTGCATATACTTAGGCATCATCGCAAACCCAACAAACGTCCAGTAAACCTTATGCTTTTCCAAAAGCTCTTTCGCAACAATCGCCGTCGAAGCCGTCAACGGAAAATACAGAAAAACCACCCCATCAACCCAATACAACCCAGCCAACTTGCCGCCAGCAATCACCGAGGTGAACCGCGCAATTTCTTCTGGGCTGTTGAAACGGGTTTTCTCCATAATTACAATTTCTTGAAATGGCTCATAAGAGACAGCTACGTCCATAACATTTCACCGATAACTAAGTAAATGTACTTGCAGTTCCTCTTATAATTTTGCTACACCCTAAGAGCGATAAGTAAGAATTGGCAAAAAACCGCTAATTAGTATGTTGCTTTTTAGTGCTTAAAAGTTAAAGAAAGAAGAAAGGTTTGGGGACTGCTTAACGCAGTTTCATGAGGACCATTTCAGCCGCTGAGAACCATGGGTTCCCATGTTTCGCAGAGTGGTGGCGCGTAGGCTGTGTCTGCTTTGGCGAGTTCGCGGACTGTCATTCCTTTTTGGATGGCGAAGGATAGGCAGTTTATGCGTTGGGTGACTTCTTCTCCGCCGATTACTTGTCCACCGACTATGCGTTGAGATTCTTTTTCAACGACGAGTTTGACTTTGATGGGTTTGGCGCCTGGGAAATAATCTGCTTTGGTCTTGCTGCTTATGGCTCCTGTTACGACCTCGATGCGGTTGCGTGCTGCTGCGGTTTCGGTTAAGCCTGTGTTGCCCGCTTGGATCTCAAAGAGCATGGTCACCGCTGAAGCTAAAACGCCGCTGAACTGGCTGTAGTCGCCTCCCGCATTTGCACCTGCCACTTTGCCTTGGCGGACGGCGATGGTGCCGAGTTGTGCGCAGGTGGGTTTGTGGGTTATTATGTTTGGGGCTTCAGCGCAGTCTCCGACGGCATAGACGTCTTTCACGTCGGTTTCCATTCTGCCGTTGGTCTTGATTGCGCGGGTTTCACCTAAGGGTATGCCTGCGTCAACGGCAAGTTTGGTGTTGGCTCGGACTCCGAAAGCGCTGATGAATAGGTCGGCTTCAATTTTTTCTCCGCCAGCCATAACAGCGGTAACTTTGTTTTCGCCCAGGAATTCTTCGACTCCTTTGCTTGTGAGAATGGTCATGCCTTTTTCTTGCAGGTGCTCTTGAACCATTTTCGCCATGTCCGCATCCAGAAGTTGGGGCAGTATCTGGGGCAGCATTTCTACGATGATAACTTTCAAGCCTCTTTCCATCAAGCCGACGCCAACTTCTAGACCGATTAAGCCTGCACCCATTATGACGGCTGATTTGGCGCCTGCTTTAACGGCGGCATCAATTTTTTCGCCATCTTCTATGCCTCGGAGGCTGAGGATGCCGGGTTTTTCTTTGCCCTTAATCGGTGGCATGAACGAGTCTGCGCCTGTTGCAATAACGAGGCTGTCGAAGGGTAAAACCTCGGTTGTGTCTTCTTTGGTGGCAATTGTTACGGTTTTTTCTTTGGTGTTAATTGCTGTAGCTTTGGTTTCGCTGCGCAAGTTAAGCTTGAGCATCTGGAAATAAGCAGGTGGATAAACAATTAGATCCTTAAAATTCGCAATCTGCCCACCGATGACAAAAGGTAAGCCACATCGGGAGTATCCTGCGTTTTTCTCGTTGGTTATGAGGGTAATTTCTGCTGTGCGGTCTTTTTTTCGTGCAGCTGAGGCGGCTTCTACGCCTGCAGCGTTTGCGCCTATAACGATTACGCGTCGCGCCATCTAAGTCACCTTATTTGGATTGTGCTTGGGCTTTATGCCATTCAACGGCTTTGTCAAAGTCCATGAGGTTGGCAAGATCCGCTTGCAGATTTGAGGGTTTAACTACCAATAACCAGCCTTTTCCGTAGGGGTCTTCGTTTAAGGTTTCAGGTTTAGATTGGACTTCATCGTTGACTTCCTCTATGGCTCCGCTTATCGGAGCGACGAGGTCTGAGACGGCTTTGACGGATTCAAGGGTTCCGTAGGGCTCATTCTGCTTTACCTCGCCTCCAACGCTGGGCAATTCTGCGTAGACGATTTCGCGGAGCGATTTTTGGGCGTAGTCAGTGATGCCCATGCGGATCTTGTCGCCTTCAACTTTTACCCATTCAAAATCTTTAGAGAAATAGAGTCCTTCTGGAACTTCGTATGCTTCAACTTTTACCATGCACTTGAACCTTCTTTAATTTAGACTAGTATCCTGAATAGAATCATACATAAAAGGATTAATGAAGGTAAGAAAAGTTTTTTAACGTTCGCATTTGCCGGCTATCCAATCTTCTGTCCATTGTCTGGCTTCTGAATCTGGCACCTGAACAGGCGGATGCTTAAACGCGTAACTCGGCATGCTTATGAGTGTGCCTGAGATTTTGCGGTCTAGAGCGATTTTGGCGGCGCGGATAAGATCTATCACTACACCAGCACTATTGGGTGAGTCTTCCACTTCGAGTTTCGCACTGATGGTTATGGGTCGGTCTCCGAAAGCGCGGGTCTTGATTGATAAGTAGCATATTTTCTTGTTCTTTAGGAAAGGCACGAAATCTGAGGGTCCGATTCTTGTTGGCAGAGGGTAGGGTACAAGGCTTGTGACTGCCTCGGTTTTGCTTATGCGCTTGGATGTGAGGCGGTTTTCCACGGTCATGTTCTGGAAGTCTGTGTCTCCACCTAAGTTCAACTGGTAAGTTTCATCCACGATAGCGCCGCGGTCTAGGCAAAGCCTGATAAGGGTACGGTGCAAAATCGTTGCACCAACTTGGCTTTTGATGTCATCGCCCAAAACTGGCAACCCTGCAGCCTCGAATTTTTTGGGCCACTCTTTGGAAGCATCAGAACCAATGAATTCAGGCATACAATTCACAAATGCACATCCCGCGTCGATAGCACATTGGGCGTAGAAGCGAACTGCGTCGTGGCTGCCAACTGGAAGGTAGTTGACGAGAATTTGAGCTTTGGCTTCCTTGAGAACTTTGACGACGCTATCTTTGGGAGTCTTGCTGTCGTCAAAGACATTAAACGTTTCCCGCATATGGGGAGCAGCGCCGTCCATGATGGGGGCAGGTGAAACTTTGACGCCGAGATTGGGAACGTCAGCGAATTTTTCGCAGCAGTTCGGTTTTACCCAGATGGCTTCGGAGAGGTCTTTGCCAATTTTGTCTTTGTTAACTTCAAATGCAGCGACAAATTTTATGTCACTGATGTGGTAGCCGCCGTAATTCACGTGCATGAGCCCGGGAACAGTTTCAGTTTCTTTAGCGTTCTTGTAGTATTGGGTTCCTTGAATGAGAGCTGACGCGCTGTTGCCAACGCCTATGAGTGCTACGCGAATTTCAGGCATTAAACGTTAACCATCCAATGAATTGATTTAGTTATGGCTTAATGTTTGCCTACGCTATAACTTTTTCTAAAGAAACAACCAGTCGCCGTTGAATGTAACCAAACTCTTTAGCTTAAAGCTCTCACGGTAAGCTGTTTGTTCAGGGAAAATGAGTTAAAAAAATAATTGAAAAATTAGGATTGTAGCAGCAAAATGGCTTTTGCTAGGTCGCCGCCGCATTCTTGGAGGGCTTCCTTTGCTTTTTCCAAACTTTTGCCCGTTTGATCCGCCACCAACTGTACGTCTTCTTCGGAGAACAATGGCGCCGCACTCGCTGCTGCTCCTCGCTGTGATGGGGCTTGCTCGCTGACTTGGCCGCCGATAACCTGATACATCTTTTGTCCTTGAACCTGGAGAATAGCAACTTCAGGTTCATCTATAACAATGTCCTTGTTTGCGGTTCGGATTATGACTTGTTGAACATCTGCAACTGCGTCCATGTTCATGCCCATACGCTGCATCATACGTTTTTGCTCTCGAGGATTCATACGTTTATTCAATGAATTTCACATCCAAGAAGTACTGCATTATAACGTGATATAAACTTAACTTCACTGATATCCTCAACGTCGTTAGTTATAGTCCTATGATGTTGCTAAGGCTTGAATGCTTGAAACTTCTCCTGAGTCTGCCCAAACTCCTACAGCTATTTGGGTAACTCCATTAGGATACGTCTTGTCCAAATACAATGTTACGTACCAATACGGGTACAACGTAAAAATGTCCGTGTCGCTGGGTTTTGGATAAAACTGTGCTGACACTGGGTTGTCTAACACCTGGAAGTTGGTTACTTGCATTCCGTTCGCGGTCCATGAATAGCTTTTTGCCGCGTTTTTCGCTATCAAAACGGCTTGGTCTTTAGATATGTTAACTTGGGTGCTTCCGACCTTGAACATGAACCAATCGTCGCTGAATTCAGTCAGTATTTTGTTTTGATATGAAAGATGAAGGCTCTTTGCTTGGAAATCAGTTCCGTTGTAGGAGTACATCAGTAGAACGTCGGCGTAGTCGTCGTAGGCTGAAAACTGAAGCTTTGCATCTCCAAAGGTTTGACCGCTTGATTTGCTGTTCGCCGAAGTCATGAGGGTATCAATCTGGTCCATGTAGGAATCTTTGAAAGCTGCTTTGTACCTGTCAAGTAATCCTTGGCAAGCTTGGACAACGTCTGTTGGCTGAGGCTGAGTGTAGATCAAGGGGAAGTTTGGTGCGCCTTCAAGCTGGTTTATTTGAATCAACGAAAAATGACCGTTCCTAAACCTCACGGTTAAATCGATTCGGCTGTAGTTGTTTACTAGTGAATACTGCAAGATTTCTTCGATTACGCCGCCTAAATCTGTCCTATGCTGTACGGTATCATCTTTTAGAGTTATCTGGTACTTTGAAGTATCAATTTGTAATACTTTGTTCATTAGGGTTTTAGCTTGTTCGGCGTCATTTGAGGTATTCGACAGAAGTAGCTGTTGGTTCTGCGCTTGTACGCTGTTATAGTTGGTTTGCAGAGCACTGTAGTCGGTTGATAGCTTGTTGAATGAAGAAAATTCAATTACAGACAGGCTTGCCAAAAGCACGATGGCTATGATAAATAAGGCATAGATGCTCTTCCATCTTAGGGGCAAAGTTGAAAAACGTTTGGAATGTGTATCTGGAACTTCTTCAGCGCCCCGCATCATCGTAAGCGCTGCTTTGCCAAAGCTGGAAAGCTCATACCTTCCGCTTTCATTCTTTACGACCAAGTCACCAAGGTTCTCTAAATGATAAGTTAAATGAGAACTCGTTATTGCAAGCTCTTCAAGCATCTGAGAATAAGTTACTTTTCTTTCTGAGAGCATACGGAGGATTTTGCGGCGGGCTGGATGTCTAAGTGAACTGAACATTACGGAGTAGATTTCTTCCTCTGAACCCGACACCCAAATACGCCTATTCAACAAATATAACTTATTAGATTATAAGTTATCTGGAAAAAACCTCAAAATAGATTGTTAATGGGCTTTAGCAGAAAAAAATAAATTTTTTTAGTCAATTTTTGTCGTGTCAAGAAATCTTTACAAGAACCGTTTTATGGGTTTACGTGCTTTAGATGTAACTGTCTGAGGCTCTTCAAATGAATTCTGCAGTATCTGAAACCAAACTGAAATGCGTAACAGTTATGGTTTTCGAAGAGAACGGAAAAACGGTTATCCAGCCAATAATCCGAGGGCAAGACACTCAGCACCTGCGCGAATTATTCCAGAAGAACACCCTTGAAGTTTGGCTTCCAAATGGCCGACCAGAATTTGAACAGTTTGACATAGGCATCCTCAAGTACAAGCAGATGGCTCAGCCATCAAAAATTTCTAGTAAAACCAAAGACAAGGATTGCTTGAAAAACCATCTTGAACCACTAGTTTCCTCCCAAGCAAAAGAACCCCAGACTAAAAGTAACTTCGGACACGCCCAGCTTCCCAACTTATCTTTCCGGTTGCGGAGGCTGGGCAGGTGTTCAACGTAGTTGGACATTAGTTGCTTGCGCCTGCACTTCGAAATCGCAGTATTGGAAATTAGGTTAATTAGATTAGGCCTAAAGAGAATGCAGGCCGGGCAAACAAAAGCAGGAGAACAAGAAAATGGGAACTGTACAAATATCACGCCCGAAAGGAGAAAACAACCAGACTTTAGCTGGAATGATGAAATCCCTTGAAGATGAATGTAAAAACTGTGCTCCAACAACTCCCCTTGAATGCATAAGCAGATGCCAAGTGTACAAGCTGAAGAACGAATTAAGAAACCTGCGGGAAACGATGAATAACCCGGATTATATGAAGGAACTATTCAATGTTCTGAAAAATGAGACACGGTTTTATGTTCTGGAGACAATTGTGAACGATAAATGTTCGATTGCTCAGCTGCAGTGTGTTCTTAAAAAAACAGGCTATACTTACAGTATGCAAGGCTTCCGGGAAGAATATTTGCTGCCTTTAATCAGAGTTGGTTTAGCGACTGAAGTGAGAGAAGAATGCGGCACTACAATGTTTGGAGGTCGATTAGCTGAGTTGCTGCAAGATTTCTCTGAATTTGTTGAAAAACTTCCCGCTCGGTCGGAATGTTATGAAGAAGTCATTTTGCAAAAATTACTTGAAGCGCCCAAAACCTTTGAAGAAATTGTAAGCCTTATTCCGTCAAAGAGTACTTCTCGAACCCTCAAACGATTACGCTCTGTTGGCTTGATAGAGACTCCGAATGAAAGAGATTACGTGTTTTTCTTCAAAACGATACGTGACCCAAACAAGGAAATGTTTTCAGCTTCTGAACGGAAGGTTTACGATGCCCTAATGGACGAAGGATCTTCAGCGGGAAAGCTCGCTAAAGATACAGGGCTTTCAGTGAGACGGACTTACAAGTGTATTCGTGTTTTGAAGGGAAAAAAATTAATTTTCCTTCGAAGAACACCAAAACTATATGCTTTAACTGGCAAAGGTGAAAAGTTAGCTTCGTTGCTACGGGAAGTAGAACAGATTGTCGAGGATACCTGGAACTCTTCAACACAAGTTATGCAAATACATTAAACCTAACTTTCCCTAATCCCATGACGCACCTTAACGGCTACGCCCGTCTTGAACGCCTTCATCTCTTCGCTGGAGAGCAAGGTGCGTCCAACCGCTAAAACCTGCCCATCCTCATCAAGTACGATAACTTCGTCTCTTGCCCCAACTTGCCCATCAACCTTAACAACGTGGACTGCAAAAACGTCTCCTCCTTCAGCGATGAATTTGGAAACATCATTTTTCACCGTAACAAAACATTTAGCAAAGGGGGTTTTTTCAGCCATGAAAACGGCGGCTTTGATGCTTAAAGAAAGTACTCCGTCAGTTGGGCGTAATGTAGCTAATCGCTCGCCATCTAGGTTAATGTATCGTATTCTGCCCGTTCGCGGCGAATATTGGATTTGTATGTTGCTGGGAAAAAGCTCTAAGCCTACACCTTTTCCGAATTGGTAGTCAGCTATGGACCTTACTTTTGCAAGTGAATTCTCCATGAGTCATCACGATGAAGTTGTTTCGACAAGTATAAACATAACAAGATTATAAAGACAGTTAAAAGGTGAACGTTTCTTGAGATGTGAGGTTTGTGGACGCAAAATACACGATGAACCCGTACGAGCAGTTATCGAAGGAGCCAAACTAACAGTCTGTTTAGAATGCTCCAAGCATGGACAAGTAATAATACGTGAACAGCCAGATCTTCCTGCTGCTCCGCAGAGAATGACTTTCTCACGCTCATCCCCAGCCTCACCATCATCGTCCTCAACCAAATCAACGATGCATCTGCCAACAATCCAGAAAAAACCACCTATTGCCCAAGTGCAATTAACAACAGAACTTATTGAAGGATACGCCAACAAGATTCGAGTTGCAAGAGAAAAACTTGTTTTGAGCCATGAGGATTTGGGCAAAAAAATCAATGAAAAAGCCTCTCTTCTTAGACATATCGAGACTGGCAAAGTTGCTCCTAACAACCAGTTAGCTTCAAAACTGGAGCATGCTCTGAGAATTCAGTTGATGGTTCCTATTGCTGACGAAAAAGCTAATGCTCACGTGGGTAGGGTTGCAGCTGAAGAGATGACTTTGGGGGACCTCGTCGAGTTCAAGGAGAAAAGCGGGGAGGAACCCACGAAACGAAAGCTATCATAGCACAGCGAAGGTTGAACCGTGAAGAATCAAGTTTAGATGAGCTTAAAGCGTTAGCGCAAGCTGCTGGCTACACTGTTGTCGGATCGATGGAGCAGACCCGCCCGCCTGACTCACGTTATCAAATAGGCGCTGGAAAAGTTGAAGAGCTCTCACGAATGGTCGAGGAAACGGGTGCTGGCAAAATAATTTTTGACAACCAACTCCGCACAATTCAAACCTATAACCTTGCCAAAGCAACTAAAGTAGAAGTCATTGACCGCTTCCAGCTCATCTTAGAAATCTTTACGAAAAGAGCTACGACAACGGAAGCCCAACTGCAAATCCAACTTGCATTGGTGCGAAATGAACTAAAACATGCCCGAGAAAAAGTGCGGTTATCCAAGGGAAGCGAACAACCTGGGTTTATGGGGCTTGGCGCTTATGAAGCAGACGTTTATCGAGACGCCATCAAACGGCAGGTCCAAACCATCCTAAAGAAACTTGAAAGAGTGCGGGAGAAAAGGGTTCTGCAGCGGGAAAGAAGAACCGAGCTTGGCTTTCTCACTGTTTCGCTCGCTGGATACACTAACGCTGGAAAAAGTTCCCTTTTCAACGCTTTAACGGAAGACACCGTCAAAGTAGACAACGCACTATTCACGACACTTTCCACAACGACTCGTATGGTGGAGTTTTCTAACCGCAAATTCCTCTTAACTGATACTGTCGGTTTCATCGATCGCCTGCCGCTGGCACTTATCGAGGCGTTTCTTTCAACTCTTGAGGAAACCATCTTCTCCGACCTCATAATACTGGTTGTTGACTTAAATGAGCCACTAGAAACCATCGAGAAGAAAAACAAGGTTTGCCTCGAAACAATCGAGCGCCTCGGAGCATGCGGAATACCAACAATAACTGCCCTAAACAAAATTGACAAATTAACCGAAGAGGAAAGACAACAAAAACTCGAAGCCCTCAAAGAGAAAGTCAGAAACCCAATTCTGCTTTCTGCAAAATGCCAAACCAACCTCGATGCGCTAAGAAAACATATTTTACGTGTCCTCGAAAACTACGTTCAAGCCCAGTTTTCAGTGCCACTTACCGGCAAGGCTATGCCGTTTATTTCGTGGGTTCATGAAAAAACGCATATCGAAAAAGAAAACTTTACCAACGATTCGGTGGATGTTGTTTTTGAAGCTGCTCCAAGTATAGCTGACCAGGTTAGACGAAAAGTGGAAGATTTAAATGGGAAATTCCAAATCATCGAATGATTTGCCTCAGATTTACGTATTGCGTTGGGGACACCGACCACAACGTGATGTGCGTTTAACTACGCATGTAGCCTTGACTGCTCGGGCGTTGTGTGCTTCAGGCTTCATACTCTCCGATACAAAAGATTCCCACATACAAGAAACCGTAGCCAAAATAACCAGAGCCTGGGGAGGAAACTTTTACTTTGAAATGGGAACGCCTTGGAAGAGAGCACTTCGCGAATGGAAAGCCAAATCCGGAATCGTGGTACATTTGACGGCTTATGGCGAAAACATCCAGTCAAGCGATGTTATGAGCAGAATTAAAGCTACAAACAAAGATGTTATGCTTCTTGTGGGCAGCCAGAAGGTTCCAGGCGAGTTTTACTCAAACGAAGTCTCAGATTTTAATGTGGCTGTTGGGAATCAACCGCATTCAGAGTGTTCTTCGCTTGCCATTTTTTTGGACCGTTTCTTCGGAGGCAAAGAACTATCTCAGTCCTTCGAAAAAGCCAAAATTGAAATAGTTCCAAAAGAGAGGGGAAAAGAAATCAGAAGTCAAGTGAACAACGTGGATTTTCCTTAATGTTTTGGGAAGGGTTTTATTACCTCAAGTTTCAATTATTAGGGTATTCAAAAAGGAACATTAGAGTATGTTATCGACTATTGATGATTCAACCTTAACGAAAGTAGCTTTGGCGTTAGGTGGAGAAGAAGCAGTTCAACTTATAGCTCATTTAAAAGGCGTGGAAGAGATAACGGACGATGAAATCGCAAATAAAACAGGCATACGCCTCAACTCAGTCCGCAAAATCCTCTATAAACTTTACGACCACTCGCTCGTAAGCTTAAGAAGGACACGGGACCCAAAGACTGGATGGTTTATTTTTCACTGGAAACTTCAACCCGACCAACTTGAAGGCTTCATTTTAAGCCAGAAAAGACGTGTTTTAGAAAAACTCAATGTACGTTTAGAATACGAAAAAAATCATGACTTCTACTACTGCGACAGTCCTGAATGCAAACGAGTTCCTTTCGAAGAAGCAGTTGAACTAGTTTTTCACTGTTCAACATGCGGCAAAAACCTCGTGCATTTTGAAAATGAGCGGATGATCAACAAGCTTTCAGAGAAAGTTGAGATCTTAAGGAAGGAACTGGGTGAGTAGCCTGCTTCCGAGTAGGGAGCAAGCTATAGAACTTCTCCGCAACAACAAGTGTCCACCCCAAGTAATAAGCCATTGTATAGCCGTCGCAGACTTAGCTGTGGAAACGGCAAAGCAACTTGAAGAGAAAGGCTTAACAATAGATGTTGATTTGGTTGAAGCGGGTGCACTTTTGCATGATCTTGGTCGCTCAAAAAACCATACTATTGACCACGCAATAATCGGAGCCCAAATGGCACAGACCATAGGCTTACCGGAATCCGTAATTAGAATAATTAAGCGTCATGTTGGCGCAGGAATCTCAGTTAATGAAGCCGCACAACTGGGTTGGCCAAAAGACATCTACATGCCTCAAGCACTCGAAGAGAAAGTTGTCTGCTACGCCGACAAACTGATTGATCACGGCAAAAGAAAGCCGATTGAAACAGAAATTGCCAAGCTTCAGAAAGAAAATAAGAAGGAAGCAGCAGAAAGAGTTAGAAGGCTATACGATGAAATAACCAACTTACTGGGCAACAAACCATGACCACCATAACATTATTAGTTAAAGCCTCAAACCTTGGGCAAGTCAAACAAATAGATGAACTATTAAAAACACAGTTCGAAGAGTTAGAGGTTGAAGTAAAAGTCTTAACCAGCACCGCCAACAGATGGGTTCAAGTTTCACTTTCAGGCGAAGACGAAGCCATAGCTACCAGCTACATCAACAAAAAAATCGGCACCTGCCCAACGAACCTAGAAAACGCAAAAACCCTCCCCAGTTTAAGGGGGTTTGTTGAAAAACTTGATTTCAACAGACAAGAATTACTCGTGGACGTCGGAATTTTTGAACCCAAAACAACTCCAGCTATCATACCTGTGGCAAATTTGCAGGCGCAACTTGTGAATGGTAAAGTAGTGGATTTAAAGAAAATTGCTGAGATGTACAGTTTAGCTGAACGTTTACCTCTGAGCATTAAACCAATTTCTTCTGTGACCGATGAAAGTGAAGGATTTCAGGCGGAATTGGCTCTGGAACAGGTTGAGAAGCTTCATGCTTGGCAACAGTCTTTGCTGGACCGGCTGATTATTTTGGGTGCCTCAAAAGAAAAAATAGATGAGGTGCTCGAGCGTACTCGGTTGAATCGAGATGTAATTGATGTTGAAACTTTGGGTATGTTTGAGTATGCTTTGACCTGTAAGCTTGGGACTTATGCGGCGGGTTTGGTGGGAATAATGGGTCGGTACCTGAGGAATTCAGTTTTTGTGGTTTTTAGCGCTAAGAAAAGTCTCGAATTACTGAGTGCAAATACATTAACCTTATAATAGTGTACATAGATAATTGAAATTTGATTGAAAGGGGGGCGGGGCTCAAATGAGTCAAAATGATGATAAAAGAAAATATAGAATCGACATAGGTGCTTATGGCAGCATCGGAATTGAAGCTCCAACAAAAGAAGAATGCTTAGAACTATTCAAAGAAGTCACTAGAACAAAACGTGACCAAAAAATAGATGAAGCAATCCGCTAAGAGCAACCTTCAGTTCCATATCGGAATAATCACAGGCAAATTGTAGTTTTCCTTATAGGACGTCATGTTCTTCTTTACAGTGTGCATCGTAATCCTTGCGGTTATCATAAACCTCTTGATCAATGGGGCACTTGAATTTCTTGTCCTTGGTCATTTCAGGGTCAGGAATGGTAACTCGTGGCGCGGTCCTTTTTAGGTCTTCTTCATTGTTTTTTGACAAATATTTCACCTCCGACTTAAAATCGGCAAAGTTTAAAACAAGTATTTTAGCGTTGGATTGCTATTAAAAATATGTGACTGCATCCACCCAACAACCAAATAATTTAACTGCAAAAAACAAAAAGTGGATTTGGTTCACCAAACATCATCTAATTACGTAATTGCGAAGGCAGTCTTGATTATCATAATCACCCTGGCAGTGTCGCATTGACGAAACAACATTAAAAAATCCATTATCTAACTGTCAGTTTTTCCACACCATTAACCCCTCACTTTAGAACGATTATTGTTAATTTTATGATTACATTTTTTCTTTGAACAGTCAGTTAACATTTCCTAGTTTAATCATAGAAAAAAGAGGTGGATGGAAGTTGCCGTGTTTTAAATTAGTATAGTCATTATTGCCAGCACAACGATTAGTACGGGTAGGATTTTTTGGGCTTTTCTGTTGAATGTTGTGGCTTGTTCTTTTTTGTTTTTACGTGCTAACGTCATGAGATAGACTGCTGAGCCTATGTTGAAGAGGAAAAGAATGTAGACTGCGATCATCATGCGGTCTGCGAAGGTTAAGTATCCAGTGGGCGGGATGCCGCTTTAGCAGAGAGAGGTGGAAGGCGTTGCCGAGAGCAGCGTGGTGATGCCTGACGCCATCTTGTTGTTGTAGTCTTCGGCAGCCATAGCAAAGGCAAATAAGCTGATACCAGTTATTACTGCAAGCGCAAGAACGTCTTTGATTATTCCTGAAACTAATGGTCTACTTAAAATCACATCGAATTCTGGTCGGCTAAAACTCTGGTCACCGTAAGAGTGAGTAAGAACTTGGGTGTTTAGACTTCCAACATCCCATCCTGAAACTCCTGCAGTGGGCTCAATGAATGAGGATGAGTCAATGTCGTAAACCAGTTGTGAACTGTCGAGGTTTTCATGTTCAAGTTCGATATAGAGCGTGTGACTTTCAAAGGGGTAATTTGTGAAGTCGAAGGTTTTTACGAAGTCGCCTGTTACACGATATTCAAGGTACGAGTCGTTTGCATCGATTTGTTTTATGTTAGGTTGGCCGTTGATGAATTCAAATTGGCTTACATCATTTACGTTTATCTTTGCGGGGTCAAAGCTGAACCATAAGTAAGTCCAGTCGATAAGTGCTTGCTGACAAATCAATCTTTTGTATGTCTATTATCCATACTCCTGATTGGACATGGGCAGGTTCGAAGAGTTAGTTATATTGGTGGTTGTTTGACCTTGGGTTTGCCCAGATAGCATCGAAGCGTAAACTGTTAAAATCAGCAGACAAGCGACAGCTTAGGAAATTATGCATTCTCATGGCCAGCCCCAGCAATAGCGGGTCTATACAAAGTCACTGCAACCTTTGGCGGAACTGAATCATATTACTCCTCCAGTGGTGGAACAAGCTTCACTATTGCCAACCCTACCTCAACACCGACACCTACACAGCAACCACAATCATCGATAGCTGACACATACTTCCTACCAGTATCAATTGCAATAATTCTGATTATAATCATAATCGGGATTGTACTGATTGCATTGATGCTGAGAAAACACCCATAAGAAAAACCAAAAATCTTCTTTTTTTCTTTTTTTAAATTAACAAAACATAGGAGTCAATTAGGGCTGAGAATGCTCTGTTAATCAATGAAGAATAGTGACTGCATAGACTGTCGGTTTGGTCCTAATCTTCCTAATTTTCGCTAAAATGACCCCAGCAAACCTTCAGTCCTTGCGAGAAAATCCATCATTTACTCCCAAATAAACTCAAAATCATGTTATTTTAGTTAATATGTGGTGGGCCGAGCCGGACTCGGACCGGCGACCTTTGGCTCGTAAAGCCAACGTCCTAACCAGGCTAGACGACCGGCCCACATGGATGTTTGAATAAAGGACACATTGGTTAATATTAGAATTTTGTTTCTTGAAGTCACTGTTTATTTGATTTTTGCCAGAAAATAAGAGGAATTAGCATACAGCTTAGGCAAAATAGAGTTAAGGCTAGGAACGGATATGAAACTTTTTTTCTGCCTGAGAATAATTTACTGATGCTCAGAAAACGACCATAAAAAATACTTAATCTCCTTTCTTTTTATTTGGATTTTTTTTCAAAGAAGATCATTATTAAAAAATGTGACTTGGCAAATCAAGTATATATTTGAAGGTTTTAGCTCAGATTTTTCAAATCTGCACTCGTGAGTGAACACTTCCTATAAATGGTAATTAAGACTTTTTGCGCATTCCAAAGCGGGTCTTGAGAGCTTTACTCCACTAGGATGCAGAAAAAGAATCCTTTAGCCTCTCTTGCAGAAAATTAAAGCTCCCTGAACCCGTTCATACTGTTTTGGTGTTGCGCCCAAATGTGTAGAACCTTCAGCAAGAATTTTTTTCTTAAAGCCACTCCTAACTTCATGGCTCATTCCTGAATTTGAAATTAAAAAAACTGCATCCAAACAATGATATTTTCAATGTTCTTGCATAAGGGGAATTAACCAATATTAATATATATTAGCAAGAATAGTGCGAAACCTGTTGGCGGTAACCATTTATTTTTACCTAAACCAACAAAAAATAATAGGAAATAAGAAAAAAATACAAAATATAAAAAATAAAACAATAGCTACCTTTATTACTTTAATTCTAATGTCAACTATCGCTATATCAACAATAGCATATTTGCCTTCGGCAACTGCCCTCACCCATACTGAATCAAACACGTATGCATTCATCTCAGCCAGTCCAGACCCGATTGGAGTTGGTCAAACAATAACCATAATGTTTTGGCTCGTAGAATTCAACCCACTATCTGCTGCAAATCAAGATAATGTCTGACACAATTATACGCTTACAATAACAAAGCCTGATGGAACAACCGACACTAAGATAACCAATGCGAACTCTGCTGCAGGCGCTGTCATTAATTATGTTCCTGAACAAACTGGCAACTATACCATAAAATTCACTTTTCCTGGTGAGCAAATAACTACTTCCACCATGGACAATTTCTATAAAACGAGCACTGCTACAACTACAATTACAGTACAACAGGAACCGATAGCAGTAATGTCTCAAAATCCGATTCCAAAGGATTACTGACAAAGACCGATAAATTGGGAAAACCAGGGATGGTACTCTATTTCAGGAAACTGGTTTGGCGACATCAACCTTTGGGAGAATTGGCAAGCACATGGAAACACGATGGGTATGAATCCTAACACTGTGGCACCTGAAAGCGCCCACGTATTATGGACATTACCTATAGCTGATGGCGGCCAAATCGGCGGATCAATGTACAGCGACAACGACAAGAGCAACTATTTCGTCGGCAAATCCTACAAAGAATACTGGACATCCCCAGTAATCATGAACGGCATAATGTATTACAATAGCCCTCTCGGCATTCCACCACGCCAAGGAGTCACCGCTGTAGACATACGCACTGGAAAACAACTCTGGCACAACGAAAACATTTCCTCGATAAACTTCGGCACAATATACTCTGAACACAATCCAAACGAAGTAGGCGGCTGGCCATACCTATGGACAACTGGCAGCACATACTCTATGTACGATGCAAACACCGGAAGAAAGATTCTTGACGTTACTGGTATGTCAGGCACCCCAGTCATAGACCCCACAGGGCAACTTCTTGTATACAGAATACAATCGATTAACACAACTACCGGCTTCTTATCAATGTGGAACCAAAGCAGAGGCACAGGAAGCACCGGAACTACGCCATGGAACAGTTGGAGCTACGACACCCCTGCAGGAGCAACACTATCCTACTCAAAAGGAATACAGTGTAATGTAACAGTACCAATATTCCCACAAAGCGGAACATCAGTAGCCAATTTGGGCCATAAATGACGGCGTCGTACTAGTCACTGGGTCCGCAGCGGTTCAAGATTACCAAACAGAAGCAGGGTATAACGCATTAACAGGCGAACTCCTCTGGCACGTGAACAGGACATTAGGAATGCAACAAGAAACAACCGCATGTTTACCTGGACCCATTGCAAATGGAATCTATACTGAACATAACAAAGAAGTCGGCACATACTATGCATTCAACATACATACAGGAGCACAACTCTGGGGCCCAACGATACCAGACACTAATGCTTGGAACTCTTACACAAGACAAGGGATTGGCGACGGAAACGTCTTCATGATGGAGGGTGTCTCTTCTGACAGAGCGTATTACGTCAACAACGGTTCGCTCGCATGGGAGTTTTTCGCCCCACCAGCAGGATTAGAATCTGCCACCCCAACCTATCCTTTCGAAGGAATGTACAACTGTTTAGTCGGCGGCGGATTGACGTTCCTAGCAGTAACCGACAGCCATGGCGACCAACTATTCAGAGGAGCAAAAATGTATGCAGTCAACACTACCACTGGAAAGGCAGAATGGAGCATCGATGGATTCTACGGAGAAGCGCACGCAGGCGGACATGCACTCGCAGACGGCTACCTCGTAGCACACAACATGTATGACAACCAAGTTTACATAATCGGCAAAGGGCAATCAGCCACAACAATTCAAGCACCAAATACCGTTCAAACACTAGGTTCCAGCGTTCTCTTACAAGGAACAGTCACAGATCAATCACCTGGCCAAACAAGCCTAGGAATCCCCGCAGCAGGCACCCCTGCAATCTCTGACGCAGGCATGAGCGACTGGACATCTTATCTCTACATGCAGAAAGCTAAACCAACAAACGCAACCGGCGTTCTTGTATCATTGGATACTGTTGATCCAAACGGCAACCTAGTACACATCGATGATGTCACAAGCGACAGCAATGGCATGTTTAAGACTATGTGGACACCGCAAATTCCAGGCGCATACACCATCATAGCGTCCTTCGCAGGCTCAAAATCATACTTCAGTTCCAGCTCAGAAACCGCAATGGCTATAACAGAAGCAGCTCCCACACCAACCGCAATCCCAGCAACTGTTCAACCACCCACTGATATGTACATCGTAGGCGGAGTAGCAGCAATCATCGTAGCAATCGCTATTGTAGGCGCAATATTGCTAATTGCAATCAGAAAACGACCATAAAATAACAAAACAATCCTTTTCTTTTTTTATTTTTCGATTAAATCAATAGAGTCTGGGCTTTCTTGATATATTCCAGTTTATGAAATATCCTTCTTAAGGCAGGCATCCAACTTGTCATTTGAGGAGAAAGGAGAGCCTCTCATTAAGAAAAGACAAGTTGAGGAATGATATATGAATAAAGAAATTTTTGATGCAATATTAGACAGTTTAGACGGTGACTACATCTTTAAAGCTCAAACGCTTGCGGATATGAAACCCGCCGGTTGGTAAATTTCGCTGATAAAATATTCCCTTATTGGTTTAATCCATTTAACTTCTTCTGGAAACTATTCTAATTCTTAATGATAGTTTTTTGAATATTTTCCTTTCATTTATTTGAACCCAAACGCTAAAAGCTTGCTAACTCAGTTGGCAAGAAATAAAGTGCTTTGGTTCAACAAATTCCATTATGCTATCGTTTTGTTTTTATAATTTTGCTATATATGGGAAATAAATTCTTAAAATCCATTTGCAACTTGAAATATTGATAATTAATGTAGAAATTAATTTGTTTAGAAATCACTTTTCAATCAGTACGGAATTAATCAAGTTGATGAATTTTGTAACTCATGATAATTTTTTTGTCAACTGCACTCAGATGTAGTGACTAATTTGATTTTTTCTTCAGTGCCGAATGTGTAACTTTCAAAGTACGTAGAGTCTAAAGACACAAATGCATTCACAAGATAAGAAACATTCATTGAAGACACAATTTTTCTTTAATCCAACTATAATTGGAAAATTGTTTTTCAGTAGTTTCAAACTTATGCAAAATTATTTAAGCAAATTCGGTTGAATTAGTGTTTGGGGTTGAGGGTTGGGCAGTTGGGTTTACTAGACATTTACCCATCTTTTCTCCTAAAGCTACCCCTCAACCTTTCTATGTCTAATGTAAATTGAGAAATAAATTAAGGTTATCCTTGCCGATTCAATAAAGCAAGGTTTCTCTTATTGTATTCCCGCCAATTTCCAAGAGACAGTTAGTACAAGGTCCAGTTATAGTTGCACTGCTCAAATAAGAAAAAAAGCAGATGTTGAAAAAGTTTGACAGGGTTTTGAGACTAAGCGTGAGCTGCCGTGAGTATTTTAGTGGCTTCGGATTCTGTCCATGCCTTCATCGTTACTGTGCGGAAGTTGCCCATACTGCCTAAGCACAAAAGGATTGCCGCCATATCTTCATCTTTGGGAATTTCAACTAAAACCACAAAATCGTATTTTCCCATGGTTGTGAAGAACTGCATTTTTCCGCCGGCTTTTTCAATCATATTTCTGCTTTGCTTGACTCTTTCCGGGACCGCTGCGACATTTTTTATGCCCTGCTCGGTCCAGTTTCCTAAAACAATAAAATTCGACAAAATATCACCAATATTACTCTGAAAAGTTGACTATAAAAGGGTTCTGAAAATCGAAATATGCGTGTTGCCCTATTGGTCGCACAATGTACGTCGAACCCCGGTAAGTTGGCATGCTGTATTACTTGTTAATTCTGGATGAACAATGATTAAGATTTGATTGACTAAGAGAAAAGTAGCTGCGAATACGCGTATCCAAAGCTCCTGTTTCCTTTTTTTTCCAAGTGTTCGAATCTTCTCTTCCAGCCTTCTGCCCAGCTTCTATGATTGTAGAATGTTCCAGACGTTGCCGTCAGGATCATTGACGCTGAAGAATCTGCCGCCCGGCGGATATGGCATGATTTCGCCGTTTGGCTTAATGCCTTTTTCTTTAATTGCGTTGTATGCTGCTTGAACAACCTGTGTTGAGATAATGAAAGTTCTCGTAATATCAAACCCTTTTTTTTCGGACATGAAATCAAAAGCAATGTATGTGCCGCCGCCTGGAGGAACAACAAATACTCCGCGGTTATCGTTTCCTCACTTGGTGTCTTGAGTTGCTTCAAAGCCTAAAACATCAGTATAGAACGCTTTCGCTTTATCCATGTCGCGTACGAGCAAATGGGTCAGAATTATTTTATCTACAATTTTCAAAAAAAAAATCACCTTGTTGTGCTTAGGGCAATTACGGAAATGTAGATTTTATGATATGAAGATTTGTTGTCTCAACTAACCAATTACACATGACTAAAGAACTATGGTTTAATGCTATTTTTTGAGGGTAAGCGAACTATGAAGGTTGTTCCCTTGCCCTCTTCGCTCTCGAAAGTGACGGTGCCGCCTAAGGATTCAGTCATGCGTTTAATCACTGGCAATCCGAAGCCTTGACCTTTAGATTTGGTTGTAAACATTGGAGTAAACAATTTTCCCTTAACTTTTTCGGGTATGCCGACACCTGTGTCCTTGACGGTTATGAGGACTTCTTTTGCTTCTTTGTAGGTGTGTATGGTTAGTTTTCCGCCTTTGGGCATGGCTTGAACCGCATTAGTTACCAAGTTGTACATGATCCGGTTTATGAACGTGGAGTCAGCTACAACTTTTCTTGCATCAGTTTCCACCTTAACGGTTACTTTGACGTTCTCTGGCACACCATTCTTTTTCAACAGGTCATCAATTATTAGTTTTAGATCGGTTTCTTCAGTACGCGGATTGAGAGGTCGAGCAAAGTCTTGGAGATCCGCCACAATCTTGTTGATGTAGTCGACATTCTTTTCAATTTCAGTCAAGTTTTCTGTCAAATTTTTCTTCTCTTCGCTATCAGGAATCGCTATTAATTCTGTTTTGGCTAAGAAGACATCGCCAGTTATTGCCTGCAATGGATTGCGAATGTCGTGACCTACCATGCCGGCGGTGGCACCTATTGTAGCTAAACGCTCAGAATCCCTCAATTGCTCCGCTCTTTTATTTGCAAGCTCCTCCATCTGATTAGCATATTCCTCAACCAAAACAGCAGACTCTTCAAGCTTAAGTTGCAACTGTACCCGTTCGGTAATATCTATATTCGATTCGAGAATACTTTCAATTTTGCCATTCTCACCAAACTTTCCCAACCAATAACTCTGCACAATCAACTTCTCTCCGTCTTTACTTTTATGGGTAAGTTCGCCTGACCATTTTCCATCCAGTTTGACTTTTTCCAAAATCTCTTCAAGAGGATGTGGGAATTTTGACATTAGTAAGGTATGAATATTTTGACCGATTGCTTCGTTTTTTGTCCAACCGTACAGTTTCTCCGCACCCTTGCTCCAAAAAGTAATAGTGCCATCAGGTTGCTGTACGATTATTGCATCTGGACTAAGATCAATAAGCTCAGCCTGCCTTGTGAGAATTTCTTCTGCTTTTTTGCGTTCAGTAATGTCTTCAAAGACGACGATGGCTGCAGTTATGTTGCCTTGCATATCGAGTAGCGGTGCTGTGCTGGCAACTATAGGTATGACCTGGCCGTCGGCGCGTTCGATTATCATTTCTTCGTTGTGGGTTTCTTGACCTATCTTTAAGGAGCGGCTTACGGGCATTTCCTCAATCGGGTAGTCCGTTCCATCAGCTCGTCTAGCCTTAACTTTCGATACGTTTTCATCCAATTTAAGCCCTATAGTGTCAAAACCGTAAAGTTGCCCGGCGCGTTTGTTGACGTAGGAGAATTTCCCATTTTGCGCCTCTATGATAACTATCGCAGAGGGCGAAGTCTCTAAGATTGTTTCTAGACGTTTCCTGTCAAACTCTGTTTGCTCTTTAGCTTTAAGGAGGGCTTCTTCAGCTTTTTTGCGTTCGTCAACTTCCGTCTCCAACTCTGCTTTAGAAACGCTTACAGATTTCAAATTGGCAGACATCTGATTAACAGATTTGGAAATGTCTGCAATTTCATCCTTGCTGCCAGCTTGAACCACATATTCAAGATTTCCTGACCCGATAACGCCTATGCCTATCTTTAGCTCAGATATCGACTTTAACGTTCGCCGAAAATTCAACAGGTAAATTGCGATAAAGAATGCTGCAAATGACGTCATCAGAGCAATTATGGAGACCGTGTTTGTAAAGATAGCTTGATTCGATTGGTCCTTAATATCTTGGGAGAGCTGTTGAGAATCAAATGAAAGCGCTTGAATCTGCACGGCCATTCTGTTCCATTGAGTCTGAAATGCCGGCAATACGCGAATGCTTTCATTTCTAGGAACACTGTTAATAAAAGATACTACTCCGCCAAAGACGCTATTTAGGTTTGCCAAGTCGTTACTTACTGTATCCATAAGTGACTGCTGTTTAGAAGCTGTCGAGTTTAGTTGTTCTAAATCTCTTGATAGGGTTGAAAACTCTGACTGCCAGAGACCAATGGAAGAATTGAATTGGTAAAGAAAATAGTTATTTGAGATGTAGTTGAGGTTACTTGCTCCAGTTTGAATGTCACGAACAATTGCCTCTTGATCACTTAATTGAGTAATCTGCAGTTGTGTTACAGCTACCGAAGATGCTATGAGGGCTAAGATGACGCCAAAAGTTAAGATACATATTTGGAACTGGGTCTTTAAACGCACATTCTTTCCTCTATCCGATGATGTTTACTGCTTCAGGTTTTACCGATTTCAATCCGCTAACGAAAATGTAATCCACGAAGTTAGGAACCGATTTTACATTCGTCAAATTATTGCTTATTCGCCATAGCGTTTCGTCCTGCATTGCAGCAATAAGAGATTGATCAAGGGAAAGAGAAAAGCGATTTTCTAACCATGATTCTTGCGAAACAGTTCTGTTGATTTGTCTGTCGACGATTGCTTGGGCTGATGTTTGATGGTTTTGATAGTAATCTTCTGCTTGAGAAATCGACTTCAAGAATCGGGTAACTGTGTCTGGATGTTGCGTAGCCCAGTCACCTCTTGAAATTAAGAGTATATAGGCAGGTTGATTGTTTTGCACTGGCCAAACAACCGTGTTATTTCCAAGTTGAGTTCGTATTTGGTCAACAACTGATTGCTGTCCAACGATGGCATCGACAGTTCCGTTCGTTATTGCCTCAACATATTCGGCAATTGGCATGTTAACAATAGTAACTTTTTGTTTATCTAAGCCTTGAAGATCTAAAAACCTGCCGAAGTAGAATTCAGGAGCGATATTTAGAGTAAGCCCAACCCTTTTGCCGTAGAGGTCAATTGGGTTTTCTATGCCCCTGTCTTTGCGTGCCACTACAAAACTTGATTCAGTTTTAACCATAGAAGCTACGATGGTGAGATTTTTTTCCTGTGATGGTTCGTTTGAGACAAAAGCAAACTCACTTGCTGTAGTTATGTCGACATTATGGTTTGAAACAGATTTTAACGCCTCTGTAGTGCTCGCATAATGGGTTATGGTTAAGTTTATGCCATTTTCATCGAAGAAATGTTGATCTTGGGCGATAAAGATGGGCGTTTCTAATTCATTTGGGAAAATAGATAATGAAACATTCTGCTTTCCATTCATGAAGAGTTGATTGTTCAGGTAAACGAACGAGCTGAGAACAATTGCAATAATTAATGAAGCTACAAGAAGGATGATGAGATTTCTTTTTTTTGGGGTCGTCATGCAATTGAACCTCAAAATTGCGCAGCTTGCTACCAATGGCTCGTTGACTGTTAATATAACTATGGGAGTAAGCCCCAAACTTGTCTATTTTATTCTCTGTTGAGATTAAGAGATTTAATTGACAAATCAATCTTTTTCGTTTCCGTGCCAAGCCTCAAAAATAAAATTTTTCATCGTCCAGTGCCAGCCTCGTTTTAAAGCGGCTTATTCATTAAACTCTTTTTCCAGTCGCTTATTCATTCTTAGATTTCTTCGGCTTATTTGATGGCGAGTAATCTCGAATCTCTTAAGTTTGAGACGGGATCCCGCGCAAGCCAATTATTAGTTATGCTTTTCTTTTCTTGGTTTGAGAAGTTTCAGGGCTTAATCGTTTGTGGTAGGCATAGAACAAACACATATTCTTAACTTGACGGCTGGATTGAAATCCTAAACAGAGAGTTGTTTGAAATTGGATCACACAGTTGTTCATTTTGAAATTCCTGCAAACGATGTTAAGAAACTACAAAAATTCTACGAAAATGTCCTAGGATGGAAAATCACGAAATCCCCTATGCCAGATGTAGAATACTACAATATAGCTACTGTTCCCACCGACGAGAAAGGAATGCTTCAACGACCAGGCGTAAACGGGGGATTATACCCACTTACTTCAGGAATGCAAGACGCTCCTCAAGTCAATTACATCAGCGTAGAAGACATTGACAAATACGCAGATATGGTCACCAAAGAAGGTGGAAAGATCTTGGTTCCAAAAAGACAGATACCCATGGTAGGATGGTTTGCAATAGCAGCGGACCCAGAAGGTAACTCATTTGGACTTCTGCAGCCGGACATGCCAACGAAAACGTGAAAGTCATCTAGTGAATGTAAGCTCAAATCGTTTTTTTCTATTTATTATTCATTTATTAGTTGATAATTGGGTAGCTTCTCTTCTTAATGTTCTCAATCAAAATAGATCTTATTTCTGCCTAACCCTCTATAATTTCTGTTGTAAATAAAAAAAGGAAGAATGGAGATTAGTTTAGTGGATTTTCCACATTCGGACTTGTACGTAGTTCCAATAGACGTCGTTTGCGCCCCGATATATTGTAACAGTGTTTGCTGTGGAAGATGTCATGGCTAAGCCTGATTCGCCCTCAACGCCCACTTTTACTAGATAGAAATCTTGTCCGCCTGCGCCAAAGGAAGCTGTGTTTGCTATTATCACGTATGCGCCATCGTTGGTTTGACGAAGCATAGCACCTGAATCAGCGGCTGCTCCTCCGAAAGTTCTGCTCCACTGCAAATTACCGAATGAGTCCACTTTGACAAACCAAACGTCGTTGCCGCCAGCTCCGAAAGAGTTTGTAGCTCCACTTATTGCATAGCCGCCGTCATTGGTTCGAACAATTCGTTGGAATGTGTCATTGCCTGCTCCGCCGTAAGTCATATTCCAAAGAGTATTTCCGAGCGCATCTGTCTTAACGAGCCATCCGTCCTGTCCGCCAGCACCATATGAAGTTGTGTATCCAGCCAATACGTAGCCACCATCAGTCGAGAGAGCTAGCCCAGTTGCCGTATCATCTCCTGCGCCACCAATCGTCTTGTTCCAAAGCATTACACCAAGGGAATCGGTCTTCGCTAACAAGAAGTCGTTGCCTTCAGTCGTCGTATTTGCAACACCGCCCATAGCATAGCCTCCATCGCTAGTTTGAATGAGCATACGCGGCGCGAAGATAAGCGGAGATAAGTAGGTCTGATTCCAGAGCATGTTGCCATTTGCATCGATTTTGACAAGCCATTCATTGGATACTCCTGATCGAGTGGCAAAACCCATTAACGCATATCCGCCGTCATTAGTCTGAATTATAAAGTTCGTTGATTCATCAGTGTTCGAATTACCATAAGTCTTGTTCCACAGCATGTTACCAGACGAATCGGTCTTAATCAGCAACCCATCCGCTAGACCATTTACTGCAGTGAAATTTGTAGTTCCAGCCAGCAAATATCCGCCATCTGACGTTTGAATAACTGTGAATCCTAAATCTGTAATTCCAGGTTTTCCATATGTCTTGTTCCATTGCAAGTTACCAGCAGAGTCCGTCTTCACCAAATAGTAATCGGGAAATCCCACGCCAAAAGATTGAGTATACCCGATCGCTGCATAACCTCCATCTGATGTCTGAATCACCCAAACAGATGTATCAGTGCCGCTTCCGCCGAATGTTCTGTTCCATCCAGGTATGTAACCAGTTAAGCCAAGGTTTGTTTGATGTATTGAACTATTTACCGCTGTCATTCCTCTCACGTCAAAAATAACGTTTGAACTGTTCAAATTGTCATTCAAAGTCAAAGATTGCCCAGCCATGCTCGAAATGTTTACCCATCCACTGTCATAGTCAGGTGCGTATGGTCCCGAAATTCCTTGCGGACCAACAGCACCAGTTGCGCCTGTCGCTCCTACAGGTCCAGTTGCCCCCGAAGCACCAGTGGCTCCTTTGGGTCCTTCAGGTCCAGTCGTACCAGTCGTTCCAGCAGCACCTGTAGCCCCTTGTAAGCCCGTGTCGCCCTTTGATCCTTTAGCTAATTGCATAGAAATTCCTGCTGAGATTGCGCTTGCAATCAAAATAGCAACTATTAATCCAACTGCGAAAACTATTGTGGTTATTCCTTTTGTATTCATTTTATTTTCACCATTTTCCCACAACACTTTAGATGGGAAAAATATGTAACCATTTATTCCGCTTTTTCCCTCTTTTTCCCAACAAAGAGTTCAAAAAAAGTGGATAGGACAATATGACTGTTTAGAAAAGGGTTCTATTTTTCAGAGGAGATTTTTTGCTCCACTTTTTTGTTTTCATAGGCTGCTCGGACTTTGAGGATTTTGCCTCCACGACCTCTTTCACCTTCAAAAACTCGAACCTCGACAAGACCCGCGTGTTCTAGTTCAACTATTGCCTGACCATGTTTGCCCAAAGAACCATACACCACATGCTTAGACACTCTTCCATCTTTAACTATGCTCATCAGCGTTCTCCAACCTGACCTTTCCTTCGGCAAGCTTCCCTGAAAATAGTCAAGCTTGTAAGCGCTTAAGAGAAAAGCGAAAACTTTTCGAGCATTCTCCGACCTGAATACAATTTCACCCCCACCGATTTCCTCTTTGCGCTCTTCTTGTGTCTCGGCGCATTTTGAAGTTACAAAAACATCGATCGATTTTGTTACAGAGGTTTTTGTCTCTTTCAAGTCATCAATGAAAACGGCTATAGGTTTAAAGCTGAAAACTCCTGTTCTTGTTGGTTGCAATTTTAGTTTTACTGTTTTTATTGAAAAAGGCCCCAACGAACTATCGTTAAAAACAATTGAACCATCCTTCAAACTGCTTTCTGTCGAAAGGGATATTACTTTAAATCCGGCAGGGATCACATTTTCCACTTTTACGAGTTTTCCAGTGCCTCTTGAAACGTTCACAAAGTCAAGTCTTACCTCAAATACTTGGTCCTTTAGTACATTAACAGGAGCCATCAAGACAGCTTGTACACTAACATGTTTAATGGCTTTCTCAAGATCTGCAACAATTTTCTGAGCTTCATCCAACTGTAATCTGGCTTCTTCAACTAATCCTTGCCGTTCAAGAGCCCATGCAAAATTTCTTTTGCTCCACACTGTATAGCCAGCATTGACTTTGGCAAGTAAACATCTCTTAAAACAATCTGTCGATTGTTGCCACTGCCCCTTGCCTGCAAAATAAACCGCTTTCGAGAACTCACCGCACACTGGATTCGCCAAAACCTCAGCAGGAAACACATTGAACTTTTCGAAGTATCCATCTGCAATTTCAATTTTCCCTAAAAATGTGTTCTGCCTTACAAGGTTTCCACAAATTAATGCTTGGCAAATGGCAGAATCTGTTTTTCCAGATAATTTGAGTGCCTTTTCACTCCATGGTAGCGCTTCTTCTCTGTTACCCATGAGTTCAAGTGCCCAACTGCAGTCACAAGTCGCCGAAGCCAGCTCATTATAATTCCCAATTTTTTCAGCCGTTTTGGCGGCATTCATGAACATAGCCAACATTTCAGGGCCTAATCCCGCAAAGACGTATTCACCTGCTATTATGTAGGCTTCTGTTTGCTTGCGATACTCACCCAGCTCACCTAAAAGAGCTATTGAGCGTAGCATTGCACCGATTCCCTTTTCCATAAATCCAAGCGCTGAGTAGGTCGCACCTAAAGATAACAGCAAATACGCAACGTCGGGAGAGGAATTTTCTTCTTCAAAAATTTTCAGAGCTTCTTCGGAGTAGCTTAGAGCTTTGTCCGGTCTCATTTGTCTAAAGAGCAATATTTCTGATCGAATCCGAAGGACTCTGGCCTTTTCCAAACGATCCTCACCAGCGTATTCTTCGGTTTTTTCTATTAACTCCAATAGATGTGGAGTGACAGCTTGAAAGAGAGCAGCCTCTAGAGCCTTTCTTAACGCCCTAAGTCTTACAACGCCAAAACTATCATCGGATAACGTCTCAAAAGTTTTTGCAGCTTCGTTGAACATACTGTTAGCGTAGAAGGCATCGCCCAACCCTTCGAGAGCAATTTTTAGTTCGTCTGCAAAATCTTGATTTTCCTTAAAGGTTTGAATAATGTAGTTGAAGTGCCCAATTGCTTCATTGTTACTAAAACTTGCTAATGCATTTTGGCCTGCAGCCAAACTATATATTATGGACTTATTCTTGTTGCCCGATTTAACATAATGATAAGCGAGATCGTTTATTTTAAGGCCTGTTCGACCTTTGGAGTTTTCAATTTTCTTTGCAATCCTTAGGTGGTATTCTCTTCTTAAAGACAAAGGAATTTGCTCATAGAGCATTTCTCGCGATTTAGCATGATCAAATCTATAGGAATCTCCTTCAAAATGAACCAGTAAAGTGCTTTCAGCGATTGTGTTCAGGGATTCTATAACGTCTAAACTGTCTTTTGAAACCACGGCTGCAACGAGTTTAGGATCAAAAACTTCGCCTATTGTGGCTGCCACTTCAAGAATTCTTTTTTGATCGTGGGTTAGGGATTCTACTCTTCGCAGAATGATGTCTTTGACTTTGGAGGGGATGTTGAATTTGTCGACATTTAGATGCCATTCTCCATTTTCCTTTAGAAGTGCCTTTTGTTCATTGAGCATTCTTAATGATTCAATGATGAAAAGAGGAATACCTTGACTTTCCAAAGTCAATGTTTGAATGAAGCTTAATTTTACTTTGCTGCCGAGCATGTTTTCAGCTATTGAATAAACGTTAGCTTGCCTTAATGGTCCAAGTCGGATTTCTTTGAAGAGACCTTCCCTGCCCATAATACGTAAAGTCTCTAAAAGCTTGTTTCCACCTTCGACGAATGCCTTGACTTCTTCAGTTCTGAAAGTTGCAATAACGAGGATTCTTTCTGAGCTTATAGATCTAGAAATATAGTGCAGCATCGATAGAGAAGCAGAATCTGCCCAATGCAAATCGTCGAGGAATAAAATTACGGGTCTACTGGCTGAAAGGTAAAGTAGCTCCTTGGTTACTGCAGAAAAGGTTTGATCCTTCCAAGCTTGAGGGGACATACTCTGGTTATTATCAGGTCCTTTGAGCCACGTTTCTGGTTCCAACTGTTGACTGGTGGGTTTGCTTACCTCGTGGTTAATTGAAGAATACGACTCTAATGCTTCCACAAATGGAAGATATGGAACAGCGACGTTGCTAAGGCACCATCCAGCTAGAACTGTTATACCACTGTCTTTAGCATAGTTTAGGAATTCAGTCGTAAGTCGGGTCTTTCCGCTACCTGCCTCACCGGAAACGAAAACTACAGTGCCTCTTCCCTCAATAGCGGAATTCAAATAACGCTGCAACTCATCAAGCTCTTTTTCTCTGCCGACTAGAATAGGCTCATTTAATACCGACGACTTCAATTGGACATCCGTTTCCGTACGCAAAGCAATGCTATTACTGTTAGCAAACATCGAATAAACTTTTTGATATTGAAAGCAACTGCGAAATAAGAATACCAAGACCTGCAAAAACGCTACTTTGTATAAACCCTACTTTATCTAAGCGCGATAACTTTTGCCTAAGCCTCGGCTTTTAACTTATCGAATTGGTTCAAAATTTTATCCGCTATCTTAGCAATTGCAATAATTTCCTTTTGATATTCTGAGAAGAGACCGAGGCGTCTATGTGATAACGATAACCTCTTTGGTGGATGGCTAAAGATTCATAATGAACAGAAGTTTTTTGCAAGAAAGTTCTAAGATATTAAAATTTTTAAACGCTCTGCTAAAAAGATTGCTTACAAGCTTAAGGAGAAGAATATGAACCAGCTGTTGCCTGTACTGAAAGCTCTTGTATCGGCGGGTTTGAAGGGACAACTATTGGAAGGCGAAATTGAACGATAAAAAGACTACTCAAAGAACTCGCTATCAAATTGAATAAGCTGTCGCCATAAAAATCAATCACTAATAAGTGAGGGAGAACAATTATTTATCCGCTAAATAGAGGCATAGATATCAGCTGAGTCAACGAATAATAATGGCTACAAACATAAGCATATAGTCAGAGTTAACGCGGTTTTTAAGATGACTGAAAAAAAGACATCTATGATTACTTCAGGCGCGCGAGGCACCTCAAACCGAGACTGGTGGCCAAACCAGTTAAACCTGAAAATTTTGCACCAAAATTCCTCCTTGTCCAATCCGATGGGCAAGGAATTCAACTACGCTGATGAATTCAAGAAACTCGACCTAGAAGCCCTGAAGAAAGACCTCAATGCATTGATGACCGACTCGAAGGATTGGTGGCCAGCCGATTACGGTCACTACGGAGGACTCTTCATCCGGATGGCATGGCATAGCGCAGGCACCTACCGCAAGGGCGACGGTCGCGGCGGCGCCTCTGGAGGAGCGCAGCGTTTCCCACCTCTAAACAGCTGGCCAGACAACGTCAACCTCGACAAAGCACGCCGTTTACTTTGGTCGATCAAACAAAAATATGGCAAGAAAATCTCCTGGGCAGACCTGATGATCCTCGCCGGCAACTGCGCCCTTGAGTCGATGGGATTTAAGACCTTCGGCTTCGGCGGCGGACGCGAAGACATCTGGGAACCGCAGGAAGACGTCTACTGGGGATCTGAAACCACATGGCTTACTGACAAACGCTACTCAGGGGACAGGAACCTCGAAAACCCGCTTGCCGCCGTGCAGATGGGGCTAATCTACGTCAACCCGGAAGGCCCGAACGGCAACCCAGATCCAGTTGCTGCAGCCAAGGATATCCGCGAGGTCTTCGCTCGCATGTCGATGAACGACGAGGAAACTGTCGCCCTCATCGTCGGTGGCCACACCTTCGGCAAAACCCACGGCGCAGGCGCTTCGTCACATGTGGGTCCTGAGCCTGAAGCCGCCCCCATCGAGGAACAAGGCCTCGGCTGGAAGAACAAATTTGGTACGGGCAAAGGCGACGACACGATTACCAGTGGCTTAGAAGTTATCTGGACCAACACGCCAACTAAGTGGAGCAACAACTTCTTACGTATCCTGTTCAGCCACGAATGGGAACTGACCAAAAGTCCAGCCGGTGCAAACCAGTGGAAGCCGAAAGGTGACGCAGGCACAGATACCGTGCCGGATGCACACGACCCATCAAAGCGTCACACGCCATCCATGCTAACCACCGACCTCGCCCTACGCTACGACCCGGCTTACGAAAAGATCGCAAGGCGCTTCTACGAGAATCCAGATCAGCTAGCAGACGCTTTTGCCCGAGCATGGTTCAAGCTCACCCACCGCGACATGGGTCCCCGCACGCGCTACCTCGGTCCAGAAGTTCCAGCGGAAGAACTAATCTGGCAAGACCCAACACCAGCAGCCTACTATAAGCTAATCGATGAGAAGGACATCGCAGACCTCAAAGGCAAAATCCTTGCCTCAGGTCTGACAATCTCAGAACTGGTTTCAACCGCTTGGGTGTCTGCGTCCACATTCCGTGGCTCTGACAAGCGTGGAGGTGCGAACGGGGCTCGTATCCGTCTTGCTCCGCAAAAGGATTGGGAAGTTAACCAGCCGGCTCAACTGAAGACTGTGCTGCAAGTCCTTGAGGGAATCCAAAAGGAGTTCAACAGCGCGCAGTTAAGTGGGAAGAAGGTTTCGCTCGCCGACTTAATTGTCCTGGGTGGATGCGCAGGCATCGAGCAAGCTGCGAAGAATGCTGGTCACGGTATAATTGTTCCCTTCTCGCCTGGACGCACGGATGCATTACAGGAGCAAACCGACGTGGAGTCATTTGCCGTTCTTGAGCCTACAGCAGATGGGTTCCGTAACTACCTTAAAACCAAATACGCAGTTTCGGCAGAGGAACTGCTGGTTGATCGTGCGCAACTTTTGACGCTAACCGCTCCTGAGATGACGGTTCTCGTTGGTGGTATGCGCGTTTTGAATGCTAACTTCTGGCAGTCCCAGCATGGGGTCTTTACCAAGCGGCCAGAGACGCTCACCAATGATTTCTTTGTGAATCTGCTCGACATGAGTACAACATGGAAGGCAACCTCAAAAGACGAAGACGTGTTCGAGGGTCATGATCGCGCAACGGGTGAACTCAAGTGGACTGGTACCCGTGTTGACCTCATTTTTGGTTCGAACTCGCAACTTCGAGCCATAGCAGAAGTCTATGCGTGTGAGGACGCCCAGGAGAAATTCCTGCACGACTTCGTAGCGGCGTGGAACAAGGTAATGAACCTTGACCGTTTCGACCTCGCTTGGTCGTAGCCCTGAATCAAAGGAAAGAATGCTGGGGTTGATTAAGAGAGACATTACTATTGCGAAAAAATAGTAAACGATCTTCTTGGTTACTCTAAAGAAATTAGAGTTGATCCTTCACGAACGGACCTCAATAATTTATTTGCTGAATCTTTGAGCCACATAAAAGTTCCCGAAAAAGTGCAGATAAATAATCTAATTCAAACCGAACCAAAAGTCGATGTTGACTTAGAGAAGATGGAAAGAGTCTTTTGATAATTTAACAAAAAACGCAATAGATGCTATGCCTGAGGGCGGTTCTCTAACAGTGAAAAGTGAGATCCTATCCGACAAAATGCAGATTTCATTTGCAGATACTGGAAAAGGCATCCATGAAGACGATATGAAAAGGTTATTTGTACCACTTTTTACAACAAAAGCCAAAGGTATGGGATTCGGTCTTGCAATATGTAAACGAATAATCGAAGCTCATCAAGGCACCATTTCATTTCAAAGTATCGTCGGTAAAGGAACAACATTTACCATTGAAATCCCACTAAAAAAAGCCTAATGATATTCGGTTAAACTATTCTAAAGGTCTTTGTTTTCACACAACATAGAAAGAGGTTGAATGATGGAAAATTGGTTCTATCCCTGTCCCATTCAGCAAAGAACACCTTGATTAGCTGCCCATTGATGCATTCTTTCTCAATCCCATTGACAAGTTTTTCGGCAAATTTTACCTCTGCTTTATTGTAAGAAACATTTAAGACATTAAGCGAATCATGAATTTTTCTTCGCAGTAAGTGAGCCGTACTGGACTTAACCCCAAAATGAGTTTGGGTCCCTTTTTCAATCTTGACTGATTGAAGTGTTTTCGTATAACTAACTCCGATAAACCAACCATTAACTGGACAAAAAGGACCGCTTTGCTACTTTTCCGCCCGAAACCAGATCAGCCATTAACAATTGTCCTCAGTGAATGTGCCTAATTTTGTTTGGCGAGCTAAAAAAGTTTTTTCGAAACTATATACACAATACATGGGAATTTGTTATTGCTGCCCATTGACCTTTTCTTCCTTAGATCATATGATATGTTACTATTGAAAAGCGAAATAAGACCACGAAATGCATAGTGATGGCATGCAAGCTTCTTAGAGGTGAAAGCTCTGACTAAATCCTTTGGTGTCAAGAATCTCATAATATTTCTATACATTCTTGGCGAGTTGCAAATGATCGATCCGATAAATTGATTCTTCAATGGTCTGCAGAACAGAACAAGAAAGTGTTCTCCGAAATAATAGCCGGTGTGAAAGAGCTAGCTGACGAAATGGAGCCAAATGGAAGTAAAAACGTTATTGCGCCTACTTGGAATGAAGACAAACCTTCCGATAGCTCGCTAATATTGCTTCATCCTCTGGGCGGATGCAGCATGGGCGAAGACATAGAAACCGGTGTCGTAAACAGCTTCGGAGAAGTATTCAAACCCAATGCACAAAACAAGAAAGAGACATATCCAAACTTCTACGTAATAGACGGCTCTATAATTCCAGCTTCAGTCGGAGTCAACACATCACTTACAATAGCTGCGATAGTTTTTAGATGCATAGAACACATAGTTGGAAAACAATATTTACCAGCTTAGAGATGGAAATCACGAAGCGAGCGATTCCATTCAAATAAGGAATTTAGCAGAGACACCAACCAAGATCCTGTTTTATGAAGATGCCCAGTCGGTCCTACTCATTAAACGGTAAGCCTCTAAAGGGCTTATCGGAATTTGAATGGTGGCTTGAACCTTTCTTCCATTTCTTTTCTCGTCTTCGAGCCAAGCTTTATTGGTGCATCATTTAACCACGGGATATACTCCCATTTCCAAATCCTGTTGTTTGTGTCATGCTCAGCCATTGCATGGTTCGATGTGTTTACAAACACAACGGGATGATTACGATTTGCAAAATAGTACTTGATAGGATGCTGCGGTGCAGGCGGAGGGGTTTTGTCGCCGTGAATTGAATCCGCATTCATTCCCGCCTCATTACTGTATATACCCTCAAAGGTGAATCGGTCACTTGTAGGATCCTTCCCGACAAGAATTTTAAATGACTCAAGATCCATCACCCTACCGTAAATCAGTCGGCGGATAATTGCATAGATAGAATTTAAGACCCCGTGCTGACGAAGCCGTTCGTTATTGAAGAGAATAGAGACCTCCATTTCATAAGACCCATCTGATTTGGCAGTTCCCTTTGCACAGTGGACCTCGCGAACGAAGTTCTTTAAGGCGTCGACGCTTGGCTGATATACAACTGGACAGCATCAACAGCAACGACGGCAAGTGGCACCTGTATGTTGGCACTTACAATCCCACGACAAAAGTCCGATCCCTGTATGTGGATGGGACGCTGTCAGTTCAATCCACCGACAATGGACAATACACGACAGCCCCCGAGTGCCACTTGGCCATTGGCGCCAAGGATCAGCCGCCGGGAAGTCCGGCAAATTACAATAAAACTAACAACTTCACCGGCTACTTCACCGGAAAAATGTATGACGTGCGCATCTACAATGTGGAACTTACCATAAACCAACAAGCCTATTTGTATAGCACGCTGGCGTCGCTGCCGGTGGTTAATCGGCCCGTTGTCTCTGGTAACAATTTGGTGCTGTCGTGGACCGGCAGCGCGTTGCTCACAGCGACCAATATCGCCGGCCCGTGGACAACGAATACGGTGACGTCGCCTGCGACAAATCCGATGACGATGCAGCAGCAGTTCTTCAAGGCGCAACAGTAAGCCGGACGCTGCGAATTAAGATGTAAATCAGAGAGGCAGAGGTTTAAAAACCTCTGCCTCTTTTCTTTCCGCCTTGGGGTGGCAACAGCGGTTCTTGGAACGGCTTCTTGAATTGGGGAAAGCCTGATTTCTTTGCCTGCACGATGCTGTGATGCGCCATGCCTTCTGCGCGGGGAAGATTGTCACCGGCTGAATTCCGCCCGGCCACTATCCCATCCGCATCCTTGCGACCAGTTCGGGCATCGTCTGGTCCCCCTGCCCTCCTTTTCCAGAGAATGCCGGCGTGGCGAAACATCCCGGGGATTTCCGCATATCTACCATGATCCCAAAAGCCGCAGTTCAACCACGGATGGACACGGATGCCAAGACCTTGCAAAGAGCAGGCGGTTCACCCGGCGGATGAAAGGAATGCCGGTTTCAAATCCGTAATACAATGATGAAAAGTCACGCACTTTTGGCAAAGACTTGGCGCCGTGATCTTCTCCCTCCCCATGAACCTCCTGGGAGCGCCGGCGTCCCGCCGGCCAGTCGGAACCCGAAAACCGGAAGTTGCCGGCGAGACGCCAGCGCTCCCGGGAATGGCACCCCGGTTCAGGGGTTCAAAGCGCCAAATTCCGTTTGGGAGAATTCTCGCCCCGCGAGGAACGAGCGGGGAGAGGGACGGGGAGAGGGGCATCTGATAAAAAGCGGTCGCCGCCCAAATGTGCTCCTCCTCTCCCCGGCCCTCTCCTCCATCAGATGGAGGAGAGGGAGTGGTTGCGGCTGTGCCGCGCTGGGTTTATCCGTGTCCATCCGTGGTTGAAATATTTCTTTGTTCAAATTCAACTCCGGATTGTAAGATGATGCGGCTGCGGTCCTGGTCTGCGTTGGCCGGATCACCCGCCGCATAATCCAGCCAAGATCTTAACGCCGAGACCACCCGTTTTGACACCAGCAAAATTAGCCATCCGATAGACAAAAAATGTGGATTGAAGGGGTTCTTTTATTATGAGAAACTGGAAAGTGTGGTGAAAGGCTTGTTTTTGTTGCGTGAAAACCAGGTCGAACCTTGACTCCCATGTGTCTGCCATGGGGAGTGCTGCTGGAAGCCATCTTCAGTGCGGCACCGGAGACTTCATTTACCGGCGTGGTTTGGAGTTGTTTGGGCGACGAACTGATGCGTGGGAAGGCAACCAATCAACAAAGCCTATGAATAATTCAACTCAAGTTGCTATCGCACGAAACCCACATACCCGTCCCCGGCAAGGAATTGGCTGCTGGCGACGTTTGCTTGCCGCCGGTCTGACACTGGGTCTTGCGGCGGTCTTGCAGACCGCCCGCGCCGACAGCGTCATCTATTTGAACGATTTCAACAACGCAACCAACAATATTGCCAACAACGACCTCGGCATTGGCGGCGGATTCACGGCCTTTTCATACAACAATGGGGTTAGTCTCTATTTTCCAAGTGCGTTTGAAACCAACACTTGGAACGGCAAGTCGGGAGGTTTCGCGGTGCTCGCCGATTCCATAATCGGCGACCTCTATTCGTCCCTCGACACCATAAACCCCTTCAACCTCAACGGCGGTGGCACGACCTTTGAATTAAGCGGCGTCAGTTTTTCCACCAACACACCCATACCAAACGGCGGCGGCGGCGCTTCAGGCAATGTGGATCGCCTCATTTGGGGCGTTACCACCATCGCCCCGGCTGGAGCTTGGCTTTCCGATGGCCCGCCCGGCGCAATACCGACCGGCTTCTGGATTCAGTTCAATAGCGACAGCCTTGTCACCGGCACGGGGCAGGGCGGTTGGTCGGGCACGAGCACCTTGTTTTACAAGGACACCGGCACCAATGTTTACCAGTTGTGCAGTTGGAAATTTGATAATTTGTACGTGGACGAATGGCGTATATAACTTTTCGCCGACGCTCGACGTCAAGCTCACCTTGTCCGGGACCGGTTGGGCGCTCAACATCACCGGTGACACCGCCACCAACCTGCCGATCAATTACAGCGGGACCTACGCCGCTGGCGGCATCCTTGCCGGCACCACCACCACCGACTCCCATCAATCCCCTGTTGTTCAACGGCATTAACAACAGCTATTGGGGCGGCTTCAATCAAACCGCAAACCCCGGGATTGCCATGCAGATTGACCAGGCAAAGGTAACGCAACTCGGCACTCTCGTCGTGACCACGCCCCAGTTTTCGACGCCCGAGTATGGCTTCAACACCAACACCGTCCTGGCTGGTGAGGCGGTGTCGCTGACTTCCATCGTGACCGATTCCGCGGGAACTCCCACCTTGCAATGGCAAATGGAAGACCTGTCCAATCCCGGCACCTTCACCAATCTTCCCGGCGGGAACCTCACGAATGTCAACGTGGACACCAGCGGCTTTGGCGGTTCCGTGAAAGGCATCCGCCTCGTCGCGACCGACGGCGGCACTTCGGTCACCAGCGCCGTCGTGACGCTCACCGTCGACGCGGCAAGCGCGCCGGTGGTTGCCCAGGACCCGACGCCGAGCAATTATAAACCTCTATCTTGGACAAGGTGGAACGTTCAATGCGGCCTTCACGGGGAACCTGCCCATTTCCTACCAATGGCAGAAAAGCCCGGACGGGTCGACGTGGACCAACATTCCCAGCTCGATAAACCCCACCGCGACAAACAATACGTTTATCATCGCAAGCGCTCAATGACAGTGACGCCAGCTTTTATCGGCTTGTCGCGATCAAATTCAGTTGGAACCAGTGCCTCAAGCCGCCGCCCTGGCTATGTGCAGTATTCCGGGCACTCCCCAATACCTCTGGTCCGCGCCCATCCCGTTTGGCGGCCTTAATGCCGATCAAATCCTGACTAATTTCCCTTCGACCATATAAGATTGCCGGGGCAATGTATGCCACCAACGGCGGCCTGCCGCTGGTCGTCACGACCAGCCAGGGCAACATCACGTTCGGGCCGAACGGCTTCAGTTCGATCAGCGTCAGCGGATTTACCGGCTACGGAACCGGCGCCAACGCCAACCAGACCGGCAACGCCAATTTTAACACCTGTCTGAACGATTTTGTTTACGACAACACCACCCATCTCATTACGATGAGCAACCTCGTTGTGGGGCAGACCTACCAGGTGCAGTTGTTCGGGTTGGACGACCGAACTGGCTAACACAACACAGCTTGCGAACTGGCAGGATCCGGCGAATATCGGACGACGTCTCGATCACCTACAAAATGGGCGACAACGTCTATATCCTCGGGACGTTTACCGCTTCCAACACCGTGCAAACGATCCAGCAGAATTTGGTTGATACCAACCATGACGGACTGGGAACTTTAACTGCGTGGTATTGCGGACAGTGGGATGGAATCCGCCGCCTTACTTTGCCTATGCAGCCGCAAAACAAGAGCGCCTTCGCTCGAACCAACGCGTACGCTTGTCGGCATCGCTGGCGGGGATCCCTCGCTGGGCCCGATTACCTACCAATGGAAAGCCGGACCGGTTGGCGGGCCATACACGAACTCTCCCGGAGGGCGCCAAATACAACGGCACATTCGACGACGACCCTGACCATCAGCAATCTGGTGGCCGCTGACGGCGTCACGGTCTATGTGTTGACGGCCCAAACGGCGGCGGCATCCGAGAACAGCCGGGAAACAACCCTCTTGGTCCAGCCCATACCGCCGGCGCCGTGACCGGCTCTTACGCGGCCGTTGCGTTGTCGAATCAATCCGGTTGCCTTGTGGATGCTTGATGAAACCAATGATCCTTCCAGCGGGACTTGTGAAGGGTTATGATTACACCGGCAACGGGCACAATGTGACATATGGGACGGCTTCGTTGAATGGATTCAACGGCATTCAGGGGCCGCAGCCTCCGACTTATCCCGGATTTTATGCCGGCGAAACTGCGATGGGAACGGTGTCCAATAATCTCAACTCGATTGTTACTCTTCCGCCTTTGAATGATACAAATCTCGCCACGACCGTCGCCATGTGGATTAAACCCAATTCGGGTGAGACTGGCAATTATGCCCATGGATTGATCGGTGGCCGTAATAACACCATTGCAGGTCAAATCTGGCAATTGGGGTATTCCGCCGGCAATGGAACTCTCGGCTACAATTGGAATGACGTCAGTGCCACTTACAATTACAACTCGGGGCTTGCTCCGGTGCAAAGCACTTGGAACTTCGTGGCAATGGTTATCACGTCAAACAATGCGACGTTCTATCTGTATTACCTTAATTCGGCTCCGGCCAGGCGATTCTGCAGAAGGCCGTCAATGCAGTTGCGAACACCACTCCAATAACCATGGCTGGCGGAACGACTGTCATCGGCACCGATCCTTACTCCCTGGCCGGCCGCGCATTCAACGGTTCGATAGCCGGTGTGGCGCTTTATAATACAGCCCTGTCTGAAAGCCAGTTGCAGGCGATGTTCGGTGCCGGCGTCGGCGTGACGGGAAGCTTTCCGCCGGCGTTCATTGGCAATCCAGCCGTCACCATCGGTCCCAATGGCAGTCAATTCGTGCTGACGTGGTCCTTCGGCACGTTGCTCCAGGCGACGAACGCGGCAGGCCCGTGGACGCCAACCGGGGCAACATCGCCTTACACGAACCTCATCAACATGACGGCTCCGACCAAGTTCTACAAATTGAGCAACCCGTAAGGCAGAATCCCAAATCGTCGCGGGATAAGCCCGACTCTGGGTGGAAGTTTGGCCGAGAGGCACGTAAAAGAGGCGGAGCGCAAGCCAGGGAACGGCATGCAGCAGCCCTGTGGACAGCATTTGAAGTCAACTGCCTTTTGCCTGTTACGCGGCTTCAACGCGCGATGAGGCAAAAAGCCGACTGGTTTACTTCATCAACCGGAAGAACCGGTTGCTGTTGCCTGAGGGCAACATGATGCTGATGTTGCCGCCGTTGGTGGTGAACGGTCCCGGCACCGAAGCCCAATTGTTGGACGCGGACAGGGTTCCCGGCGGACTGAAGCGTGAATCCGCTCGGCAGACAGCGGCCACGAAACGGTTGCGCTGCCGCTGGAGAGAAGGATTGCCATCCGCGGCGGCGGCGCAGCCAGTCCAACGTCGGTCCAGCGGCCAAAGTAATAGGATTGCCCGCTGCCGGCGTGGCTGAACGCGCCGCCGACATAAACATTGGTGCCTGCGATGGCAATCGCATTGAGGCCGGCGTTCAAGATGGTGCTGTTCGTGACGCCGCTGCCCAACGCGGACCACGTCAAGCCGTCCCATTTGGCAATGCAGACGGCGGAATTTTCACCGGCGGCGGTGAAAATGCCTCCCGCAAACAAATACCCGCCGCTCCACGCCAGCGCATTCACCGAATAGCCGTTGACGCCGGCGCCGAGTGCATACCACGAACTGCCGTCCCAACGCGCTATCTTGTTGACGGTGGTTCCGCCGGCGCTGGAAAAGCCGCCGCCGACATAGAGATTGGTGCCGTCGGTGGCCAGCGCGTTCACTTGGGTGTATGAAGGTTGAACACCGCCACCCACGGAATGCCAGTTCGCGCCGTCCCAGCGCGCAAGATTCGTGGCATTGACACCGCCGCCAATGGTAAAAAATCCGCCGGCATAAAGATTGGTTCCGACAACGGCCATGGCAAAGACGTTTCCAGACACGCCGCTGCCCAGAGTGTTCCACGCAGTGCTGTCCCAGCGCGCGATTCCGTTGACGGTGAGCGTGGAACTGTTCGGCTGCGTCGCGGTGATGAAGCGTCCGCCAATAAAGACATTCGTGCCGCTGCAAGCGATGGCATAAACCTCGTCGTTGACTCCGCTGCCGAGTGTGAACCACTGGTATCCATTCCAGCGCGCGATCCGGTAGGCGTTGACGAGCGCATAGTTGGTTTGGCGAGGCTGGAGGAAACTGCCGCCGACATACAAATTGGTTCCGCTGGTGGCGAGCGCATACACGGTGTATCCGGCGCCTTGCCCCACCGCGTTCCACCGGTTCCCATCGAAGCGAGCAATCGAGGCGGAAACAACTCCGCCCGCCGTGGAGAACGAGCCGCCCGCAAACACATTTGTCCCCAGCACCGCGAGGGCGCAGATCGCGTGGTCGTAAGTTCTGGGCGCCAATTCCCATTCCGGAGCCGATGGTGTTCCAGTTCGTGCCGCTCCACGCTATCCAAGCCGCTGACAAAGATCATAACTTAAGTCCGAGTTGTGGCCGAAGAGGACATTTCCGCCGACGTAGATTCCAGCCGGGCCGTTGGCCAGCGCATAAACCGCCGAACCGGTGCTTCGTCCCAACGCAAACCATCGCGTTCCGGTCCAACCGGCCTCGGAGGCAACGCTGACCGTCGAACCGTCGCCGGCTATGGCGAGGCTCATGGAACCGCCGACATAAAGATTGGTGCCGCGGACAGCGAGGGAAGTGACGATGCTATCCACGCCGTTGCTGACGGAACTGCCGAGCGGCGACCAGACGGAGCCGTTCCACTTGGCAACATAATTTGCGTTGCTGCCACCGGCGGTCGTGAAACTGCCGCCCGCGTAAAGATTATTGTTCAGCATTGCGAGCGCCTCGACATAAGGATACGAGCCGCCGCCGACGCCGACTGCCCAGCGCCGACCAGTTGGCACCGTCCCAGTGCGCCACGCCGTTTGCCGTGACTGCGACGATGTTTGATGCCTGATTGAAAATGCCGCCGGCGTAAATGCCACTGCCGGATGCCACCAGAGTGTAAACGCTGCCGTTCATTCCTCCACCCAACGCGGACCAGGTGGTTCCGTTCCAGCGGGCGATGTTGTTGACCATCGGGAAAGTGTTGTCCGGGTTATTCACATCGGGGAAATTGCCATCCGCATAAAGAGACGAACCATTCACAGCCAGAGAATAGACATAGCCGTCCACTCCGGGGTAGGTGCCGTTGCCAAATCCCCGCCAAGCGCTGCCGTCCCATTTGGCAACGTAATACAAGTTGGTCGTCGAGCCATCGGCATTGGTTGCCACATAGAAACAATCCGCCCACATAGACCGTTGTCCCGCTCACCGCAATGGCGCGCACGGCGCCATTGACGCCTTGGCCGAGGGCGAACCAGTTGGTGCCATCAAAGCGTGCGATGTTTTGAATGGCAGGGTTTCCACCCGCCGAAATGAAATCGCCGCCCACATAGACATTGTTTCCGTTGGTGGCAATTGCGTAAACATTCCCATCCACGCCGGGCAAATTGAAGCGCTGATCCCAATTGGAGTCGGCGGATGCCGCCACCGCGCGTGCCGCGATGCAAAGATTGCAGAAAAGAAGGGCGACGTGATGAACAATCTTTCTCATGTCAAAGCCTCTATGAATTAAACCGAGAAAGTCGCCCGCGAGCAAGGATTTTTAGACGAAAATCAAGTTGCAGGCGCACCATCATCCCGGCGCAGCGCCTGTAAAAGCGGCCTGACCGTCACAATCCGATACACCATGACCTGGAAATGGACAAAACGCCCCAATAAAAAAGCCCGTCCGAAGACGGGCTTTAATCACCCCGCCAATGCCGTGTGCAACCGATCCTATGATCATGTCTTGCAACATGTGAAACCAGCCGGATTGCTTTCGATTTCCAGTTAAGGCATGTCGGCCACAACCACATACCAGCTTCTTGATCGTTTATTACTACGGTTCATGGATTTGTTGCCAATCACGAACACAGCAGGGCAAATCCGGTTTCCACAAAGCAGCTTCATTGCCAAACCAATCATCCCCCAACATTTTCTACGAAGTGAGCCAAAGACGAGGAAGGTGAACCGTGGTGATTTGTGACCCGGGCCCGGTCTTCACTCACGGCGGGAGCGGCCGGCCCTTGGTTTCGGGCGCGAAGGGCAGAATCAGCAGTCCCACGAGGTAAATCAGGGCGATGGCGCTGGCGGCCCGGCCAAAACTGCCCAGCGCCGTGACCAGGAAGCCGGTCAGGAACGGCCCCGCTGGAAGCGAGCACCCGGCCGACGTTGAAACAAAAGCCCGCGCCCGTCGCCCGGATGCGCGTGGGATACAACTCCGGCAGGTAAATCGGGAAGCCGCTGAAGATGCCGTTGTTGAAGAAGCCCAGCAGCGGCAGCAACAACAGCACGTGCGCATACGAGCGCGGCGTCAGAAACGTGACTGGCAGCATCACCAGGCTGCCGACGCACATCAGCGCAAAGACCCGCCGCCGGCCCAAGCGATCCGCCAGCGGGCCGAAGCTGAGATAGCCCACCAGCGCGCCGACATTGAGCATCATGGTCGCGTAGCTGACACGGCTGGTGAGTCGGAGGCGTCCATGCCCTGCAAGTCCGGCAAGCGAGCGGACCAGCGTCGGCGTCCAGTTCGTCGCGCCCCACAAGCCGAACACCGCGACAAACGCCAGCCCGGAACCGGCCAGCGTGGAGCGGAGCAGCCTGGGCGGAAAAGCTCCGCCAGCTTTGGCGGGTGCGCGCCGCCGGCCTGCCGTTCCTCGGCACGGGTCTTGACCCAGCGCTCCGGCTCTTTGACCCACAGCCGCACGAACAGCGCGACCACCGCCGGCGCAACGCCCACCACGAACATCGGCCGCCAGCCGTGGTCGCGCATCAGCAGATTGACGACCGCCGCCAGAAGAAATCCCGCCGCCCAGGCCGATTGCAGAAGGCCCGCCGCCTTGGCCCGCTTGTCTTCCGGCCAGACCTCCGCCACCAGCGCCGCGCCCGCCGCCCATTCGCCGCCGATGCCCAGCGCCGTGAGGAAACGGTAAAGGGCCAGTTGCCACCAGGTCTGCGACAGCGCCGCCAGGCCGGTGAACACCGCGTAAATGAGGATGGTGAAGACCAGCGTCCTGGTGCGCCCGAACCGGTCGGCCAGGACGCCGAACACCACGCCGCCGATGGCCCAGCCGATGAGGAAGATCGAGAAGATGATGCCGCCGTACCAGCCGATGGCTTCGGCGGTGACGGGACCGCCGCCGGGTGCGCGCAGCAAATCGTGCAGCGCGGGATGCAGGACGAGCGCGTAGATCGTGGCGTCCATCGAGTCGAACACCCAGCCGAGCCACGCGACGAACAGCACGAGCCATTGGTAGCGCGTGACGCCGTGACGCCATGAAGCCAGGTTCACAAGGCAATCTTGTAACGCAACATTTCAGTAAAGGGAAGTGCCAAGATAGGATCCTCAAGTGATTTCATCGGCACCCGCCAACTCGTCGAACGCGACATCTTCGCCGTCATCTGCATGGACATCACCGACGGAAAATGCCGTTTCTGCGGGACGAAGATCGCGGGAGTGTGGGGATGAGAAGCAGAAGTCCGAAGTCGGAGGCCCAATGCCTCAAGGAAATGAGGCATCTCGGCGATTCAGAAAGCCCAATGACAACCGTTGTCAATCACGCTTATGAAGCCGGGATTCATCTGGAAAAACCGCCAACGGAGAAATTGGTGCAATTGGAATCCATTTTGGCAAGCGCCATGAGCAGTGAACCCGCGAAAATCGGCAACGGCTGGTGACAGAATTGGGGTCACGTGAGGGCGCGGTTGATGCGTTGCTCGCCCGGAGACGACCGCTGAACAAATTGCTGACGGCGCGGAGCAGATGCGCTACGCTCGGCGCGTTCGTCAACATCAACCATTCATGCCAACAGAAGCCGACGCCAGAATCGTGGTTGACCGCCTCTTGCGCGAGGCGGATTGGGACATTGAGAACAAGTCGGCAAGTATCCACAGAAGAAGCCGCAGCCGACGGACGCGCTGATTACCTGCTGAAGAATTCCCGCACCCGGCCACTTGGCATCGTCGAAACGAAACGATTTTCGATTGACCCCTATTCGGCCAAAGACGCAGACCAAGGAATACGCCGTCAGCCTCGCCGCTCCTTTCATCATTCTGAGCAATGGGCGCGAGCATTACTTCTGGGATTACGAAAACGGCGACGCCCGGCCAATCATCGGCTTTCCCACGCAAGCCGACCTCGAAAGCCGCGCCAATCTCCGTCAGCACCGGCGAGGGCGATCTGGCAACATCCATCCGCGCAATGCCCGATGCCGACGCATTTCCGCTTCAAGGGCGAGGACGTTGAGGCGCGGCCATACCAAATTCGTTGCCTTGCAAAGCGCCGATGAAGCGCTCATCGCCGGTCGCCGCCGCATGTTGTTTGAAATGGCCACCGGCACGGGCAAGACGCTGACCATCGCCATGCTGATGAAACGGTGGTTCCAGGCGGCCGTCGATTTCCCGCGTGCTGTTTCTTGCCGACCGCATCGAACTGGCCAAGCAAGCCAAGGAGAACATTTGACGACTACCTGCGCGAATATCCGGCCACGCTGCTTTACGGCGGCAAGCGCAGCCTCGAAGGCCAGATCGTCGTCGGCACGCTGGACACCATCGCCGGGCAACTTGGGCCGGGCGGTTTCGGCCACGCCTATTTCGATCTCGTGGTCACCGACGAATGCCATCGCTCCATTTACAACACGCACCGGCCACGCTCGCGCATTTCGACGCCATCCACATCGGCCTGACCGCCACGCCCAATCCCGGCGAACTGCATTGGGTCAGCGAGCACGAACGCCAGCTCGTCCGCAGCACCTACATGTTCTTCGATTGCTGGGACAGCGCCGCGCAGGAAGGCCGCCCGACATTCGCCTACGCCATCCGCGAAGGCATCAAGGAACAGTTTCCTCGCCGACTACAAAATTTACTCTGCCGAAACCGTCCTCACGTTCGAGGGCACGGATTGGGAGGACGAGGAGATCGGTTTCAGCGATTGGGGGCGCACCGCCGAAAGCGAAGACCGGCTCAAGCTCATCATTGACGAATACTTTCGCGTCGAGGAGGAACGCCCGCAGCCGCATCCGCGCAAAACCATCGTGTTCGCCGTCAGCGAACGGCAGGCGGTCATACTCGAGCGTCTGTTCAACAAGCTTCTTCCCGATGCCGCCTGCCTGCGCATCGCGCAGCAGACCAATCGTTCGCCCGCCGAAGTCCGCCAGAGTTTCGCGCAGAAAATCACCTGCTACTCGAACAACGGCAATCCCAAGCCAATCATTGACCGATTCAAGTTCGACCCGCTGCCCGTCATCGCCGTTTCGGTGGACATGCTCGACACCGGCTACGACCACAAGGAAATCGAAAACCTCGTCATGCTCCGGCCCACAACATTCGGCCATCAAATACGCCCAGATGCGCGGGCGCGGCAGCCGGCTTTGTCCGCGCATCGGCAAGACCGCGTTTCTGATTTACGATTTCGTCGGCAATCATCGCGCTTCAACGACCCCGGCGAGCAATATCACCGGCCCGAAACAAGTCGGCGACGCCCGCAGCCCGGCCCGGAGCCCGGACCCGAACCGGGGCCGGAACCGACGCCCCCACCGCCGCCCGGCCCGCCGCGACCGCCGCGCGAATTTACCGTCATCCCGCTGGGCATGAAGGAGGACACGATTCGCCGCCGCGAACTCATTCACGTCGGCCCGGAGGGCATGGCGATTGACCGCAAGGACGTATCAAGACCACTGGTTCAAGCGGATTCAGGAATTGCGCGACACCGATCCCGCCGTCCGCAAAATCATGGCCGGCGAAAAGCTGACCGAAAACGAATGGGAAGAACTCGCGCAGAAACTGAACTCGCCGGAATTTTGGTTTGACGAACCGCGCTGCGCAAAGCCTTCGAGCAGCCGTCCGGCTCGCTGTCCGATTTCATCCGCGCCGCGCTGGGGCTGTATCCACTGCCGACGCGCGAGCAGCGCGTTGAAAACGCTTTCAACGCCTGGGTGGCGGAACATTCCGCAGCATCAATCCCGATCAGGCCCGGCTGCTCGCCTGCTCCGCAACGTCGTCGTCGCCGCTGTCAGCGAGACGAAATACGTTCCGCTCGACCCGAGCATTTTCACCCGCCCGCCGTTCACCTATCAGGCGGACGCGCCCGCGCCGAAGCCATTTCGGCCGCGACGGCTGGCGGCAATCATGGAAGAACTAAACCACTCGTTCGGTCCGCATGACGACGCGCGCCCAAGTCGCGATTCCATTCTGTATCAGGTTTTCAACTGCGAGCCGCTCGAATTCTCCACAGCCTTTCAATTTGCCAACGCCCTGCCGACTGCAAGTCGGCGATACAGCAGGCTACAAGCCTGCGCTACGAACTACACCACCTCATTTCATGGATAACGCCTCGCTCCAAAATCTGCTCAAACGTCTCTGCAAAGTGATGTGGGAAGCCAACGTCACCAACCCCATCACCTACGTCACGCAGATTTCCTACCTGCTGTTCCTGAAGATGCTGGAGGAAATGGACGCCGAGCAGAGCCGGACAACGGCAACGCGCGCCGCCAGTCCTATTTTACCGCAGTGAAAATCGGCGACGAAGGTGGACTTCGGCAAACTCCGCTGGTCGCGTTCTCACCTCCGATCCCGACAACGCGCGGATGCTCGAAACGCTCCGCACCTTGCTCCCGAAACTCGCGCTGCATCCCGCGCTGTCGCCCGCCGCCCGCGCCTTGTTTGAAGATTCCGCCGTCGTCATCCCCGACGGCGCGACGCTGCGCAAGGCCGTGGACATCGCTCAAAGGCCAGTTCACTTGCTGGGCGAAGATGCCGACGTGAAGGGCGACCTGTTTGAAATCCTCGTCAACGACCTGGGCAGCCAGAAGAAGGCCGCACAGTTCCGCACGCCGCGCCATCTCATCCGCGTCATCGTCGAAATGGTGGACCCGCAGATTGGCGAGACCGTGTGCGACTCCGGCCGGCGGCACGGGCGGATTTGCCATCGCCGCCTACGAACACATTTTGCTGGCGAACAGCTCGCCGGAATTTATCCGCGAAGTCCTCGCGCCCTACGGCCTGCCGGTCAAGCGCGGCATGGGCGACCGCCTCAAGCCATCGCAATGGAAATTTTTGCAATCCGGCACGATCCACATTTTCGAGGGCGACAAGGACATCATCCGCATGGCCGCCATGAACGCCGTGCTGCACGGCTTCGACCAGTCGCCCATCGTCCGGCGCGATTCCATCTGCGGCGGCGAGGACAAATGGGACGAGGTGCAGTTCGACGTGATTCTGGAAAACCCGCCGTTCTCCGGCCAGCGCGGCGATGCCAAGCGTTCCCTGCGTGTCGAGAAAGGCGACAAATACGTTCTGTTCCTGGCCGCCGCGCTCCGCAGCCTGCGGCCCGGCGGACGCGCCGGCATCGTTTTCCCCAACGGCATTCTGTTCGGCGACTCCAACTCGCACATCGAGGTGAAAAAACGCCTGCTCGCCGAGTGCGATTTGCAGGCCGTCGTCACGCTGCCCAAGGGCATGTTCGAGCCATACACGCCCAACCCAACCTGCTTCTTGATCTTTCAAAAGACCGGCAAGCCCACGAAGGAAACGTGGTTTTACAGCGTGCGCGGCGACGGCTCATCGCTCAAAAAGGCGCGCAAGTTCGGCCCGCAATTCCCGAACGACTTTCCCGACCTGCTGAAAAAATGGCCCAAGCGCCAGACCGCCGACGGCGTGGCGTGGCGCGTGCCCGCCGAGAAAATCATCGCCAACGGCTACAACCTGACGCTCGCCAGCCTTGGCCTGGTCGAACCGGAGAAAACCGACCACGCCGAGCCGGAGGAAATTCTGGCGTCCGTGGCCGGAAAGGAACAAAAGATTTTGGACATCATCGAGGAAATGCAGGAACTCGTGCTGGAGGAGAATGGAAAATGAAGAATGCAAAATGCAAAGTGATGAAGTAACCTGCCACCATGAGTCGAATCACGATTGATCCTAAACAATGTGGTGGACGCCCGTGCATTCGCGGGATGCGCATCCGCGTGAAGGACGTGCTCGACATGCTGGCCGGGGGCGCGACCCGCGAAGAAATCCTCGCTGATTTTCCAGACTTGGAAGCTGAAGACATCCGCGACTGTCTCGCCTACGCGGCGCGCTGCTTCGATCATCCGCTACTTTTCGCCAGCGAACAGGCCAGAGAATGGACGGAGGCTCTCGGTGCTTACTGAAGAGCATCTTCCCATGCGGCGGAAGCTGAAAAACTTCGAGGAAATGCGAAGCTCGCTCGCTGCCGAATGAAAAAATGGAAACGTATAGTGCTCGGCGATAGCGACATCCTGCTCGCAATTCAGCCGGGATACGCCTGTGGTCAAAAAGAAATCGTCAACGGCGTGCCGCATTTGCGGATGAATAATGTCTCGAAGGCCGGACAACTCGACATGACGCTTATCCGACGAGTGCCGCATGAGATTGCCAAAAAACAAAATCGGTTCTTGGCTCGCGGCGATGTCATTTTCACGAACACGAACAGCACCGAGCTTGTCGGCAAGAGTTGCGTTTTTCCCGGCTGGGAAGAGCCGTGCGCGTTTAGCAACCATCTCACGCTGCTTCGCCCAAATCCAGACCGTCTAACTTCGTCGTGGCTTTTCCTTTGTCTGCACGAGCTTTGATTGTCTGGTTTCTTCGCAACGAATTGCACGGAGTTTATCGGGCAATCAGCATTTAACAAAAATGAATTGCTCGCCGTTGAAATCCCCATTCCGCCGCTGGCGGAGCAGCGGCGGATTGTGGCGCGGGTGGAAGCGTTGACCCGCCGCTTGGATCAAGCCCGCCAAGCCCGCCAAGCCGCCCTCGCCGAAGCCGAAACTTTTGGTCACGCCGTCTGGGATCGCGCCTTCGCCAACATTCCGCCGGAACAATGGCAACCAATCGGAGCACACGCGAAAGTGCAAGGCGGCTACTCCTTCAAGAGCGAATGGTTCGTCGCTGATGGAATCCGATTGCTCCGCAACCAAAACGTCTATCACGGCGACCTCGATTGGAGCGACGCGGTTCACATTCCACCATCGCGCCGAGGCGAGTTCAAGCCGTTCGAGTTGGCCGAGGGCGACATCGTAATCACGATGGATCGTCCGCTCATCAAATCCGGCTTGAAGGCCGCCCGCGTGAGCAAAAAAGATTTGCCGTGCCTGCTGCTTCAACGAGTCGGGCGCTTTCTGTGCGACGACCAACTCGACAAGGATTACCTGCTTCATTTCCTATTCAGCCAGTCTTTCATCCCGCATATTTCCGGCGACGGACGCAGTTGCGCCGTGCCTCACATTTCGCCGAAGCAAATTCAAGCGATTCCAATTCCGTTGCCGTCACGCCGCGAGCAACGCGCCATCGTCGCCCGGCTGGATGTGCTGCGCGGGAAGCTGAACGAATTGCAGCGGTTGCAGCGGGAGGTGGAGGCGGAGTTGGCGTCGTTCACGCCCGCGCTGCTGGCCAAAGCCTTCCGGGGAGAATTATGATATGACCATGAAGAACGAAATTATCCGCGTTGGACAAATCGGAATCAGATTCCTGCTCGAAACCGCCGAGACGAACGGTTCGGTGGCCATGTTTGAATTTACCGTTCCAACTGGAGCCAGGGTGCCCGCGCCGCATTCGCACGCACATTATGACGAAACCATCTACGGAGTTGAGGGCGTGATGACGTTCACCGTGGACGGGAAAGCGGTGCCCATTGGGCCGGGTGAATCTTGTTTTATTCCACACGGTGTCGTTCATGGCTTTGACAACCTGCAATCGGTGGAGGCAAAAGCACTGGCGGTGGTTACGCCCGCGCTGATTGGTCCCAACTTCTTCAAGGAAATGGCGGCCATTGTAAATGCCGGCGGCCCGCCGGACATGGCGAAGATAAAGGAGACGATGCTCCGTCATGGGTTGGTGCCCGCGCCAATGGAACCGGCAACTGTTAAATTGTAGCCATGCCCGCACTGAAACGCCTGCAAGCCGAGATCGCCGCCGAACTGGACGCCTTGCCCCCCGCCATCGTCGCGCGGCTGGCTGCGCTGCGCGGGAAGCTGGACGAATTGCAGCGGTTGCAGCGGGAGGTGGAGACGGAGTTGGCGTCGTTCACGCCCGCGCTGCTGGCTAAAGCCTTCCGGGGAGAATTGTAAAAACAGCCCGCGCCGCGTTTTGCTCACGCCTTTGGCGGAATGGCCGCGGGTTTCTGCGTCTGTTTCAACGCCCATTGGCGATGCGCCTTGAGGATACTCTTGCGCAGAATTTCGCGGAACACGCCCGGATGCCCAATCAGCACGTCTCCAGGAGCGCCTCAAAAACCGCCACGCAACGCAACGCTTCCGTGTCCCGCGCCGCGGAAACCGCTTCGTAAGCCAGAATGAGCGACTCCAATTCCCGGTTCATTCGGGAAACACCTGTTTCAGAAATTCCCCGGTCTGTGGGTCGGACAATGTGGCGTCATGGAACGTGTCGTAAGCGTCCTGCAACTGCCGGATGCGGATTTGCAAGCGCGCTGTCAAATCCGGCTCGTTAAGATCCGGGTCGGCAATCAGGGCGTTGATCAAGTGACTCGTGCGGATGGCCGCTTTCAGCGCGGTCTTGTGTTCCGCCAGCGCCGCCGCCGTCGTCTCACGGAAAACGAAATTGCTGCGGTGAACGTCCAGAATCCGGTCCATCCAGACGAACCACTCCTGCAACTGACGCCGGGTGATGTCGTGCGCCTGCGTTTGAATGTCCGGGATTTCGTCGCTGGCAATGGCCGTGCTCATGGCATCAAGGAACACCATCCTGACGGCTTTATCAAGCCTCTTCCGGCGACGCGGCGAATGGCTGGCAACACCGTGCCAAAAGCCTGTTGCCAATGCCGCCGCCCGCGCCGCGCTGGAAAATATTCCCGCCTGCCGTTGACAACGCCGCCAGGAAACGGGAAATTCAAGCGCATGAAACCGCCGCGCCGCGCCGCGCTAAAGAAGCTCGACTACCCGGAGGAAACCTCCGGCAGCCGACTGGCCGCCAAAGCGCGCAAGCTGGCCAGCAAGCTCACCCCGGAACAGCGCCGGGAACATTTCAGCGGGGCAATGGCGATGATTTATGGCGGCGCAAAAGAAGCAACAGCCGCCCTCAACTGATTTCAAGCCATGAGCAAATCCGATCTTCTCGAACCGACCGGCAGCGTGCGCTGGAAAGAAGCCAACTTCGTTGCGGGAGCGAACGCGCCGCAAATGGTTTCACAGCCATACCCGGTTCAGGAACTTTGGCCGTGGTTCAAATCAGTCCGGCTGTATTACGAGGCCGAGACGGAACAGATTGCGCGGGGGACGCCGACCGAATCCGAACGCCAGAAGCAGAAGCACATGCTGTCCGTGCTCATCAACGTGGGTCAATGGCTGGTGCGGGAACTGCGCCAGAACGATGTCACCGGCAAGTTGGGCGTCACTTTGGCGGACGTGGAGGCGACGTTGGACGAATTGCATGTCAGCTTGCGGGTCTGGTTCGGCGGCATGACGGAAGCGCGGCGCGAACACATCCTCCACGAGGTGTTCGGTGCCGCGTGAGGAGCGCATCGCGGCGATTCTGGCGGCGTGGTATGAATTGCAGAATTGCGCGCCATCGGAAAAGGCCAAGTGGCGCAACGTGCGGGACAAGCTGATCGAGGAGGCCATTGCCGGCACACGCTCCTGCCGACAGGAATGATTGGAAGCTCTCGCGCCGCGTTTCAATCAATATCGGCTCGCCCGCCGGCTCGAACATCAGGCAAAGATGGCCGGGATACTCCGGCGGAGTTGACCATTTGCGAGCAATTCGCTCGCGGCCTGCTCCGGCGACGCCAGATTCCCGAAGATGAATTCAACACGGCAGGCACTCCTGGGAGCGCCGCCGTCCCGGCGGGACGCCAGTGCGCCCGGATTATTCGCGCGACGGGAAGTCGAACGTGACCTTGCCCTTCTTGTCCATCACCAGAAACGCCGGGAACGGCTTGCCTGCCTTGGAGATGAATTTTTCCAGCAGGTCGCTCTTGCCGGTCTTCAGGATCTTTTGCGCCTGCTCCGGCTCGATGGGCTGCTGCAGGATTTCCCGGTTGATCTTGAACCGGCACGGCTTGGCGTCCATCTGCGATTTCTCGCAAATGTAACCGGCCTCGGTGTCGAAAATCTTCCCGCCGCACTTCGGGCATTTGCCGAGCGGCTCCCGTCCGGTGAAATCAACCTTCGGGATGCGGTTCCCCCGGCTTCTTTGCCAGGCGCGCCCTGCCCTTCGACTCGCGCGGCTGGGAATTCAAAACCGATTTTCCCGTCCTTGCCGATGGCCAGAAACGCCTCGAACATGCGGTTCGTTTTTCTTGGAAATGAATTTCGTCAGCAAATCGGTCTTGCCCTCGGCCAGCAGTTTCTTGATCTGCTCCGGTGGAATCTCCTGCTGCAAAATGATTTTGCCGGTGCGGAACGTGCAGGTCCTGTCCGCGCCCGTCTGCCTTCTCGCAGACATAGTTCATCCCGGCGTCGAAGACCCGCGCGCCGCACTTCGGGCATTTGCCGAGCGGTTCCTTGCCGGTGAAATCCACCGGCGCGGCGGCCTCGCCGTCCTTGTTCTGGCCGTTGCCGAAATCGAACTCGATTTTGTGTTCCGGCGTCAATTTCAGCACTGCGGCGAACGGAAACCCCTGCTTGCTGCGGAAACCCTGCAACGGGCCGATTTGTTTTTCCGTGATGAGCTCTCTCGACTTCCTCCGGCTCGAACATCCGGCTGCAAAGCGTTTTCCAGATGGCGAAATCGCACTTCACGCACTGGAACTGCTTGTATTGCTCGTGGATCTCGCCGCCGCATTTCGGGCACGGCGTCTTGAGCACGCCGAAGTCGCCGGGAATCGTGTCGTGCTCGTATTTTTTGGCCCGCTCAACAATGTGCCGCGTCATGTCCGCGATGCCGGACATGAAATCTGCCGCGGCTGATTCTGCTTGCGCTGGATTTGCCTTCAGCTGGAATTCCCAGTCGCCCGTCAGCTCCGGCTTAGTCAGTTCGGGAATGCCCAAGCCATTGAGCAGTTCCATCAGTGAAAATGCCTTTGCCGTCGCCTGCAATTCGCGGCCGTTGCGGTGAATGTAAACCTCGTAAATCAAACCTTCGATGATGGCCGCGCGCGTCGCGGGAGTGCCAAGCCCCTTCTCGCTCATCGCCTCGCGCAATTCGTCGTCATCCACGAGTTTGCCCGCGCCTTCCATCGCCGAGAGCAGCGTCGCTTCCGTGTAACGCGCCGGCGGCTTCGTCACGTTGTCCTTCACTTCAATCTCGCTCGTCTTGACCGTTTCGCCCGGCTTCACCGGGGCGAGGCTCGGCGTTTCGTCCGAGTCCGATTCCTTGCCGTAGACGGTCAACCAGCCGGGTGAAACCAAAACCTTGCCCGCGCTCTTGAACGGCTCGCCTTCCACCCGCGTGATGCGGTTCGTCTCCAGAAATTCCGCCGCCGGATAAAAGATGGCGAGAAACCGCTTCGTCACCATGTCGTAAAGCTTCTGCTCCGGCTCGGACAAGTGTTTCGGCGCGAGCGCCGTCGGGATGATCGCGAAGTGATCCGAAACTTTCGCATTATTGAAGATCCGTTTGTTCGGATGCACCCAGCCGCTCTTCAAAATCTGGTCGGCGAAGACCGAATAGCCCGTGACGCCTTCGAGCATCCCCAGCGTGGTTTTCACCGTGCCGATATAATCTTCCGGCAAGGCGCGCGAGTCGGTTCGCGGATAAGTCAGCATCTTGTGCCGTTCATAAAGCGCCTGCGCCAGGCCCAGCGTGTTCTTCGCGGAAAAACCGAAGCGCGAGTTCGCGTCGCGCTGCAAGCTCGTCAAATCGTAAAGCAGCGGCGACATCGAAGTCGTCGGCTTGCTTTCCTCGGTGACGATGCCCGGCTTGCCGAGGCATTTATCGCGGAGTGCTTCAGCGGTGGATTTGTCCCAGATGCGTTCGGCCTTTAATTGTTCATCGTCTGCCCGGGAAAATTTTTCATCGAACCAGCGGCCGGTGTAATTGCCTGCCGCCGCGTCGAATGTGCCGATGACTTCCCAGAAATCGCGCGGCTTGAAGGCGCGGATCTTCGCCTCGCGCTCGACGACAATCGCCAGGGTCGGCGTCTGCACCCGGCCCACCGTTGTCTTGAAAAAGCCGCCGAGCTTGGAGTTGAACGCCGTCATCGCGCGCGTGCCATTGATTCCGACGAGCCAGTCCGCCTCCGAACGGCTGATGGCGGCGTCGGAGAGCGGCTGCATGGATTCGTCGCTGCGCAATTGCGCGAACCCCTCGCGGATGGACGCCGGCGTCATGGATTGCAGCCAGAGACGCTTGATGGGCTGCCTGGCTTTCGTGTGGCGGACGATGTTGCGGAAAATCAGTTCCCCTTCCCGCCCGGCGTCGCAGGCGTTGATGAGTTCGGTCACATCATCGCGCTTGATGAGTTTCTTGAGGACGCGCAGGCGGCCTTCGCTTCGCTCGATCGGTTCGAGGTCGAAGTGCGGCGGAATGACCGGCAGGTTCTTAAACGCCCATTTGCCCTTCGCGGCCTCGACGCCCGGCGGCGGCACGATGGTCAGCAAATGGCCTACGGCCGACGAGATGACGAACTCGTCGTTTTCAAAATAATCCTGATGCTTCTGAAACTTACCGAGCGCCTTCGAGATGTCGTTGGCGACGGACGGTTTCTCCGCTATGACGAGTGCTTTACCCATGCCGCGGCAGATTCTTAAGCCGCGAACCGTGTCGGGCGCAACACATTTTTTATTCTGATTTAGCTGCGGCCTGCCTCGCAGAAGCCTGGCGAAGGCGGTTTGGCTGGCACAAATGCCCCCAATTCACACGCATTTCAGGGCAAAATCCAATTGACGGCAACTCGCGAAACTCGCGCAATAAAATTATTGTTTCGGCACCGGAAATTTTTGCTGCATCGCCGCCTGAATCTGCGCCCACGTCGGGCAGTTCAATCCTTTCGATCCCGCCGCAATGCCCGAGGCGGAGGCCGTCGCGGGCGAGGTTCCCTGCACGGCAAAGGTTTGTCCGCCGTAGGAAAAGAAGCTGGTGCCGGGCAGCGCCAAGTCAACTTGCGGCGAGAAATTGGCATACGCGGCGAGCTGCCCCGGCTGGCCCAATGCCGTGACGTCGTTGACCCCGGGAATCGCCGCCGGATACGTTGGTGCGTTGACCGGCTGATTGCCCGCCGCCGCGAAAATGACAATTCCTTTGGCCAGCGCCTGATTGACGATGTCGTCGAGTATCGCGCTGTCCGTGGTGCCGCCGAGGCTCAAATTGAGGACGGTCGCGCCGCCATTCACCGCCGCCTGGATGCCGAGCGCGACGTTCCAACTGGTGGTCGTCTCGCTCGCATCATAAACCACCACCGGCAAAATCCTCACCGGACTTTTCCCATTTGACGCCTGCGCAATGGCCTGCGCCATCGTGCTGGCCATGGCCGTCCCATGCGTGGGAACCGGCGAGTTGTTTGTCGCCAGATTACCCACCACGGAAATGGCCGACAACATGATCGGATCGAGCTGGCTGCCGAGGGATTGCACCTGCGTGTCAATCAGGCCGACAACCGGACTGCAGGGGTCGTTCGGCGTGGATTGATCCAGCGTCAGTGCAGGTGTGGCAACTGGGGGAGCATTGGCAATCACTTGCGGAGCGGGCGGCGGATCGAAAATGTAATTGTAATCCACGGCGGCAACATCGCTGTTGCCCTTGAAGTTTGCCGAGGGCGGCATCGGTCGCGGCGGCGTCGGGAAATTCAAGCCGGTAAATGCCCAGCTTGTCGTCGCGCCCGGTGATTTTTGCCCCGATCAGCTTGGCCAGCGCGTCAATGTCCGCGCCCGGCTTGAGTTTGACGATCAATTCATTGGCGACGTGCTGCTGCTTCTTCACCACCGGCTTCTCCTGCCAGCACCGGCTGCGTGGCGTTTTCCGGCTGCGTGGTGAAAACGTAAAGAAAATCCGGGCCGTTGGTTTGCGGCACGAACGCAAAGTTCAAATTGCCGAGCAGCATCCGCAACGCGTCGTCCTGCGGCAAATCCTTGAATTTGGTGGACGCGTTGCGCTCCGCGCCCGGTTCGACAAAAATATGCCAGCCGGTCTGGTGGGCGATGTCTTCCAGCAGCGGCCACAGCGCCTCGCCATGGATGTCGGCGTCCACGCGGTCGGCGGCCTTGTGCCAGACGAGTAATTTGCATTGGTGTCCGCCGCGCGCGCGCCCGAACCACAAGCGCAGAGCCAACAGGCAGAACAAAATGACCAATGATCGAATATACGAATGGCGAATCGGACGCTGACAACGCCATTCGTCATTCGTCATCCGACAGGCTCCGGTCGTTCGGATTTCGGAATTTGTCATTTCTTCAACACGGCCTTCACCCACGCCTGATTGTCGAGATACCACCGAACGGTCTCGCGGATGCCGTCCTCGAATTTGTGCGCGGGCGTCCAGCCAAGTTCGCGCTGAATCTTCGTGGCGTCAATCGCATAACGCCGGTCGTGGCCAGGACGGTCTGTCACGAAGGAAATCAATTGGCGCGAATGCCCGCCGAGTTCCGGTTTGAATTCGTCAATCAAATCGCAAATCAATTCCACAATCCGCAGGTTCGCCCATTCGTTGTGGCCGCCGATGTTGTAGGTCTCGCCGAGTTTGCCCTTTTGCAGCACCGTCCAGAGCGCCTCGGCGTGGTCGCGCACGTAAAGCCAGTCGCGCACGTTCATGCCGTCGCCATAAACCGGCACCGGCTTGCGCGCGAGGATGCTCTGGATGACCACCGGAATCAGTTTTTCGGGAAACTGAAACGGCCCGTAATTGTTCGAGCAATTCGTGATGACCGCCGGCAAGCCGTAGGTGTGGTGATATGCGCGCACCAGCATGTCGCTCGACGCCTTGCTCGCGGAATACGGCGAATTCGGCGCGTAAGGCGTCGTCTCGGTGAAATAGCCCGTCGGGCCGAGCGAGCCAAAAACCTCATCCGTGGAGACATGATGAAAACGGAATTCCGTTTCCCGCTTTCCGCTTTCCGCTTTCCGCTTTTCCCAACTGCTGCGGCACGCCTCCAGCAGATTGAACGTGCCATTGATGTTCGTGGTGATGAAATCGCCCGGCCCGGTGATGGACCGGTCCACGTGCGATTCCGCCGCGAGGTGCATGACGTGCGTGATGGCGTGCTGCTCGACCACCCGCAACGTTTCGGCCTTGTCGCGCAAATCCACCTTCTCAAAAACGTATTTCGGATGGCGCGAGACATTCTCCAGATTTTCCAGACGCCCGGCGTAAGTGAGACAGTCCAGATTGACGAGCCTGGCGACGCGCTGCGTCGTCAATGACGTGATGAATCAAGTTCGAGCCGATGAAGCCGGCGCCGCCGGTGATAAGCAGATTCATGGTTTGTCGAGGACTTGTCGCAGGCTGGTCTCCCAGTCCGGAAGCCGCAACCCGAATGTTTTTTGCAAGTTTGCCGCAATCCAGCATCGAATACGCGGGCCGTTTCGCGGGCAGTGGATACTCGGACGTGGCGATCTTTTCCACCGACCGGCATTTCCGCTCTGTTTCCGGCATCAACTCGATGATGCGCGAAGCAAACCCGTGCCAGCTCGTCTGGCCGCCGGCGGCGAGATGATATTCGCCGTTGAACGCGGAACGATTCGCGCCACGCCACGAACTCTTGAAATTGCCAGCGCGGTGGCTTCGGCAATCATCCGCGACCAGGTCGGACAGCCGAACTGGTCGCCCACCACGCGCAGGGTTTCGCGCTCGCGCGCCAGGCGCTGCATGGTGAGCAGGAAATTCTGGCCGCGCGCGCCGTAGACCCAGCACAGCCGGAAAATCAAATGGTCCGCGCCGGAAGCCTTCACCGCCCGGTCGCCCTCCAATTTTGACCGGCCGTAAGCGCCTAGCGGATTCGGCGCGTCGGTTTCGACGTAAGGCGACGATTTGGTGCCGTCGAAAATATAATCCGTCGAGTAATGCACCATCAGCGCGCCGATCTTCTTCGCCTCCTCCGCGAGGATGCCCGGCGCGACGGCGTTGATCTGTCGGCAAAGTTCCGCTTCCGTCTCGGCCTTGTCCACCGCCGTGTAGGCCGCTGCGTTCACCACCGCATCCGGGCGCGCTTCGGCCACGAGTCGGCGCAGCGCCGGCGTGTCGGTGAAGTTGATTTCGGGATAATCCACCGCCGTCACCTCCGCCAGCGGCGCGAGCGTGCGGCGCAATTCCCAGCCGACCTGTCCGTTTTTTCCGAGGAGCAAAATCTTCATGGGATGGTGGCGTTCAGGCAAACAGGCGGTCCTGGGGCAGGTCCTTCAATCGCGGCCCGCGGGCGTCCTTCTCGGAAAGCTGCGGATCGTTCAGCGGCCATTGGATGCCGACGTCAGGATCGTTCCACGCGAGCGCCAGTTCATTCTGCGGATTGTAAAATTCCGTGCATTTGTAGGCGAACAAGGCGGTCTCGCTCAACACCGCAAAGCCATGCGCGAAACCCGGCGGGATGAAGAATTGCCGTTTGTTCTCGGCCGAGAGATTCAGTCCATGCCACCGGCCAAACGTGGGCGAACTGCGCCGGATGTCCACCGCCACGTCAAACACCTCGCCTTGCAGCACAAAAACCAGCTTGCCCTGGGGCGCCGGATTCTGGAAATGCAGCCCGCGCAGGGTGCCCGCGCCGCGACAGCGACACGTTGTCCTGCACGAAATTCCAGTCCAGCCCCGCCTCGCGATAACGCTGGCGGTTCCAAATCTCCATGAAAAAGCCGCGCGCGTCGCCGAACACCTTCGGTTCGATGACCAGCAATCCCGGAATGTCGCAGGTGATGACGTTCATGGCTCAAGCGCGAACCGCGGCCAGCCGCCGGGCCTCCGCGATGACTTCGTTTTCCAGGTAGGCGCGGTATTCGCAATTGGGCATGGCACCGACAATTTTCTCAAGCTGCTCCAGCTTGACGAAACCCTGCCGGAATGCCGCCTCTTCCGGGCAGCCGATCTTGATGCCCGCGCGCTTCTCGATCGTCTGCACATAGGCGCTGGCATCGTGCAGGCTGCTGCTCGTGCCGGCGTCCAGCCACGCGAACCCGCGGCTCAACCGCTGCACCCGCAACTGCCCGCGCCGCAGATATTCCACATTCACCGCCGTGATTTCCAGTTCGCCGCGCGCCGACGGCTTCAGATTCTTCGCGATCTCCACCACCTGATTGTCGCAGATGTAAAGTCCCGGCACGGCGTAATTGCTCTTGGCCTGCTTCGGTTTCTCCTCGATGGAAACCGCCTTGCCCGTCCGCGTCGAATTCCACCACGCCGTAACGTTCCGGGTCGTTGACGTGATAGCCGTAGATCGTCTCGCCGCTCTTGAATTCCGCAAACGCGCGGTAAAACGAATCGCCGCCGTAGAAAATGTTGTCGCCCAGAATCAGCGTCACGTTGTCCCGGCCAATGAACGATCTCCGCGATGAGAAACGCCTGCGCGATGCCGGCGGGCTTGGCTTGCTCGCGATAATCAATGGTCACGCCGAACCGGGAGCCGTCGCCGAGCAACTGTTTGAAGCGCGGCAAATCCTGCGGCGTGGAGATGAGGCACAACTCGCGGATGCCGCCCTCGATGAGCGTCGTGAGCGGATAATACACCATCGGCTTGTCATAGACCGGCTGGAGCTGTTTGCTCGCCACCAGCGTGAGCGGATACAGCCGCGACCCGGCGCCGCCGGCGAGGATGATGCCTTTCATGGGTCGACAGCATAATTTTTCCAGATTAAAATGAAAAGACGAACCTTTCGTCCATCCCCGTAGCGGCGGATCGGCGGGCGCATCCAGACACTGCCCCCGATCCAAACGGGTAGGAGCGCGGCGTTTACGCCGCTTCATCGTTCAGATGCCCGCAGTTCAATGCTTTCGTCTGTGCCCGTCGGATACTGAAGCGGCCTGAAGGCCGCGCTCCGGGGGCAGTGCCCGGATGCGCCCCGGATCGGCAGACCGCCGCCATATCAATTGAAATGCGGCCGGGATTCTGCAGCATCTAAATATCTGAATTTCAGGGCCGCGGAAGACGGTAACATGCAGATGTCCGATGATAACCGCCAGATGAAAAAGAAAATCGCCAAAATCTTCCTGCTCGCGGTGTGCGCCCTCGTGGTTTATGCCGCGATCTCGGCGATGCTCCGGTCACGGGATGAGAAAAGGCTGAAGCAGGAAATCGCCGACATCCGCCGTTCATTGCGCGAGCAAGGATTCAAGACCGAGCTTGACGATTTCAAGATCACCACCGACCCGGCAATGCGGGCGCGCGTAACTGCGTTGACCGCGCTTGGCGACGAACCGAAGCTGGACAAGAACGAAGACTATCTGGACTTCTACCCTGCCGTTTCCAACGGCGTCGCCAAGGTTATCTGGAGACAGGATTCGTTGACCCTCGGCACCAATACATTCCAATGGACCGATTTTCGAGTTGCTCTCAACAAGAAGCAAACACTCCTCGACGCCGCTTGTGATGCCGCGCTGGCGGGACCGATTCAGTCCGACTTTGATTTGACCAATTATGCCACTCCTTGGAATGGCAACATCGGAAATTTGCACCGCGTCTCAAGGATTTTTTGTTACCGCGTGATTTTGGATCTGCACGACGGCCATCCCGATGCGGCTTGGACCAATCTCCTTGCCGCCACGCGCCTGGTCACGGATTGGAAAGTGGAACCCACGCCGATTTCCCACATGGTGCGCTCAAGCATGACAGACGACGACTTTCCGCGACATGGCAGGCATTGCAGTTCAACCATTGGCCGGAGGAAAAGCTCTCCGCTCTGCAAAGCGAGTGGGAATCCGCCGATTTCTTTACCAATTTATCCGAGACAATGGGACTCGATCGGGCGTGAGGACTATCAACCATTGCCGAACAATTGTTGCTGAAGCCGCCGTCGGGCAACTATCGTGTTTCAAAAATAGCCAAGCGGCTTTTCGACGACCCATCGAAAGCGTTTCGAGAAGCCCGTGAAAATTATCAGGTGACGCATTATCGCGGCAACAAGGTGCTGAATGATGAAAAAAATCTGCTGCTCGTATTCTCCGCGACCGCGAATTGGAACTCCGCCACGCCTCCCAATCGCCAACCTGGGCACAAATGCGCACGCAACCCGGCATCACCAACCCAGCTCCATTCAAATCTCCCTCGCGACATGATGAAGCCGTTCATAGAAATTGCCTCTGGGGAAGAAATGCGCTTGGCAGCGTTCGCCCTGCCTGCCGAAGCCGAGCGGCGAATCCTCATCACCGCCATCGCCCTTGAACGCTATCGCGGAAAATACGGCTCCTATCCGAATTCGCTCCCAACGCTCACGCCGGAATTCCTGAAAGCTCCCCTGCCCGATTTCATGGACGGCCAGCCATTGCGCTATCGGCCAACCAGCGACGGCCATTTTCTCCTGTATTCCGTCGGGCTGGATTGCGTGGACGACGGTGGCAAGCAGCCAGCGCCCGATGCTCCGCGATTTCTCGTTCGAGCATGGACGGAAGTTACAGCGTGCTGACGAATGTGGACATCGTCTGGCCGGTTCCCGCCACCCCGTAGCGGCTTTCGGCAGAAAGCCGCATTTATGGCTTCCACTTTCAGAATTGCGGCGCTCTGCCGAGGCGCCGCCCGGTTGAAATGCAGCAAGCCACTGGCGACAGAAAATTTTCGCCACCTTACTGCAATTCTTTCAACTCGAGGTGGCGGTATTCCATCTGGCCGCGGTCGCCTTCAAGGCCGATCGGGCCGGTGGCGGGAACGTGAGCGCTGCTTCGAGGACTTCGCCGTTGCAGGTGCAGTGCGCCACGTTGTCGGTCACCGTCACCACCATCTCGTTCCAATCCTGCGGCCGGTAATGCTTCAGTTCTTGTAAGGCCCGGCGAGCGGGTAGTCGCGGCACTGGAGCTGCGGCTCGCGGATGAAAACCCCGCTGTCGGCGTTCGGCGTGGCGCGGAACTCGAGCTTGAGGATGAAATCTTTCGGAAACTCGCGCGTGGTCGAAAGCTGCTGGACTTCCGTCCCTCCGGCGGCGTGGTCACAACGAGGCGGCCGTGTTTCGCGACGTAGCGGCCGTCGCTGCTCGTCGTCTGGCCGTCGAAGGTGACCGGCTCTGTGACGATGGGCCAGCGCGGCGTCGGATCGTTGCCGGCCAGCGCTTGCGGCGCGATGTCCGCGTCTGACGTCGGACGGAAACCCCAGCCGGTCAGGTCGCGGCCGTTGAAGAGGCTGACGAAACCCGGTTCGGGCGTGAAATCGTCCGGTTCGGTGTCCAGGAGGCCGAGCGTCGCGAGGATCGGGTGAAGCGCGGCGGCCCATTTGCGTAGCCGGTCTTGTTGGGATGCAGCAGGTCGGGAAATTCGTCGACGGTTTCGCGTCACCCTGCGCGTTGGCGAACAGCGTCCAGGTCTCGACCAGGTCACCTGCGCGTCGCCTTTGACGGCGGCGGCGTAGAGCGGTTGAGCGCTTTGATTTTGTCGGCGGGCCGTTTCTTCGTCTCGGAACTCGGGAAACACCTGGCAGAGAATGATCGGCATCTTCGGATTGTGCTGCCTTCAATCGCGGCGATGATGAGTTTCAGGTTGCCGGCGGCGGTTTCTGGCGTCGCGCCTGATCTTCGAGATCGTTGGTGCCGATGAGAATGACGACGCCGCTGGGATCAAGCGCGAGAACGTCCTCATCCAGACGGATCAGCACGCCGCGCGTCGTGTCGCCGCTGATGCCGCGATTGGCGACTTTGACGCCCGGGAAATTGCCGCCCAGGTCATCGCCCCAATTTTGCGTGATCGAATCGCCGAGAAAAACGAACGCGCCATGGTCCTGCTCCACCCGCTTCGCCCACGCGCCGCGGCGCTCCGACCAGGTCTTCTGAAACCAGTCCTCCCGCTGGATCGGGCCGGCGCCGGGCAGACCGTCATCGGTTGCGGGAACTTGGAAATGCGGGTCGGCCTGCGGCGGCGGGGCGGGTTGCGCAAAAAGGTTGAATGCGAGCAGGATTGAAACAAACAAAAGCGACAGGCGCGTGGTGATTTTCATAATTGGATTGTCAAATGTTCAATGGACCAGCACGGCCCGAGAAAAGAATCAACTGAACGGATACAGGCGCGACCCGGCGCCGCCGACGAAGATGATTCCTTTCATTTGCCACAGCGTAGAAATTCCGCCGCTAAATGGGAAGCGGAACATTTCATTCGCCCCCGTAGCGGCGGTCGGCAGACCGTCGCCATCTGGCATTGAAAAGATTGCCGGGATTTGTAACCTCCGTATGTGTAGATTCCCGGGACGTGAGCACTGATGGCGTGCAAGCAAGCGAAAGCAACCGCTTCGTGAAAAAGAAAATTGGCAAAATCATTTTGATTGGCGTGTGCGGCCTTGTGGCCGTTGCCGTGATTTCCGCCGTTGTCCACTCGCGGCGGGAGAAAGAATTAAAGCAGGAGATTGCCGACATTCGCCGGACATTGCGTGAGCAGGGTTTCAAGACGGAGTTCGACGATTTCAAGATCACCACGGACGCCACGATGCGAGCGCGCGTCGCCTCTTTACTGGCCCTCGGCTACGAACCCAAACTGGACACCAACGACGACCGTCTGGACTTCCGGCCCGTCGTTTCAAACGGCGCCGCCAAGGTCATATGGAAGCAGGATGCGTTGACCCTCGGCACGAATACGCTTCAATGGGCGGATTTTCGTGCTGCGCTCAGCAAGGAACGCCAGCGTCTCGACGCCGCCCGCAAAGCTGTGCTGGAAGGACCGATCCAATCTGAAATTGATCCAAGCAACCATCTCTATCCTTGGAATAATCACATAGGCTATTTGCACCAACTTTCATGGACGTTCGGCAACCGCGTATTTCTGGAATTGCACGACGGCAATCCTGATGCAGCTTGGACAAATCTCCTTGCCGCCACGCGCCTTGTCACGGCTTGGAAAGTAGAACCCGCTCCAATTTCTCACCTCATGCTTTCGGCCATGGCAGATGAGGCCTTTGCGCTGACATGGCAGGCTCTCCAATTCAACCATTGGCCGGACGACAAACTCATCGTTCTGCAAAGCGAGTGGGCATCCGCCGACTTTCTGAACGAATTTGCCCGAAACAATGGCCTTCGAGCGAGTGGAGGATGTCGATCTATGCCAAAAGTTGTCGACGCTGCCGCTTTCTGGCATATTTTCGTTCTCGCAGCTTAAAAGGCGGGCCGCCCAATCTCCCTGGGCCGTGTATCAAGACGCAAACTACGACGTTCAACAGGCACTCTACCGCGGAAACAGTGCGCTTCGTGATGAAAGAAATCTGCTTCTCTATTTCCGAGACCGCGAATTGGAGCTCCGACGAGCCGTCCAATCTCCGACTTGGGCACAAATGCGCGCCCAGCCCGGCGTAATCAACATAATTCCGTTCAACTCCCCCTCGCCAGATGTCATGACTTGGGTAAGACCCGACTCCCAGAGCAAGTTTTTATGGATAGCGAGCGCCGTCAGTGGCAGAAGCCGAGCGCAGAATCCTCATCACCGCCATCGCCCTCGAACGCTATCTCGAAAAAAATGGCGCGTATCCGGAAACCTTGGCGAAACTCACGCCGGAATTTCTGAAAAACGTTCCGGTGCGATTTCATGGACGGCCAGCCTTTGCGCTACCGGCCCAACAACGACGGCCATTTCCTCCTGTATTCCGTCGGGCTGGATTGCGTGGATGATGGCGGCAAGCCGCCATCACCCGATGCACCGAGATTTCTGACAAGCAATCACGGAACTTACAGCGTGTTGACGAACGTGGACATCACATGGCCGGTTCCCGCCTCCCCGTAGCGGCGACTCGGCAAGCGCCGCCATTGAGATTCGGACGGAACAGTGGCGGCTTACTCCCAAAAGCCGCTGCGGTGGCGTTTAGCTCGCCACCGCGCCCTCGGCGGCGGCGGTCTGGTTGAAGACCAGCTTGTCGCCTTCGACGGTCACCGTGATCGGCTCGCCTTCGTGCAGTTTGCCCTTGAGGATTTCCTCGGCCAGCGGGTCTTCGAGGAACCGCTCGACGGCGCGGCGCATCGGGCGCGCGCCGTATTGCGGGTCGTAGCCCTTCTCCACCAGAAAGTCCTTGGCCTTGTCGTCCAGCGAGAGCTTGAGGTTCTTGTGCCGCAGCCGCGCCAGGACCTTTTCCACTTCCAGGCTCAAAATCGTGATGAGGTCGGGCTTGGTGAACGTGCGGAACACAATCACGTCGTCGAGCCGGTTCAGGAATTCGGGGCGGAAGGTCTTCTTGGCCTCGTCCAGAATCCGTTCGCGCATCTTCTCGTGCGTGGCCTCCTCGTTCGCGGGCGCAAAGCCGAGCGTGCCCTGCTTCTTGATGATGTCCGAGCCGACGTTCGAGGTCATCAGGATGATGGCGTTGCGGAAATTCACCACGCGGCCGACGTTGTCGGTCAGTTTGCCCTTCCTCGAGAATCTGCAGCAGCATGTTCCACACGTCCGGGTGCGCCTTTTCGATTTCGTCGAACAGCACCACGGAATAGGGATTGCGCCGCACCTTCTCGGTGAGCTGGCCGCCTTCCTCGTAACCGACATAGCCGGGCGGCGAGCCGATGAGGCGCGAGACGTTGAATTTCTCCATGTATTCGCTCATGTCGAGATGGATGAGCGATTTGGCGTCGCCGAACATCTGCTCGGCGAGCGTCTTGGCCAGAAGCGTCTTGCCCACGCCCGTCGGGCCGAGCAGCAGGAACGTGCCGATGGGCCGGCGCGGATCCTTGAGGTCGGCGCGCGAGCGGCGCAGCGCCTTGCAAATGGCGGTGACGGCTTCGCGCTGGCCGATGATGATTTTTTCCATCTCGTTTTCGACCGTCGAGCAGCCGCTGCATCTCGTCCTGCCCCATGCGCTGGAGCGGCATGCCCGTCCATTTGGAGACGACGTGCAAAATTTCCTCTTCGTCCACCTTGATGCGTTTTTCGTCGCCCTTCGCGCGCCATTCCTTCAGGACGGTTTCCAGTTTCTCCTTCGCCTGCTTTTCCTTGTCGCGCATCTGGGCCGCGCCCTCGAAATCCTGGTTCTTGATGGCCTTTTCCTTCTTGCCCTTGATCTCCTCGATCTCGGCTTCCATCGCCTTGACCTCCGGCGGGCGCGTCATGGTGGTGATGCGCGCGCGCGAACCGGCCTCGTCCATCACGTCAATCGCCTTGTCCGGCAGGAACCGGTCGGTGATGTAACGGTCGGAGAGCTTCACGGACGCCTCGATGGCCTTGTCGGTGAACTCGGCCTTGTGATGCTCCTCGTATTTGTGGCGCAGGCCCTTCAAAATTTCAATGGCGTCCTCGACCGACGGCGCCTCGACCTTGATGGACTGGAACCGGCGTTCGAGCGCGGCGTCCTTCTCGATATATTTGCGGTATTCGTTGAGCGTGGTGGCGCCGACGCATTGCATCTCGCCGCGGGAAAGCGCGGGCTTGATGATGTTGCTGGCGTCCATCGTGCCTTCGGCGCTGAACCGGCGCCGACGATGGTGTGCAATTCGTCAATGAACAGGATGACGTTCTTCGCGCGGCGGATTTCGTCCATGACCGCCTTGATGCGCTCCTCGAACTGGCCGCGATATTTCGTGCCCGCAACCATCAGCGCGAGGTCGAGCGTGATGACGCGCTTGTTCAGCAAAATTTCCGGCACGTTGCCCTTGGCGATTTCCTGCGCGAGGCCCTCGACGATGGCGGTCTTGCCCACGCCGGCTTCGCCGAGCAGGACGGGATTGTTCTTCGTGCGGCGGCAAAGGATCTGGATGACGCGCTCGATTTCATTCTTGCGGCCGATGACGGGGTCCATGTCGCCTTTGCGGGCGATTTCGGTCAGGTCGCGGCCAAACGCCTTGAGCGCGGGCGTCTTGACTTCGCCCTTCTTCTCCGGCGCGGCCGGCTTCTCGCCGGGCTCCTGCGGGATGGACGATTCCTCGCCGGTGAAGTTCGGGTCCAGCTCCTTCAAAATTTCCTGGCGCGTCTGCTCGATGTCCACGTCGAGGCTCTTCAGGACGCGCGCGGCCCAGCCGTCGCCTTCGCGCAACAGGCCGAGCAAAATGTGTTCCGTGCCGACGTAGGTGTGGTTGAGCGCCTTGGCTTCCTTCTGCGCGAGGCCGAGCACCTTCTTGACGCGCGGCGTGTAGGGAATGTTGCCGATCATCTTCTGGTCGGGGCCGGTGCCGACCTGCTTCTCGACCTCCATGCGGACGGTTTCGAGGTCGAGGCCCATTTTCTGGAGGACGTTGACGGCGACGCCCTGGCCCAGCTTGATGAGGCCGAGCAAAAGATGTTCGGTGCCGAGATAGTTGTGGTTCAACCGGTCGGCTTCCTTCCGTGCCAGCGCGAGCACCTGCTGCGCGCGCGGCGTGAAATTGCTCATCGCTTCATCGCTCATACTCGGAACATAATGCTATAAATCGGCTGATTTGTCCAATGACAACAGCCAAAAATCGCTTGATAGAAAACTTCGTCAGGAGCAAAGTCAAAAATGTGAATAGCGAAGCCCTCGCCAAGGCCATCGAAGAAGTCGAGCGCGCCTATGAACGCAACAAGCTCACCGACCATGTTTACGGTGTCCGCGGTGGCGCACCGCCGATTGCCCCCTGGCCGGCAGAGCCGTGCAAAATTTTATTCTTGCGATTTTGATGGTGTCCTGAATTCCTTGAAAGAAGCGCCAATCAAACCGGAAATCGTTACAAATTTGCCAAGGACAGTGTCGCAGCTTTGAATAAGATTCTCCAACTGACCGAAGCGCGCATTGTCGTCACGAGCAGTTGGCGAGAAAGTCTGGACCTTGATAGAAAACGCCGCATTTCTGGAAAATGCAGGAATCGTCAAAGGACGTGTGGTTGGAAAAACCGCTGTATTGGAAAACAAAGAGCGCGGCTCGGAAATTGATTCATGGCTGCGGTCGGCACCTTACGCAATAAAATCATTTGCAATCCTTGACGACCGCCATGACATGGCAATGCACAAACACCGGCTGGTTCAGGATAGATCCCAAAATCGGTTTAACCATGGAACTCGCAAACAGTGTGATTGAATCTGCTGTCAGAGAATAGCTAACTTCAATTCCCCGTGTTCGGCGGCGTGGGTTTCGTCACCGGCCGGCTCACGTTCTTCAACCGCTCGCGCACCATGTCGGCGCGGAGCAAATCGCGCTCCTCGGCGGAAAGTTTGTCGGAGAATTGTTTCTGCAAATGCGCCGGCTGCGTCAATGATGAACAGCTCGTCCACCAGCGACCGTTCCGCGCCCGGAAACAATCCCATGTCCACGCCCAGCCGCATGAGCGACAGCAGGTTCATCGTCTCCTTGGACGAAATGCTGTGCGCGTTCGCCAGAATGCCGTAGGCGCGCCCGATGTGGTTGAACACCACCTTCGGCTTCTTCTCCAGCAACGTCTGCCGCGCGTTCTCCTCGTGCTCGATGATTTGCGCCAGGACTTTTTCCAGCCGCTCGACGATGGTCGTTTCCGTTTCGCCGAGCGTCATCTGGTTGGAAACCTGAAAAACATTTCCGAGCGCCTCCGTGCCTTCGCCGTAAAGTCCGCGCACCGCGAGGCCGAGTTTGTTGACCGACTGGATGATCGGATTGATTTGCTCGCCCAAAACCAGCCCCGGCAAATGGAGCATCGCGCTGACGCGGATGCCGGTGCCGAGATTCGTCGGGCAGGCGGTCAGGTAGCCCAGCTCGTTGTCGAAGGCGTAATCGAGCTTCTTCTCCAGCTCGGAATCCAGATGGTCAATCGCGCCCCACGCCTGCCGCAGTTGCAGCCCGGGCCGCAACGCCTGCATCCGCAGATGGTCCTCCTCGTTGATCATCACGCAGAAACTTTCCTCGCGGTTCAACACGAGGCCGCTGCCGGAACTTTTCGCCGCGTGCTCGCGGCTGATGAGATGGCGCTCCACCAGAATCTGTTTGTCGAGCGCGCCGAGATTGTCCATCGCCTCCGAAAATGCGCCCTTCATTTCCGGCAGGCTCTCGACCGCCGGACGGATCATCTCCAGGATTTTCACGCGCTCCGGCTTTTTCGCCCAGCCGGGAAACGCCGCGTCCCGCACATTGCGCGCCAGCCGCACGCGGCTCGACATGACGATGCGGTCGTGCGGGCCGTGGCGTTGCGCGGTCTCGGCGGGAGAAACCAGAAATTCGTGAAGGTTCATTTATGTCGGCAGATTTGTCGGCGTCGGACGCCCGGCCAATTGTTTGATTTCGTCGCGCAACAGCGCCGCCTGCTCGTAATTTTCGTCCTTGATGGCCTTGGTTAGTTTGGTCTGCAGCGTCTTCAGCCGGTCGGCGTTTTCGCGCGTCGCGCGCAACGCCTCCGGCGCCTTGCCGATGTGCCGCGTGCCCTTGTGCATCGTCTTGAGCAGGCCGGCCAGACCTTCCGCAAAGGTCGCGTAACATTCCGGGCAGCCGAGCCGGCCGGATTTCTTGAAATCCGCCTGCGTGAACCCGCAGCGCGGGCATTTCAATTCCACGCCGCCGGCGGCCTGTTCAAGCTGCTGCGACGCGCCGAGGCCCAGCACCAGATCCAAATCCGCCAGCCCGAAGCTGGTCGGGTCGTTGATGCCTTTGGTTTTGGCGCAGTCCTCGCACAAATCCAGCTTCTGCATCTTGTCGCCCACAATCTGGGTCAGATGCACCGTCGCCGGCTTTTCTTTGCAAATGGTGCAGAGCATAAATTGTCAAAATCACTTTTGCCTGCGCGGCGGCAATTCGCGGATGAACGACCACGGAACTTCCGCCCGCTGGCCGTTGTTGTAATGGACAAAAAACCCCTCGTGAAATTCCTCGTCCAATTCCACGCGCTCAATTTCCGCCTTTGGCGAAATTTTATTCTGTTTGCGGATGGTCGAATGTGGTTCGAGAAAAGTCAGGCCGTCAGCAAAATCAATTTCAAACGCATCTTCCCACGCCAGATAACGCACAGCCGTCAGGTCAACCATTTTGGCTGTGCCAAACGGTTTTTTCATTCGCGCCAATGTTTGCGTCTGCGTCATAAACGGCCCTTTTCTTTCAATTCCACAATTATATTAACCAGATTTTTCGGTGGTGTCCAATTTTCCAAGCCATGCAACGTGTCCACGTCCAGACGGCCAAGCGATTTACCCTTCGCGTCACGAATGTGAACGTGGCGCGGGCTGTGATCGCCAATCCACCATGTAATAATGTAGCCGCCGCGCCGGACGCGTCCCATAATGCCTGAAGTTTATATCGGCTCGCCGGACACTTTCGTCAAGGCGTGGTAATCCTCCTCCAGCCGGCGCGTGATGGGTCCCGGCTTGCCCGTGCCGATGACCCGGCCGTCAATCTTCACCACCGGAATCAATTCCGCGCCCGTGCCGGTCAGGAAACATTCGTCCGCGTTGAACAAATCGTAGCGCGTCAGGTTCGGCTCGGACACCTTCAGGCCGGCTTCCTCCGCCAGCTCAATCACCGTCTGCCGCGTGATGCCGTAAAGCGCGCCCGCCGAGAGCGGCGGCGTGAACAGCGCGCCGTTCTTCACGATGAACAGGTTGTCGCCGGTGCATTCGGCCACGAACCCTTCCGCGTTCAACATCACCGCCTCCTCGACGCCGGCGTTGTTCGCCTCGATCTTGGCGAGGATGTTGTTGAGATAATTCAGCGACTTGATGGCCGGGTTCAGCGCGCTGTGCAGATTGCGCGTCGTCGGCACGGTCACGATTTCCATGCCGCGCTGGTAAAGTTCCGGCGGATAAAGCTGGATTTTGTCCGCGATGATGATGACCGACGGACGTTTGCAGCTTCGCGGATTCAAACCGAGCGTGCCCACGCCGCGCGTCACCACGAGCCGGATATAGCCGTCGCGCAGAGTATTTTTCCGGCAGGTCTCGACGGTCGCCTTCATGAATTGGGCGTGCGACATCGGGAGTTCGAGCAGAATCGCCTTGGCGGAACAAAACAGCCGGTCAATGTGTTCCTTGAGCTTGAACACGCGGCCATGATAAGCGCGGATGCCCTCAAAAACGCCGTCGCCGTAAAGCAGCCCGTGATCGAACACGGACACCTTCGCGTCGCGCTCGCTGTAATATTTGCCGTCAATGAAAATTTTCATCAGTGTCGCCAAGGCTATTGGAAAAAACGAGGTGAAGCAAACGTGAATTTGCGTGACAGTGCGCCGTGGATGATTATATTGGCGCGCTTTTTGTGACCCTATGGTCTAGCGGTTAGGACACCACCCTTTCACGGTGGTAGCCCGGGTTCGATTCCCGGTAGGGTCGCCAAACCAGTATTTTTGGCTTCGGATTGCTGCAACCGCTTGAAAAATAAGCACGTTTCGGCGGTTCTGTAATTTCCTTCTGCAAAAGTGATGCCTTGCGGGAAAAGCACCTTTTGCAGCCGCCGCTTCGCGGCACTCGCAAGCTCCGTCCACAGCCGCTCTGCGTTCACAATGACGCGCTCCGCGAAATTACGATCCAGCAGGAGAAAAGCCTGCCGATCGTCAAAGAGCTCGCAAAGGAAGGCGAAGCCTCGATCAAGTCAACTCCAGGGACTTCTCTTGCAGGACGCTAGCTTAGCAGGATTTTGCGCACTTCGCCTTCGGGGTCGTCCACCATGCGGCATTTGTTGTCGAATACCATCGTCGGGCACCGATCCGGATCGAACGGCGTCCAGGTCAAGCCGGACTGGCTGGGATTGCCCGTGCGGGCGAAGTTCGCCCAGGCCGTGGCCATCTTCTTGGCCAGCTTCTGCGCCTCCGGCGTGTTGCCGGTGCCTTGTTCGCAGCGCTTCGTGTTGTCGAAGCAGAAGGCCAGCTCGGCCGTGTGCCAGGCGCCCGCGTCTTCGAGCATCGGCGATTGCCAGGTGAAGTAGTAGGCAAAGACCGGCGCGCCTTTCTGGTCGAACTTCAGCTTGGCCATGCGCGTGACGTTGTTGCGCACCAGCAGGCCGCTCACGCCGTAGGACAGCGTGCGGATGCTCTTCTCCGGGTGCGCCTTCTTCATCGCGGCGATCAGCGCGGTGGCCTTGGCATCGCCGATGACGCCCGCCAGCGTGGCGTGCCACTCCGCCTCGGTCGGCTTGGAAGACATCCGGTTGCCTTCTTCGCTCACCGAGCCAATCAGCATCGGCACGTTCTTGGAGATTTCGGGAGCCGCTTCAAAGAACGAGCGCATGGTGATGATCCGGCCATCAACGGTCGGTCCCATGCCGACGCGCGGCGTGGACCCCGCCGGCGCGCCCATGCCGAGAGCTCGGCTGCCGGGCCCGTTGATCTTGTCGGCGGCGGCCGTGGCGGCCGCGTTCAGTTTGGCCCACTCCATTTTCTGCAGGGCGCCGATGTCGTTCGGCCCCAGCCCCAGCTCGACCATGATCTGTTTCGCAAACGCCCTGGATTGCTCGGCGCTGGGAGGATTGCCGCCGCCGCCCGATTGCACCGAAGCGCGATGGAACAGTCCCGCCGCCGACGGCATGCCCATCAGCGTGGTCACCTTGGAGCCGCCGCCCGACTGGCCGTAGATCATGACGCTTGTCGGGATCGCCGCCGAAATTGGCGATGTTGTCGCGAACCCAGCGCAGCGCCGCCACCAGGTCGGTCATGCCGACGTTCACCGAATCGGCATAAGCCGGCCCGCCGATCTCGGACAGATCGAAGAATCCGAGGATATTGAGGCGGTGATTGACCGACACCTGGACGACGTCATGATGCCGCGCCATCTGCGCGCCTTCGTGCGAAGGCAGTTCGTAGGACGAGCCGAAGCTGAAACCGCCGCCATGAAAATAGACCATCACCGGACGCTTGCCGGTCAGGCTCGGCGTCCAGATGTTCAGCTTGAGCATGTCTTCGCTCTGGTAGCCGTCGTCCCAATCCTGAATGAACGACTGCTCGATCGCACCCCACACGGCGTCGCCCTGGCCCTGCTGGGCGAGCGGGGCGATCCCAGCTATGCAGGTTCTGCGGGCAATTCGGCCCGTAGATCAGCGCGGGATATTCGCCGTCCCACGGCTTGGGCGGTTTGGCCGGAAGCCAGCGGTTCTCGCCGCCCGTGTTCTGCGCCATACGGAATGCCTTTGAACGTGAAGACGCCGCCATCCACAAAGCCGCGCACCTTGCCATATTGCGTGTTCGCGACCGCCGTGCGCGGCGTGGAGCAGTTTCCCGGCTCCTGGTGCGCGGCGGTCTTGATGCTGTCGGACGCGCGGGCGGTTCCCGTCAGCGCGGCACCGATGCCCGCCGTGGCGGAAAGCAGCAGCGCCTGGCGGCGACTGAACTTGTTGCGATTCTCGGAATCTGAATTTGACATGATGTTTCCTTTCTATGATTGGTGGGAATTTGCCTTCTGCGCGGTTGATTTATTTGACGGGGATCAGCATCTGGGTAAATGAATGCGCCGGAAAGCTGTACTTGATATTGTTGCCGCTGAATTGGATTTCCTTGGTGGCGATGGCCACAGCCTTCGTTGGTCTTGGTATTCGTCGCCGTGACAGATTCGCCGTTGATCTCCTTGACCGTGGCGCTCCCCGTGTATTCCCCGCTCTGCAACACAATATCGGCGGTCATGGCATTCGTTTCATGCCGGTTGACCACATTGACCACCAGAGTTTTGGTGGAGTCGTTGAATACGGCGGTCACATCGAGATAGGGGATGTCGTTAAAAATTCTGTTGCTGTATTTTTCGCTGTCGACATACACATCCAGAGCGGTGCCGCGCGCGTTGTTGGAATACAGATAAAAGGCCTGATACAGCGCATTCTTGTAATCGCCATCCGGCGAAGTCCCCACCAGGCTGGAAAGCATCGTGATGTTCGCCATCTTGACGATGTCGGCGTGGCGGATAAAGGAGTTCAGGTGCTGGGCCACCATGAGCGAGCCGGTCAGAGTTGGCGCCGCCGGGTCCAACCGGCGACCATTCGTCAAAGGAGATATACACCGGCCGTTTGGAGCCGGATTTCGCCATCGCCTTCTCGATCAGCGGCCTTGATCACGTCAATCTTTTGATCAATATCCAGCCCCAGGGACATCATCCCGGGGAAGCTGGTGTCGCCCGCCAGCGCCTCCCTGGACGTATCGGTGAACGGACAGATAATCAATGTTGCCGACCATGTGCTGCAACACATAATCGTTCCAGGCAATCCAGTCGTTGTTGGGCCGGTAATTGGAAGCCCCGTCGGCGATGAATTTCACATTCCGGTCCACCAGCCGCATGACCTTGGCGGCTTCCAGCGCAAATTTGCAGTAGTCTTCGGCGTTCTTCTGCCCGAGCTGCCAGGGGCCGTCAATTTCGTTGCCCAGCGACCAGTATTTGACGTTGAAGGGCTGTTCATTGCCGTACTTCCGCCGGAGGTCCGAATAATAGGTCCCCTTCGGATAATTGCAGTATTCAATCCAATGCCTCGCCTGATCCAGCGTCCCCAAGCCGGCGTTGATGCAGACGAAATTCTCCGCCCCGATGAGGCTGCAGAGTTTGGCATATTCATCCGTGCCCATCTGATTGTTGTCAATCTGATGCCACGCCAGGTCGAGCCGGGCCGGACGCTGGTCCTTCGGGCCAATCCCATCCTCCCAGTTATAGCCGGAGACATAATTTCCGCCGGGCCACCGCACCACCGGGATGTGGAGGTCCTTGACCAGTTGGACAAAATCCTTTCTGAACCCGTTCTCATCCGCCAAGGGAGATTTGGGATCGTAAATGGTGCCATAGACCACCGTGCGGATCGGCTCAAGAAAGGCGCCGTAGATGTTCGGGTCCACCTTCGCCGATTTTTCGGTCCAGATCAACCTTGATGACCGCCGTTTGCTCCGCCCGGAGATTCCCGGCGATCAGGCCGGAGAGAAGGATGCAAGTGAGGAGGAGGTTTCGCTTTTTCATAGGGACGATGTTTGTGATTTCTGTTGCATGAAGAACGGATGGGAGTGTGCGTTTCGTGCGCCGCGCGTCCTTCAGCGCGGCACGGGTGAGGGCGAATTGGTTTTCCGACTCACCGGGCATGGCGCGATGATACCAAAGGACGAGCCTGTGAATCAATGGGCAATTTCCTGCGGGCGAGAGGCCTTTCACCGATTGGCTCGGTGCTGGACGTTGACCACGTTGCGGGAGAAGCCGATCAAGATCAGGACGAAGGTCGTGCGTCATGCCCGAAGGGTGGTGGCCGCATGCCTGGCATTGGCATTTTGCAGTCATCTTCTGAACCCTTTGAAGTTTTGGTTTTCCAAACAAACGTTGCTCGCCCATCAAGTGGCCAAACAGGATTCGATTTCCGATGGGGTCGCCACTTGAAATCACTTCGTTGGACTTGCGCCAGCGAACACTTCAGTCGAAACTGGCGCACCGATGGACTGGCTCGACAAACTCTCCCGGTTCTGGCCGCATCTGGCAGCGGGCTTCGACCTTCTCGCCGCCCTGCTCGCCTCGCTTCACGCGCTTTTGAACAAACGCGATTCCCGCGCCGCCACGCTCTGGCTCGGACTCATCTGGCTTTTGCCGCTGTTCGGTCCGCTGCTTTACCTCGCGCTCGGCGTCAACCGCATCCGCCGCCGCGCCGTCGCTCGCGCGTCCATAAAACCTTCAGCCGGCCGATTCCCGAAAACCTCGGCGAGCCGGAACACGAAGGCGCCGAACATCTGAAAATGCTCGCGCGCACCGTCAGCCGCGTCGTCGCCCAACCGCTCACGGCCGGCAACCAAATCGAACCGCTCGTCAACGGCGACGCCGCCTTTCCCGCCATGCTCGCCGCCATTGAATCGGCCAAAAAATCCGTCTCGCTCTCGACTTACATTTTCGACAACGACGCCAGCGGCAGACAATTTGTCGCCGCCCTGGCCCGCGCCGTGAAACGCGGCGTCGCCGTCCGCGTGCTTGATTGACGCCGCCGGCACGCGTTATTCCTGGCCGCCCATCACCCACCGGCTGCGCCACGCAAAAATCCCTTTCGCCAAATTTCTGCCCGGCGTCCTTGCTCACGCCCTGGCGCGTCGCGACCATCAATCTCCGCAACCACCGCAAAGCGCTGATCGTGGACGGCACCGATCGCCTTCACCGGCGGCATGAACATCCGCCACGGCAATGTCCTCGCCGACAAACCCCGGAGTCCCGTGCAGGATTTGCATTTCCGCGTCGAGGCCCGGTCGTCGCCCAATTGCAGGAAGCCTTTGCCAACGACTGGGCGTTCTACCACCCGCGAAGTGCTCGACGGCGAACCCTGGTTCCCCGGACTCAAGGCCGCCGGCGACGGTCATCGCCCGCGCCATTCCGGACGGCCCGGACGCCGATTTTGAAAAGGTCGCGCTGGACGCTGCTGGCGGCGCTGGCCGAGGCGCAGACTTCCGTGCAAATCCTCACGCCATATTTCCTGCCGGACATGCGCGCTCGTCACCGCGCTCAACCTGGCCTCGCTGCGCGGCGTGCGCGTGGACATCATTCTGCCCGCCAAAAACAACCTGCCGTTCGTGCATTGGGCGTCGCGCGCGATGTGGTGGCAGGTGCTCGAACGCGGCTGCCACGTCTGGCTCACGCCGCCGCCCTTCGACCATTCCAAGCTGATGATTGTGGACGGCCACTGGGTCTTGCTCGGCTCGGCCAACTGGGACGCCCGCAGCCTGCGGCTGAATTTTGAATTGAACGTCGAGTGCTATGGCCGCGATTTCGCGCAGGAAATGGAAAAGTTCATCGGGAACAAACTCCGCGGCGCGCGCGAAGTGACCCTGGCCGAAGTGGACGGACGTTCATTGCCCGTCAAATTGCTCGACGCCATCGCCCGGTTGTTTTCGCCATTTTTATGAAAAGTCGCACAGCGACACAGGAAATTAGCCGGGGACACCGTCCCCGGAATAATGCGCGAATTATGATTTGAAGTCCTGAAGGGACATTGGATGAATCTGTTTCCATCGTCCCTTCAGGACGGAATTATTCGACGCTTGATCCAGCCACTTCGTGGCAGGCTAATTTCCTTTGTCGCCCTGCGACCGGGAAACAATGTTCCACGGATTTTTCGCGCATTCATTTTGAATTTATGAAAACCTTCGACAGCCTCACCGAACAGGAAATCCTCGCGCTCGCCATCGCCCTCGAAGAGGAGGATGCGCGCATCTACGAGGATTTCGCCGACGGCCTGCATGAGAATTATCCCGAACAGGCCGCCAAATTCCGCATCATGCGTGGCGAAGAGGACGGCCACCGTCATCGCCTGCTCGAACATTACAAATCCCGCTTCGGCGACCACGTCCCGCTCATCCGGCGGCAGGACGTGCGCGGTTTCGTGGACCGCAAACCCGTCTGGCTCATCCGTCCGCTCGGTTTGAAAACCGTCCAGAAGACCGCCGAAACATGGAGGTGGAAACCCGCCGCTTTTACGAGGCCGCCTGCCGCCGCACCACCGACACCGGCATCCGCCAGCTCCTCGGCGACCTCGCCGAAGAGGAACGCAACCACGCCGTCACCGCCGAGCAGATCGCCTCGACCAAATTGAGCGAGGACGAAAAGTCCCGCGCCAAGCGGCTGTTCGTCCTGCAGGTCATCCAACCCGGACTCGCCGGGCTCATGGACGGCTCCGTCTCCACGCTCGCGCCGCTGTTCGCCGCCGCGTTCGCCACGCACAGCAGCTCGTCCACCTTTCTCGTCGGACTGGCCGCCGCCGTGGGCGCGGGCATCAGCATGGGATTCGCCGAGGCGCTGTCCGACGACGGCAGCCTGACCGGACGCGGCCATCCGTGGGCGCGCGGATTCGTTTGCGGGCTGATGACCATGCTCGGCGGGCTTGGCCACACCCTGCCTTATCTCATCCCGAACATCCAGACCGCCACCGCCGTCGCCGTGGTGGTGGTGCTGGCGGAATTGAGCATCATCTCCTGGGTGCGGCACAAATACATGGACACCCCGCTCGTGTCCGCCCTGCTGCAAGTCATGCTCGGCGGCGCGCTCGTCTTTCTGGCGGGAATTTTGATCGGGATTTCGTGACTAAGGCCAGGGGCGGATGCGCCAGAAATTGTTCGTGGTGACGCTTGGTGTATTGGTGAACACAACGACCCCGCCGGCGCCAGCAGTTTTGATCGATTGCAGAATCCATTGTGCCGGCGGAATGCTGGCTGCACGATCAAGCTCATATTGGGTTCCGGCGTCGCCCACAAAGGTCAAACGCACTCCGCCGCCGACCAAACCCTCGATGGAGATTCGAAAGTAATTTGTCGGCAGGACCAAGAGCTGTTCAGGCCAGAGCACCCAATTCATAGGCCCCTGCCCGCCGTCGCCCAGTTGGCCAACACTGTCATCGCCCATACCCCACAAAGTGCCATCACTCTTGATAAATAGGGTATGTCCATATCCATACCCACTGCTAACCGCCGTCACATTGCTGACCACAATCATCATTGGCTGATTTGTCTGATAGTAGCCGCCGTTCCCGAGTTCGCCTCTCGAACTATCGCCCATGCCCCACAGGCTGCCGTCGCTTTTTATGAACAGGCTGGACCCGCCTCCTGCGGCAATTACCGTGACATTGCTGGCCACAATCTGCTCCGGCCTGTTGGCAATATTGAAAGTGCCATCGCCTAACCGACCGTCGTTGTTGAGCCCCATGGCCCAGAGGCTGCCGTCATTCCTTAGAAACAAGCTGTGATGACTCCCGCGGCAATTGCCGTGACGTTGCTGGCAACAATTTGCTCCGGGCTGGAGGTGTTGTTGTGGTGCCGTCGCCCAACTGGCCATACTCGTTGTATCCCATTGCCCAGAGGCTGCCGTCGCTCTTCAGAAACAAGCTATAGTAGCCCTCCGGCGGCAATCGCCGTGACGTTGCTGGCCACAATCTGCTCGGGCCGGTTGGTAATATTGAAAGTGCCATCGCCTAACTGACCGTCGTTGTTGAGCCCATGGCCCAGAGGCTGCCGTCATTCTTGAGAAACAGACTATGGGAGAACCCACCGGCAATCGCCGTGACGTTGCTGGCCACAATCTGCTCCGGGCGGTTGGTTCCATAATAAAGGTCGTTCGTGCTATAAGTGCCGTCGCCCAACTGGCCATACTGGTTGTTGCCCACGGCCCAAAGGCTGCCGTCACTTTTTAGAAATAGGTTGTGGCCGGATAATCCCGCGGAGATTGCCATGACGTTGCTGGCCACAATCTGCTCGGGCCGGTTGGTGAAATAGAAGCCATTAGTGACGCCGTCGCCCAAGTAGCCAAGGCCATCGAAGCCCATGGCCCAGAGACTGCCGCCGCTTTTAAGAAACAAGCTGTGGCCGTTTCCAGCGGCAATCTGGGTCACGGTTTGCGCCCCGCTGGCGAACACTTGCAGCATCGCGACGCAAAGCATGCAGATTTGGACGAGGTTCCTTCTCGCTTGCATGGAAGCTGAATCTTTCACGGCACTTCAAATATAACCACAACTTCATAATTCCGTCAATCCACGTTTCTTGTCCCACGGAAAGCCAAATGGGGAGATGGATTCAGCCCAATTCGTTTTGGATTCAAGATCGCGAAACGCACTTGCAAAGACCCGTCACCGCGCCGACTATTTATGGCAATTGAACAAGGTGATTTGAGTTTATGTATTACATCCCCATCATCGCCGGCAGCACGCGCCGGGACCGGCAAAGCATCAAGGTCGCGCGCTTCGTGCTGGCGCGGTTGCAGCAGCGCGCGGGCGTGACCACGGAATTGCTCGACCTGCTCGAATATAATTTCCCCATCATGGAGGAACGATTGCACCGGCGCGACGACCCGCCGCCGGGCCTGCGGGAATTCGGCGACAAGATTGGCCGCGCGGATTCGTTCATCATCGTCACGCCGGAATACAACAACGGCTATCCCGGCGTGCTCAAGAACGCGCTGGATTATCTGCTGCCGGAATACGAGCGCAAACCGGTCGGCATCGTGACGGTGTCCGCGGGCGGCTTTGGCGGCATCAACTGCCTCGCGCAATTGCGGCTGGTCGTCATCGGCATGGGCGCGGTGCCCATCCCGGAAAGCCTGCCCGTTTCCCGCGTGCATGACAGTTTCCAGGACAACGGCACGCCCAACGACCCCGCCTACGAGAAACGCGCGGCGACATTTCTCGACGAAGTCCTCTGGTTCACCGAGGCCATCGCCAAGCAGAAAGCCAAGGGCCAGCCGACTTGATGGAACCATGAGAAAAGAAACCAACCACCGCATCCGAACCCGAAGGCGCGCGGCAACGCCTGACGGACCTGCGCCTCGCGTTGCTCAAATTGCACAAGGCGCTGATTGATTCCGAACGGGTGGACTATGAAAAGACCGTCGGCAAAATCCAGTCGCCGAACCATTTTCTGCAACTCCTGACCAGCGACCCGTGGTTCGCCTGGCTGCATCCGCTCTCACAACTCATCGTCGCCATGGACGAAGCCCTGGACGCGGAAGAGCCGTTGACGATCGCCAAGGTTGACGCCCTGGCCCAGCAATCAAAACTCATGCTGGTGGCGTCGGAGAACGGCGAAGGATTTTCCGGCCATTATTACGAAGCCATGCAACGCGACCCGGACGTGGTGCTCGCACACTCGGAAGTGGTGAAACTCATCAAACCCCGGAAGCCTTGAACCAAGAAATTCCTCACGTCGTCTCCTGCAAATCTGGGTTGTAGTGTCGAGCCTGCGGCTCGAACGGATCGGCGCACAGCGCCGAAACGACACGTCCCAACGGGACAATGCCACGAGCCTCATACCGCCGGCGCTTCCAGGCAGGCGGATTGGAGCTTCTTCAGGTTCGCCTTGGACTTGGCCTCAATGTAGCACCGGACGAGCGGTTCGGTGCCGATGGCGCGAAAGACGACTCGTTCCCGATTCGACAACGAGATTTCTCCGTGTTGCGCGAGACTCCATTCATGCAGTTCATTCATGCAGTTTCACGAGTCGCTCTAGTGTCGGCCCTCTTTACACTCATTGATTTGCGCAACAATTGTTTTCATAAGCTGTTTTATTTACAATATATTAAGACTAGCACCCGAGTTTGAATTTCAGCAAGATGGGCAGCCACGGCGTCGGATTACCTTACACTAAATCACGTTTGAGATTTGCGGCCAACAGGTTCTCACAAAGAATTCTAGTTTTCAATTGGTTGTCCATCAACATCTTAAAGAACAGCCCGAACACATGACTTCAACTTGGCAAACAGCCTGCTGGACAAAGAAAACCGAAAGAAACATTCTCGACTCAACCTAGGCGCGCTGTTTGTGCCGTGAATTGGAGAATGATAACGCGCTGGTAGGCAAACATGAATAACCATAGGCGAGATTGTCCGGCGAAATCATCCGTTCCCTTCTTGACGGTATTGAAGCTGTTCTTCTTCGCCGGAGTCAAACGCGCAACTGGCGAGCAGCGCTCGTTTTAATCAAATGAATACACATTGGATTTATACGGTGCCGGGGAGCTTCCTCATCGCAGCCCTTCTGGCTTGGCCCATGAGCCAGCAGGAATCGCAAGGCTTGTTCGACCGCATCCGGTTTTGCCTGTTATCAATGATGGGGTTCGCACTTTTGTTTTGGGGATTGCAGCAGCAACCGCACAGCTTCCTCGGAGGCATGGGTTTCCTGACGGTTGATGGTTCCGTGATAGCCATGATGGCGGTCGCATTTCTCATATTGCTGTGGTTTGACAAGGTCATTGGAATGATGGCGGATACTGTTGCTCGGTTGCATGGACGTTTCGGATGACTCCCCTTGGGATTCGAAATACGAAACCAGACAGATCGAACAAGCCGTTCAATTGTTTCGGACCGGCAGGCGTCGCCGGGCTTTGCGTCTGTGCAACCGGATTATCGAATCGAACAGCCAATATATGTCAACCGCGACCACCCTGGCGTATTGGATTGAAAATCCCGGCACGTTGAGATTTAACCAACCCTCCGCGCACGACGCTTGTATTCAAGGGAAAGTTTTCGTGTTTGAACCACCTACTGGATCTTCTGAGGCCGGACAAACTTCATCGCGTCTCTCCCACCAGCTTCACAAAATCACGCCCGCAAATCTGGCTTCGGAATCGTTTGTCCAGCGTTGTTTTGCCGATTTCAGGTCGTGGCGCACGACTCGCAATTGTAACGTCGCCGGTTGGCTCGGCTGGCTGTGCGTTCTGTCTGGCAGGGGGCGCATCCAGACACTGCCCCCGATCCAAACGGGTAGGAGCGCGGCGTTTACGCCGCTTCATCGTTCGGAAGCCCGCAGTTCAATGCTTTCGTCTGTGCCCGTCGGATACTGAAGCGGCCTGAAGGCCGCGCTCCGGGGGCAGTGCCCGGATGCGCCCTCTGGCAGGGCATGGTTGAGGGTGAAATAAAACAAATTTCAATGGCAACCTACGTCGCCAGCACTTCACGGCAGGCGGTTTGGAGTCTTTTCAGATCGCCTTGGACTTGGCCTCGATGTAGCAGCGGATGAGCGGTTCGGTGCCGCTGGCGCGGAAGGCCACCCATTCGTTGCCCGGCAGCAGGAATTTGTAGCCGTCGGTGGTGATGAATTTTTCCACCGGGAACGGGCCGATGTTCGTCAAGCCGCCGCCGAGCTTGGCGAGCAAGGCGTCCTTTTTCTCCGGCGCAAACGAGACGTTGATGCGGTCGGTGTAAAAGTCGCCGATCTGTTTGGAAAGTTCCTTGAGAATCTGGCCGAGCGATTTCTTCTCGGTGGCGACCAGTTCGGCCATCAGCAGGCAGGCGAGGATGCCGTCCTTTTCCGGCACGTGGCCCTTCACGCTCAAGCCGCCGGATTCCTCGCCGCCGACGATGATCGGCTCGCTTTCCATCAGCGCGCCGATGTATTTGAAGCCGACGGGCGTTTCATGAACTTTCACGCCCAGCATTTCCGCGACGGCGTCCACCTGATGGCTGGTCGGCACGGTGCGCACGACGGCGCCGGTCCAGCCGCGGTTCTTCTTCAAATGATACAGCGCGAGCGCGAGGACCTGATTCGGCGTCAGCCAGGTGCCGTCCTTGTCCACGATGCCAAAACGGTCGGCGTCGCCGTCCGTGCCGAGGCCGATTTGCGCCTTGCCGCTGCGGACGAATTTCGCCGCGTCGGCCATGCCCTCGGCGTTCGGCTCGGGATGATGCCCGCCGAACAGCGGATTGAGTTCGTTATGAAACAAGCGTGACCTTCGCGCCGGCGCTTTCGAGCAGCGTGTCGAGATAACCGTGGCCGGTGCCGTAAGGAAATGTCCACGGCGACCTTCAACTTCGCCTTTTTGAGCGACGGCGAAATCAATGAGCTTGTGGAGTTGCTTGAAATAATCCGGCTGCGGATTGAACGTCTTGCACTGAGTAGGTGCCGATGACCGCGCCTTTGAACGAGCAATTCTGCGCCTGCAATTTGACGATGTTCGCCTCGATTTGCTTGGTCACGTCGGGCGTGGCGGGCGCGCCGTTGCTGGTGGAAAATTTCAGGCCCTGATATTCCGCCGGGTTGTGGCTGGCGGTCATGTTGATGCCGCCGATGGCCTTGCGCTGGCGGATGGCGTAGGCGATGACGGGCGTGGGCGTGTCGCGGTCGCACAAGAGCGGCTGCAATGCCGTTGGCCGCCAGCACCTCGGCGGCGGCGAGGGCAAAATGCCGGCCCAGGAACCGGGTGTCGTGGCCGAGGATGACGACGGGCTTGCGCCCGTAAATTTCCGATTTCCGGATTTCCGATTTCCGATTTCAGATAGTCCGCGATGCCCTGCGTGGCGAGGCGGACGTTGTCGAAGGTGAAGTCGCGCGCGATGATTTCGCGCCAGCCGGAGGTGCCAAATTTGATTGAAGCCATGTTGAAGTTCACGCAATTTAGCGTGACGAATTCTGATGAGTTATGCGAACGCTTGAATCATCGGACAAGCTGAAGCTCTGTAACTCCGGACTCAACTTTTCCAGTCAAACGCCTTTTTCTTCAGCGCGTAAAGGTAGCCGGCGAACAGGATGCCGAGGAACGAAACCATCGAGCCGAGGACCAGATTGCGCGTGGCGTGCTCGGCGAGCATCTGCCTTGTAAACGACCGCCCACGGATACATGAAGACCACCTCGATGTCGAACAGGATGAACAGCATGGCCACGAGGTAGAACTTCACGGAGAAGCGCGAGCTGCCCTCGCCGATGGGGTCGCGTGCCGCATTCGTAGGCGGTGTCCTTGGCCGGGTGCGTTTGCCGAACTTGCCGAGCAGGACGGAGACGACCAGCGTCCCGCCCGCGAACCCGACGGCGGCGGCGAGCAGAAACAACACCGGAATGTATTGAGCCAATTGCGAGTTATATCCATGCGCGGAAATTTAAGAATGACGGGCGCAATTTGCAACTGCAAACGCGGGCGGCGCCTTGGTTGAACCAACGGTTAGCGGCTGTGATTCCAAAAATTTACAAAATTGTTGCGCTTCAAAGGCCGTTTGCTAGTCTCGCGCAGGATGTATTTGCCCGTGGCCACCAGCGACCCGGCAGCCGTCGAATCTGCGGTTCAGTCGGCCTTTCTGGAAATGTTCCCCGATGCCGATCGGAATTTCGTGCCGCAAATTTTCCGCTGGGTGCGCGACTGTTTCGCGGGAAAGTATCCCGATGATCAGGCAAATGACGCGGGTTACCACGATTTCGAACACACGTTGCAGGGCACGCTCTGTATGGCGCGGATGTTGCACGGACGCCATCTTGCCGGCGCGCGGCCGGCCCTGCCGCGGCGGATGACGGAGCTGGGATTGCTGGCCATCCTGCTGCACGACACCGGCTACTTGAAAAAACGCGGCGACACGGAAGGCACCGGCGCGAAATACACCGTCACCCACGTCGCGCGCAGCGCGGAATTCGCCGCCCACCTCCTGGACGAAAAAGGATTCAGCGAAAAGGAAATCGTGGCCGTGCAAAACATGATTTGTTGCACGGGCGTTGACGCGATGCTCAAGGTGATTCCGTTCCAGAACGAGCTCGAAAAAACCACCGGCTTCATCCTCGGCGCGGCGGACCTGGTTGGGCAGATGGCGGCGGACGATTACATCGAAAAGCTGCCCGTGCTTTACGCGGAATTCGCCGAGGCGGCGTGCCATGCGCCGCCGAAATCCAGCCTGGTGAGCATGTTTGCCAGCGCCCGGGATTTGCTGCGCAAGACGCCGGACTTCTGGGACAATTATGTCAAGCCGAAGCTGGATCGCGATCTGGGCGGGCCGCAGCGCTACTTGAGCCAGCCCTGGCCCGACGGCCCGAATTCCTACATGGACAAAATCGAGGCCAACATGCAGCGGCTGCGCAAAGTGATTTCATCGGAAGCTGACACCGCCATGCTGCTGAAGAAATACCGCGCGGCTTGAAGAATTTTCATTTTGTTTTCGTTTTTTCCTTTTTCCTTCTCCCGTTTGCCTACTCAATTCCGCGCGACAAACTGAAAAGCGGATGGTCGCGAAGGCAAAACAATCTGCTCCACTTTCCGCCGGTCTGAAAAATTCCTTGTCTCCTTTCCGGTCCGGCGCACATATAACGTTGATGAATGACGCGTCCGATGCCGATTTGCTGGAACAATTCGCCCGCGACCATTCCGAGGCGGCCTTTGCCGCGCTGGTGGACGGCACATCGGCCTCGTTCACTCCGTCGCGCTGCGGCACACGGCCAATCCGCAGCACGCGCAGGACATCACGCAGGCTGTGTTCATCATTTTGGCGCGCAAGGCGGCGGCGCTGAGCCGCAAAACCGTTTTGCCCGGCTGGCTTTATCACACCGCGCGGTTGGTGGCGGCCAATTTTCAACGCGCGGAAATGCGCCGCATCCGCCGCGAACAGGAGGTGTTCATGCAATCCAAGCTCGAAGAATCCGCGCCCGACCCCCTCTGGCCGGAATTGTCCCCGCTGCTCGACGAGGCCATGTCCGGCCTGCGCGCCAGCGACCGCGACGCGCTGGTGCTGCGCTATTTTCAGAACAAAAGCATGGCCGAAGTCGGCGCGGCGATGGGATTGGCGGAACGCACGGCGCAAAAGCGCGTGCTGCGCGCCATGGAAAAGTTGCGGACATTTTTTGCCAAACGCGGCGTGACGAACACAGCGGATGAAATTGCCAAGTCCATTTCCGCCAATTCCGTCCAAGCCGTTTCTCCGGTGCTGGTGAAAGCCGTGGCGGCCACCGCATTTGCCAAAGGCGCGACGGCTTCCACTTCAATCTTAACCCTCACCAAAGGAGCATTGAAAATTATGGCATGGACAAAAGCAAAGACGGCAATCGTGACGAGCGTGATTGTATTGTTGGGGACAACTGCGGGGCGTCGCGCCGTATGTCTGGCAATACCATTTGTCGCCGGATGCATGGCGACATAGGTTTGATGCAGTTTATCGTTTGAAGGACGGCGAAAACATCCGCTACATCAAACCGCCCTTTATTCCCGAGCGCCTGACGTATTATCGGACGAGCAACCCCGAACAGGCCAAGGCCATTCCAAGCGGGCCGGATAACCTGAAGCTTGAGCAAGACGGCGACCAGTTGAAATGGGCGAGCATGGAGTTTGGGGGAGGCTCCAAACGGCGTTCACTTCAAGAAGTGTTGAAAGGTGAAGTAGGATTCCGGGATTACGAACTCAATGCACCAGCGGCGTTGCTCAAACTCAATCTGCCCGGCGATTGGACCATTCGTAAAGACACCCCTCGCGAGAAATTATTGAAGGCGCTTGAACCCGTCATCTCGAAGGCGACCGGGCATAAAATGCATTTTGTGAAACAAAGTGTGGAGCGTGATGTGACTGTGGCGCACGGCACGATGAAAGGAGATTTTTACGGCGACAAACACCTCCAGATCTACGCAGAGAAAAATTCCGGCAACAGCGGATTGGGGTTCGGTGATCCGACAAATTTTCTTGGCGACATCGGTGAGCGACTCGGCACCTACATGATTTGCGAGGCGCAAGCGGACAATACGGCGGGTTTCTATTTCGATCGCTATCCTGATTCGGACTCCACGAAAATGGGCAATCGCCGCGAAGAGCTGACGGACAAGGTGTTGAAAAACATCACCGACCAAACCGGCCTGACGTTCACGCATGAAAAGCGGTTCGTGGACGTTTGGTTTATCACTGAAGAAAAATAGTGCCGGACTTTTTCTCCGCGCCTTTGCGTCTCTGCGTTGAGAATTTCCTTTTGCCTTGCCGCATTTGCCGATTCAATTGCGGCCCATGTCGCGCGATTACGTCATCGAAACCGTTCCAATCGGAGGTCCATCTCGCAGATTGATTACGCGCGCGAGCTGAATCCGCAGCAACTGGCCGCCGTCACCGCGCCGCCCGGCCCGGCGCTCGTCATCGCCGGCGCGGGTTCGGGCAAGACGCGCACGCTCACCTATCGCGTCGCCTATCTGCTGGAGCAGGGCATCCCCGCCGACCGGATTTTGCTGCTGACGTTCACCAACAAGGCCGCCGGCGAAATGATGCGGCGCGTGGCCGATTTGCTCGGCCACGAGCTGCGCGAGCTTTGGGGCGGCACCTTTCATTCCATCGGCGCCCGCGTGCTCCGTTCCCACGCCGACACGCTCGGTTACCGGCGCGATTTCACCATTCTTGACCGCGACGACGCCAAGGATTTGATCAAGGCCTGCGTCACCGACGCCAAAATCGAAACCAAAGGCACGCATTTCCCCAAACCGGACGTGCTGAATGAAATTTTCTCCCTCGCCGTCAACACGCACAAATCCGTCCGCGAACTGTTGAACGAGCAGTTCGTTTATTTGTTCGACCGGCACAAGGGCGACAGCGATTTGGATGAGGAAATTCCCCGCCTGTCCGACCTTTACGCCAAGCGCAAGCGCGCGACCAACGCGATGGATTTCGACGACCTGCTCGCGCTCTGGCTCAAGCTCCTTCAGGACCACGCCGACGTGCGCGAACATTACCAGCGCCGCTTCCAATTCATCCTCGTGGACGAATACCAGGACACGAACAAGCTCCAGAGCGATTTGATTGACCTGCTGGCCGCGCGCCATCACAACGTCACGGTGGTCGGCGACGACGCCCAGAGCATCTACGCCTGGCGCGGCGCGAATTTCGCGAACATCCTCGAATTCCCCAAGCGTTATCCCGGCGCGAAGGTTTTCAAGATCGAAACCAATTACCGCAGCACGCCGGAAATCCTCAACGTCGCCAACGCCGCCATCGCCGCGAACGTGAATCAATTTGCCAAGAACCTCGCGCCGGCGCGCAAATCCGGCCTCAAGCCCGCGCTGGTCGCGTGCGTGGACGCCGGGCAACAGGCCGCGTTCATCGCGCAGCGCGTGGTGGAATTGCCGGAGGAAGGCGTGAACCTGAACAATGTCGCCGTGCTTTACCGGTCGCATTTCCACGCGCTCGAATTGCAGCTGGAGCTGACCAGGCGGCAAATCCCCTTCTCCATCACCAGCGGCATCCGGTTCTTCGAGCAGGCGCACATCAAGGATGCGACGGCTTATCTCAAGTTCGTCGCCAATCCGCGCGACGAAGTTTCGTTCAAGCGGCTCGTCCAATTGCTGCCCGGCATTGCGGCAAAGGGCGCGGATAAGATGTGGAAGATTTTCAACGCTGGATTTGATTTGGGGAGCGCACGCGCCTCGAGTGTACCGACGGCGCCTCGCCGTCGGAACAACGCGCGCCATCGCGCGTTGAATCCTCGCGCGTTGGCGCGCTCAATGCGGTTGACGAGGCGTCAACCGCCGCACGCGAGGCGCGTGCGCTCCACCTTGCCGTTGCGCTGCAAAAGATTTCCAAATCCGTTCCCGAAAAGGCGGCGACGGCCTGGGCGCAATTCGTCGCCACGATCTCGCAATTGGAGGACGAGACGGTCCGCAAAAGCGCCGCCAAGATGCTCCGGCTGGTGATGGACGCCGGCTACGACGATTATCTGAAGGAGACTTACGACAATTACCAGCGCCGGCTGGATGAACTGCAGCAACTCGCCGAGTTCGCCTTTCAATTCGGCAGCGTCGAGGATTTCCTGACGCAGCTCGCCCTGCTCACCAACGTCGAGGCCGAGGACGACCAGCGCACGGACGACACGGAAAAAATCAAGCTCTCGACCATCCATCAGGCGAAGGGCCTGGAGTTCGATGTCGTGTTCGCCATCATGCTCTGCGACGGCATGTTTCCGTCCGCGCGCTCGATGGAAAGCAGCGAGGGCGAGGAGGAGGAACGCCGGCTGTTTTACGTGGCCATCACGCGGGCGAGGAACGAGCTTTATCTGTGCTACCCGCTCATCCGCGCCAGCTTCGGCAATTCCGGCGGCGATGGGATGCAGCAGCCGTCGCGTTTCCTGTCGGAAATTCCCGAAGACCTCCTGAACCAGTGGAATTTGCGGTGAGCCACTGGTCGCGCGCACAAATGTCTTCGCCTCATTTCCACCTTAGCCGGAACCATCGCGTAGGACATGCGTTTCGCCTGTCTCTAACTTCAGAAAACTCCCGCTTAAGCGGTTTTGACAGCCGTCCAGAGTTG
>CAVUHI010000023.1:0-70669 GCA_963741295.1 Candidatus Bathyarchaeota archaeon
TTTAAAAAAATTCAATGGCTGTGATTATTCTTTCAATGCAAGACTATTGATTGTTTTTATCGGTTGGCTATGCCCATACGTTCCATGAAATCAAGGATTTTCTGATACTCATCAAGATATTGTTTGCCTTTTTGAGTGAGGTTGAGTGAAAGCTGGTCTTCGATTAATTTGAGGTCTTCTAAGTCAGAAATGTAGTTTTTCAATCGATCAAAGGGAACATTCATTTTAGTTTGAATGCGTGTCAAAACTATCTTATCTGCGCTCTTTTTTTCAGCCTTAATGATGGACAAAAGGTCTCCATAGATCTTCATTTTATTTCTTCTGGCTTTTTTCTTCATTCCGGCATCCTTTTTTGTGACCCATAAAAGGTTCGGTAAGCAATTATGAGGAAAAGAACCAATCCTATCCAACGGAGTAATAAGCCTCCATAAAATGGAAATTTATTGCTCATATCCCCAATATTCCAAATTAGCAACGAGTATTGGCCTATTCCAAGAAGCATGTATCCGAATGGTGTCAATATTGTTTTTGAATCTTGACTTACTAAGTGACTTCTGATTGTATGGACAGTGATATAGACTATGCAGACTATGTCAAAAACCCGAGTATAAATACTTAAGAGTTGATAATTGTCAAGAGCGAATTTTGGTGCCACAAGAAACAGAATAAAGAGGGATGTCAAAACAACGATCATACCACTTAATGTTGCATCCCAGATTAGTCTAGTGTTTGTTGAAGTTTTCTTGGTAAAATAATATGTGAAGGCTAGAAATGCAAAAGCAAATGGCCGTGAGAGGAGTTGGAACCACGCTAAAGAATTAATCGAAAAAGTAGGATACGAATGTGCAAAAGCTGAAAACGCATAAGAGGCACAAAGAAACCCAAATCCAATGGGAAGACCCAAATATCGACTTTCTCTCGTGACCTGATATGGCTTTATTAAGAACCATACGAGAATGAAACAAATGATTGAAGAAAAAGTTTCTTCAGCGACTAAAAAAACCTGTTCTGAGATTTAGGGTGCCTCCTATTTAGCGAATTAGCTACAGTTTGTGTATATTTGATTTTCTCTCCTCGAGTAACTACCTAGTGCGGCTTCTAGCCATTTTATGGAAAAAGTTCGCTTTGTATCAACCCTTGTTTTAGTAATTCAATCAGCTGCTCCATGCACTTTTGTGAAATTAAAATATCGGTGTTGCAAGTAGCAAGGATAAGAAAGAGACTACGGACCAAGACCGACTAAATGGTGATTTAAAAATTACGGTGAAGATAAGCAATAGCCTCAACAAAAAAAGAATACGGCCTTCTAAAATGTAAAGTCACGAGTCCTATGTAAGATACCTGCACTTTTTTTGGGACTCACGATGGGTGAGTCAGTCTTATTAGCACTAATGGGTAAGTGGACGCATAAACTTTAAAGGAGAATAAAAAACTTGAAAATATCAAAAAATAAAAACGCTACGTTACTTGCAATGCTACTGATGTTAACTATTGCTGTACCGCTTTTTGCTCTGCCTAGTGTTAATGCACATTATCCTGCTTGGACATATCCGACTTACGCCTACATCACTGCTTCACCTAACCCAATCGGAGTAAGTCAAACTGCAACCATCGTATTTTGGGTTGACAAAATCCCGCCTACCGCAGCCGGCACAGCCGGAGACAGATGGTTCTTCTTCCTTGACATTAAAGCACCTGACAACACAACCACAACACAAGGGCCATTCACTTCCGACCCCGTCGGAGGCAGCTACTACTTATTCACCCCTGATATGACTGGAACGTACACATTTACTTCTCGTTTCGGACCACAAGTCATAACGGGAAGCAACGGAACAGGCATCTACAACTATAACATTGGTATCAACGATACCTACGCGGCAAGCACCGCAACTACAACAATTACTGTCCAACAAGATGCAATACCAGCAGTACCTAACTATCCGCTTCCAACCGAATACTGGACACGCCCAATAGAAGGACAAAACACACAATGGTATAGTATCGCATCTAACTGGCTTGCATCCCCCCAGATATGGGGAAAAGTTCAGCTAGGTGGATCAGCACCTAACAGTCCACACATAATGTGGACGCAACCATACGCGTTCGGAGGCGTCGTAGGTGGAGATGTATCCCAAACAGGCATCCAAGACATAACATACTACGATGGAACCGCTTACGAAGGCATCTTTGGCGGTCCACTAATCATGCAAGGAAAACTCTACTATCCACTAACTCTAAGCGATGCAGCTAAAGGCTCAGGATATGTCTGTGTTGACTTAATGACTGGCAAACAAATCTGGTGGCAAAATTGGACATCAGTCACTCCAACATTTGGTCAACTCTACGATTACGAGTCAATCAACCAACACGGAATGATCCGAAACGGCTACTTATGGGCATCTCAAGGCACAACATTAATTGCATATGACCCCCTAACCGGAAACTGGCTATTCAACGAAACTAACGTCCCAACAGGAACCGCATCTTACGGTCCAAACGGCGAAATACTCAGATACGTGCTAGGCTCAAATGGCAAATGGCTCGCATTATGGAACAACACCGCAGCTCACGGCTTAACAGCCTCAACTGACCCCAATGATTACACAACCACAAACTACAACCAATGGAGACCTGTAGGCAAATCAGTCGACGCTAGTACAGCATACTCATGGAACGTATCAGTTCCACTAATGGCGGGAGGAACCATACAAGGGTTCATCTACAACGACGTATTAATTGGCAGCAACGGCACTCTACCTGCACCAGGCAGCAGCTGGAATCCATATACAGTTTGGGCAATAAGTCTCAAACCAGAAAGCCGCGGCAACCTGTTGTGGATGAAAAACTATGATGCTCCATCCGGCAACATAACTCTAAGCTTTGCGCCAGTATTCATGAGCCTCTTTATTGATCCAACCACACGCGTCTTTACAATGTATGATAAAGAAGAGATACAGTGGGATGGTTTCAGCGTTGATAACGGCACAAAACTATGGCAAACTCCATCAGAAGTTGACTTCAACTACTATGCGGACGTTGGTCTAACAAGATACGCTGTTGCAAACGGCAAACTCTACTCAGCAGGCTATGCAGGAGTACTCTACTGTTACGATCTCAACACCGGAAAACAACTCTGGAACTACACAGCACCAGCCGGCTTAGACGCAGGCTACCCAGGATTCCCACTAGGCATAGGCGCAATCACTGATGGAAAAGTCTTCTTGTACACCACTGAACACTCTGCCAATTCACCGCACCTCAAAGGCGTTCAATTCCGTTGGATAAACGCAACTACTGGAGCTGAAATATGGACAATCGATGGGTATGGCACTAATAACGGCTTTGCTATTGCAGATGGCTACTTTGTATATCTAAACTTATACGATCTGCAGATATACACTGTCGGTAAAGGCCCAAGCCAAACTACAGTCACCGCTTCACCCAAAGTTTCAGTTCAAGGCAGCAGCGTAATCATCGAAGGCACCGTAACAGACATCGCTGCAGGCACTCAACAGACTGAGCAAGCTGGACGTTTTCCAAACGGTGTACCGGCAGTTTCAGACGCAAGCATGAGCGACTGGATGGACTACGTGTACATGCAGAAGCCTCGACCAACCAATACAACTGGTGTTCCAGTGACACTATACGCAATAGACACCAACAATAACTACCGCCAAATCGGACAAACAACAAGCGATGCAAACGGCTGCTTTAGCTATCAATATACACCTGACATTGCCGGCACAATACACTGTAATCGCAACCTTTGATGGCTCAGAGTCATACTGGCCATCACATGCAGAAACCGCGTTCACAGTAGACGACAAGCAGCACCTACCATAGCTCCAACAGCTATCCCCGCATCTCTCGCCGACACCTACTTTATTCCCGCAATCGCAGGCTTATTCGTCTTAGTAATCGCAGGTTTCATCGTACTGGCCTTGCTGATGATTAGGAAGCGAGCATAAAGCTCTCAAACAACAATATCCCTTTCTTTCTTTTTTTGGTTTAGTCTCCTTACTTTTTAGATGGGAAAAAGCTGTGGTATTGAACTCGGTTTCTAATTCCTGACATTGGTTATGGTCATATTCTGATTTTCAATTATCGAGGTACAACAACGAAGAATGGTTCGGGTTCCATTTCAACGGTTGCGTAGATGGCCAGTGCTGTGCTCCAGAATACGTCGTCGTGTGTTCCGTTGGGGTGTGAGTAGCCTATGGTGCCGTCTTTGGGTAAGTCGTAGCGTTCAATGTTTAGTTCGGTGCATATCTCTCCTCAGTAGGGTCGTTCCCAATTTAGAAGTGGATAGAAAAACTTGCCGTTGGACATTCGCTGCTTTAGTAAACTTGCCATTTCGCTTTTGCGGGAATACAGACAATATCAATCGAATCAATAATATTTAATAATAAAATATGTTTTTTAATTTTCGGCAGTAATTACTGAATGCTTCTCCATATGTGGTTTTTCAAACTCTTCTTCTAATCGCTTGTTTATTCGATTTCACTATTTTAAACCGGAAAAAAACTTCTAAATCAGTCAGAAAAATGCTTTTAAGGTCAAGAAAACTAAATGTTAGTTGGAGATAGGCTTGAAAAAAGCACTTATGGCTTGCGGGATTTTAGCTTTTCTGGTTAGTTTGCTCTTTGTTCCCGTGGTGTTGGGGCATGCACCGTTAGGGGTTAAGGATAACGAAAACATTAATTCAGCTACAGTGATACCTGACCCGACGAAATCCTGGGCGCTGTACTTTGCACTAAATGCAGACGGAGACCCACAGTACTACACCTTTAACGTTACAGCAGGCCAGAGAGTTCACGTTATTCTACTCAAATCCATGGAGCAAAACGATTCCCAATTCCTTCCAGAAATCGCAATCCTCGCAGAAAACATAACCAACCAAGGAACTCCAATTAGCAAAGTTACAATTCCCCATGGCTACCATACGCAAGTGATACCCTCAGGCCAACCAAAGCCAACCTACGAGCCCTTTTCTCCCAGCAGCTTCGATGGCCTCTCAGATACAGCTTTCAACGCGCCCACCAGCGGACAATACTACATAGCAGTCTTTGAGAACTCCTCAACCCACTACGGCGGACATTATGGGTTAGCAATAGGCGACCGGGAAAGCTACACATTAGATGAATGGGTTTTGCTCCCTCTGAACTTGCTTAGCATCTACGGTTGGGAAGGCCAGACAATTCTTACTATAATAGCGCCAATGATAGCCACCGTTGCGATAGGGATAGTTTTGGTTGCGTGGTATTTGCTTAAACAGGGAAGAGCCGGAAGTCTCTTCTCGTGGGTTGGAGCAATTGCTGGATTGATGCTGGTTGGATCCGGTGCTAACACTCTTCTTCAGATGCTCGTAGCAAACTCTAACGCTTTTGGAGGGATCCAAATACTGATCACTCTAATGTTCGTCGCCTTGCCAATTATCCTTGGCATAATTGCACTTCGCTTTTCACTTGGAAACCCAGCGAATATTGGAATTCTTAAGAGAATCACCTTTCTTTTCATCGGAGTTGTCGCGCTTTTCTTGCTTGCCGGATTGTTCATTGGACCAGCCATAGCCATAGCTACAAGCGTCATGCCTACTTGGCTCAAGAAGTCAAAAACTGTAAAGACGGCTTTGTGAAACTTGAGCCTCAACGCAAATGAGAAACTCTCAAAGAGCTGCCTGCTGATGAACTCAAGAAACGCGCGCTTTACTGGCAAAAAGGTGCTGGATTTCCTTTCAGCTAGAAAAAATAAAGGGACTCGTACCCGTTTGGGGTTAAGTCCGGTACGTCTCTAAGTTGTCGATTCGGAAGAATAATCTTTCTTTTTGAATAAACTACCCGGCATTCGAGTTGGTTTGCAAGTATTTCCTTGATGCTTTCTGGGTTGTTGAGGTCTGCACCTAATGTGACGAATCTTCGGAGTTTTCTGTCTCTGTCTAAGATTGTTACTTCTTAGTAGTAGTCTATTTGAATAATGTGTAGAATAAGAACCTACAAACATTTATACAAGAGAAAAAGTGTTTGAGATTGCTTCTTAAATATTGCTATTTAGTGCTCTTTTGAGAACTATTATTTGATTTCTGTTATTCTGAGTGAACTCTTAGCATCGTTGTCTTCAATGGGTGCATTTTACGATTTATTATTTAGAGTTCCTAGGAAAGGCATAACCTCTTGTAACTCCGTGGGAACGAAGTCATCTATTACACCATAATCAACGTCTTCTATAGTAACATCTTTGGTCGACTCAGTCAATGTATTAAAACTATTCTTCCAACGCTTAATGAGTGGTCGATTCACATGTTTTCGTTTAAGCTCTATTATTATGGCATTTTCAAGCAAATCTATTTTCTTCATTAATTCTTTAGCATCTTCAGAATTCATTCTAAGTGGTTTGGAGTCTTTATGAATTTGAGACTTGTATAGTTTATAGAATCGGAAGAAGCTTCCATCAATTTTAATGGTGTTATTTCCGATATAGGCTCTGTTCATTGATTCAACAAAGTCGTGAATAAAACTGTTTGTTGTTAGGAGCGACATCCATAAAGCCTGTCTGGTGTGAAATTTCATTACAGGCTTTGGCGATATGAACGTAACAAGTAAGAAGCCTTGCCACATGGAAGGCATTTGAAGTACCACATCTATAAAGTCAGATACTTGGGTTGGGGTCGGTTGTTTCTCGACTTCAAGAATTATCTTAGTACCGACTTCTCCAGCGAGTCGAATATCATACAAAACACCGTTAAATTCATCCGCTTCTTTTTCTAAAGAGTCTGAAAGCTCTTTTTTTATCTTGTTGTCTTTAACATATTTCTGGACAACCTTTTTCAATTCAAGCAATGGAGTTGCTATTAGACTTAGCACTTTTATGGTGTCGCTTGTTGACATTTTAGCTCAGTTTAATTTTATACCTTTTAATTTATGAAATTATGGGTAAAAAGGAACAAACGATATTGCCACTATCAAGTCTACTATTTTTTTCTCTTGCTACTAAATTGCTACGAACTGTTGAGTCACCGAGGACTGTTTTTTCAGATAATGTAAAGACGATTTAAACGACGGTTTCAATCTAGCCCTTCGGCACCAAATAACCTTAATTTGAGGTTATTTTATTTGCCCGATACTTTTCAAATAAAATCCCAAACGGTGCAGCTTCCAAATCTAAAAACATCAAAAAATTTTCACAATCAATCTTTTATGCAGGTTTACCCAGTAGTTGTCTGATGGCGACAAAGAGAAAACTCATAGTAGTTGCCGCAATCTTGCTAATTGCCATTTCATTAGCAGCCGGAATATTATTGGCGAGTTTAGAAGTAGGTCAAGAAGAAGAAACCAACTTGTTCACTTATCCTCTTTCAGTTGGAGATAAAACCTTCATTGTAACTGTTGAAACTAACTGGAATGCAGAACGTGCGCCATCACTTTCCCTACTTAATGTTTCCGATGTTAATCGGCATGCAATAGAACTTTACTTTCTTGGAGGTAGCAAAAGAACTATTTTTTATAATATCACAATTCCAACCGATTTGCTTTGGGGAAATATTTCGCTGGTCTGGAAATATTATTTGCAAAGTCCCGACCGCTACACTCTGAGCAATAATGGGACTCACAACTCTTTGCAGATGACCTTTGATTATGAACCCTTCTTTTCAGGCATGGGGTATTTTGAAATTTTGGGGACAGAAGGAGCCTGGTAAGTCTCAATCTTTGTGCGTTTTTGGGCTGCAAAAAACGGCTCTCTGATTACTTTTGTGCAGACGCTTTACGATTATTTTAGCTAAAATTATATGCTCCTATTGATACTTTCTAGCGAGGATAATCTTGGCAACACAAACTCATGATGATATTATCAAATCCGTCATGCGTTGGGCAGAGTCACTCGGGTAATCATTGCTCTTTGATGGTTTGCTATTATACGAAATAAATCTGTATTTGCCAAGAGTTAGGTTTAGCTTGGCATAGTGTAGTAGACGACTGCACCTAATGCAATGCTAACTATCCAGAGGATAGCTGTGATTTTCATCCATTTCTTAGTTGGCGTAGGTAAATCATTGAATACATACATAACGGTCAAAATTACGGGTGGAACACCAATCGCGGAATGAACTATCTGCAAAATTGAGAAGGATGAAAAAAAGCTGATACTAGGCGTAATATAGTAAATGATCAAGGATGGAAACATTACGAAAAATATCGATACCAGAGTTAGAACAGTTGCCCCGCCCATTACCCAACGGTGAAGTTGAAGAGATTCTTTGCTCCTGAGTCGAGCATAACCTATGCCTAGGATAGCTAACCCCAAAGCCACGAACATTAAAGATATAGATTCTTGCACAAGAAACGAATTCATGTAATTAAAAGTCGTACCCATGTTCATGCTCATTCGTATTTTCCCAAATAAATCGATAGTTGTTTTTCTATATGGTTGTTTGTGACTGTGTTTGGGCTATAACAAAGAGGATAACGCTTGTTTTTCTTTCAGGGTTTAAAGTAATCAGCGCTAAATTTGGAATTTAGAATTCTACGAGTCCTTTTTGAGGATTTTCGGTTTTCTGCACATTTCTAAACCTAAAAGTTTTACACCATTCAACTTGGATAATGAGACAATCAAAGATGAAGCAACAAATCCCTCAATTATTCCAGTTGGAACGTACCACATCAGCATCGAAGGAACAGTTACCACGATGCCGCCGAGAGTACCTACCATAGGAAATAGGCCAATTTCTATTCCAACCGCCAATGCCGTGCAAACGTTGGAGATGAATGAAGCAACAAACATGCCTAATGCCAACCGTTTTGTTGTAAATCCTCTTGAAAGAAAGGCTTTTACAATGAAGAAGGACATCACGCCGATTACTGCCATGTTGAAGATGTTTGCGCCAAAAGTTGTTATACCTCCATCTCCTATTGCGGCTTGGATTACCAGTGTTATGGTCATGCTGATTAAGCCGGCAAAGGGTCCTAAAACCATAGAGACTGCTGTTCCGCCTAAGAAATGCCATGTACTGCCTCCGCCTGCAACGGGAAATTCGAATAACTGAACTACGAATAAGAGTGCACTGACAACCCCAATTAAGGCGATAATGTATCGGGGATGATTCTTTTTTATTCCGTACCAAGCCCAAGCTAAAAAACAGAAGGCTACTATGTACATGGCTATGCAAGCATATGGGTTTAGGATTCCATCGGGTATGTGTATTTTCGGTTCCCCCAGTAACACGAATTAGAAAGAAAGTATTACAATGCCCGATTTATACCAACCGATTTCTGAGCAAAAAAGGCGCTTTTGTTGGCTATTAACTTCAAGTTTATTTTTGCTTACTTAGAATTTTTTGTACCTTTTTAGATACAAAAACAATTCCAAGAATAGCCAAACCTGTTAGAACAATTGTCCCGCCCGGAGCTGCATCCAGAATAACTGACACCAATATACCGAATACTACCGTAATTAAGCCAATTATAGGTGCAAGGATGACAGTTTGTTTAAAAGATTTTGTAATTTGAGTGCTTATTAACGCAGGTAAGACTAGAAGTGCAGAAATTAAGAGCACACCAACAATAGGTATCGCAATAATAACCACAACTCCAGCTAGAATACTTAGGAGATAGTCAAAAACCCATGTTTTGATTCCCGCAGCTCGGGCTTGTGTTTCATCAAAAGTTATGTAAACCATTTCCTTGAAGAATACAAAAATTATACTCAGGGCTATTGCTGCAACAACTGCAGCTGTTATAATTTGGTCCATGTTTACTATTAGAATACTTCCGAAAAGCAAGCTCTCAAGATTAACGCCAAAACCCCTTGAAAGGCTCAATAAAGTTATGCCTCCTGCAAGACCTAACTGAAGGAAAACTGCCACAGCTGCGTCACCAGAAATCTTGGTTGAACGCAGCGCTTTGTTAATTCCTATCGAACCCAAAACAACGGTAATTCCAGCTATCCATAAGGGAAAAACACTAAGGTAGTAGCCGAGAGCTAAGCCTCCAAAAGCCGTATGAGATAATCCATCGCCTATGAGTGAAATTTTCTTTAAAACAATAAAAATGCTAAGAATAGAGCTGAGAAGGGCGATAATTATACTTATGATGAACGCACGCTGTATGAAAGGCGCTTGAAGCAAAGAAAGAACATCAAGGATGATCATCATGTTCCATAAGCTCCACTGGGTGATCGTACACTTTATGAATCTCTATGTCAGCGGCAAAATCTTCGTTTTCGCCGCAGAAGAACTGTGACCTGTTTACGCAAAGAACTCTGTTGGCTATCTTTGTTATAACGCCTATATCATGCGAGGATAAAATTACAGTTATTCCCCTTTCTTTGTTTAAGCGGTCAAGAATGTTGTAGAACTCTTTTTTTGAAGTAGTGTCCACTCCGCTTGTGGGCTCATCGAGCAAGAGCAGTTTGGGTTCGGCAACCATGGCTTTAGCCAAAAAGACACGTTGCGACTGCCCTCCAGAGAGTTGACCTATTTTTCTATCTTTAAGCTCGTATATTCCAAAGAGTTTGAGTGTTTCATCAACCTTTTGCCTGTCTTCATCTTTCATTCCGTGGAATAGACCTGCAACTGGAGTTCTTCCAAGCATGACTGTTTCATATACGCTAAAGGGCAAGTTTGGGTCTCTTGCTTGCGCACTTTGTGGAACATAGCCGACGTACTTGAGATTTTTACCCAAGTCCGAGCTCCCGAAGAGTTTGATTGTGCCGCTTGTTGCTTTTGTTAGTCCCAAAATGACTTTTAGAAGCGTTGATTTTCCAGCGCCATTGGGTCCTATGAGTGCAATTAGGTCTTTTGGGTTTACGTCTAAGTTTATTCCCTCAAGAGCCACGACTCCGTTTGGGTACTTGACGCTAAGGTCGCGTATTTCGACGATGGGTTTAGGTTCCGACATTTGTCAACGCCAAATGAATATTGTTTATGTCCTGTTGCATGAGAGTGATGTAGTTGTCTCCTGCAGCTTTTTCTTGTGTTGTTAGTCCTTCGATTGGGTTCATGTTGATGAGAGTCGCGTTTGTTTGGCTGCTGATTGACTGGGATATTGCTGTGTTTTCGAGGGATTCATAGCCGACATATTTGAGGTGATATTGGTTAATTGCGGTAATAACGTTCTGGATATCGGTGGGTGTTGGTTCTTCTTCGAATGGACCTGAAATAGCAAGTTGCGTAACGTTGTATTGGTTTGCGAAGTAGGCAAAGGCTTCATGGAAGGTTACAAAATATTTAGTCGCTGTGTTTGTAGTTGCATTTATTGCAAGAGCATTCAAATTGTCGAGTTTAGCCTCATAAGCTTGTGCATTTTGCGTGAAATATTGGCTGTCAGCAGGGTCAGCTTTGATTAATCCTTGAAGAATATTGTTGACTTGTTGCTTTGCGTTTAATGGGTCAAGCCAGATATGTGGGTCAATTGTTCGGTTACCGCTTTGAAACTGAGAGGGTACTGGAAGGAGGTTGATTCCTTGGCTTGTATCTACTTGGATAAGTTTTGTGTTTCCAGCGGCACTAACTACGTCTTGAATCCATGGTTCTAATCCGGCGCCATTGTAAATCAACACGTCTGCACTTGAGACGGCAGCTATGTCTGATGGCGTTGGTTCAAAAGCATGTACGTCAACGGTTTCTGGAACAAGGATTGAGACGTCAGTTTTGTTGCCGCCTACATTTTGGGCGAAATCATACAATGGATAAAATGTTGCGATCACTTTTAATTTTGAACTTGTGCCAGGCGTAGTGGTATTTGAAAAATATAAGCGCTAGGACAGTTCCTACGAGAATAATGGCTACCAAAACTGCGACTATTGCATAAGTTCTTTTTCTCATGAAAACACTTCCTTCTCCAAAATTCCATTGTCTTAAGAAGTTATTAAGTTTTGTTATTTTTTTAATAACTCAGGCTTTGTCCAGGAACTGAGATTTATAGCCCTTGACAATAATGCAGTGAATCCTCGAGATATAAAGGCATTTAGCTGAGTAATTTATTAAACTGGAACAATAAAACATAATGAAAGGTGACAAAATGAGCATTATCAGTCTTTCATTGCCCACGGAATTGCTTGAAGAATTAGATGCCGTGCTAGGCGAAGAAAAATCCGCAACTAGGTCCGAAGTCCTCAGACAAGCGCTCCGAAGTTACTTAACCGAATACAAAAAACTTGAAGAACTAAAAGGCAATGTAATCGCCACTATTTCGGTTCTTTATAACAAAGAAGAAAAAAACGAGGAACTTTTTAAACTCCAACACGAATTCAGCGATATGATTACAGCATATCTCCATTCTCATCTAACTGAAACTAGCTGTCTTGAGGTTATGGTAATCAAAGGCTCTTCCAGCCGGCTAAAGGAATTGATTGATGGACTGAAGGCCAACAAACCAGTCAAACAAATAAAATTCTCCGTTATGACAACAGATGAATCAGAAATAATTTACTAATTTTTGGATTCTACCTTTGTAGGTTATAGGACTCATACCCGTTTGGGGTTAAGTCCGGTACGACTCACTCCTCAACTTTTTTTACCGATAAAGGCTAGGATCCCTCTTTCAGAGCTTTTGATTTCTCAATCACACTCTCAATAACTGAACAAACCCAAACAACTTTGGGGTTCCAAACCCATTTGGGTTCAAGACCCAGCGGGCCCGCCACCTCAGTGCGAATGTGTATTTTACAATTATTTTGGCATGAATCCTTCGAAGGATTTTTGTTTTTTCTGCTCATCGTTTTGGATTTGGGGTTTCTTTATTTCTTCCTTTATTGATTGGAAAGAGATTCAGCGAAGTAATCAAGCACTGATTTTGGTATTTTCTTGCCTCGAAAAACTCGATAGACGCCCTTCTTATCTATCACTTGTTCCGCTAAGTTTATAGTACAAAAAGTGGTCATGGCTTTCTTAATCCATGTTTCCCTGACCTGAGCGTACTCATTTCCGATTTTTGACAAGGAATATAGACCTCATACGTCACTCTAAGAAGGTCCTGAATACTAATCTCAAAATCCTCAAATGTCGCGTTCAAAGCTTGAAAAATATTCATCTATAGTTCATTCATAGCCTGACTCCGACTTCAAAAAAGCGAATTAAAGATTCACACATTTTATATATCAAGACTCAAGAAAACAATGTTATTCCAAAAGTTTGAGTCACCATATGGAGAATAATAAATTGTTAAAAAAAGCAAGTATTGAACAAGGAATTCACAACAGACATCAAAAAACAACAAAGACAGTAAGAGTTGCAGGCATCATTGCTGCTATTCTCTTGTTATCCTGTGTTTTAGCATTATTACCTCAATCAGCTCAAGCATCGACATTGACAGACACCATAAATGTTGGAAACGGGGTTGCAGGTATAGCGGTAACGCCAAACGGCGCAATACGTCTACTCTACAAATTTATTTGATGGCACAGTCTCAGTGATAAACACCTCATCGAATACAGTAGCCACAACTATAACTGTTGGACAATATCCTATGGGTTTGGCAATAACACCTGACGGCGAGTATGTTTACGTTGCAAATATACGGCGGATACACAGTTTCAGTAATTAGTACGGCTCACAAATACGGTTAATTGCGACAATAACTGGTTTTAATTATCCTACAAATGTGGCAGTAGCGCCCGATGGAGAATTAGTTTACATCACAAATTACTCTGATAGTTCGATTTCAGTGGTTAGTACAGTCGACAACACAGTAACAGCCACAATAACTGGTTTATACTCTCCTGGAAGTTTGGCATTAACACCCGATGGCGAATATCTCTATGTTAAAGCAGCTTTGAAGGCACCCGGTTTCAGTGATTAGTACAGGCAACAACTCGGTAATAGAAACAATAACCCTTGGCGGCGGCTATTATTACTATTATTCTTTAGGCGGAACCGGTGAAATAGCAGTTTCACCTAACGGCGAATACGTTTACGTTACAAGTATGGATCTATGAGAACGGTAATTCGGTTTCAGTGATTAGCACAGGCAACAACTCGGTAATAGAAACAATAACCCTTGGCGGCGGCTATTATTACTATGAATCTGAAGGCGGATCCGGTGGAATAGCAGTTGCACCCAACGGCGAATACGTTTACGTTACACGTAATGACTATGAGAACGGTAATTTGGTTTCAGTGATTAGCACAAGTAACAATACAGTAATAGAAAGTGTGTCTCTTGGCGAAATCTATGATCCCTATGGAGGAGGTTGGATGTTTAGCATTAACCCCCAACGGTGAATACATCTATGCTGCAAACGGAGGTTGGTCCGACAGCAACTCTATCTCAGTGATAAGCCTAACTCCATCCTCAACCTTCGCAATCACGGTTTCTCAGGGTGATCATGGAACTATTAGTCCAGCAACAACCACTGTCAACTATGGCAGCGAGTCAAGAATTCACTTTTACTCCAGCAACAGGTTACCATTTGACAGATGTTTTGATGAATGGAACCTCAGTAATGGAAGACGTTGAAAATAATGCGTACACTGTTTCTGATGTAACTGGAACAACCACTCTTACCGCAACCTATGCAATCGATACCTTCGCAATCACGGTTTCTCAGGGTGATCATGGAACTATTAGTCCAGCAACAACCACCGTCAACTATGGCAGCAGTCAAGAATTCACTTTTACTCCAGCAACAGGTTACCATTTGACAGATGTTTTGATGAATGGAACCTCAGTAATGGAAGACGTTGAAAATAATGCCCGTACACTGTTTCTGATGTAACTGGAGCAACCTCGCTAACATCAAGTTTGCGATTGATATCTTCACAATCACAGTTGGGGACCATACCCATGGCTCGATAAGCAGCGCAAATGGAACTTCAGTTAACTATGGAAATGACCTGAGCTTCTCTGTTACGCCAGATACTGGTTATCACTTAGTCAGCGTTTTAATAGATGGCGAAACTGCTTCTGCCCCCTACAACTTTGTCAGCGTTACTGCAGCTCACACTATCAGCGCAACTTTCGCGATTGATACCTTCACAATCACAGTTACCCAAAGCGGACATGGAACTATCAGTCCTGGAACGACCACTGTTAACTACGGCAACGATCAAACTTTCACTATTACTCCAGCTACCGGATACCACATTACTTACCTAACAATTGACGGATCCCCAGTAACGATTGATTCATCATACACTTTCAGCAATGTTTCGGCTACTCATACGATAACAGCTAGCTTTGCGATTGACACTTTCGTAATTACCGTTACTCAAAGTGATCATGGAACGCTTGCTCCTTCAACAACTACCGTTAACTATGGTGGTAGTCAAGCTTTCACTTTTACTCCTGCTACGGGCTATCATCTTGTTGATGTTTTGGTGAATGGCTCTTCAGTTTTGGGCAGCGTTGCAGATGGCGCATACACTGTTTCCACTGTTACTGGATCGACCTCGCTAACTGCAGAGTTTGCAATTAACACCTACGCAATCACGGTTTCTCAGAGTGATCATGGAACCATTGCTCCAACAACAACCACCGTCAATTATGGAGGCAGTCAAGAATTCACTATAACACCGCAAATGGGTTACCATATTTCCTCTATAGTTGTTGATGGTTCAGCAGTCGCAGTTGCATCAACTTACACATTCTCAAACGTTCAGAATGATCACACTATCATTGCGAGTTTTACATCCAACACTTTAACTGCAACAGTAACCACTACCTGCGGAACCTATCCCGTTGAAGTAAACGGAAACATATTTACCGAACAGTTCTCAAACATGACCATTACCCCGATATCAAGACACTAAAACAACCTCAGTACAGTTTACTTTGACTGGACCCAAGCGGAACTGAAGGCTTCTGTAATTTGACAATTCCAAAAATCGCCATACAATTCGGAACAAACCCAGTTGTTTTCATAGACGAGTATAATGGCTGAAAACCAATCATTCACTGAAGACTTCGACAACTTCTACATAGCTTTCACGACTCATTTCAGCGCCCACCAAATAGAAATCTCGTTCACCACCGAATCAAACCATCATATATTCCAATACCAATAACCAATTGGGCGTCCAAGCCAAACCTCAAATACCTCGCCAAATCCAACAAAAACACCAACTCCTACAATTCCGCCTACACCAACAGCTACACCTATACCAACTGCCAACCCAACCTCAACTCCAACAACAATGCTTGCAACAATGACCAATACATTGCAGTTGCAGTAGCAATGATCTTACTTGGAGCAGTTATAATTGGGCTAGTGCAAAGAAGAAAGCACTCAACCAAAGCGCCTTTAAAATAGAAAAAGCCAAATTCAGCAAACAGTCCTCTTTTCTTCTTTTTCAATTTTTTTAGACAATACTTTTGAGATAGCTTACGCGTGCAATAACGTGTAAGACAAAATTGTTAACAAGCACAAGATAATGCAAATTGGAGGTCCCGACTTCCTAGAAAAAATCGCGACATAATACTCGGAGAACTCGCTCTTCAAAACCTTCCAACATTTATCAATAGCGATATTCACTTCTGCCTTCTCCAATTCAATTTGGAAAGCAAGCGGCTAATATACTTCATTCCGTGACCGTAATAGTGGCAATCAGCAATCTACATCAGGCGTACTGATTGTTCTCTGTCTGAAGCTGATTCTAAGGCATTACTGTTTTGGTTTGGAAAAAGCAGTTTAACTAATCTCTGGGCCCGCTTCCTTAAGAAAGTCAACGAACGTTTGTTTTACTGGTAAATTGGGGATAGTATCCCCCACTCAGCGCTTAGAGAAAAATCAGAAGTCAAGCGTTCAAATTACACGCGAAGGTACTGACGGTATCAAATATTAGAAATGCCCAAACAGTTGTCAAAAGATGGATTTATGGGCTATTATGTTAGTGAGAACTTGTACTCACTATTCTGAATTCATAAGTGACTAATAATGAATTCAGTAATTACTTGAGTTGGGGCATGGCTAATACAACAACTCAACCAGAGTGGAATAGTTGTAAACATATCTGATGTTGCGGCTTCAACCAAAAAGAGTGTTATTCATGTTTTGCATGTTGACGATGATCCTTCAATTCGAGAGATTTCAAAGCTTATGCTGATGGATCTGGAAAGCAGCCTTAATATCGATAACGCCTGTTGTGTGGATGAAGCCCTCAAAAAACTGTCAACAGGGCATTATGACATTGTTATTTCTGATTATGAAATGCCACTGAAAAACGGTTTAGAATTCTTGAAAGAACTTAGAGAACAAAAAAATGATATTGCCTTCATTATTTTCACTGGAAGAGGCAGAGAAGATGTTGCTGTTAAAGCGTTGAATTTAGGCGCTGACAGCTACCTCAACAAAAACGGCTCGCCTGAAACGGTTTACTGCGAATTAGCGGACGCAATAAACAAGACTGTTGACCGCAAAAAGTCAAGAGACCTGCTTGCAAAATCAGAATCAAAGTATCACTCACTAGTTGAGAATTCACTTCAAGGAATAGCAATTCTTCAAACAGCTCCGATAAGGATAGTTTTTGCAAATGGCGCATTAGGAAAAATTTTGGGCTATTCGTCTCAAGAGATAATGTCACTTTCGCCCGAAGAAATTATGCATTTAGTGTATCACGAGGATAGAGCTGTTTTTTTTAAGCGTATGGAAAACCGTTTACGGGGCGAACCTGCAGAAACATGCTTTGAGTTTCGTGCGGTACGAAAAGACGGCTCGCTTATATGGTTGAGTTCACTTGCAAATCGAGTTGACTATGATGGACAACCTGCAGTGCAGGGCATGTTCTTAGATATTAATGAAAGTAAAAAGGCTGCGGAGATACTTTGTGAAAGCGAACTGAAGTATAGAGAACTTGCGAATTGTTTACCTGACATTGTTTTTGAAACTAACTTAAATGGGCAAGTGGAATTTGCTAATGAAAGAGCAGCTGAAATTTCGGGTTACTCTCTTGATGAGATTGCAAGAGGGGTGAATATTTTTCAGTTCATTGTTCCGGAAGATAGAGACAGAGCGACAAAAAACATTCAGCGTTTACTATTAGGCGGCAGCTATGTGCCGAAAGAGTATGAATTTATGCGGAAAGATGGCACAACTTTCCCTGCACTCATCACAGCAACGCCTCGTATTTGTAAAAACAAGATTACCGGCTTTAGAGGCATGGTCTTGGACATTTCTGAACGCAAAAAAGCCGAGTTGGAACTGAAACAGTATAATGAAATTCTTGAGAGGGTAGGTGAAGGCATTGATGCGGGTTTAGCAGTTATCAATAGAGATTACCGTGTTGTTTGGGCTAACAAGCGTTTGATGGATTTGGGTGTTGCTCCAAACAAGAAATGTTATGAAACTTTCAACAATATAGGGATTGTTTGCCCTAATTGTGGCGTCGAGAAAATCTTCGAAAATAATGCTTCCATCGATGTCCATGAATACAAAACGGTAAACTCAAAAGGTGAAACTACATGGGTTGAATTAAGAGTAACTCCTCTCAAAGACAAGAATGGAAAGGTTATCGCTGCCTTAGAACTGGCAGTACCCATTAATGAACGCAAGAAAGCAGAACAAGAACTGCAGGCAAAAGAGTCAAAGTACCGTGATATTTTCAATAATTCTGAAGTGGGTATGTTCAGGACAAGGTTGGATGGTTCTGAAATTTTTGACTTCAACGACAAGTATCTAAATATTTTAGGGTTAACCCGTGAAGAAATTAAGGGCAGGTCTGCAGTGAGTTTTTGGGCTGATCCGCTTGAACGCCAAGAAATGGTCCGTTTAATCAAAGCAAATGGGCAAGTTAGAGATTTTGAATGCAAGTTGCTAAACAAACGACATGAAATCATTCAGTGCCTTACATCAGTTAAACTTTACACTGAACAAGGCACACTAGAAGGATCAATAATAGACATAACTGAACATAAGAAAACGGAGGAAAGTAGAGAAAAAGACCAGCAGGAACTTAACCGCATTATCGATTCTTCACCAATCATAATTTTCTACAAAAATAGAAACGGAAAATTCATTCGTGTCAATGAAGCATTTGCTCAAGCACAAAAGGTCTCTAAAGAGAAGTTTCTTGGAAAAACAGTTTTTGATTTCTATTCCGCCGAAGTAGCGCGAACTATGACAAGTGACGACTTAGAAGTTCTAAAATCAGGGCATCCCAAACTTGGGATAATTGAACAATATGAATCTGCAACCGGTACTAGGTGGGTTCAGACAGATAAGGTGCCTACGTTTGATAAAAATGGGGTTGTAACTGGTCTTGTGGGGTTTGCTCAGGACATTACTGAACGCAAAAACTTTGAACAACGATCCGCAGCCGAACATGCACTCGTACATGAAGTTATCAATAGTACCTCGTCGTTGATTTTTTCTGTTGACAGAAGCTATTGTTACACCAGTTTTAATCGTGCACATGCTTTGGTTATGAAAACAATTTTTGGCGTTGATATACAAATTGGTAAGAGCATAATGGATTACATGGCAGCTGAAATGGACCGAGAGAAAGCTAAACAGAATATTGACAAGGCTTTAGCAGGTGAACATGTCATTGAAGAATCATATTCGGGTGACAAAAAACTTTCTCAAAAGTACTTCATAATTACTCACAGTCCCATCAGAAACGCTAAGGGCGAAGTTACAGGAGTCGTTGTTGTATCCAACGACATAACTGACCACAAAAAAGCTGAAGAAGAACTGACGAAAAATCAGGCAAAAATGGAAATTATGAACGAGAAGCTCAACGTTTTGGGGAGGTTGACGAGGCATGATGTGGGTAACAAACTTATGGTTATGAGGTCCAATATTTATTTGCTCAAAAAACAAATTGGCGATAATCCTAAATTAGCTAAGAACTTTGAGGGCATTGACTCAGCAATTAATCAATCAGATGAGATGTTTGAGTTTAGTCGTTCTTATGAGAAAATTGGAGTGGAAGAGCCATCGGAAATTGATGTTGCTCAATGTTTCAATCAAGCTGTGAGCCTTTTGCCTAACTTTGGCACCATAAAAGTCTTCAATGATTGCCAAGGACTATGTGTCACGGCTGATTCTTTGCTTAAGCAACTTTTTTACAATTTCCTTGATAACTCTCTAAAGTACGGGGAAAAAGTCACCCAGATTCGATTGCACTTCACTAATGAGGGTGACGGGGTGAAGTTGTTCTATGAAGACGATGGAGTTGGTATACCTGAGGCTAACAAGCCAAAACTTTTCCTTGAAGGCTTCACTACAGGAAAAAGTACGGGACTTGGGCTGTTCCTGACAAAGAAAATGGTTGAAGTCTACGGCTGGACAATAACTGAGGAAGGAGAACAGGACAAAGGAGCAAAATTTGTAATAACAATTCCAAAGGTTATCCAAGGAAAAAGCTCACCCGTCATCAGTACTGAAAAACATTTTGAGAGTAATTAGGTTCAGTTGAAGTTTCTTTAACGTTCATTCTTGAATGGCAAACGTATAATGAAAGTTGTTCCCTTTCCCTCTTGGCTCTCAAAAGAGACGGTACCGCCTGACGCTTCAGCCATGCGCTTGATCACAGCTAAACCGAATCCCTGACCCTTCGATTTTGTGGTGAACATTGGCGTAAACAATTTTCCCTTTACTGCTTCAGGTATGCCGACACCAGTGTCCTGCACGGTTATGAGGACATCATTGTCTTCTTTGTAAGCTCGGATATATGAGTTTACCGCCTTTAGGCATAGCTTGAACAGCATTATTCACTAAATTGTGCATGATCCGATTTATGAAAGTGGAGTCAGCTACAACTTTCCTGGCATCACTTTCCACTTTAATGCTTACTTTAACATTCTCGGGCAAACCGTTCTTCTTCAATAATTGATCAATAGTCAGTTTCAGATCGGTTTCTTCTGCATTAGGTTTAAGAGGTCTAGCAAAATCCTGTAGATCCGCTACAATCTTGTTAATGTAATCAACGTTCTTCTCAATTTCTGACAAGCTTTCTTGAATGCACTTTTTCTCTTCACTTTCAGGAATTGCAATTAAATCTGTCTTAGCCAAGAAAATGTCGCCCGTTATTGCTTGCAGTGGATTACGAATATCATGTCCAACCATACCTGCAGTAGCACCGATAGCCGCTAAACGTTCGGCATCTTTTAGTTTCTTAGCTGCTACCTGAGCTTGTTCTTCAGCCTTCTTGCGCTCTGTAATATCTCTTGCAGCTGCAAAAACACCTTGCATCTCGCCAGCTTCATTAGTGTAAATTGTGGCATTGTATAATACATCGGTTATTTTTCCAGCTTTATGTTTAATCGCCAACGGGTAATCTCGTACAAATCCCTTAGTTGAAGACCTGTTTATATCCAATCTTGGCTTTTTCAGGTTCAGTAAAGTAATCAGAGAAGTCGCTGCCAATCAATTCTTCTCTGGAGTAGCCAGTGGCAAGTTCCGTGGCTTGGTTGACATCGGTAATCTTACCTTCGGCACTGATTGTTACTAGAGGGTCTAAACTTGCTTCTATTAGGCTACGTGAGTACAAAGAGACATTGCGTATTTGTTTCTCAGCGCGTTTGCGTTCAGTAATGTCGATGCCCATCTCGAGAATAAGAGTTGAGCCGTCTGCTTCAACGAATGGAAAGTCGTAAATGTCATAATCGCGGCCATCTGGACCGGTCCATTCCCAACGATGCGGACCGTTAGTTTTCAGGACCTTATAAGTCTCACAATTCTCGCAGGGTGATTCACGTTTGAACAGGAAGTCGTAGCAACGTCTGCCATGGGACTCACCGAAACGCTCGCGAAAAACCTTGTTTGCAAAGGGCACACAATAGTCCTTATCAAGTAAAATAACGTAGGCTGGAAGCGTTTCAAGAACATTGTAAAGACGCTGGCGTTCGGCTGAGACCTCTTCCGTACGCTTAAGTACCCTTTCTTCCAATTCCTCATTAAGTTTATTCAAAGTTTCTTCAGCTTTCTTGCGCTCAGTAATATCCACAGAAAAGCCGATTACCCCAATGATATTGCCCTCTGCGTCTCGATATGGAATTTTGTCAGTCTGAACCCACCTCTGCCCTTGCTTGGAGTGCATATTTTCTTCAATGCCGACCTTAGCTTTACCGGATGCAATAACTTGTTTGTCGTCACTCCAGAAGGCTTCCGCCTCTTCCTTAGGAAAAATCTCGAAAAGCGACCGCCCTTCAAGTTGCTCTTTAGGCAACCCCATAATCTCGGCAAACACCTTGTTTACCCGGATGAAATGGTTTTCGAGGTCTTTGTAGAAAATTAACCCTTGGGAAGAGTCAAGTATTGTTTGCAGCTCGTCCTGCTTTTTCGACAAAGCATCTTCAGCGTTCTTGCGTTTGGCAATCGTTTGTTCACCAACTTTGGCTCCTTTGCTCTCTTTATTTGTAGGCAAACAAGCACCGCAATTTTCCAAGAGGTCTTATCTTCTCTCTCACAGCTAAGAAATAAAAACATTCCTTAAGCACAAGTTTTACGCTAAAAATTTGTGCGATTGCTAATTCATCCATCACTTTTTTTCGGTATCATTCCAAACTTCAACTGCGAAACTGGTAAGTGCCCAATGCCAACCTCTTGCTCAGCGATCCGTTCGCCAAATTCTTTTTCTAAGCGCTTGCTCATCCTCAAAATTTCTGAAAAAAAGCATTATTTATTATATCATGGACGCCTAACCTACTCAGGTCTGCGTCTCGGCGACCGCATTTATTCACCCTTTAGCAGTTTGCCGTACTATATCCATTTAGTTTTTACACCCAATGCCTTAAAATGCATGTCATCTGTAACTACGTATTCTGCTGTTCCATTTTTTACAAAGGAAGCGATTAAGGCGTCAGCAATGGGCACGTTTCGGTTTGCGAGAAGAAGGCTTCCTGCAATCAAGGCGTCTTTTTCACTTAACGGTATTATTTTTAGTCCCTTCTCTTTCAGTACCATTATCCTTGTCTTGGCAGCGTCTTCACCAATTCTTGCTCCGGCATATTTGATAAATTCAGTTAAAACAATTGAGGGTGCAACTAGTTGTCTTTGGATTTCTTTTTCAACAAAACTCTCAACCTTTGCACCAAGTGCTTCGGTTGGCGGAAACTCTAAAGTAAGTAGTAGACGTGTATCAGCAATGCTTGTCAACGCCAGTTTCTCCGGCCTTCGTCGAGTTCATTGATGATTTTTTTGTATTCTTGTTCTCCTACTGCCTTGCCCGCTTTCAATTTGGGCGTGGGTTTTAGGGTGATTGTGCCTTGTTCTTCTTTAATCTCTAAAAGGGTGCCCTCCTCGATGCCAAGCTTTGACCGTAGTTCTAATGGGATAGTGACTTGCCCTTTCCGTTTAACTCTAACGTGAGATAACTTTTGCATAGTTGTACTAAGATATAGTTGTACATAAAAGAGTTTTCAGGAAGAAGCTTTTGTCTAGTTTAGTTAGCCTTCATCGAGGTACGGAAATAACGAATTGCTCGGGTACCATTTCAACGGTTCCATAAATGGCTAAAGCAACGCTCCAAAATACATCATCATGAGTACCGCTTGGATGAGAAAAACCCATATTGCCATCGTTGCGCAAATCATAACGTTCAACGTTTAGCTCAGTGCAAATGTCACCCCGATATGGACGTTCCCAATTAAGCAACGGATAGAAAAATTGACCGTTTGACATACGCTGTTTCATTAGGCTAGCCATCTCGCTCTTACGGGGCACACTAAAGGTTACGCCTTCAGCGTTATCTATACCAGCGTTTACCATGTCGGTAATTATGCTGGGTCCCTCACGGGTGTAGTCGACGCGGATTTTTTCAAAACCTCCAAAGCGATCTTGAACCAACTTGATATAGCCCAAAACATGCGCATATGTGGTAGGTTGATGAAAAATTTTCACGAACCGCAGATAAAGTCTATCGTTCAGTTTTTCTACTACGCTAAAAACGCAATAGTCGCGAATTTGTGCAAGATCTAAGCCTCCAAAAAATGTGCCTATATAGCTTTTTTCAGGGTCAAATGGTTCAAGGTTTATTCCACAGTTTTTGGAGGTACCAACACAAGAAACAATCAAGCTTTGTGCTAACCAGACGTCTTCGTCCTCTGCCCATTCAGCTTCCATTTCCCGTCGCCACCTCGCTGGGTCATCTCCATACTGTCTTTTGATGCGTTCAATTATCTGTTGATTCAAAGGTCCAGCGGGATCGACAGCTTTTTCCCAACTGAAGTGATGCTTAACAAAGTCCGCGTAGTCTTCGTGATTGCACATCTTCCAAAATAGCGAATCCCGGTTAAATGGCGTACTGCTTGCAATTAACTTGCCGTTTGTAGTGCCCAATGTGAATAGGATGGCGTCATAAAGTTCGTCGTCCCCGGGAGTGAAGTTGGTTTCGTCCCACCATAGCCTGTGGAAGGTGTTGCCTCGGATTGTATCAGCGTTGTTCGGGAAGGCTTCGATAACTGAGCCGTTTTTGAAGCTGATTCGGGTTCTTTGGACCTGGCAAGTTCCAGCTGGGAGGTTGCGGCAAAAACCTGCTACACGCCGAAGGTTAAGTTTGGTTTGGCGATAGCTGGGTCCGATGAACCCTATGTTTAGATCATTGTTTTCGTAGGCGTCCTGCAGAAGCAATCCGCCGATGGAGGTGCTCTTGCCTGTCTGCCTTGGCCACCTAACCGCCAAAAACTGATTTTTCCGATACAATTCTGCAAGCTCAAGCTGATACGCGAAAGGCTTGAGACGACAGATTTCGTTGAAGAAATTTGCCGTGTCACCCTTGACTGCATCGACCTGCGCAATCTTGCATGCCTGGTGGAGCCTGTAGTCTTCCCTAAGACCTTGCCATTGTGCTTGGAGCTCTCTGGAATTGAATCTCCGAATAGATTGTGCTCTAACTCTTGTGTTTTTCAGAGGCAAGCTGACGTCTCAACTCTATAACTTCATCTTCTAAGGCACTATAATTAACGAACTTTTCATAGAGGTGCTCGTACACCTTCACGCCATCGATAATCTTGGTTAATCGCGTGATCTCAGTCGGACTAAGACCTGGATGCTCCAACGCCACAAGAGCCGCATCCAAGACTCGAAGCTTCTCTTCAACGCTGGGCAACGGTCCGGTCGTTTTCAATTCGAGGGCAATCTCATCGTTGACAGGATCGACTGCTGGAGCTACATTATTAGTTGGAGTCTTAGAAGATAATAATGATGATGATACCACTATTGGAATTTTCGATTGGGTGTTATCTTTCAGAGATAAGCCCAAATTGTAAAGCTTATTCTTAACTGAAATACGACTTTTACCTATAACTTGTGAAATGTCGCTGAAGCCTTTTCCTTCTTCAACTAGCTGACGTAAAAGCCGCTCGTCTTCAATTAACCATGGCTTTCCCCTCAACCATAAACCCTCCCGCCAAACACTCTCGCAACACACTCACTCCAAATAGCATGTCTTACTAAACCTTGAACGCTTTTTAAAACTTGTCACTCTCGCCAAGTTCACAAAGTTAAAAATACACTTCAGAAGCGACTGCTATTTGAATTTGCCATTGAAGAGTTCTCTGAAGAGGTAGATGATGATTGGGATGTTTACGACGACTCTGATGGCGTTGATCCAGATTTGATAGTAGATTACTATGCCCATGCTGGTGCTTAACGTATAACTTAATGTGAATATGGCGAAGGCAACGCCCCATTTCCGCATAGACAACACGCCGGCGATGGAGGTTATCCATAGCACGATTTCTATCCAGTTGTTTAAGTCAGCTGTGTCACCGACAAGTAAAGAAATCGTAACAACAACTATGCTAAATACCATCCAAACAACGATTGCGTAGATTACTGGCGGGTCTTTTGGTTTCTGTTTGACCCAAAGGTTTTCCTCAAGTACTTCTATTTTTGGAGTTTAGTTTTTATGATTTGCGGTTTCAAAGACGTGCAACCAACGCAACTGTTTTAGTTTGGGCGTGGATGGGGAAATTTTAAAATGGTAAGCATCAGAGTATGCTAATGCTGGGAATCTTGAAGTGAACTGGAAAAGTTTTCTCGCCCTCTTGAAAGAGCACTACCAACTAAGCGGAGTGTTAATTGGCGCTTTTCTAGTTGCCCTATCAACTGGCACTTACACGAATTGGGACGCCCAGCTCGAGTTTGAAGCCGCCACAAGCGTAGTAACCCGAGGTTTTCCGTTCGTCACCAATGGCCTTATGATTAATCAGCCGCCACTGGGCTTCTACTTGGATGCACCAGTTTTCCACGCATTCGGCTTATCTTATGCGAATGGGGTTGGGTTGGCGACTGCTTTCGGGTTGGGCGCCGTTGTTCTGGTCTATGCTTTGGGCACAATGCTGTATGGTAAGAGGACGGGGTTAGTGGCTGCTGCACTCTTCGGCATCGTTCCCTGGCACGTTTACATGTCAAAAATCTTCCTCATAGACAACCAAAACCTCTTCTTCAGCCTACTCTTCTTTGCTGCGGGGGTTTTGGCAGTCCGCAAGAATTCCCAAAAACTCCTCGCCGTTGCTGGAGTCTTTTTTGCGGTTGCATTCATGACTAAACTATTCGCTGTGTTCATGCTTGTTCCTTTCTTGTTGATTATTTTCCTTGAACGAAAACATCTTCAGTTTAAAATCAACTTGCGTAATGTATTGATTTTTCTGGCGCCGACGTTTGTTTTGCAGGCTGTTTGGTTTGGTGGGTTTGCTAACCAGAACTTTTTTGGGGTCTACTTAGCCAGCGACATAACCCACCCCGTGCTGGTGGCCAACCCATCGCTGCTGTTTTTGCCCATAATCCTTGTAAAGAGTGCAGGGTGGTTTCTGTTTGCTGCAGGACTTTTCTCTTTGGCTGCTGTCAGTTTTCCACAAGAAAATTTTTGCGAAAATCTTGTGGTTAGATGCTGTTTGTGTTGGAACCATAGCGGTTATTGCAGGACTGAATTTGTTGCTTGTGTTCGGTCTCCATCTGACAGTGCCTTATGTCAGCGTTTTTAAGTACAATTATTTGGCTTTGCCATTCTATTGTTTGCTTGCGGCTTCCTTAGCCGCGAAAAGTGGCTTGTTGCTTAGTTCGGTGGATTGGAAAAAGAAAATTCACCTTATCAAGCCTGTTCTCGTCGCTGCTGGGTTTGTATTGCTGTTGTCTTCGTTGCTTGAAAGCACTGCTTTTCTTACCAGATGGGTTGGGTTTGTGGCTTTCGGCGTTGACTCCATCACTTACTATCCATTTGACGTTTTTTCAGCAGCGGCGAAAGGGTTTTCTCCAGCCCTCACCTATGCTGCTCTTGTTTTGACGGTATTGAGCTTGGCAGGTCCTTTCTTAGTCGGCATTTTGAAGGGAACATTTGGCTGGTTTTCAAAAGTTCTATCAAGCTAATTTTTTGAAGCATGCCTCTTTGACAACAAGAAAACCGCGACTGAGACAACCATTAGAATGCTAAGCGTTAGGAACATACCTGTGTAGCGTAGGTTGGTGGAGAAGATTACGCCGCTGACTATGGGTCCAAGCGTTTGTCCGATGTCCATGGTGGTTGATAGGAACCCCATTGAGGCACCGAACAAGTGTGGCTGGAACTAAATCGCAGACCATGGGCGAGGTTGACGAGAGCACGGTAGCAAACGAGGCGCCATACGCAACTGCTAAGAGGAGTAGCAGTGGAAACTGGGTTGTGAAAGGTATTGCGCCAATTATGACGCAGCCTGCAACGATGCCTGCAACGATTGGTTTTGTTCTACCTATCTTATCAGAGATTCTGCCGATTAATGGTCGAACAATCACTAACGCGACTATCTCGCTGCCCGTGATGATTCCCACCGAAAGAAGATCCATCTTAACAACATCTGTCAAGTATCCAACCAAAAAGAAATCAACTGAACCAAACACAAAGTATTGGATAGCTTGCACGAAGCTGACGCCTAAGACGTTGGTGTTTTTGATTATGGTTAGCCAGCCGCTGAACATTTTTCGAGGAGCCCTTCCTACAATTGCTGGTTCGGTTGCGAAGGTTCGTTTTTCAGCCAAGAACAACAACGCAATAATAAAGGCAGTGACACCCGCAATTCCCACAGCGATGTAGAGGGTGAAGAAGCTTTCGTTGGTTGCAAAAAGTATGTAGCCGCCCAAGAAAGGCGCTAACGCTCGACCCACTGCAGTGGCAGAATTGAAGAGTGAGATGCGCTCTCCACGCTTAGACGGAAACAGAGTGGCGATTGAAGCTTCCGCAACGGGCATGAAGATGGCCGTAGCGAACCCATGGTAAAACCGCACCAACGCCAACATCCACCAAGAACTCACCCCCAAATACAAAAAAGGAGCAGAAGCAAAAACAAAAGCGGAAAATAACAACACTTTGCGTCTACCAAAGACATCCGAGAGCGAGGCGGCGGGGAGACTGATGAGTATTCCAGGGATGGTTGATGCAGAAGCCACTATCCCCAGCAAGTCATCGGGTGTTCCAAGGCTGGTTGCGAACGGTTTTAAAACCGGGCTCTTGGACATTGTTGAGCTTAGGATTGCAAACAACCCCATCACACATATTACGGCAAAGAAGGCTTTCTGCGCCCATTTAGTCCTAAGCATATCTAACCAAAAGAAAGTTTTAGGAATGAACTATTTCTTGTTTCCTATGCCAAGAAAAGAATGCGGTTTATTAATGGTGTTTTCATTCCCTTTCAGGTTAATTGTTGAAGGCAAGACCTTGAGCATTGTTACAAAAATTAAGCGAAACGAATACGTCAAATCAGCACTCGTTATCGGCGTAATCATCGCAATAGTTCTGGGGTTCTTCTTTGGTTTACAGTTAGCACTCGGCACGTCGGTTCCAGTTCGAGTGGTGGAAAGCGGCAGCATGTGCGTTCCCTTCGATGGCGGCTGTGACGGCTGGAGTCATCCTTTCGCCCACACTCTTCACATCGGCGACATAATTGTCATCCAAAAAATCAATCCTGCCGACTTAAACGCAAATTACCCAAACAGCGACATAATAGTCTACGAAAACCCCACAGACCCAACCTCCACACCTATAGTTCACCGTATAGTCAAGATAGATAACATCAACGGCACACTCTACTTCCAAACAAAAGGTGACGGCAACAGCTTAGACAAATGGCCAAAAACACCCGGCGTAAATGAATACGATTCAAACACACTCTGGAGCACTGGACAAGGGGTTCCCCAAAACCTGGTGATAGGACGAGTTGTTATGCGAATCCCCTACTTCGGGTGGATAACATTGTTCTTAAGGGGTAATTCCTGGGGACTACCGGTTATCGTTGGTTTGATACTGTTGCTCATCGTTCTTGAATTCATCATTCCATTAATCAAGGGCAAAAAAGGCAAAACGGAACAAGAAACAAAAGTTGAGACTACTCAAGAAAAAGACTTTATTATTTAGCCTCGTTGATTAAAGGGCCTTAAGTCTTTGGCGATTGCTTGAGGCTTAAGGCGAAGGCTTCCGCTTGCTTTAAGTCCTCTTCATCAGGATGACCCTTTTGGATACCCCCAAAAATTTTGAGAGCTCCATAAGTGTCAAACCCAGCACAATTAAACTCTCCGAGGATATTGAATCCTTTAGACATAAGCGCTTCTCGGAGTTTCTGGTGGAATTTATTGGTCTTCCCTGTTTGACCGCTGGTTGAGAAAATGAATGCTTTCTTGTCACTTATCTGCGGCAACTTGCCAGCTAAATCAAGCAGATCCTTGTAGTGTTTTCCAAAAGCAATCCCTGAACCAAACCCAGAAGGTCATAACCACCGAGAGTATTGGGGTCAACCTGTGCGGGTGATTTAACTTCTGCTTCAAGTGTCTTTGCGAAGACTGAAGCGATTTTCTCTGTGTTCTTATGGTGATATGAAAAACAAATGATCAAGGTTTTCATTATTGTCACAGCCATTGCCTTCTGGCAGAGTTAAGTTATTATGCCTTTTGTATATAGTCCTCGCCCATTTAGAAACCAATTTATACGCTGGCGAACTTTATTTTTGTTAGGGATTATTTTGGCCTCTCAAAAACTTTTAGATTTTCTAAACAAGGGCATAGCCCGTGAACTCCAAGTCAGCATCCAGTACATGTGGCAACACATCCAAGTTACCGGCACAGACGGCGCCATAGTGGAAGGTGTCTTGCGCAAAACTGCAATCGCAGAAATGAAACATGCCGAACGCCTAGCCGAACGATTAGACTACCTCAACGGCGTAGCCACAACCAAGCCAGACCCAATCTTCGTACGCGGCAGCCTCATCGAAATGCTCAAACAAAACGAACAAGACGAAGAAAAAGCCATCACACTATACAAACAAGCAATTCAGGTTGCGGCAGAAGAAGGCGACTACACCACAAGGCGAATGCTCGAAGAAATTCTCGCGGAAGAAGAAACCCATATCAACCTATTTGGCAAACTCCTCGTCGGCATGACTGAACCCTTTACCCAGCCAGGAACCTCACAAGTAGAATAACAAAACTTGACACGACGCGCCAAAGTTCGGAGCCTTCCCATCAATACCTATATCAATTGGGGGACAGCCGTTTCCTTAAGTGGTGCCAAGTTTGAGTAACCCAAGACCTCTAAGATGCCCAGTCTGCGGAATACAAATCGATGTAGAGAATCCGCAAACAAGAATTGAAGTGGCATGCGACAGCTTTGGAGACAAAAAATACTGTTTCTGCGGCGAAAACTGCCGACGGCACTTCCAAGACGATCCCAGAATTGCTTATTTCTCAATGGAAATAGGAATCTCACCCAACATGCCAACTTACAGTGGAGGCTTAGGCGTCTTAGCAGGCGATATCGTGAAATCCAGCGCAGACCTACGTCTCCAGATGATCGCCATTACACTTGCCAGCAGAAAAGGTTACTTCAGACAAAAACTAACTGAGCAAGGAGATCAACTGGAATTTCCAGATGAATGGGACCCAGCTAAAACCTTAACCCTCATGCCTAACACAGTCGAAGTAAAGATTGAGGGGCGTACAGTCAAAGTGCAAGCTTGGCTGTATGAGTACCAAAGCATCACAGGCGGCATGGTACCTATTCTTTTTTTGGACACCGACAACGAAGCAAACGCTCCTGAAGACCGAAGAATCACCGATTCCCTCTACGGAGGCGACAAACGTTACCGCTTAAAACAAGAAATCATTCTCGGCATCGCTGGCACACGAATGCTGAAAAATCTTCCTTTCAAAATCAGAAAGTACCACATGAACGAAGGCCACTCAAGCCTCTTAACCCTTGAATTGCTCCGAGCAAACAACATGGATTCAGAGAAGGTTCAAAACCTATGCGTTTTCACAACTCACAGCCCCGTGGAAGCGGCGTTCGACCAATTTTCATATGAACTCATTGATCAAGTGCTTGGCAAAGAATATTTGTTGAGCGACATGAAGCAGTATGCGGGCGATGAAAACCTAAACATGGCTTATCTCGCCTTGAACCTGAGCAAATACGTAAACGGTGTCTCATTGGCACATGTGGATTTCTCCCGAAAACTTTTCCCAGGACGCTATATTCGTGCAGTCACAAACGGAGTGCACTCGTTTACATGGACAAACCTGTATTTTCGACAACTCTTCGACAAGTACATCCCCGGCTGGACAAACGAACCCATCCTCTTGGCAAAAGCCAGCGAAATTCCAAACAGAGAAATCTGGGACGCCCACACTAAAGCAAAAAATGACTTGTTAACTTTCGTGGAAAAAAACAACGGCATAAAACTTGACCCACAAGCATTGACGCTGGGTTTTGCCCGAAGAGCAACAGGCTATAAACGTGCTACCTTGATTTTCTCAGATTTACATAGATTAAACGATGTCAACCGAAGAGAAAAAATCCAGATGATATTCGCTGGAAAAGCTCACCCCAACGATATTGAAGGCAAGAAACTCATCAGGCAAATCCACGATTACGCACGGATATTAAAAGACCAAATCAACATAGTTTACTTGGAGAACTACAACATGGAAACTGCAGCTAAACTGACCTCGGGCGTTGATGTTTGGCTTAATACTCCGTTGCCGCCTATGGAAGCATCTGGAACCAGCGGCATGAAAGCTGCGCACAACGGCGTGGTAAACTTTAGCGTCCTCGACGGTTGGTGGATGGAAGGCTGCATCGAAGGCGTAACAGGCTGGGCAATAGGTCCACATCCACGAGAACTGCTGACTGAAAACGAAAGAAGAGAAGCAGAACTGCAAGACCTCTACGGCAAACTAGAATACCTAATAATTCCAACTTTCTGCAACCAAAAAGACGCGTGGATAACGTTAATGAAAAACTCGATTGCTAAAATAGCCTACTACTTCCAAACGCAGTGGGTAATGCGCAGATACATCACAGAAGCCTACCTCATATAGGCTTCAAAACAATCTATTTAGCGCCTAATATCCAACCATTGCACAACAACTGAGGGTCAGGTGACATTACAATTCCTAAACAGATAGAATTTGAGATTCTCAAGCGCTTATTTTTGGTGGAGGACGCACCCTCCGCCTGCCAAGCTTCACCCGCAACGCGATTCGATAAAGTTTACGCAGCGACTTCACCAGTTGCTCAAGGGTTGGCGCGGTTGAGTAAATTATCGGTATCTGCTCGTACTCAGCTATCCTTATGGCTTCTTCATCAGGCACTGTTTTGTGGAAGACTATAATCCGCGGTTTAAGGCTGCTTACCCGTACAATCATCATAGGCAAACACCCAGTTTCAATGTTAGTAAAAACTAGCGCCCGCTCGGTTGAGGCGCCAAAGAGCTGAGCGTACTCCGAACCCGAGTATGCTTCAACGGCTTTTTTACTATCGATGACGGTGTAGCCGTTAACTTCCTTAACGAATTTTTCTTTGCAAGCTACTACTTCGCCGCCGATGGCTTTGCACAGGTATTCGACCCTGACTGGTATGGGAAACTCTCGGAGGTCAACGACCGCCATGCTTGGGGAACTGGTTAATTTGGCGAATTCTCGAATGAAGCGGCTGCCTTTGCTCTCGTCAATATGTAGAAGCGAGAGTACGAGTCTGCGGATGAATTTGGCGCCCGGGCTTTTTCTTCTACCACTTTCGTAGTCACTTATGACTGAAGATGAGAGCCCCATGGCTTCGGATAGGCTGATTTGGGAGACAGCGAAGAGTTCACGCCATTTCTTCATGGTTGAGCCTGGTTTGCTTGAAAGAATTATTTCTCCAGCGATTCTCCTAGCTAAAACTTCTCTCAAACCAGGCGACACAGACATGAAACTGTTCCTCTCTGCTTGTACCTTCCCTTCAAGGTAGAGGTATAAAACTATAGCGTTTTTTCATATTAATGAGCTACAAGCGTCTGATTTTACTTTGAAGATAGCAGATTTGCAGTTAATTATTCAATTTGTTTTTTCCGTCGTCGCAGGCTCCAACATCCAACTGCTGAATTTGGTTTATTAGGAAGTTTTGAGTTACTATGAGCTTACACCGGAAAGAAAAACTAAAAAAAGGAGTGATATGAAATGACAGAAAAAGCTAGTGACGTTATATTCGTCGGAAATAAACCACCAATGAGCTATGTACTCGCCATCATAACCGCATTCTCTTCAGGTGCAGGTAAAGAAATTACCCTAAAAGCCCGAGGACAAGCAATCACCACCGCAGTTGACGTAGCAGAAATCACAAGAAGCCGATTCATAAAAGACCTCAAAGTGACAAAGATTGCAATCGGAACTGCCGAGATGCCACCACGCGAAGGCGAGACTAGATCCAGGATGGTTTCAACCATAGAAATTACTCTTACAAAAGAGTAGTTCTTCGGACAAAAATTGAAACTGGAGTTTTTAATCTCTCCAACCCTTTTTACTTTTGTTTCTTTTACCTTAATCATCAATTTTTTGTTAAAGCCTTATAGTTTCCAGTAGACAATATTAAAACATGAATGTAACGGGCTCGCCGAAATCTCTTTTTTACATCTTCTTAAGCATCGGGATGGGGCTACTTGCAGTTGACTTTATCTTTGTTTACATTCCCTTTCAGGCTGGGTCCTTCAAGCAGTTCTGGTCGGAGTATACATTGAGTACTTAAAACCAAAGAAAACAATCCTATTGGTGGCTGTTATGGAAATCTTCTTCATATTAAGCTATGACGGGTCAGTTGTCGTTGCAGCAATTTTAACGTAGTTTAGAGTGCAAATTTTTCTGCCCATTATGGCAGGATGCTACTTGGCGTTGGTGGCATCAGTTTTCTTCTTGGGCTATGGGGCAAACAGGCTTTTCCATAAAATTCGCTTGTTTGAAAGGCTAAGTCAAAGTAAAGGGAACGGCAATTCCCCGTAAGTCAATTGAGCTTTTAATCAACTTCATCTAGCAAAAAAGGATTAGTTCTTGTTTTTGTTTAAGTGTTCTTGAACTTTCAATACAATATCCATGAACGCCGTAGCTGCCGCGGAATCCTTATGTGAAATCACAAAGGGTGTTCCCTTATCAGAATCAACGCCGACTGTCGGGTCGATGGGTATGCTTCCTAGAAATGCTACTTCCATTTCTTTCGCCATTTTTTTGCCGCCGCCAGACTGGAAAATCTCTGTTTTTGTCCCGCAGTGTGGACAGATAAATCCGCTCATGTTCTCGACCACGCCGATAATAGGCATGTGTAGCCTTTCGGCGAAAGTAATGGCTTTCTTTACTATTTCGCTTGAAAGTTCCGAGGGCATGGTTACTATGACGACGCCATCGATGTCTGGAAGAAGTTGAGCGATGCTTAAGGGTTCGTCTCCTGTGCCAGGAGGCAAATCGATGAAGAGGAAATCAAGTTCGCCCCAATCTACATCGCTAAGAAACTGGCGGATAGCACGCATCTTTAGGGGTCCACGCCAAATCGTGGGAGCCTCTCCGGGCAAGAAGAAGTCAATAGACATAACCTTCATGCCCAATGGACCGTCTACTGGAAAAATACCTGAGGCCGCAGTCTTAACTTGTTGCCCTTCCAACCCAAGCAACCTTGGAACACTGGGTCCATGAATGTCAGCATCTAAAACTCCGACACGGTTACCCTGCAATGCAAAAGCTGCGGCAAGGTTCACAGTTACAGTGCTCTTTCCCACGCCGCCTTTACCACTTATGACGGCGATTTTATGTTTAATCTTACCCATCTTGTCTTTTAGGTTCTGCTGTTGCTCAGATTCCTGTTTTCGGTAAGCTTCAATTTGAGCCATGTTCCTCTCGTAAGCCATAAAAACACATCGCTAAGTCCGTTAAAGTTTGATTCGAAAGTGAACTAAAATAGTTTATGGTAGCGCTTACTAGAGTTTGTAACCGATTTTTCGCAGGAATTGCCTTCTCTCTGCAATGTCTTTTTCGGTTTCTATCCCCTTGCTTTTCAAGCCGTCGACTACGCCGATGATGCTTCTGCCCTGACTGGTTTCGGCGATTATAACTTCCAGCGGGTTAGCGGTTGCAGCATAAACGGTGCATACTTCGGGTACCTTCTTTATTTTATCAAGAACGTTGAGTGGATAAGCGATTCTTTATGAAAATCAAAAAGCTGTGTCCGCAGCCGATTTCAAACGCTTTTTGTGCGGCCAGCTGTCGCAGTTCAGGGTCATTTCCTTCATGGCGAACAAGGCAGGGACCTGAGCTTTCGCAGAAGCCTAAGCCAAATTGGATGTTGGGTACCGAGTTTACTAACGCTTCGTAGAGGTCTTCAGCGGTTTTTATGAAATGTGCCATTCCAAGGATGGTGTTGCAGTCTTTGGGCGGTTCAATTTTTACTGTTTTTAACTCCAACTTCAAACCTCGACAAATGTTACTGTTTTTGGAGATATAACGTTTTAAGAAATGCGCATAATCATTTTAGTTGGCAAAACCTAAATATCAAGGAAACGTATCTGATTCGGGAAAGTGCTCGGGCTGGTAGTTCAGCTGGTATGAACGCTTGACTTGCACTCAAGAGGTCGGGGGTTCAAATCCCCCCCAGTCCACTTAATTCATTTCTTGTGAATTTTATTCTTTATTTCAACTTTGCATAGAGACGATTAATTTATATGCCAAGTTAGCGCACTAACAAATTGGTGGTAAAAACACGAAAAAATCGTTATCGATAACGGTTTTCCTACTAATCTCTATAATGTCACTACCAGTTTTTGCTGCATGGATATGTTCTTCATCTGCGGAATCCACTTACAAAGTTTCAGGCTACATATTAGATTCAAACGGCAAAGGCGTATCAAACGCAAATGTAGTCTTCAACGTCCCCACCATAGTGCCGAGCATTTATTCTAATCAGTCGGGCTACTATGAGATACATCCACCAGCAGGTACATATCACATCGACGTTTGGCCGCCATTCGATGGTAACTACATCAGTTATGATGAACCAAGCTTCAACGTTAATTCTGATATATCAAAGAATATTACCCTGAATTCTGGCTACAAAATCTCAGGCTACATCTCGGATTCCTTGGGAGCGCCAGTTGTAGGAGCCGTTGTTTTCTTCAACAACTACGGTTCAGGCTGGTTTTCAACTTCCAGCGGATACTATTTCCTCAGCGCACCAGCAGGCACTTACACGATAGACGCGCACCCAAGAGTTGGAACCTACTCTGGCCCAACAACGAGTTTCCAAACGTACTATGAATACAACTTTGTCGTTAGCAGTAACACGCAAAAAAACATAACTGTGAACACACAAACAGCTACACCTACACCTATCCCTCCCGCAAGCACTATAGCACCAACAATTCAACCAACGCCAGTCCCAACTGCTAATCCCACACCAGTTCCAACAACAACTCTGCCCTCAACTCAGCTTTCACTTTCAACTGACGCTACATCATACCAGGTTGGGTCAACACTAAACATCCAAGGGAAACTCGCTGACCGAAATGGAAACGCTCTGCAGGATAAAACAGTAATATTATCCTACACAATCGGTGAAAGCACAAACTGGGTGGAAATTGGTTCAGGCGTAACAGATTCCTTGGGCGGATACAGAATACAATGGGTTACTGGTGCTTCAGGCAGTTTTAATTTGAAGGTACTATGGGAAGGAGACCCTGCTCATCAGGGAACCTATGACACAACAACTCTGAATATTCTTCCTTATCAAAACAAACAAGTATTCTTCGTGGAATCAAACAGCACCATCACAAGCTTAGAATTCAACGGCACTAGCCTATGCTTTCGGCTTCTCAGTTACCGGACCAACAGGGTCAAGTGGCTACACTAAAGCCACAATAGCAAAAACTTTAGCACCAAACTCAAATGGACCAACCGTATCCCTGGACGGGAAAGAAGTTAATTGCACAATAACGTCGTCAAACGACTACTGGATTGTGGAATTCAGTTACCACCATAGTACCCATCAAGTAAACATAAGCTTAACCTCAGACATCAAAGAAAACTCGTCAACAGGCTCAACTTCCAATAACACCTTATGGGTTGCAGTCATTTTCGCTATTATTTTAGCAGTTGTTGCGGTTGCATTGATTACAAAGAAACGGATGCAAAAGAACTCCTGATGCATTCAAGAGTTGGGAGTTCAAATTCCCATATTCACTTTTTTAATCGGCTATTTTATTTGGATGCCCGGATACCATCGCTCAGCTCTTTCCCAATAATACATGAAGAGGTCTTTGCACCATTTGCAGAATTTTTCGTCAAATCCAAAAAGACCCATGTAATCCATCACACCATTGTGTCGGCGAAAAACCACCGTAGCATAATTTTCAGTAATCACAAGAGTGACTGGGATTCTCTCCATATACTTGCTTCCCACTAAGACTTCAGAGTCTTTGGCGTTTGCAAGTGCCTTTGCAAGATCTTTCTGCATGATAAACTTGAAGTCAAGTCCTTTGGACTTTTTCTCCGTTGTTGGCTGAATATGACTTGAATCTACCTGCTCAGCCATACTCCAGATGTATTTTTCAGCGTCAAGCACCATTTTTCTAACTCGATTAAAACCTGACATAGCTTCCATGCAAAATTCTGCATCGGACAACTCCCCAAGCCTGTTAACGAACTCGTAAGGAAGACAGAAAACATCATGGTCTAAGAAGTAATCGCCATTCTTTAAAACAAAATTGAAACCAGACAGAAAACCAGTAGCCAGCTTGCCCAGCGAGGTTATTGCATAGGTGCCGTCAACTTTTTTCTCCACAAGTTTTGCTTCAGTTAGACGTTGCAGGTGCCTGAAAGTTTCGGTAACAGTCATATCAAGGGATTTCGCTATCTGCTGCATTTTGAGATTTTCTTTTCCTATTTCGAACAGTATGTTTGCTCTTCTGTTGCTAGATAACTCAAAGAGTACTTTAGAAATTTCTTCACTATCTTCCAAGTTTGCTATCTTCCCACGTACCAATCGATACGAATTATTTTGGACCCTTGCTAATTATTTTGTGTTGTAAGCAAATAAATTTTATCTCTATTTTTGCAGCATTATTATTTTGGTGAGAAAAATGACTGGATTAAGTGAAGGTGGACGAGACTTCTCTGTTGAGCTCATTTCCAACAAGCATCTCACACGACTATCAGCGAATGGGGGCGTCTTAATAGAAGGAACAATAGGAAAACTACAGAGTGCTTGCTTTGTTGAACCAGAGATACTTGAAGTAAAGGGTGACTGTGGAGTCCTTAGGCTAAACTTGAGCAAAAATGAAATCAGTGCTGGGGCGAGTCAAGTATGAGAGCATTAATTGTTTATGCCACACGCTACGGTGCAACACGGGGGACAGCTGAAGAAATCGCTAAAACGCTTCAAGGGGAAAGTTTCGATGTAAAACTCGTGAACGTTAAAGATGAAAAGGTTAGCGACCTCTCAGACTATGGCTTAGTCGTCGTTGGTAGTGGTATGGCGTTGGGAAATTGGGTTAGCGACGCCGAGGATTTCCTAAAAAAATTCCGCCGAGACCTCGAAAACAAAAAGATTGCGCTGTTCATCTCCTCATTGATACCTGTAGAGGAAAAAGAAGGAAAAGCTGGTCGCGTGGATAGAACAAGAAAAATTGGCTTAGAAGACAAAATCTTAAAGTACAATCTTAAACCCATTTTGACTGGATACTTCGGCGGAGTCATAGACTTTAACAAAATGAGCTTCCTGACGCGGAAAGCGATGGAAGTAGGCTACAAGTCACCTATTCAAAAGCACGGGTTTAAAGAGACGGAACCTGGCGTTTACGACCTACGCAACTGGGATGAAATTCGAAGTTGGGCTAGAGAACTGGCTCAAAAAGCTAAGGAATAAGGGTGTTCAAGTTGAAGCCAAGGATTTTGCTCGTGGGCTACAATGGCGCAAACAATACGGGAGCGGAAGCAAAACTCCTCGCCATAGTCAAAGAGGTCCGTGCAGTTTTAGGTTCAGAGGCAATAATTACTGTACCCTCGCTTAACGAAGAAAACCTCCGAAGATATATCCCCGAAAGTCCAACTGTAAAAATCAAATCAGTCAGACCCTCCCTTTTCTTTTGGGATATCCGCAACTTAGTCAAACAAAACGACTTAATCCTGCTAGTTGAAGGCAGCTGTTACATGGATACTTGGGGTTCAGCTCTTTTATGGTTCTATCTCCTTGCAACTCGTTATGCTCATTCCATGGGTAAACCCTGCGTTGCCTATTCAGTGGACGCTGGGAACGCTTCAAGATTAAACAGGTGGCTAATCAGACGAGAAGCCAGCAAAACAAACCTTATTTTATCTCGAACCCAGAAGGCAGCGGATCGCCTCAAAAAATGGGCTGTCAAAGCTCCAATCGAAGTTACTGCTGACAACGCCTTTTCGTTTGATCCTAACCCAGCAGACGAAGGGTTGCTCAAACGGATTTGGCCAGAAGCCTCCTATGTCGTGGGCGTTGCAGCTGAAGACATCTACAAGTGGCCCGTGGTAATTCGACCATACGCATCAAAGAAATTCCTCTACCGCTGGCCCTACTATTATACCCATACAAAAGAGAGTCAGGAAAAAAGTGAGTTGCTCGCCGACGTGTTGGCGGTTCAAGCTGATGAGATGATCGAGGATTATGGTACATCTGTGGCGTTATTAAGCATGGAAGGGCTTGATGCTACATTCGGGAAGAAAATCCAAGGCTTAATGAAGCACCCCGAAAAAACAAGAATTTTCACATCAATAGACTACAATGCTTCGCAGATGACAAGCATACTTCGAAGCCTTGACCTTTTAATAACATCAAGATACCATGCTGGAGTCCTCTCTTTAGCACACCAAGTTCCCCAGACCGCAATCGGACATGACCTCAGAATAAAAGATTTGTACTGTGATTTAGGCATCGAAGATCTATTCGTAGACCACGAAGACCCTGACAGATACAAACTCTTAAGCGACAATGTTGCAACGCTTTTCGAAAAATATGACGTTATAAAAGCGAAGCTTCGCGTTGGTTACGACCAGTATAGAGAGCGAGAAAAAAGAAACACCCTGCTCTTTAAGAGTTTTCTGGAAAAGAATTATCCGGAGTGGCTGTCTTGAGCAAAACGGTTCTGGTAACTGGCGCAACTGGTTTTATCGGCACACAAATTGCACGCGAACTTTTGAAAGATGACCAAGTGACTGTTATTGCTTTGGTTCGAGCAGTCGATAACGAATCTGCGATGCGTAAGTTGGCGAGAGAATGGTGGGATTGGCCAGAACTCATAGAAGCACTAAACGGCAAAGTCGAAGTAGTCATTGGAGATGTTGTCCAGCCCCACTTAGGGCTAACCGAAGAAGCATACGATGAACTTGCTAAAAAAATAACTCATATTATACATACAGCGGCGGATTGGCGGTTCTTGCCGCTTGAGGAACTAAGAAAAACCAACGTTCAAGGAACCGTAAACGTGCTGGAGCTTGCCAAAAAAGCAAACATCGACCATGGGCTTGAACGGTTTTCCCACATTTCGACAGCGTACGTTGCAGGCGGAAGAAAAGGCACAGTACCCGAAGAGGCTTTAACTGATGAGTACGGATTTTTTACTGCTTATGAACAGAGCAAGTATGAAGGGGAAGTACTTGTTCATGAAGCCAAAAAACGAATTGCCCGTCTCAGTTTTCCGACCCGCCATGGTTGTCGGTGATTCCCAAACGGGAGCCATCAAAACTTTCAACACCTTCTACTTCCCCCTGCGACTTTATTTGACGGGTAAGCTTCGAATCTTGCCAGTAAGTCGCTCCTTAAGAATTAACATTGTTCCTGTCGACTATGTCGCCTCCTCAGTAGTCAAGCTTACTTTCGACCCAAAAGCAAAAGGACTCAACTTCCACCTTGTCGCACCATACGACATCCTTGCCTAAACTTGGTGAACTCCTTGGCGCTGTTGATAAGTGGGCGAAGACGAATCTGGGGGTTAAGCTGCCGAGGTTTTTCTCGGTGGGCATGTCTGCGTCGACGATGAAGGGTTTTCTACGCTTGCAGAGGGCAGTTAAGCCAGGCGACCGCAAAGCCGTGGATGCACTCATTTCGCTGTCACCATATTTTAGCGAGAACCGCCAGTTCCAACGAAGCAACCTCGACGAGTTGCTTGGACCATACAATATGAATTGGCATAAGATGTTGCCCCATCTTCTCGAATACGCCACCTATCACGGGTTCTTGCACCGCTCAGAACGCACTGTTCACGAGCAGGTGCTTTATCGTCTAGAGAGCAAAAGTCTACCCGTAACCTATTATGACATAATAGAAGACAAGATTGTTAAGAAAACCGCTGAGCAGATGCGTAACGAAATCTTGTCTGCTGCCGCTGCATTGCGTTCCATGGGTATATCTGTTGGCGACCGCGTGGCATTAACGGGTCTTAACTGTTCAGATTACCTTGCCGCAGATGTAGCCATCGGCCTTGTGGGTGCAATCAGCGTTCCCCTCTACTACACGACGCCTCCAGCAGACATAAACCAGGTTTTGAAGGCGAGCGAAAGCAAACTATTCTTCGTCGGCATGCCCAGCTTATTGGCAAGGATTGACGAGCTTACGGCTGATGTCCCGATTGTGTCTTTTTGCCGAGGAGCTCCTTCACAAAATGGCAAAGTGATTGCTTGGACAGGATTTCCTCGCCAAAGCAACATCTAACGCAACGCCCAAGATGGCGCCTGTAGGTTTCGGCGACATAGCCACACTGCGATATTCGTCAGGCACCACTGGCAAACCTAAAGGCGCAATCTTTAGACACGAAAACCTTCGCTACATGGCAGAATCGATAGTTTCCATCACATCTTGGAAAGATAGAACCCGACCAGCCAGCTACCTATCATTCCTCCCGATGGGGCACGTGGTGGAAGGCATCCTCGCAACTTATTCACCCTACTACTATCCAGCGCCCATATCCATTTATTTCCTAGAAGACTTCCGAAAGCTCCAGCATTCAATCCCCAAAGTGCGGCCAACAATCTTCTTTGCGGTTCCGCGTATTTACGAGAAAGTCTGGGAAGGTCTGGAAAGCAATAGTTTTGGGCGATTCTACATTAGCCGCAAGAAAGGTGCCTTCAAACGCTTAATCGGACGCTTGGTGAAGAATGCTACCCTCAAAAGAGCTGGTTTAGATAAGTGTGCGCAGCTTATCGCTGGGCTCAGCTAACTCTGATGAGAACTTGCTTGAGAATTTCCGTGAATTAGGCATCGAAATCCATAACGCTTATGGAATGACTGAGGCTCCGTTGGTTACGATTAATCGGGTGGGCAGAAATAGGTTGGGCACTGTTGGAGAGCCTATGCCTCAGACTCAGGTGCAGGTTTGTGAAGACGGCGAAATAAAGGTGAAAGGACCCCAAGTTACCGTAGGATATTTCGACAAGACCCTTGACCCACCGTTTAAAGACGGCTGGTTAATGACGGGCGATATAGGAAACCTCACCCCCGAAGGAAGCTTAGTTATTCTTGGCAGAAAGAAAGAATTAATCAAAACTTCTTATGGCAAATGTATCTATTCGGGAAAAATAGAATGTATGATTCGAGAAATCAACGGCGTTGGGGAAGCAATGCTGGTTGGCGAGTCCAAGCCCTACTGCGGCGCCCTAATCTGGGTGCAAAAAGACCATTGGAACCAAAAAACCAACGCAGGTGATTGACCAAGCAATCGAAGAAATGAATAAGCGCCTCTCAAACCCAGAAAAAATCAAGAAATGGGCTATACTCGCGAACACTTTGAGCATAGAGAACGGCGACTTAACCCCAAACCTTAAACTTAAACACAACGTGGTGGCTCAACGGTACCAAAAAGTCATCGATGCCCTATACGGGGGCTCCGTACCCAACGCAGATATCCATGTGGGCGGAGTAGATAAGCCAGAGTGATCGTGATGGGTGTAAAACTTACTTTTTTATCGTTGTGGATGCCTAAGTACGCTATTAGTCGAGAGCTAGATGCTATCTCAGACTTAACTATTCAGGCTCTCAAAGAGGTGCTACGTAACCATTCTCCAGACACATCAGTTAAAGCTGTTGCTGCAGAGCGACAATCACAGAAAAACATTAACGACGAAAAGAGCCTTTATGGCAAAGCAGCACACTGTTCTAGTTGAGGCATTAGCAGAAGCTTTAGGGCAGGAAACCGCAGTTAAGGTGGGAAGAGAAGCGTTGCTTAAAGTTGGGGAGCAGCTGGGCAAACAAAATCGAGATAGATTGGGCGTTGGTGATAGTCCTGACGATATAATTAAGACAGCTAAAATAATGTATCGTGTATTAGGTATAAAATTTAGAATCGAATGGACTGGACCAAATCAAGGATTGCTCACTGTTGACCATTGTGCTTTGGCGAAGTATTACTCAGAGCTGACATGCAGGGTTTTAAGCGCAACAGATGAAGGCGTAATGGAGGGATTAAACCCTAACATGAACATGAAGTTTGAAAAGGAAATAACTGGCGGCTGCAACGTTTGCACCGCAAGAATAGAAAGGAGAAATCAAGTATGAAGGCAATTGTTGTTGGAACCGGAGCGGGAGGAGCAACTGCAGCTCGCGAACTCGCAAGCAAAGGTTATGAAGTTTTGATGCTGGAAGCGGGGCAACCTTTCAGTCCGCTGACCCACAAGGTTTCTTGGCTAAGCTCGTTTAGAGGAACGCCGCTGCTAAAAAATGAAAACTCGATAAAACGTATTTTTCCGCACTATCAAACCACACGCTCAAGTAAAGACTTAGCAATCTTTTACGGAGTTACTGAAGGCGGATGTACCTAAATTTCCTGCGGCAATATGGTGAGAGCTGAACGTGGCTTAAAGGAAATAGGGCTTGACTTGACACCTGAATACAAAGAATTAGAGAGCCAACTAGCAATTAATCCTGTTCCAAGAGAAAAATGGCGACCGTTAAGCCAACAGATGTTTGATGAAGCCGAAAAACTGGGGTACACCCCTAAGCCAACCCCAAAGTGGTTGATTTAAAGAAATGTGTGGGCTGCGGTTACTGTGAATTGGGCTGCGTAACAGGGGCAAAATGGGATAGTAGACAATTGTATCAAGAATTTCTTGGAAAAGGCATCACTTTGAAGACCAATGCGCCAGTCAAGAAGGTAGTGATGGAAAAAGGTTGTGCCACGGGGGTTTTAGTTTCTCATGGTTCATCGCTTGAGCGACTGAATGCCGACGTTGTTGTTTTATCTGCGGGAGGCATTGGAACTGCCAAAATCCTGAAGGCATCTGACCTGCCAGTCCACGATAATCTTTGGGTTGACGTGGTCTTGACGGTTGGCGGCGTCTCCAAGAATGCCAAAATGCTAAATGAGCCGCCCATGGTTTGGTTCATCAAAGAAGAAAATTACATTCTCTCACCCTACTTTGACTTACTATCCTATTGGTTCCATAAGCCCTGGAAAGATGTGTCGGCAGAGAACCGAGTGGGCATGATGATTAAGCTCGCGGAAACTGAACTGGGCTCAGTAGCCGCCGATGGAACAGTCACAAAAGCGCTAACTGAAGTTGACAGAGAGCGTTTGGAAGAAGCCAAAGTTAAGGCTAAAGAAATCATGGAAACCTCAGGCGTTACTGGACCATTCGTAGACGGAATGATTCATGGCGGGCATCTCGGAGGCACCGTGCCGCTTAACAAAAGCCGACGTGGAAAATATGCATCCCGATTGGCTTCCCAAGAACCTTTGGGTTGCTGACCTCTCGCTTATGCCGCGTTCGCAGGGTTTGCCAACTATGCTGACGGCAGCAGCTTTAGCATTAAAGGTCACAAAACGCATTGTTGAAGAGAAATAATTTCAGGTGAAAGAAGTGGCGTCGGTTGAAAGAAAAAAACGGGAATATTCAAAAACCGAATTGATATTTGGTAACTTTGCCATAGTTGTATGGATATTGTTGGGAACTGCTTCTTGTTGGCTGTTCCTTTCGTTTGGTGCGTTATTCTTTTTTGCTTTAGCATCTTTCCTGGTTTTTTATGAGTTAGGCAAAAAAGGATGCGTGAACTGCTTTTTCTGCAAAACCTGCACTGTTGGCATGGGAAAATTACCTGGCCTTTTCTTTACCAAAACCACAATACAAGAATCTAAACATAAACAGGAAAGCTCTCAAATTCTTTCCATTCGTATATGTTCTGCTGAGTATAGTTCCTATTGTTCTTGTCTCGGTTTCGATTTTTTTGCATATTGATTTTTTCAACATTGTGTTGCTTATAGGTTTAGTGGTGTTCTCTGTTTTGACTGGAGTCCTTAGAAGAACAATTCTGTTAAAGCGTTGAAATTATTTTTGAGAATATTTTTAGTTTTGATAGAAAATTGTTTTATTTAAAATTGTGTCCAAAGATTTCTTCAAGTGCACATTCTGTAGTGTTAAAGCTATGCCTTGCTCTGGTTCTAGCCTATGCTTTTCGTATGATGAACTGGAGGATGTAAGTTTTCTCTGTCATTTTTGAACCAAGAAGTTCATTCTACAAAAATACATAACTGGGTAATTTCGTGAATCAAATAAATCAAAATTGTAATATGTCACATGAGATTTTTTAATGAAGGTTTAAATTTCCCTATGAATAAAAAAAATTCTGAGTGAAAAGAAATGTTCAGGAGAGTTGTGAATCTACATATTCATCGCCATCATTTCAAAGACTTCGATGCTTGCTTTAGGCATCATTAAGTGAGGATGATCAGTGAGCATTGCTTTTGCAGCGTCTAAGTCTTTTGCTTGGACTATTGAGTAGCCTGTTACTTGGCTTTGGCTTTTAGCCGCTCCCTTCTTATCAACACATGCGCCCATTCCAAGGGGCGTGCCCATGTCAACGATTGCTTTTCCGCATTTCTTATACCAAGCATTCCAAGGTTCCATACCCTTCTTCATTTCTTCAGGACTAACGTTCATCTGCGACTCAGCAGATACTGGTGCCATGTACAAAATCATAAATTTCTTCATTCAAAATCACCTCTTCATCTTTTAAGCGATTGAAAAACACTGACTTAACCTAAGGGAACCTTGGCTTTTATTATTATCGGAAGTAAATGTAAGTTTTTTGTGTGGCAGTTAACGAGTGTTTTTGGTTTGCAATATAGGCAATTTTCACATCAGAATGGTTATAGCTATTATCTGAGACTAACGCGGAATGATTTCAACCCACCCAGAGCCACCTTTGACTAAACCCAAGTTTTGGGGTTGCCAAAAATTTATAGCCGTAAAGCGAGCAAGATGAAACCGTGAAAACATGAACGGTGATGAATTAAAAAAGGTGGAGAAAACCTCTGTTCCCGTCATATCAAAAAACCTCGGCGCCGCCGACGTCCGTTTACTCGTTGAAAAGCTTAACGAAAAAGACGACAAGTTACGCTATAGCGCTTTCTTGTTGTTGCAGTCCGTATCCCGGTTGTTCCCAACTGTTTACGAGTATTGGGATGAATTGGAGAAGAAGTTGGACAGCGACAACTCATATCAGCGAAGCTTAGGCGTTATGCTCATTGCCGAGAATGTACGTTGGGATAAAGATGGCAAGTTTAAAAAAACATTAACAAAATACATGCATTGCTGCAATGACGAGAAATTCATAACGGCAAGACAATCCATTCAAGGGCTAGCGGTTATCTTGGGGGAAACAGACAAATTTAACGCTGAGATAAAGCAAGGTATAGCTAATTTGCAACTTTCACAATACAAAGAAAACCAACAAAAGCTTCTAAAAAAAGACATTTCAAAAGTTGTCAAATTTGTAAGTCGATAGCAGCCTCCCAACAACAATTTGTAAAGAGAAAAGGTATTTTAGGAATTAAGTATCGCAAAAAAGAAACGTGCGCTTTTTTCTCCCTGCGCTTTAAGAAATACAGTAGATTGTAGGTTCTGAGTTGGATTGTTTTGGTTAGATTGTGGGAAATCCTTAAACCGTACTTTGCAAATTGGCAAAGGCTATGAAAAATTGGTAAATGCACAAGATTTGTTTGGAGTTTGATGTCTGTTGCCGAGGTCTTTTTTTGATTCACTAAACGTCTTCATTAGGAAACGTTACCGCTGGGTCATCGTGACTTGGGTAGTTGCAGTTCTCCTTTCACTTGTGCTTATTCCCAGCTTCTTTTCAGCCGTTTCCTACGACCTGACAGGAGGGTTTGGTGGGCAACCGAATTCTGAGTCTGAAAAAGCATCAAACATAATTAAGGCGCAATTTCCTTCTTCATCCAACAGCAGCGACAGTAGCATTCTAATTGTCCTTGAGAATGCTTCGGTTTATTCGGATTCGTTAAAGCAGACAATTCTCGCCTTGAACGGCACTTTAACTGAAAACCCAAATATTGTCAATTACACGGGTCAGTCAAGCCTCTACACGTTGGAGTCAAGCTTGCTTAACTCCTCCTTGCCAGAAATCCTGAATCAAACAGCCAGTCTCCAATCAGAAATCGATACAATTAACTCTGGACTATACACCTTGCAGGGTAACCTATCGGTTTTAAGTCAGAACTTGTTCCAGCTTCGATTCGGCATCAACCAAACTGCACAACTAATCTATGGTGTTCCAGCCGCGTTTGTCGGTGTTTTGCAGGGAATCACAGCCCAAGGCGTAACAGACCCATATCTCGCGAACTCTTTAGCCAACACCACAACTTACAGCGTAACTTCTAACTTTGGAGGTGACCCCCAAGCCATAGGGTACTACTCCACCTTCTTTGGCGCTTGGACAAATAGTTTCCAAACGCTCCCAAACGGCACAGCAGTGCTTGACCGGGAAGCCTTCGCAATTGGGCAGTCAGTTACGGCTCTTCTAAGCAGCGGCCAGCTTGATGCCCAGACAAGCCAAACTTTTGGTCTTGTTGCCCAAGGGTTGAACGTTAACAACTGGAACCAAGAAAGCGCCATTAATAACCTGACAATCTCAACCATGGTGTCAAATATCCCAGCGGAACTTGCATCTGCTCTTGGAGCTTCACCCATAAGCGTTGTGAACCAACTGTACAGCTTTGGTTCCTCGCCTTCAAACGCCGCACTCGCGAACTATGCAATCTCACTGCTGCAAGCCAGCTACGGCAACTTCACTTCATCGGATGTTGGATTCTCAGTCTCTGACTTGATGCAACTCACCTACAAGCTTGGTGCATCACCCAATATCACGCAAACGTGGAAGTTAGCCTGTGACCTAATCTCAAACGCTACTCAAAGCACATTTGTAGATTCTCCCCTCTTCACTGTAAACGGTACTACATTAAGCACTCTTCTTTCAAACATTTCGTCAAACATGACAAGCTCAAACATTGACCAAGCCATTGAAAACGTGATTTCCACAAAATCCTACTTGAGTTACCCATACCTACCGTCTAGAGCGTTAACAGATAACTTTGTGAATTCGAACAACGATACAATGCTGGTTGTTCTGGGTTTCTCATCCAATATTGATTCTGGCACGATAGCTCAAGTGGAATCCGCAGTTCAGAATTCGGGTTTATCTGGCTTCGGGAAAGTCTATGTGACGGGTGGTCCAGTTTTAACTAAGGATATTGAGAAAGCATTTCTTCCTGCCCTTGAAGTCACCGTGGGACCCGGAATAGCCATTTCCCTTTTACTGGTTGGACTGCTGTTCTTGTCTCCTGTTGCTGCGTTAATTCCTGTTCTAATAGGAGGCGTTTCAGTTTCAGTCGCCCTTTCATCCATTTACATTGCCATCGTAGAAGTTGGACATGGAAACATAACCTTCCTTACTCCAACCTTAACAATACTATTAATGCTGGGACTCGCCGTGGACTACGCGGTTCTGCAGCTTAAACGAACAAGAGAAGAAAGACAGCTGGGAAAATCCACAGAGGAAAGCGTTGGAATATCTATTAAGTGGGCTGGCCAAGCAGTGTTGACGGCGGGCGTAACAGTTATTGTTGCTTACGTTGTCATGGCAGCTGCAAATGTTCCTATCTTCAGCGACGTAGGAATCGCTATAGCCTTGGGGGTCTCGATTTTGCTTGCAGCTTCACTCACGCTTCTGCCTGCCCTTGAAATTGCGTTAGGCGACAAGATTTTTTGGCCAGGCTTAAAGAGGAGCAACAGAACAAAATCGGGTTCAAACAAAAACTTGTTGGTTCGGGTGGCAAAGGGGACACTTAAACGAAAAATACCCATCATAATAATTATCAGCGCATTATCGTTGAGCGCCCTATTTGTAACAGTCAACACCCCTCTTGGTGATGACTTCTTAAAACTCATACCTAATTTTCAAAGCAACCAAGGGCTCACTGTGCTGTCAGACAATTTCGGAAGCATTGCAACAGCGCCAACATCTATCGTTGTAACCATGCCGACACAGATAGCTTTTGGAAACAACCAATTTAACCAAACCCTGCTAGACCAACTTGAGCAAATCACAGATGCTGCTGCAAACTCCAATGGCGTTAGCGCTGTTACAGGTCCAACTAGACCCTTCGGAAATGCTTTTAACTACTCAGGCGTCGAAGGCATGTCTCAAACGCTCCGTGCACAATATGAGGGTCAGATGCTTTCTTCGATAGGTATAGACAACAAAACCGCGGTCATAAAGGTAGGTTTTTCTGGTTCTGCCGCCAGTCAAGCTGCTATCGACTCGTTACGTGGAATGGAGAAGAACATTAGTGATGTGCCACTCTTAAGTGGCGTAACAGTTTATTTTGGAGGACAAACCCAATCGACTTACGATAGTCAATCGTTCATGTCAAATCTGATTCCACAAGTTGTAGTTATTCTCTCAGTTGCGGTCTACTTGATTTTGTTTTTCCAACTTCGCTCAGCATTCACTCCAGTCCGCCTAATAGTCACCATTCTCTGCAGTGTAGTCTTCGCTTTAGCTATAATTTCACTCATCTTCTACGTTGGGCTTAACTTGCCCATCTTGGACTTTGCCCCCCTATTCGTAGTCGTAACCATGCTTGGTGTGGGAATAGACTATGACATATTCTTTGTAACCCGCATTCGCGAAGAAGCCCTCAACGGCAAAACCGACAACGAAGCCATAATAACCGCCATCGAGAAAGTCTGGGTAACAATCCTTTGCCTAGGGCTTGTCCTTGCCACTGTTTTTGGTTCGCTTCTAATAACTGGCATTGCGATTCTTCAAGAAATTAGCCTCGCCGTTGCTGCAGCCATACTCATAGATGTAAGCGTAGTTATCCTCTTCTTTGTGCCTTCACTGATGGGGCTTGCGCAGAAACTGAATTGGTGGCCACACAAATTTTCCCGAACAAAACAACCCCCGAACCCCAAAGAGTAGCGGCACAAAAGACTATGTTTACCAAAAAAACTGACCCTTAAAAACGCGATGCTACATTAATGAAGGAAAAAAAATATGTTTAGCTTTTTGGGATAGAATAAATAAAAAACTGAAAGAAACTATTTCTTTCCGGTTTTTTCTTCGTGTTTCTTCTTTTTTGCTGCGTTCTTTTTTGCTAATGAAGGCATGATATTCCTCTTGTTAATTCTGATTTAGCTATTATGTGTGAAAGTGCCTAAAAGCTTACCTATTAAAAACTTCCTAAACAAGCGCTTTAAGCTATATATAATGGGTCATACAGTCTCATGAAAGTAAAATTAACATTGATTTGGGGAGATTGGTTGGATGAAGTCTTAGAAATGCTGGATAAAACCGCAAAGCGGGTTCAGAAAGTTGTGGATGAAACAAAAGAAGCCACCGCAAAACAAACAGCCATTTACGAGGGGCTTCTTGTTTCACCGCTTGCATCTCAAGAACAAAAATTAAGAGCGTTCATTGGAAAAACACTTGAATTAGATCGTTTAGAACGGTTGAATTCTCAGCTAAGTTTGCTCTATACGCTGCAGATTTTTGCTTTCAAAGTTAAGGTGATTGAGGTTTCAGTCAGCAAAATAAATGAGCAACTTGTAAAGTCGGGGGTTTTGCAGAAAAGCGGCGAAGTAGAAGATATAACAAAGAACATTGACGCCCTCAAAATCCTAATTGAAGCCCACTACGAGTCGATGAAAGAAATAAACGAAACCCAGAACAAAAACTTAGGTTACATACAATAAAATTAGTTAAATAAAAAGGGCAGCCTTGGTGGTTTTCACCACTATAGGTTGTTTCTGCCTGCAACGGTTTGTTTATTTTAGAAGAGCTTTTCCCAACTTGTGACTAAGTCGAGAACTTCTTGACCTTGTTTTCCGCCGTAGCTCTTTAGGCGTTCGCGTGTGTCTTTTTCTGCAATGGCTTTCTTTTGGAATTCTTGCATTTGTGCTGCTTTGTCTGTTAAGTATAGGAGGCCGTCTGCGCCTGCTCTTGCCATACGTACTGAGACTGTTAAGAGTTCACTTGCGGTTGGTGTTTCTTTTGGATCGTCGCCTGGCCCGATAACGTATAGTGCGATGTTTAGCTTGACGTCTTTGAATAGTTTTTTGAAGTTGCGTGTAAGCATTTCCCAGTACCAGGGTGTAGCGTAGTTCTTGCTGAACATTACGACGAACATTTCGGTTGTGAGCGGTAGCATGTCGTCGAAGTTGACGCCGAAGCGTTCATAGTTGGTAACAGGGTCTGGTAGGATACCAATGTAGAATGGTTTCTTTGCTTTGTTGATAACTGCGTCGCTTACTTGTGCCATGTAGCCTGTGATTTCTTTTCGTCTCCATTCATACCATGAGAGTCCGCTTTTTGCGTGTAGTTCTTTGCATCGTGGGCATGTGCAGTGGCCGTGTTCTGCGAAGTGGATGCTGTTTAGCCAGATTCCTTGGCTTTTGCGGGCGACGTCTTCCATGTAGTCGAGTTGTTCTGCGCGGTGGATTGGTTGTGTTGCGCAGAGGACTTCCCAGCGTACATTGTAGTTGTCGTTGGTTCTCCATGCTGGACCTAAGTCGGATTGGCTGATCCAGTCTGGGTGAATGCGTGCGGTTACGTTGTCTCCGAAGATAGCGATGTTGCTGTGCATGTCAGCTTTGGGCGGCATTCGTCTGCCTACTTCTGGTTTTACTCGGAAAAGGTCAAAGTCGAAGCCTGGAACTTTTTTTGCTTCAAACATGTATGTGCCGAATTTCATCTTTCTTCTACCTTTTTAGACACAAAACGTTCGGCGCTGTTATAAAGTTTTGCATAATAAGCTAAAAATGGTTTTCAAAAACAAAAATTGATGTTTACCGATTGATTACAATGCACTATTGCAAGCTTTTGAGGCGTTAACAAACATAAATCGTCTTAGATTTATTTCTACACAATGAATTATGAAGCTTAAGCGTTTGCGAGTGACATAAAGACCAAAAAGAGCGCTGTTGGCACTGGAAATTCCATCGATTACTTGCGCAATCTTTTTAGGGCATAGTTGCTTTCGCAACCTTTAGAAATTATCCCTGCTTAAGTTAAGTTTAGGTGCTGCCTTGAGCCGACCATATTCAGAAAAACCAGAGGAACTGGTTCAGTTCATTAGGCGTTGACCCCGCGTAAGGGCTTAACAGACCAAGAGGCAGCAGCGCGCCTAAACCAAGTACGGCAAAAACACGCCTTGTGGAAGAGCGGGAAATCCGTTTTTTGGGGATTCTGCGAGAAGAAATCACTGAACCAATGATTCTCCTGCTCATCGCCGTTGGAGTACTCTACAGCATTCTTAGGCAGCTTAACCGACGCCTTAACAATTATTGTAATAATCATCATCCTTGTTCTCGCTGAAGTCTGGAACGAGTACAGAGCAAAACGCTCAATTTCGGCTCTCCGACAACTGGCTCCGCCGACCGCAATTGTGCTTAGGAACGGTCAGCCAATAGAGGTTCAGACGGCGTTTTTGGTTCCTGGCGATATCTTGCTTTTGAAAGTTGGGCAACGTGTTCCAGCTGACGCCAGACTCTTGAAGCTTACGGTTTAGAAGTTGATGAGTCCTCGTTAACTGGCGAATCGTTCCCTGCAGCCAAAGATGCCAGCGTCGTGTTGCCAGATGAAACCAGAATCACCGACCAAACAAACATGCTCTTCACAGGAACAGTAATTACTCGGGGAAGAGCAAAAGCAATCGTGACTGCGACGGGTGTTAACTCGGAGCTCGGAAGAGTCGCCGGCATCACCAAAGCCGCCAAAGAACCAAAAACAGCCCTCCAACTGGCGATGAAGCAGCTTTCCAAAGACGCTGGTTTGGGTTGCCCTCTTCTTCGCCATCCTAATACCAGTCTTAAGTTACATTCGAGGTTTGCAGCCAAGCCCCGCAGAAGCCGTGCTCTATGGATTATCTTTGGCGTTCGTTGTTATCCCCGAGGAGCTTCCCATCATAATTACGATGGTTTTAGGCGTCGGCAGCTATGCCCTGTCCCGAAAAGGCGCCATAGTGAAGCGTTTGCGTGCAGCAGAAACGTTAGGAACCGTAACCGTCATAGCCACCGACAAAACAGGCACAATCACTGAGAACAAGATGCGGCTTGAGCACCTCTATTTTGACGGCAAAATAACCCCCACATATGAGTTTAAAGAAAACGAGAAAGCAGCGTTGAGAACTGCGCTTTTGGCAAGCGACGCCATCCAAAGCAAGACACCTTCCGCCAAATTGGGTAATCCGATGGCGCAAGCAATCGAAGAACGCTTAAAACAGGACGGCGTCAATGCGCAAGCTGTCTCGAAGGATTGGGTACTCAAAGACGAATTAAGCTTTGACGTTAAACGCAAACTTGCCTCTTACATTTACCAATACGGCAACTCCCAAGTGGTCTTATCCAGCGGTGCACCAGAGAAAATCCTCGAAAACTCCAGCCGAATCCTGCTAATGGGCGAAGAAGCCCAGCTTACTGATACCAAGCGAATTGAAGTTTTGAGCACAATTGCGCAGATGGCTCACGCAGGCGAGCGTCTTTTGGCGTTTGGATACCACCGCTTACCCGCTGATTTCAGCTAAAGAAAATCTTGAAAGCGACATCGTTTTCGTCGGCATCATAGGCTTCATCGACCCGCCACGAAAAGAAGTCAGAGGCGCCATCAAAACCTGCCAAGAAGCAGGCATCAAAGTAATCATGATTACAGGCGACCACCCCGAAACCGCGAGAACAATCGCCAGCCAAGTCGGCATAAACAGCAGCAAAGTCTTAACTGGCAGCGAAATCGCCAAAATGTCTGATGCAGACTTGAAAGAGGCGTTGAAGAGCACGTTTGTTTTTGCTCGGGTGACGCCTGAAGATAAACTGCGTTTGGTCAGGTTGCTAAAGGAGAACGGTGAAGTCGTTGCTGTCACGGGCGACGGCATAAACGATGCTCCAGCACTCAAAGAAGCCCACATCGGCATCGCTATGGGCATCCGTGGAACCGACGTCGCCAAAGAAGCCGCAAGCATGATAATAACCGACGACAACTTTGCAACCATCGAGACCGCCGTGAAAGAAGGACGTAAACTATTCGGCAACCTACGCAAAGGCGTCCGCTACTACTTAGCTTGCAAAGTAGCGTTGGTATCCATCTTCATTGTTCCAATCATTCTGGGGATTCCGTTGCCTTTTGCTCCGATCCAAATCATAGTGCTCGAACTCTTCATGGATTTAGCTGCTTCCGCCACCTTCGTTGCTGAACCCGAAGAAACAGGCGCCATGCAAAAACCGCCGATCGATCCAAAAGAGAAATTCCTCAACAAACCCATGCTAAGACGCCTCTTCTTAGGCGCATTAAGCCTCTTTATAGCTGTCACAGCAACTTTCCTATTCGCATGGTACACAACATCTGACGTAACTTATGCTCGAACGATGGCGTTTGCGACTTGGATGTTTGGGCATATTTTCCTCGCCTTAAACTTCCGCTCAGAACATGAACCCCTGATAAAAGAAGGATTGCTTTCAAACAAAGTCATGTTGCTTTGGGCTCTGCTGGTGTTTGTTACCTTGATTTTAGGCACCACTCTGCCACTTATACAGACGTCGCTGCAGATTACAGGTTTACAGCTTGCAGGATTGGGCTCTTGGTAATTGTTGTGTCGTTTGTAGCTACGTTCTGGATGGAGCTTGCGAAAATTCTGCAGAAAAGCGCCTAGCTTTTAAACCCAAACAACATATGAGGGTAAAGGAAGAGGGATACATGTGCCGATAAAGTATTTTGAGGCTCCAGAAATCAAAAAACAAGTCGACCAGCTAGCGGAAGAATGCGAATTTTACCATGTTGTTCCCCAATTCGTTTACTGCGTACGAAGCAAAGGCTCCAAGGCACGACGCACAATCGCCCGAATCCATGGGTTAGGCAAGATTTGGCAGGGTGTGATGAACCTTCCGCCATCCTACACCATTGAAGTTATTTCAGAGATTTTTGACAGGATGTCCCCTGAAGATAAGGAGAGAACTTTGATTCATGAACTCATGCATATTCCAGGCGGTTTCTCGGGCGGTTTTCGACCACACAAAGGCTATGTTGAACGGAAAGATGTAGAGTTAGTTTACAGGAAACTGCAGAATGATAGGGTTGCAAGACGGCAAAAACGCTTTTTTCCTGAGAATTGCTGTTTTTTTGGTTAATCTTTTTAAAGTTCGAATAATGAGATTATGGAAAGTTGCTGTTTTAGCAACGAAACCTAAAAAAAGCATATCTGAACTATTAGGTGGCAAGGAAAGAAAACTTTGCCGAAAAACGGTGTTACTTCATGGAAACATGTTATGAAAAGTCTAAAGCACAACGGCATATACGTTCCCCCTTACGACCTTAAAGGGTTCTCGATTAGAATCCAAGGTCAACAGATAAAACTTACACAGAAAACTGAGCCCATGGCGATGGCATGGAGCCGCCGAGTTCTATCAACCACCATACCGCCCCCAGACAAGGTTTTCACCAAGAACTTCATGAAAGAATTCCTTGAACAGCTAAAGAAAGAAAACCCTCAAGCAGGCTACTTGAACAGTTTTATACCAAAATACCTGCATAGCATCGATAATCCATCAGCAACCCAAAACAATGGCGGCGAACAAGCTAACGAAATTGACTTCAGCCAAGTTAAACGCTTCATCGTTGACGAGAAAGCCAAAAAAGAAGCCATAAGCAAAGAAGAGAAAAAGAAGCAAGCAGAAGAACGCAAAGTTAAACGTTTAGAATTCAAAGAAAAATACGGTTACGCTGAAGTTGATGGTCAAAAGTTGGAAATCGCCAACTGGACTGCTGAGCCATCTTGCCTTTTTGCGGGACGAGGCGACCATCCACAACGTGGCAAATGGAAAGAAGGTCCAAGCGAACAAGACATCACTCTCAACTTGCCTCCTGACGTGCCAAAACCAGCAGGAAACTGGAAGGGCATCGTTTGGGAACCCAACAAGATGTACGTTGCAAAGTGGGAAGACAAGCTTACAGGTAAAATTAAGTACGTTTGGTTCTCCGATACTGCATTTCTAAAACAGAACCGCGAGAAAGAGAAATTCCAAAAAGCTGAAACTTTAGGCAAACAAATCAAGCAAATCGAAGCACATATCCTCAGAGAACCTTAACGACAAAGACATCAACAGACGCAAGGTTGCGACCGTGGCATGGCTGATTTTGGTACCCAACATGAGGGTTGGCGACGAAAAAGACCCCGACGAAGCCGACACCGTAGGCGCAATCACCCTACGCAAAGAACACATCAAAATCGTCGGCGACACCCTACACTTTGACTTCTTAGGCAAAGACAGCGTACGATGGGTCAAAGAATACAAAGCACCACCCGAAGTCATCAAGAACATCGAGTACTTCAGCAAAACAAGCAAAGAATACCTCTTCGAAGGCATCGACAGCAAACACGTCAGCCGTTTCCTCTCCGAAAAAATGCCCAAACTCACTGCCAAAGTCTTCAGAACATGGCGATGCACAAAAACCGTTAAAGAAGAACTTGAGAAAAGCGGCGTAACCAAAGAAGACCCCGACTACAAGAAAAACTTCGCCGCAAAAATGGCCAATTTCAAAGTTGCAGAAGTCGCAAACCACAAACGCAAAATCCCACCAACATTTGACCAGCGAGTACTGGATAAGGAAGCTAATCTGAAAAATCTCGAGTCGTTATTGAAAGCAAAAAAGAAAGAGGGCAAAAAAACCGAGTCACTGGAAACCAGAATTGAACGAGCTAAACTGGATATCCAATTAACGAAGCTGACAAAAGAATATAACTTGGGCACATCTCTGAAATCGTACATTGACCCGACTGCATATGTTAAATGGGCAAAGAAAGTAAAGTTCGACATCGAAAAATTCTACCCCCAAACGCTGCGCAACAAGTTCAGCTGGGCACTACAATCTGGCAAAGCCCAATCATCCTGCGATGCTGAGTGCATAGCTCCATGAGCATCGCTGAAACCAAAGACGGCGTAATCCTCACCATTTTTGTTAAACCCAACTCCCCAAAATTTAAAGTCGAGTTTGATGGCGGACGAAATAGTGGTTTACTCCACCGAAGAGCCAGTTAAGGGCAAAGTGAACAAAGAAATCATAAAAGAACTGACGAAACTTTTGCATGCCAAGGTTGAGCTTGCTTCGGGTTTTACTTCTAAAGAGAAACAACTATTCGTTAAGAGGGATGCGAAAAAAATCGAGTGCAAGAGAGTTACTGAATAAACATCTGTTGATAAGTTCAATCTAGTCATACGTAGATGGTCTCTTCGAAAATTCTATCTTTTATTCGAGCTTTGAGTGCTTTCTTTTCAACAAATCAATTTTTACCTTTAACTTTCGCCTCAAGAATTGCTTGAGACCGATAAAATCCAAGAGGTCAATGTCATTGGGCTCTATGAAGGTTACAAGTAGGTCCACATCGCTTGTTTGTTTCTGTTGCCCTTGCGAATATGAGCCAAATATGCCTATGGTGTCTACTTGAAACTTGTCTTTTAGGACCGGTTTTAATGATTCCAGCAGATTTTTGATTTCAGCAAGTGTTTTCATTGGCATTCTTTTCTATAGCCTGTTTTATCTAAAAACGTTTGTGATTAAACGAGAATCAAATTTATCTAAAGCTATTCAAGGTCTTGACATATTACGATTTTCGAAATATCCCTTATAAGAAAAAACCAGGATATTCTTATTCAAGACAAAAAAAGAATAAAGAGAGAGGGACTAACCCCTCACCTTACCCCATCTTCTAATAAACTATATTTTTGCGTTGGTCTTCTCAGTTAATTTTTATTTTTGAGGTAACGCCATTTGTCTTGTTGGTTACCAGCCTAAAATTAATTTGAATATTCCAAGTGCGATTCCCATAGACACTATGGCTCCGAGAACAGTTCCAACAATCAAAGGAGGAAAAAATTTGTTTGGCTTAATTCCCAACAACTGGGCAACAATTGCCGTCTGTATTGGTGAGAGCACAAAAATTCCGGCAATAATGCCGATCCAAGCGTACTTGTGGATGAGTCTTTGACCTCTAGCTGTTCTTCTGTCAATCCAGCCTCTTAGACCCTTTTTCCATTCTAACAGCCTGTCGATTACTTTTACAGCTACGAAGATCGTTAGAATATTAATAATTAGAGTGGATACAAAAACCAGTTTGGGGTCGAATCCAACGGCGACGCCATAGAGCATGCCTCCGGCGCTTTCAAAAACTATAGCCATCAGAATATAGATGTAAATCTCGTACATCCGAACACCATTTGACAATTATTGTTTAGCCTAATATGGCTTATCTCTATTGATGTGGTGACAAGATTGAGCCTTTCAGTTTATTTGTGATTAATGGCTGGGTCTTTGGAAAAATCGAATCTGAGTTGACTTAAACGTGTAATTGTTGGGTGAGAATTTATAACTAAGAAACCAATTTTTTCTCTTTGTGATTAGTTATGTGTGAATTCAATGTTATTGTTGATGGAAAAATAGAATTCAAAGATGTAATCTACAGCAAGGTCAATGGCGAAACCATCGTTGTCAAAAACATTATGGGGCAAGAAAAAGAATTTAAGGGCTACAAAATCGTTGAAATCGACGTTCCCAACACGCGGCTTGTGCTCTCTGCTCAGTAAGATTGTTCCAATCTGAGATGTAAGACACTACGTGGGTAAACAGAGGAAAGGCTGAGCTTGTTTGACTGTGGTGTTAGCTTTTTTTGGCTTTATATATTAAATTCGCCTAGTTAAGGTAAAGATAGGTTTGTAGTCGGCATCGGCGGAAAATGAGATGAGTAACAAAGAAAGATTTGACCGCGACCTAACCGTTCTACTTTCAAGGTTGACAGTTGATACTGGACCCGAAGTTGAAAACAAACTCAACATGTTAAAAGATTGGCTAATCAAACTCCAGAAGGAAAACGTCGTAAAAATCAACCACTCCGTCATGGAATTAGTCTGCGCCAAATATCTCATCCAAAAAGGCTACGAAGTCCAAATTGAATATCCCCTAAACGAACTCTTGACCTGCGACTTATACGGCATAAAGGGCTTAGGAAATCTTGTTGTCGAAATAGAAACTGGGTTTATTCCGCCAGAAAACGCACTAGCACCGTTAACTTATACAACTGCGCGTTTAGCCAGCAAGATTATTCGATACAGCACTTTTGCGGGTAAATTTGCGTTGGGCGTTCCATCCCACTACATTTTACCTTTCCCACGCACCTTAGCTAAGCCCCCCAGAAACCGCACAGAACAGGAGTTAGAGCAGATAAAAAACCTCTGCGACACCTACTATCAAAAACCACCTGTAACATTTGAGGAAATCCGAAACGCCCGAATCCAAGAAATCTATATCATAGACGTGGACCGAACGATGGTGCAGGCAATCGATCCAGAAGCATACCTTAAGAGAGCTATGCAAAAAGGCATAGTTCCCGACTACATCACACAGGAGCTATAACGCCAGCTATGTCGTTCTACGTTTACATCTTACTCTGCATGGACGGTAGCTTCTATACGGGCTACACCAAAGACGTCGATGAGCGAATGAAGCAACATGAAAACGGCAAAGGCGCAAGATACACAAAAACTCACAAACCCCAAAAATTGGAGTACGTAGAAGTTTACGGGACCCGAAGTAGCGCAATGAAGCGAGAACGGGCAATAAAGAAATTAAGTCATCAACAGAAAAGAGATCTCATAAGCTCCAAGACCAAAAAATAAATCTTAGATGTAAAAAAACTGATTTTTTGGGTTAGATCAACAGTAGCAGCGTTAATGCTGCACCCGTAATCACTGGGATTAGTACGTTGTCGTTTATTGGCAGTGGCAAAACCTCAATGGTCATGGCAATCGCTGCGCCTGCCAGAGCTAACCATGGCGAAACAAAGAATGTTCCTGCCAAAAACGCAAAGAAAAACCCAGCCACTGACCCTTCCCAAGTTTTTCCCTTGTTAAAGGGAAGCGAAGTTGAAATTAATCCTCCGAAAATGGAGGCTGTGCTGTCGCCTAAACAGAACATAGCGATGGCTGCGCCACCGGGATTACCGTGAGCTTGAGGTGGAAAAAGAATCAACGTCAGAAAGATGCCTAAAGCAAAGTAAATGGGCGCTGCAGCGAAACCATAAAGTTCAGACTGGGAAGCTGCATGACGGGTAACCGCTGAAACAAGGCGTAATTCGCGTCCTTCTAAACGCCTAAGTTCAGAAACCGTGTAGACGATCGAGATTAGAATGATTAAAGTTGCAACCACTGGAATGGTGATAAATCCCGCGATTACGGGCACAAAAAAACCTGAAGCGTGAATGTCTTCTCTGACAAAATCGTTAATCGAGGGAAAAGACTGTTTATGTTTTTTTCCATCGATGACGGGGATAATGCCTGAAAGTTTACCGTTAACTACTCTGTCAGCTTTGACGCGGATAACGAAGTCAGGGTTGAAACCAATTTTTAATACTTCAGGAGCGAATATGCAGCGGTTGTTTCGGTCGTCAGCCACAACTACACAATCCTTGAGCTCCAAGTTTTCGGTGCTTAGAATTTTAGATAAAATTTTCATTTTTCCAGCAGGTTTGATGGCTTGGCCATCTATTTTACCCGTCAACTTTCCATCTTGAGTTTCAACATCGATCCCGAAAGCGTATTCTGCACCCAAACAATCTGCTAATTTTTTAACAATAACCGTTGGCAATCCTGAACTGATTAGGGCAATCTTGCAATTTCTCTCTTTTAGTTGACAAAAAATGCTTCTTAGAGTCGGCGTAGCTGGAATCTTGTCAAAGATACACTCAAGAGTTTCAAACTCAACACCTTTCAAATTGTTAAAAACACGCCTCAACGCTGATTCCAGCTTTAAAATGCCTGCTTCATAGAGAAAACCCAAGAAAAGCATCTTGATAAGCGTAGTTACCCCTAAGGTTTTGCCCATTGCAAAAATGAAACGATTTTTGGGGATGAGCACTCCTTCAACGTCGAAGACGACAAGTTTGGGCTTTTCCGTTTGAGCCATTTCTATCTTAACTCACGATTTAGCGCTGTTTGCTTAAAGAGTTGGCGTTTGCTAAAGATAAAATTATCCTGTCTGGGTACATTGGTGCTCTTTATTTTGCAGTTCTAGGGGGCATCCGCCGCCGCAAACCTGAAGTTGGCCGCAGTCTTTGCATTTTTCTTCAACGTATTCTCTTTTGCGGAGTTTTTCTGCTAAGGGGATTGTGCCAGATCTTCTCCCAGGGTTCGGTTAAGATGTTTCCGAGGCTTTCAAAGTAGCTTTGGCAGGGGTAAACGTCGCCGTTTGGTCCAACGCAAGCGTTTATCATGGCGGCAGTGCAGCTTTTGACGCCTAAGCCCAACTGTACGGGATCGAATTGGCAGTATTGGGTTGGCGTGTACCAGAGGAACTTTAAGCCGATGAGGTGGGCTTTGTCTCGGATTTGGGGCAGAAGCGTGTTTAATTCTTCGGTGGTTAGGGCGAATTCTTCGCTTGCAGAGGGTGCTTTGCCCGAGTAGATGAGGCTGTTGCAGCCAAACGCATTCACACCCAGGCTTTTGATGTAGTCGATGGTTGTTAAGAAGTCAGCGGCGTTGTGCTTACTTAGCGTGGTGTTGGTGGAAACGTAAATCTTCGATTGGACTGCATTTTGGATTCCGTTGATGGTTTCTTTCCAGCTGCCCTTCTCTTTGGTCATGGCGTCGTGGATTTGGGGTTTGTGGGATTCAAGAGTTATCTGCACAAAATCTAAGCCTGACTTCTCAAGCGTAGCCACATATGCTTTGTCTTTGAGTCGTCGCCCATTACTAATTAACCCCGTTACAATCCCCTTGTTCTGGGCGTACAATAACAGTTCAGGCAAATCCTCCCGCAACGTAGGTTCGCCGCCCGTAAAGGTCAAAATGAAAACCCCGATTTCGCTGAGCTTATCGATAACACTTTTCCACTGAGCAGTTGTTAATTCGGGGGTTTCGTGGGGTCCGCCAGCGTAACAGTGGACACAGTCGTTTTGGCACCTAAACGTCAATGCTAAATCCATGCGTAGCGGCGCTGAATACTGGTAGCTGAAGGGCTCCATTTTTTCGATTTCAAGAAAACTCACGGGGTCAATCTTTGCGGTTTGCGCGAGAGTGCTTATTGTGTAAACAAGCTTCTGGTAATCGGCTTTGGCAGTTTCAGCATTAACACGGTACATGCCTCGAATTTTTTTAATCACTTCTTTTTCGGGTAAGCCCTGCATAAAAAAGTAAGCCAATGCCGTTGCCGAATGGTTAAGGTGCAGAATTTTGTCGCCGTTAATCACCATGACGCCTTGTCCACTTGCTTCAACACGCAACTGCAAGGACATGCCCGCGAACTTGTCAGCTCCACGGTAACTGTATCTTCCGATTGGGATTTTCTTTTTCCTAAGAAAACTCATTTAGTGGCCTCCTCCGCCTGCACAGGCACAAGCGCATGAAACGCAAGCGCAAGCACATGCACATGCTGCACACGCACAGACACATCCCGCTTTTGGATGTGCAGGGTCATGGGACGCTTTTGGCGGCGCCGGAACGATGGCGTTTGCGAATTTTTCCATGCTGACAACTATGTTGTTTGAAGTTTTTTCTACGGACGTGGCGATGTTGTTGGCGAAGTCTGCGCCTGGAATCTTTGGCGCTGGACCTGACTGTGCTGGTACGTTAACGTTTGGTGAGTATGTTGGGTTTGGATGGTATGTTGTGTAGCCGTACCACCACCAGAACCACAGCGGATTCGGCTGAATGTAGCCGGTCCTGAACACGGTTTCTGTGCGTGTTCGCTGGTTGGGGTCAAGCATAAGCCACAGCAGTTGCTCATCGTAAGCGTTCGCAGCCAAATCAACCGTGCCCGCCTGTTCTACTTGAGTCCAAGCTGTGAGCCGCGATTTTTCGGTAATAATCCACGGTGTCTTTTCTGCTATAACCCTGCAGCTTCTGCTCCACCGTGTCACGTAGGAACATGATGGTGTGCGCAAGCTTCTCCTCGTCGAGGCTGCCGTCGGCTTTAAGCGAGTTCAAGAAATCAATCTCGTAGTACCGCAAAGGATTGTCTTTGGGACCCGTATTGTTGTCAAACGGTGGCAGTATTTTTAGTTTGAGTGAGGGTTTGGTTTCTTGTGCCCAAACAGCTCTCTTCTGCAAAAGGCTGTAGAGAATTTCGGTAACTATCTGTGGCGGCTTCATATCAAGGAGGTAAGAAGCTTCAACCGCAGTTAAGCCACGTTTAACGCCTAAGCTCTCCATGCCGACTTTCGGCGAGGCATAGGAGCTTTTGCTGAGTGCTCTAATTATTAAGACCAAAATGACAATTGCAAATAAAACCCCAACAACACCTATGACAATCCCATAAGAGCCCAGGCTGAATCCTCCCCCTCCCGAACTCGGAACATAGTTTGGCAAGAAACTGGATGGAAAAGAAACACCCACCAAGAACTGTTCGTTGGGTTGGATGACGGGTTTTTCCCAGTAAACCGCCAATTGCCCATTAACGGTTGAGGTGCCATTGTAGAAGTTCGAGGTAGTTTTTACATCGCTGGTAGTAACGCCGGGAGGCAGAACAATCTGTACCCGTACGTCGCTGATTGACACTTGCAGTATCCCATTGAGGAATGAATTGCATCCCGTAATTGCCAGGGTTCTGGGTGTCGTTGCTTATCATACCTGCCACGTTGGTTGTAACTTGGAACCAGACCGATTGCCCAGCTGTCAAGGGTTGAGCTAAGGTGACGTCGACTCGGTAGTCGCCGCCGCTGCTTGCATCTGCAACCTGTAAGGAGTTGCCATTCTCATCAACTGCTTGGCCGGGTGTAAAGTCAGCTTTGGGTTGCCCCACATAGAACCCGTGCAGAGTGCCAGAAGTAACGGTTAGGGTTATGTTGTAGGTTAAGTCGATGGTGCCGTCTTGGTTGATGAAGATTTGAGCCCACTCATGGTCCACAGAGTAAACTAAGTTTTGTGCATTGACGCTGCTTGCCGCTGAAACTGCAACCGCCAAAATCAGTAGCAAGGCAAAAAGCAACGGAATTTTCTTTACCATTTTGGTTCCTCAGTAACCTCAAAAGTTGTGCCGCAGTAAGGGCATTTAACGTATGGGACGCCTGAAACAATCTTGATTTGGTCAGCGTTAATGGATCCACCGCAGTTGGGGCATTTGATTTGCGCCGCCTTCATTTGCCCTGAAACTTCCAATTGCTGGATAACCGTTTTGGGTTTGCGAGTGGTGTAATAGACGCCTACGATTACGGCTAACCCAATGATAAAGAGTATACCACTTGTGGCAAGACGAGCCGTTGTTGCTTGTACCGAAGCAGCAAGCGCAAAGATAACTGCAAAAAAGAACAGAATCGCCACAGCAATGCCGCCAAGAATCGTTATTGCTTTCATAATTATGTGTGGTGTAGTGATTCCAGATTTAAACTTAGTCCTCAATACAAATTGCAAACAAAAGTTGTGCCACTCTAAACGGTCGAATCTTGCAATATTTATTTAAACTTGAACTGCCAAACATAGCCATTATATCAATTAATATATGCAAGGTGCACAATCAAGATATCGAGGATGGCATGGCTTGGTTTGGTATGATGACCCCATAATAGTTACTCTGGTAGCGTTAGTGGTAATCATCGCCGTGGGAACAGTTGTTTTTGCCATGAGAAGATATGGCGGGAAACCTTCTGCCCCCAAAAAACAGCCGCAAAAGCAGAACACATCCTTAGACCCTTCTCCCGAATACGGAAACGTCCCGTTTAAGATTTCTAAGAGCGTCCAAACAACGATGGCATCTGACGCAAAAAACGAGTTACGCATGCTGGATTTAGAACGTGAAATTCTCGGCGACGCCATAAGACGCTTATACGAAGCACACGGCGAAGGAAAAATTACCGAAGCTGAACGGGATAAATTAGCCAGCACCTACAAAGAACGAATGAATCTGATTAAAAACTCGATAACCAAAGACGAAGGCATCGTCGCATTACATGAGCTTGAGGGCATGCAAGAAGACCTCATGAAACTCTTCAGTGAACGCTTCGGAGAACTAACCAGCAAAGTCGAAGAACTGCGAACACGAATCGACGTGAAACCCATCCGTGAAGTCCCCATAAAGATGCCGAAAACCCCCATAGACATCGACATAGGAGACGGCGACGAAGAGGAAGCAGAAACCGAAGCGCCAGCAAGCAGCGATGAAAAAGTTAAGAAGAAACGCAAGCCGCCAGAAGAAAAAACAGGCCCCAAGAATGAATCTGAAAGACGCATCGAAACCATAACAGGCGAAGTTCAAAAGATCTTAGATAAGCTGGGGGATATGGAAAGTGAAGTCTAATTTGGATCCGATTCAGTTGCAGAAGCAAAACGCTGCCCTAGAAGCCGTTAAACACGTCAAAGACGGTTTTATCGTTGGGTTAGGAAGCGGAAGCACAGCGGCATTTGCCATCGAAGCATTGGGTGAGCGAATCAAAACTGAAAATCTGCACATCATGGGTATTCCAACTTCTTACCAAGCGTTTCTGCTAGCAGTTGAATGCAAAATCCCCATAACAACCCTTGATGAGCACCCAGTTATCGACGTAACAATCGATGGAGCAGACCAACTAACGCCAGAACTCTACTTGATTAAAGGTGGAGGAGCAGCACTGGCACGAGAAAAAATCGTTGCGTCAGCCACCAAACTCAACATCATCATTGCGGACCAAAACAAAAAAGTCCAGTTGCTGGGTGAAAACAACCAGTTTGTACCCAATAGAAGTCTTGCCCTTTGCCCTTCCGATAGTTAAAGAAACAATCGTTGCCATGGGCGGAAAACCCGTGGTGCGTGAAGGCAAAGGCAAACTGGGACCAACAATCACCGACAACGGCAACGCAGTCATAGACGCCTACTTTGGGGAAATTGTGAATCCTGCTGACCTTGCGGTTAAGGTGAAGATGATTCCAGGTGTGGTTGAAACAGGCTTCTTCATCGGCTTAACCGACATAGCTTACATTGGGACTAGCGACGCAGTAGAGAAAATCCAGAAGCTAAGAAAATAATTGTTTTCTTTTCATTTGTTTTTTGTTAAAATTAGGAATCTTCTATCAAGTACCTTATTTTAAATTGATTTAGCGATTTTGCCTTACAATAGCGTTTATGAGATACTACCAAAAATAACACATAAGCAAGCATCATTTCTCTTGATTAGGTATTATGGTAGAAACAAAGAAATTTTACATTAAACTGGTTTGCATTTCTTGCAAACTCTATTCTTTCTAATTAAACCCGTCGTTGTTATGCAGCTTGGGCAAGCTGTTTTTCCACAGATATCACATTTTTGTGAGTGATTTGGGCTATAAGTTGTATTGCAAACTGGGCATATAGAAATGCAAGTGCAACATATCTTTCCATTACATATTTGGCACTGCAAATATTCATGGTCAAGACAGAAACGGTTCTTGCAAACCTCACAATCGAATGAATGGTCTTTACAGAGCCATTTCCCACAGAGCGCACAAGGTCTCACGTGTTCTTCGCATAGCGCTTTGCCACAAGTTTCGCAAACAGCAACTGACTGCTTTTTGGAAAACTCTATTGAACCGAGCTTGAAATGGTTTGGACAAAAAACTATAGTATCTTCAAGAACTGTCCCTGAACAAGCAAGAACTTCTCGTCTATACGTACTATTCTTAGATTCAAATTCGATTGACCAGCGGGGGACAATTACAACATCTTTTTTGAAGATTTGGATGTCCTTTTTTCTTGGGATATACGTGATATGTTTAATCTCTGGAATAAATTCATCTTTTTGGCGACTCTTTGGAGTATATGAAATTTGAGTTGTATTCTTTTCAATGATAAATTGCATAGCTGAATCGATGGCTTGCCTCTGTGAGATTTCGGGTTTCTGATAATGTGTATGATAATTTTCTTCAATCTGTAAATCGTAATGCAAAATAGGACTTTTTTCTCTCAACTCAAAAATTAATTTCTTGGTTCGGGCATTCTCCAACTTGGATGTAGCAGAGGCAATTTTTTTCATTGCATTGATTAGCCCCAATCCTTTTTCCGGTTTCTCATTTAGAACTCTTCCAGTAAGAGCGTCTACAAACACAGCTCCTCTGTCAGATAATTTATGAACACTCTTGATGGGGTCTATGAAATTTGTGGTAAAATTATATTGCAGTGAAAAATATGGGTGAAAAACAAGTTTTGCATCATTGCCTTGAACTTTTTCTTTATTTAACAACTTTATTGCGGAAGCTTGTGAAAAGCTCACGTTAATTGGCAATGCGTGCTCCAACGTAAGGGATTGCCCTTTAATGCTTTCTGTACGTCCGACAGAAATTGCTAATAATTCTTCTGCCAACTCATCGTTATCCAGTATTTCTATTCGATGATATTGGGCATAATCTTCAGCACCTTGGCTCATACCAGTGTATGCAACAAATACCCCTTTTCCAGTTAGCCCAATTTCGCTTAGTTTTCCATTAAAGTCTCTGACTGGTTCAATACCCACTACTGAAGAGTGATTTTTACATTCTATTGCCACTACCCGTGTTCCTTTCTTGGCTAAGAATATCAATCTCGTTTTGAGTACCACTTTTCCCTTTAACCCTCTGCCTTCTTATTGTTGAGTAGCCCCATGATTGATAGATTTTCTCTACGACCACTTCAAGTTTGGTACCTAAGTCATATACATTGTATTTTGGAATTTTCACTGAAAGGTCAACTTCAGAAGATAGCTCCTGTTCAGCAAATGGCTCTGAAAGCTCTGACATTGGCGATTCTTGAGGTGACTGTTGAACTTTGATATTCTCGGGTACTGAAGCTAATAAGCTACCTCCGCAGTCGTGACAAAATTTCGCTTCTGGGAATTTTAGCTCACATTGGCAGTACGGGCAAAATTTCAAGCGCTCACCAGTTAATACTCAAACGGTTAAGATATAAAACTAATTAGGATATGCTGATAAATCTTAATATCTGCTCTAAATTTCAAGATTTATAACTATCAACTTAATGAAAATTTCATGTCAAAAAGATACTAGAATTAAACTGCAAGAAATTAATAAAATGTTTTTAAAGTGAAATTATCCTCTCTCATCTTTTTCTTGTTTTTTTTAAATAGGTTTCTGACTTTTTTTCAAAGTAATTGTTCAACCTTTAATCGTTTGGGAATCACTTTCGATATTGGCATTTGCTCAACGTGTTCGACAATTCTTCGAGCGTCACCTGCGAAATTGTGGCCGCAGCATAAAAGATATGTGAAGTTGCCGTTTTTGGTGAGAACTGCATCGAAATCCAGTGCTTCGTTAACTTCCTTATCGATGACTTCAGAGTTTATTTTGGAAAAGAAGCGATGCGGCTTAATTTTTGACGGTTCATTTACGGATAGATTAATCGTTGACGGCATAACTGCTTCATTGCTGAAGAAAAATGGCCTTAAGATTACCTGTGTAAAAATTTAAGAGGTTTTTATGAGCTTCGTAGGACTATCATCGTGTTGGTTTTCATGATGCCCTCGACTCGGCGGATTTTTTCGATGCATTCGTTGACTTCTGTGACGTTCATTCCGCTGATGACTGCTACGATGTCGTATTCGCCTGTGACTTCGTAGACGGTTTCTACGTTGGGGATGGCTTGAATTTTTTTTGAGACTTCCTGGGTGGGGTAGGCTGGGTTTGTAGCGAGTAAAGTTATTGCTTGGGCGCCTTCTGCAAGGCCGATTTTGATAGTGAATTTTTTGATGATGTTTTCGTCGGTTAGGGTTTTGATTCTTTTGCGGACTGCGCCTTCGGAAAGGTCTACTTTGGAGCCTATGTCGCCGTAGCCTGCTCTTGCGTCATCTTTTAGAATCTTGATGATTTGCCTGTCTTTTTCATCCATCTTTTCAGCCGAATTACTGATGGTGAGGAAAAATTTAACGTTTTCCATTATTTTATATTAATAGACAATACGAATTCCGTTGAATAGGTGATGTTCTGCTACGTTTTTATGAGATTAATTGATGAAAAAATGTTGTACCAAATGGAACAATAAAAGTCTAAGTTGTAACAAATTAGTCGCAATGTTTAAAAAGATTAGCGAATTTATCAGGAAGACATTTCCAAAAAAATAAAAAGTGACGAATAAGAAATGATAAAACCCATAACCTCAAACCAAGCAAACGTGAAAGCAAAATGCCCAGATTGCGACGCAGAGCTTGACGTTCCAGCAGACACCGAAAAAGGCGAAATCGTAAGTTGCCCAGGCTGCGGACTTGAACTCGAAGTTAAGCAGATTAACTGCGGCTGCGTTGACCTTCAAGAGTTGACGATTGAAGGGGAAGACTGGGGCGAATAAACAGTATCTTCCAATAAAATCATGTTTTCTTACGTTAAATCACCTTTTTAAGGAATTATTTTCTGATGGATGTTGAGAGCGTTGAGCATTGCACTTTTGTATGAACGCTCGGAAAACGATGAAAACGGCATAAAACTCACCGCTCAACAGCTCGGCATAGAATTAACTTTTATTCCCTTTCGAAAAATTGCTTTAGCAATCTCCAAAGACGGTTTTAGTGCTAAAACCAAGGGCAAAGATTACACGGGCATCATCGAAAACACCAAAGTTGTGCTTAACCGTGCGCAGAGCAAAAACCGGCGTCTCCAAGCCTCATACTATATGGAGATGCTGGGCAAAAAAACTCTCAACACCAGCCAAGTTGAATTTGTCTGTTACAGCAAACTCCGCACCCTATTGAACCTGCACAAAGAAGGCATCCCAATTCCAAAAACTGTCTTCGTGCCATGCGACTCGTCGGATATGCTGAAAAATGGGAAGGAAATTCACAACGAAAAAGACATCGCCGACCTCTTTGAACAAGAAATCCCAATTGAGGAAGGTATAGTCATCAAAGCGGATGCTGGAACTCACGGAAAAATGATTATGCTCTCCAAAAACCGTGAGGAACTAGAAGCCAGCATCAAAGAGACAAAGCCATCCATAATCAACCCAATCGGCGTTGTTGCTCAGGAACTAGTACAGAAGTGGTTTTACGACTTACGCATAATCGTTTCCAAAGAAAAAGACAAACAACCCGTTTGCTACCACACCTCGATGGCACGGGCAGGTTTCAAAGATTTCCGCACCAACACATTCCTTGGCAACTTAGTTTTTCACGCTAAACTGCCCTTGAGCATTCAGGAGTTAGCAGTGAAATGCGGCAAAACCTTGGGCAGAGGCAGCGACGCATGGATATTTGCATTGGATGCCATGGTGAAC